>JAWLHV010000001.1:0-202788 GCA_041690175.1 Dehalococcoidia bacterium
GACGGGCTCCATCAACCTGCCTGAGGGCATGGAGATGGCGATGCCTGGCGACAACGTGCAGATGGACATCGAGCTGATCTACCCGATCGCGATCGAGGAGGGCCTGCGCTTCGCGATCCGCGAGGGCGGCCGCACGGTGGGCGCCGGCGTGGTCACCCAGATCGTCGAGTAGGCTCAAGAGACAGAAATCCACACCCCCGGTCCGTCTGCCGGTTCAGGTAGACGGGCCGGAGGGAGTACCATCGCGAGTCCCGGCAGTCCCGCATCCGCGTGGACCACAGGAGCGGCGCGAGCAGTAGAGGAAGCGAACCGTGGCCAAGAAGGGCGAGGACCGCGACCACATCACACTCGCGTGTACGGAGTGCCGGGAGCGGAATTACACGACGAAGAAGAACAAGCGGAACGATCCGGAACGGCTGGAGCTGCGGAAGTACTGCCCCTCCTGCCGCCGCGCCGTTGCGCACCGGGAGACGCGGTAACCAACCCCGTCGTCCGGCCGTTCCCACCCCGACGCACGCACCGCCAGAGGCGGGAGTCAGGACGGAATCATGGGCCGAGAAATGCGCCGCGCGCAGCAGCGCGCAGAGCGCCGTCAGCAGCGCCAGCAGCGGTCACAGCCGCAGCGTTCGTCGCCTCAGGTGACGGCGTCTACCTCCAGCCCCACGGAAAGCCACCGCAAGGGGTCTCTCCTGAAACCCCGCTGGGCGCAGGACATCATCTCCGAACTGCGGAAGGTCACCTGGCCGAACCGCCGGGAGGTGGGGAACCTGACCTTCGTGGTGATCGTGGTCTCGCTGCTCCTGGGCATGGTCCTGGGCGCCGCTGACCTGCTCTTTGGCTGGTTCGTCGAACAGACGATCCTCGGCTAGACCGCACGCATCCCGGACGGAGCCGCGCCGCCACCAGGGCGGGGATGCTCCGGCCGAGGAAGGAACGCTCCATGGCTGACACGCACACCGAAGAGCAGGTCCAGGCCGCCGAGGAAGCAGAGGCGCCGGTCGCTGACGGGCGCGCCTGGTACATCGTGCAGACCTACTCCGGGTACGAGAACAAGGTGAAGACCTCCCTGGAGCAGCGCGTGAAGGCGATGGACCTGGGGGACAAGATCTTCCAGGTGTTCATCCCCACCGTTGAAGAGATCGAGATCAAGAACGGCCAGCGCAAGACCGTCTCCCACAAGAAGTTCCCGGGCTACGTCTTTGTCCAGATGGTGATGACGGAGAACACCTGGCACGTGGTCCGCAACACCCCGGGCGTCACCGGCTTTGCCTCCACCACCTCCGAGCAGAAGGAACGGCCCACGCCGATGCCGGACGCAGAGGTGGACCAGATGATCCGGGACGTGGCGCAGGCCCAGCCGCGCGTGAACGTGGGTTTCGAGATCGGCCAGCAGGTGCTGGTCACGGACGGCCCGTTCAGCGACATGATCGGCATCGTGGACTCGATCGACATGGAGCGCGGGCGCGTGCGCGTACTCGTCTCCATGTTCGGCCGGGAGACCCCGGTGGAACTCGACTTCCTGCAGGTCGAGAAGCAGTAGCCGCGCAAGCGGACGCAGGAGACAACACAGTCCAGTCGGGGGACTCGTCCCCCTGGAAGCAACCAGTGACCTCAGTACGAGGGAGCGCCCGGCAGTCCGCGCGGCGGACGACAGGCCGGGGGCGATAGGAGACACGCATGGCGAAGAAGGTCCGTCACGTGCTGACCCTGCAGATCAAGGCAGGATCAGCCAACCCGGCGCCGCCCGTGGGTACCGCCCTGGGCCCGCACGGCATCAACATCATGGAGTTCTGCAAGGCCTACAACGAGCAGACAAAGGCCATGACCGGCATCGTCCCCGCGAAGATCACCATCTTCGAGGACCGCTCGTTCCAGTTCGTGCTGAAGACGGCGCCGGCCTCTGACCTGCTGCGCCGCGCCGCCGGCATCGACAAGGGCTCGTCCAAGAACGTGCAGCAGAAGGCCGGGACCATCACCCAGGCCCAGCTGAAGGAAATTGCGCAGACCAAGCTGCCGGACATGAACACCACGGACATCGAGCAGGCCATGCGCATCATCGAGGGCTCTGCCCGCTCCATGGGGATCGAGGTCAAGTAGCCATGCCCAAGGTTGCCAAGCGAATCGGCGCGCTCCGCGAGAAGGTGGACCGCACGCGCGCGTACCCGGTCACGGAGGCGGTGGCGCTGGTCAAGGACTGCGCGACGGCCAAGTTTGACGAGACGGTGGAACTCCACCTGAAGACGGGCCTGGACGGCCGCCACGCGGACCAGCAGTTGCGTGGTTCCGTGGTGCTGCCGCACGGCGTGGGCAAGGACGTGCGCGTGGCCGTCTTCGCGGAGGGCGAGGCCGCCGCGGCCGCGCAGGCCGCGGGTGCGGACATCGTGGGGGGCGACGACCTCATTGCCCGCGTGCAGGGCGGGTTCACGGACTTTGACGTGGCCATTGCCCAGCGCGAACTGATGGGCAAGGTGGGTGGCCTGGGCCGCGTGCTGGGCCCCCGGGGCCTGATGCCCAACCCCCGCAACAACACGGTGCTGGGCGCGGAGGACATTGCCCGGGGCGTGCAGGAGGCCAAGGCCGGCCGCGTGGACTTCCGCATGGACCGCAGCAACGTGATCCACGTGATCCTGGGGAAGGTGTCCTTCACCCCGGAGCAGATCGCGGACAACCTGCGCGCCATGGTGGGGGAGATCCAGCGCAACCGTCCGGCTGGGACGAAGGGCGAACTCATCCGGGGGGCATCCCTGTCCTCCACCATGGGGCCCGGCGTCACGCTGGACCTGGCGGAGTTGAAGTCCGGGGGGACGTCCTCCTCCTGATCCGCCGCTGACAGGAACTGAGCGCGGGTGTCCGGGGTCGCCGTGTAGACGGTACCCGGCGCCCGCCCCATACTTCTCATCCCGGCCCTCCTCGCACGAGGGGGCTGCCGCCAGAGACCATGGGTCCCCCAGGGGATAACGGCCGAGTCCGGCCACCTGTGCAGGCGAGGCATCGCGCACCCCTCGGCCGCCCCACCTTTCGGGGCAGAGCGGCCGCCGTCGCGTCCTCACCACTGGCGGTGCAGGGCGCGTCTTCGTCTCCGGCTGGAGATGGACGCGGCAGACACAGGAGGAGCGGATGCCCACACCCAAGAAGGTGGAGCAGGTCGCCACGCTGGTGGAAGTCATTGGCCGCGCGGAGATCGCGATCTCCGCGCAGTACCAGGGCATCTCCATGGCGAAGCAGACGGAACTGCGCGCGCGGCTGCGTGAGGCCGGCGCGGAGATGCACGTGGTGAAGAACACGCTGCTCCGGCTGGCCGCGGAGCAGGCCGGGCGGCCGCAGTTCGTGGAACTGGCGGAGGGGCCCACGGCGATCATCGTGGGCTTCGACGAGCCGGTGGCGCCGTCCAAGGCGCTGGTGGAGTACCTGCGCGCCAACGCGGACTCCAAGGTCCAGATCCGCCGCGCCGTGGTGGGCGGCGAGGTGGTGGACGAGGCGTATATCCGCGACCTGGCCACCCTGCCCACGCGTGACGAACTGGTGGCCAGGCTGGCCGGCAACGTCATTGGCAAGGTGGCGGAGTTCAGCGGGCTGCTGGTCGCCACGCAGCGCAAGTTCGTGGGCCTGGTGGAGGCCCGCGCCAAGCAACTGGAAGAGTCGGCGGCGTAGCCGTCCGTACGCGGAGCACATACAGCCGCCGCCCGTTGCGGACGGCCTGAGGAGGCAGAGATGTCCAAGGTTGAAGAAGTCCTGGAAGTCATCAAGGGCATGACCCTGATCGAGCTGCGGGACCTGAACAGCGCGATCGAGGAAGAGTTCGGCGTGACGGCCGCGGCCCCGGTGGCCATGGCCGCACCCGCCGCCGGCGGTGGTGGCGCCGCCGCCGCGGAGGAGGAGCAGGACTCCTTCACCGTGGTGCTGTCTGAGTTCGGCGCCAACAAGATCGGCGTCATCAAGGTGGTCCGCGAACTCACCGCCCTGGGCCTCAAGGAGGCAAAGGACCTGGTGGAAGCCGCCCCCAAGCCGATCAAGGAAGGCGTCAACAAGGCGGACGCCGAAGCCGCCAAGAAGGCCCTGGAAGAGGCCGGCGCCAAGGTGGAGCTCAAGTAGGCTTCGCCCTCGCACCGGACCGTCTCGGTCCATCTCAGGGGCGCCGGCATCAGCCGGCGCCCCTGTCTCGTCCCCGGGCGGGCCGCTCCTGCGGCTACCCCGGTTGAGGGAGTGTCGAGGAATGCTCGGATGTGTGAAGGCGGGGTGGTAACCTCCCTCCGTGCCGTGCTTCCAATGCGACGACGACGCTACCCAGGAGTGCCCGCGCTGCGGCGCGCTGTACTGTGACGCCCACGGGGACGCCCTCTGCGAACGCTGCATGGACCCGGCGCTGGCGCTGCCCTCCTACCGCGTCTACCGCGGCTCCTTCCTCGCGTTGCTCGTGGGCTCCGTGGTGGCCGTCTGGCTGCTGGTGCTGCCGCCCGCGGGCGCAGACGAGGACGGGCCGCCGGACTCCATCGCCGGCCTCGTGAACACGCCCACGGCCACTGCTACGCCCACGCCTGAGCCCACGGACACGCCGGAGCCCACCCCCACGCCGGAACCCACGGAGACCGCCACGCCGGAGCCCACGGAGGAACCCACGCAGGAGCCGCAGCAGCAGACCTACGTGGTGCAGTCCGGGGACACCCTGTACGCCATTGCGGAGCGCTTCGCGCCACCCGGGACGGACGTCACCACCTTCATGAACGAGATCATCTCCGCCAACAACTTGCCGGACGCGTCCTCCCTGGGCATCGGCGACGAGTTGATCATCCCGGGCGGCTGACCATGGCGATCCCTGAGTGGGACGACCGGTACCTGGAGTACCGCCCCAACCACCGCGTGGGGCTGCTGATCCGCACGGCGATCTTCGTGCCGTCCGCGCTCCTGCTAACCGGCCTGCTGGTGCTGGCCCTGATGGAACTGCCCAGCACCATCCTGATCGTGATCCTGCTGGGCCTGGGCGCGCTGGCCGTGGACATGGAGGCGTACCACAGCGTGCGGGACCTCATGTCCGAGCCGGTCACCTCGCGCGGACGCATCCAGCGCCAGTGGCGCAAGGGCCGATTCCTGTTCTTCGGTCGGGTGAACTACCTGCTGGTCTCCACGCGGGACCCGCAGGACCCGGACGCGAAGCCCAAGAGCCGCCTCTTCGAGGTAGGCGCCGTGTCCGCGATGGAACTCCAGCCCGGCGACGAGATCGAGGCGCTGCACTGGCCACGCACCAACACCATCGTCACGCTGGAGCGCACCGCGCGGGCGGAGTCATGACCACCACCGCCCCCCGCACCCGAGCGCCCCGCCTCGTCTCTGACCTGCGCGGCCCTGCGCCCCACGTGGAGCGCGAGGCGTCCCCGGCGGTCGCGTACCGCTCCGCGCGGCTCACGGAGATGCCCGCGGACGACCGCCCGCGCGAGCGGCTGGAGCGCCTGGGTCCGGAGTCCCTGCGCCTGGACGAACTGGTGGCGATCCTCCTGCGCACGGGCACCGCCCAGCAGGACGTGATGGACGTCTCGCGCGGACTCCTGCGGGAGATGGGGGGCCTGCGCGCACTGGCGGCGGCGGACATCCCCACCCTGGCGGACGCGCACGGCATGGGCCCGGTGAAGGCCGGCATGATCGTGGCGGCGTTCGAACTGGGGCGGCGGCTCTCCCTGGAGCCGGGCGCGGACCGGCCGCAGGTGACCTCCCCGGAGCACATCGCCGGCCTGCTGCACGAGCGCATGCAGGTGCTGGAGCAGGAAGAGTTGCACGTCCTGGCGCTGGACACGAAGAACCGCCTGCTGACCGCCCCCACGCGCACCTACCGCGGCACCGTGAACTCAGCGGGCGCGCGCGTGGCGGAGGTCTTCAAGGCCGCCGTGCGCCTGAACGCCACGAAGATCGCGCTCGCCCACAACCACCCGAGCGGTGACCCCACGCCCAGCGCGGACGACGTCGAACTGACCCGCACGGTCGTCGCTGCCGGCCGCACGATGGACATCGAGGTGCTGGACCACCTGGTGTTCGGCCACGGCCCGGGGCGCTGGGTCTCGCTGCGCCGCCAGGGCCTTGCCTTCCAGGAGGCCTGACCGTCCCTTCGCCGGTTGAGGCGCGGTTGAGCGAACGTGCTGCTAGACTCGGACGTGGGCGGGCAGCGTTCGGGGATCCATGAACTGGGTGGACCTGCTCATCGTCGCCGCCATCGCGTGGACGACGTTCAACGGCTTCCGCACGGGCCTCATCCGCCAGGTCGTATGGCTGCTCGCCATCGTCCTGGGCATCGTGCTGGCGGGCGCCCTCCACGACGACCTGGCCGCCAACCTGGACTTCCTCATCGAGGACGCCACCACGCGTCGCTTCCTCTCCTTCGGCGCGATCGTCGCCGGGGCGGTGGTCGCGGGGGCGGTGATCGGGCAGGTGCTCAAGACCACGGCCAGCCTGCTGATGCTGGGGCCGTTGGACTCCATAGGCGGCGGCGTGGTGGGGCTGATCCGCGGCATCCTCTACGTGCAGGTCGCGCTCTTCGCGCTCGCGGTCTACCCCGCCAACGAGTCCCTGGCCACGGGCGTGGCGGACTCCAGCATCGCCGCGTACTTCCTGGACGACGCCGGCGTGATCGGCGTGGCGCTGCCGGAGCAGTTCAGCGACCCGCTCCGCCAACTGGAGGAGTGGCAGGACTCGCTGTCCTCCATCCTCCCGGACCTGGGTGAGATTGCCACCGCGTCTGGAGGGACGTCAGGCGAAAGCGGCGCCGCGGCGGGCGAGTAGCGCCGCCGCCCCGAGTCCCGGCGAGCCCTCGCAGCCCCCGGCCCTTCCCGCATCCGGTACACTTCCAGCAACCGAACCCATCCTCGAAGCCGCACTGCCAGGGCGGAGCGAGTGGCAGCCGGGGCGCGCCGGCCGCAGGGATCGAGGAGCATGTGGCCGTCCAGCGACGCGCGCTGGTGTTGAACCAGAACTACGAACCTCTCAACGTCTGCTCGGTGAAGCGTGCCTTCGTGCTCGTCTTCCGAGGCAAGGCGGAGATACTCGAAGAGGGCGAGGAGCCTATACCAGGCTCATCACTTCGCACGTTCCCCACGCCCTCCGTCATCCGCCTCTCCCACTTCGTCCGCCGCCCCCACCCCCGCCCCCGTCTCACCCGCCGAGAAGTCTTCGCCCGCGACGGCGAGCGCTGCCAGTACTGCGGCCAGCGCGGCGGCCAACTCACCCTGGACCATGTGATGCCCAAGCACCGAGGCGGCTCGCACGCCTGGGAGAACCTGGTGACGGCCTGCCGGGAGTGCAACCACCGCAAGGGCGGCCGCACGCCGCAGGAGGCGCGCATGGCCCTCCTGAAGGAGCCCACGCGCCCGTCCACCCACCCGGCCGTGATGTACGCGTCCTACCTGAACCGCTACCAGGAATGGCACCCCTTCCTGGTGGGCTGGACGGGCAACGCCTCGCAGGTGGAGATGGGCGCCGCCGCCGGCGGCTAGGCCGATCCGCCCCACACCCGTGTCTGCGAGGGGGTGAGGGAAGGGCGGCGCGCAGTCACGCTCCGTCCCTTGGACCCTCAGACGCGGACGCCGCGCTGGCGGTCCTCGATCTGGGCCACCTCGCCGAGGCCGAGCTCGTCGCGGGCCGCCACCAGGGACTGCAGGCAGGCGCCCGGGGTCTTCCAGCCGCTCTCCCGCACCACCTGCACCACGCCCTCGCCGTGCTCCGCGGCGGCGGGGAGGCGCTGGCGGAAGGTGTCACGCAGGGGCGCCCACAGTTCCTCCGGGTGCTCCAGGGTGAAGCGGGCGTACTGGAGCGCGGCAAAGGCGTTGCCGGGCGTCCCCACCTCGTCCCAGTCCTCCGGCGCCTCGCGCAGCAGGTCCTTCAGGCCGGCGTGGCGCTGCTCCACCTCCCACTGCATCTCCAGGCCCAGCGGGGCCAGGCGCATCTCCGCCTCCGGGCCCATGACCAGTTCCCGCAGGGCAGAGCGCAGCACCGGGCCGCCTTCGATCTCCTTCTGGCCGCGCAGCACGCCTGGGTAGCGGTCCAGACGCTGGCGGATGTGCTGCAGGGCGATGCCCAGGACGTGCGGCAGCGCGTGCGTGGGGACACCGTTGTGCAGGGAGAGCACGACCGCGTCCTCCGTCCACTCGATGTTGGAGAAGGAGCCGCCCTCGAACGGCTCCACGCGCAGTTCGCGCTCCCCCTCAATTTTCACGCGGCGTTCGATCTCGCCGTACATGGAGGCGAGCCCCGACCCGATCTCTTTGCCGATGACCTTCATGCCGACCCGCTTCCCGCCCGCGTCCTGATGTTGGTACTGCCGGTGGCCGTCAGCCGAAGAGCGGCTGGCAGGTCACGCAGTAGTTGGTCTCGCTGCCGCCGCGCACCTGGCCGCGCACGTCGCCCCCGCATCGCGGGCACGTCTCCCCCGCGCGGCGGTGCACCTTCAGATGCTGACGCCATTCCTCCTTGCGGCCCAGCCCCTCCTCCTGCACGGTCTCCTCCACCACGCGGATGGACTCCTCCAGCACGGAGCGGATGGCCTGGTGCAGCCGCCTCCAGTCCGCCTCCTCCAGCGTGGACCCCTTGCGGTGCGGGTGGATGCCCGCCGCCCACAGGATCTCGTCCGAGTAGGCGTTGCCGATGCCGGCCAGGATCTCCTGGTTGGTGATGGTGTTCTTCAACTGCCCGCGTCGGTTCCGCATCAGGGCCACGAAGGCGTCCTCGTCCAGGGACAGGACGTCCGGGCCCAGTTTCTCCATCTGCGGCACGGTGGACACGCTGGCCTGGTCCGGCACCAGGTACCAGCGGCCCATGCGGCGCAGATCTGAGTACCGCAGTTCGTGGCCATCGTCGAAGCCCAGCACCACCCCCAGCATGCCGGGTTTCTTCGCGTCCGCCTCCACCCAGTGGAAGCGGCCCGTGAGCATGGGGTTCACCACCAGGATGCTGCCGTCGTCCACGAAGAAGAGCAGGAACTTCCCCAGCCGGTGGATCTCCCCGAAGCGCCGCCCCACCAGCGCGTCCAGTCCGCCCGCTCCCGAGCGGACGATCCACGGGATGGGGGCGGCGGTGCGCGTGACGGTGAGGCCGTCCAGGCGCGGCATGAGGTAGTGGCGGATGGCCTCCAGGTCCGGGATCTCCGGCATCACACCCTCCGCATCGTCGCCGTGCGAGCACGTTGGCTGCCCGGCGCCTCCTCGTGCCGGGGCATGGTAGCGGTCAGCCGGGCACGGCCCACCGAGGATACGAGCCCAGCACCCGCAGCCAGTGCGCCAGGCGCTCCGCTTCCGGCAGCACCTCCGCCAGGGGCGGTTCCGCGCGATGGCCCTGGACGTCCAGGAAGAACACGTACGTCCCCAGTTGCCGGCGCGTGGGCCGGGACTCGATGCGCGTCATGTTGATGCCGCGCGCGGCGAAGAGGCTGAGCATCTCCACCAGCGACCCGGGCCGGTCGTGCTGCGTGGTGAACGCCAGCGAGGTCTTGTCGTCCCCCGTGGGCGGCGCGTCCTGCCGGGAGAGCGCGACGAAGCGCGTCTCGTTGCCCGGCTCGTCGCCGATGTCCCGGGCCAGGACCGTGGCGCCGTAGAGTTCCGCCGAGCGCTCGTTGCCGATGGCGAGCGCGCCGGGCTCGTTCATCGCCGCCTCGATGGCGCCCGTGGTGGAGAGGGCGGCCTGCGGCTGCGCCTGCGGGGCGAGGCGGGCGAGGCTCTGGCGGCACTGGAGCAGCGCGGAGGGATGCGAGTAGACGCGGGTGGCGGTGGCCGCGTCCGTGCCGGCGGCGGCCACCAGCATGTGCTGTACCGGCACCACCACCTCGCCGCAGACGCGCAGCGGGAAGCCGTCCCGGATCAGCAGGTCCAGCGTCTCGATGGAGGCCGTGCCCTCGATGGAGTTCTCCATGGCGCAGATGGCGGCGTCCGCCTCGCCCTGGACCACCGCGTCGATGGCGGCGGCCACGGACGGGCGGGGCTCCAGGTCTGCGTCCGGCCGCCAGAGCGTGGCCGCGACCTCTGTGTAGGTGCCTCGCGGGCCCAGGTGCGCCACCCGCATGCCGCTACTCCTCCGCCGCCACCGGCGGCGAGGTGACCATGCCGCGCACGGCGTCCTCTGCCTCCCGGGGCACCACGGCGATGATCTCGTCCCCGTGGTGGAGCACGGTGTCGCCGCTGGGGGTGGCGGCCGTCCCGTCATGGATCACGATGGTGACCAGGACACCCTGCGGGAAGGTCAGCGACCGGAGCGTCTGCCCGTCCACGGCGGAGCCCTCCTGGACGCGCATGGTCACCACCTGCAGGCCCGCGCTCTCCAGCGCCATCAGAGGGATCAGCGTGTGCTCCGGCAGCGTGGCCTCGATCTGGGCCATCACGGCGCCCGAGGCGGAGACGATGGAGTTGATCCCCAGGCGGCGGAACAGCAACTCGTTGCGCGGGTCGTTCACGCGGGCGATCACGCGCGGGACGTTGAACCAGTGGCTCGCCACCTGGCAGGTCACCAGGTTGGCGCCGTCGTCCGCGGTGACGGCGATGAGCAGGTCCGCCCGGCTGGCGCCCACGCCCTCCAGGAAGGCGATCTCACTGCCGTCCCCGTGCACCACCATCTCGCCAAGTTCGTCGCGCAGCGCGTTGGCGCGGCTGCTGCTCAGTTCCACGATGGTGACCTCGTAGTCCGGCAGTTGCTGGAGTTCCAGCGCCAGGCCGTAGCCCACGTTCCCGCCGCCCACCACGATGATGTACACGGCTACGCCCCCGCTCCGCCGCCGGCTCCCGGAGCGCCCTCCGGCATCTCCGCGAAGATCGAGGTGTGCGCGAGTTCAATGCCCACCTTGGTGGGGCTGAACGTCCGCAGGCCCAGGCCGTTGAAGAGTTCCGCGCGCAGCGGGTCCTTCACGCGGGTGACCACGCGCTGCACGCCGTAGATCTCTCGCGCCTTCTGTGACGCCAGGATGTTGCGGTTGTCGCCGGAGGCCACCGCCACGAAGACCTCCGCCTCCCCGATGCCCGCCTCCTGCAGGATGCGGTCGTCCGTGCCGGAGCCGAGCAGGCGCCGCCCGGCGAAGTTGGGGAGCAGGCGCCGGAAGGCGAACGCGTCCGTGTCCAGCACGGTCACCTGGTGGCCCTCTGCCTGCATCGTCTGCGCCAGCCCGGCGCCCACGCGCCCGCAGCCCATGATCACGACACGCATCGCGCCGTCCGTTCCATCAGCCTCATGGCGGGCCGCTCCCGCGCCACTGGAGGGGAGGCTACCGCTCCACCGGCTCGGGCGCGCGGATCAGCCACACCTGTTCCGGGGCGTGCTCCAGGACGTACCGGGCGACGCCGCCCAGTTCGAAGTGGCCCAGCGGGCGGTGGTACGTCACGCCGATCATGATCGCGTCCACGCCGCGCTCCACGGCCTCGTCCACGATCGCGTGGCCGGCCTGGCGCGCCTGTACCAGTTCCCCGGTGGCGGCCACACCGTGCTCGTCCGCGATCTGCTCCGCGCGGTCCAGCGCCGCCTCCGCGCGCTGGAGTTCGTCCTCCATTGGCGCGTCCAGCGCGAGCGAGCGAGGTACCTCGATGACGTAGATCAGGTGGAGCCGCGCGCGGGTACGCTTCGCCAGGTCCGCGGCCACGTGCAGCGCGCGGTACGCAGCCTCCGTGCCGTCCACCGGCACCAGCACCGAGGTGATCTCCGAGAGGACGCGCGCCGGCACGGTCAGGACCGCCGTGCGATCTCGAACCGCACGGCCGCGCTCACCAGGAGCAGCAGGCCAAGCGCCGAGCCGATGGAGATCGCCTGGCCCACCGCCGCGGCGATGACCAGGATCGCCACCCCGGCAGCCGCGCTGAGCGCGGGGACGACCAGCGCGCGACGTCCGCGGTGGGGGCTGGTGCCGGGGGGCCGCGGGGCCGCGGGCGGCGTGGCTGCGGAGGGGTCTTCGGGCCGCTGGGGTTGGGACTCAGCCATGGGGAGCCTCCCGTGCGCCGGAAGCATCCGGCGCACGGGGACTGACGCTAGGCCGCGCCCTCCGGAGTGTCAACGCGCGCCGCAGGGCTCGCCCGGGGCACCAGGCGCCGTGCCAGCCAGAGCGCCACGACGACCAGCGGGAGGAGCCACCAGGACCACACCACCGCCACCACCACCGCGGTGCCCACGGCCTCGATCGCCTCCAGCGAGGACTCCCACGCCTCCAAGACGCGGTCGCCGAAGCCCGGGTCCGCCGGGCCAGCCTTCGCCGCTGCGTCCGGGGTGGGAATCAGGTGGACGCGCACCGTGGCCAGGCTGGCCAGGTTGTCCAGCAGGTTCACGCGCCCCTGGATGCGCTCGATCTCGTAGCGGACGCCGTTCAGGCGGTCCTGCACCATCAGGATGTCATCGATCTCCTGCGCCTCCGACAGGAGCGAGAGATACCGCTGCTCAACCGCACGCAGGTTGCGGAGGGAGGACTCCAGGTCCGTGTACTCCTCCGTGACGTCCTGGCTGCTGGAACTGACCGAGCGGACCTCCACGGCGATGTCCTGGAGTTGCGCCAACACGTCGCCGAAGCGCTCCGCCGGGATCCGCAGCGTCAGGCTGGCGGACTGGTCGCTGCCGCTGCCCGTGAAGTTGGAGTCCGCGACGAAGCCGCCGGCGCCCTCCGCGATCTGTCGCACGCGCTCGAAGGACTGGGAGACGGACTCCACCTCCAGGCCCACGGAGCCGTCCCGCAGGATCGTGCGTCCCAGGGTGCTGGGAAGGTTGGTGACGGCAGCGCCGCCCGGTACGCCGGCACTGGGGGCCGCCGCGTCGAAGTCGCCCTTGCTCTCCTGCTCGCCGTATGCGCCGTATGCGCCGTCGTCTCCGCCGCCGCTGCTGCCGGGACTGGTGGCCATGCCCTGGGAGGGAGCGTCCCGGGGGGCCTCCGCCGTGTCCTCGCCTCCGCCGCAGGCGACCACGAACAGTGCCAGCGCGGCGACCAGGGCGCCCAGCGCCCAGCCTGCGAACGCGGGCCTGCGGCGGTGGGATGCGGTCCGAGTGGGTGTGATGGACGTGTTGCTCACGACGAGCCTCCCCTTCTGCCCGCATGCCCGGGCAATGGGGGTATTACGTCCGCGAGGGCCGGATAGTTCCCGCGACGGAGCGGGGAGGGGACCCAGGAGGCCCCTAGGTGTCCCCTGCGCCCTCTACGGCGGTCTCCTCGGCGTCCGCGTCTGTCTCCCCGGCCGCATCCCCGTTGTCCTCCTGCGCCGGCGTGGGGGAGGGCGTGGCGGCGGCCTCCGCGGCCTCCTGTGCCGCCAGGAGCGCGGCCGCGGCCTCCGCGTCCACGGGGCGGCGGGAGGCGGTCTCCCAGACGCTCCACGCCTCCTTGGGCGTGCCGTTGGGGTTGCGGAGGCCAATGGTGGCCAGCAGGTCATACGGGGCGGTGGTGGCGAAGCCGAAGTCCTGGCCGGCGAACCAGATCAGCAACGGGGACTGCATCCGGAAGGCGTCCTCCAGCAGCCTCTGCAGGAAGCGCCGCTGCTCCGGCTCCGTGGAGGCGTTCACGCCGCTGCGGTGCGCACCGCTGGAGAAGCCCACGCCTACGAAGGCCACCGACCGGTCGGTGTGTTCGCGCAGTTGCAGGTAGTACTCCGCCGGCACCTTGCGCGCGGTGGGATAGGCGAACGAGGGGTAGGAGGTGATCCCCAGCACGTCCAGGCGCGCGCCCAGGTCGTCCAGCAGGTCCCAGCGGGGGGCATGCGGTGGCAGTTCCGGCACCACGCCCAGCAGTTCCTCGTATTGGTATGTGACCAGCACCTGTGTCTGGGGGCTCGCCTCCTTCACCACGTCGTAGGCATCGCGGTAGGCGTCCACGAAGGCGAAGTACCCCTCCGGGTTGCGTTCGAAGGTGGTGTTGACCTCCGTGCCCAGCACCAGGTAGTCCGGCCGCATGTTGCGCGCGATGAACTCCGCCTCCGCCACGAATGCGCGGCGCAGGTCCGGGTCCGCCAGCGAGCGGCCCTCGTAGGAGGCGGGGAGGTTGTCCAGGCGCGCGCGGTTGGCGGGGTCAAAGGGGTCCAGCGCCACCACCAGCGAGAGGTTGCGGGCGCGGGCCGCCTCGCGGGCTGCCAGCACCTCGTCACGCAGGGCGCTGGAGACGGAGGCGCGGGGCAGGAAGTCTGACCAGGTGGGCGGCCGCTGCAGGAGGATCGCCTCGCCGTAGTTCGCGACGAAGTCGAACTGGCTGGCGTACGCCTCTTCCGTCAGTTCGGAGGGCACATCCGAGAAGCCGAGCAGGAACGGGCGCGGGTCGCCCTCCTGTGCGCGCTCGGTCAGTTCCAGGGTGGAGGACAGGCTCTCCTGCCGGCACCCTGCGAGCGCCAGCGCGAAGAGCAGTGCAGACGCGGCCACGAGCAGCCACCTGGGAGAAGGTGACAGCGCGCTGGCCGGGCGTGACAGATCCATGCTCCGATGATCACTGCGCGTGGCTCCGGCCGCAAACCTGCACGCCGGGAGATTCCGGGCGCGGCCGGAGAGGATAGACGAAGCGCCCAACCTCCGCAGAGGTGGGCGCTTCGGGATTGGTCCAGGCCGGGGTGGCCCGTGGAGGAGCCGAACGCTCAGGGCTGCAGGGCCTCCTGCGCCAGGTGCTCCGCCACCCGCTGCACCGTGCCGCCCTCGGCGCCCATCGCCTCCAGCACCATCAACAGTTCGCCCGTGCCGAGCGCCGCGCCCGGCCGCACGCCGGCGAGGCGCGCGGCGCGGCGCATCAGCGCGCGCGCTTCCCAGGCTGGGAGGATCGCGGCGAACTCGCGCAGCAGGTCGTCTGTCGTCATGGGAGGAGGTTCGGTTGCGGCCCGGACGGGTGGAGTGGGACAAACCCCGATCCGATGCGCGGCCCTTCCGCCCGGCGAGACCTAGGCGGGTTCGTCCGCGAAGACGGTGTCCCGGGCCACGTCGCCCCAGGAGAAGAGCGCCGCCGCGAAGCGGATGGGGCCGTCCCGGCGGTTCAGGTCCGGCAGGGGGAGGCCGTCCAGGTACTCCGCCAGCCGCGCGGCAATCCCGTCCTGCGTGTAGAACTCGACGGGCCGGAAGACGCCGAAGGTGGTGGAGGCCAGGGGTTCGCCGCCCGGCTGGGCGCAGGCCACCGCCAGCGCCATCTGGTCAATCCCATACGGGCGGCGGGACGCGGCCATGCGCTCCCGGCACCACTCCACCATCTCGTCGCCCAGTTGCTGCATCACGGCCTGGGTGAGCGGCTCGGCCCCCAGCAGCCATTCGCGGCGGGACAGCCCGGTGCCGCGGCGGATCGAGGCCTCCACGCGCGCACGGAGCGGATCCGGCCGAAACCGGTCGAGCAGCGTAGCCAGCATGCCGGTCCCTTTCCGTCGCCCGTCCCGCGCGCTTCTGTGCATCGTCGGTCAGACGCCGCTACCGGCTTCCCCGACTGCGGGGAAACCCTGACACGCCCAACCCTGAGGGGATCATCGGCAGGTGGGTGGCACTCACTAGCCCCGTGGGCCAGGTGCGCTGCTCGCGTGCCGCGCTCGAGAGGCGTGCCCGCCAGCGCCCCAGAACTCGCGCGTGATGTGTCCGAACCTAGCGAATCCCTGACGGCCCCACCCCTCAGAGCGAGGTATCACAGAACCATGGCGCGGTAGACTCCGGCCGTGGACTCTTCGTATCACGTGGACATTGACACCATGCTCGCGGCCGTGCGCGAGCGCGACCACCTGGTGTTCCGCTTCACCACCGTGGAGCAGCGGCTGTTCGTGGACTTCCGCACGGGGCCGGAAGACGGGCCCGGCGCGTCCGTGCTGCCGCCGGCGGCCTCGGTGAAGGAGCGCATGGCCTCCATCCGGGAGGTGCGCCCGCGCCTTCCCCGGCCGGAGCGCATCAACATCGTGGCGTGGCCGCTGCGCGTGGGCGCGCTGGAGCGCCTGGGCGTCCTGGCGGAGATGCGCGCCCGCCTGGGCGACATGGACGGCTTCCTGGCCCTCCAGGCGCTGGACACCGCCTTCGCGGCCCTCGTCCGCGCCGAGGAGGACGAACTCCGCCGCGCCATCACGGGTGAGGGCTACAAGGCCCTCTACACTGCCCCCGCCCGCGGCACGCACTAGCGCCCGCCGCCCCGGACCGCAGTCAACCCTCCCTCGCAGCGGCGCGCCTCGCTAGTGTGTCGCCCATGGACGCACGCACCTTCGCGCGGGTGGTGGACGAGGCGATGGAGTCGCTGCCGGAGGAGTTCGCCCTGCGGCTGGACAACGTGGCCGTGGTGGTCCGGGACGAGCCCACGGAGGAGGACCTGCGCGAGGCCGGCCTGGGCCCGCGCGAGGAGTTGTTCGGCCTCTACGTTGGCGTGCCGCTGACGGACCGCGTGGGCTACCACATGGTGCTGCCGGACCGCATCCTCATCTTCCAGGGGCCACACGAGCGCCACTTCCCGGAGGCGGACCTGGTGGAGGAGGTGCAGCGCACGGTGGTGCACGAGGTGGCGCACCACTTCGGCATCTCGGACGAACGGCTGCACGAACTGGGCTACGCCTGAGCGCGGAGGCGCACGCGTGCTGCCCGGCTGCGGACGCCCTCGGTAGACTCGCGGTGCTCAGGCAGAGGCAGAGGCAGGGGGCGGGCGCGCATGGCCATCAGCGAGCAGTTCATCATCGGCATCGACGACACGGACGGCGCCGGGAGCGAGGGCACCGGGGCGCTGGCACGCGCCCTGGCGGCGGAGGTGGAGCGCGCGGGGTGGGGCCAATCCCTGGGCGTCACGCGCCATGAACTGTTTCCGTCCGACAAGGTGCCGGCCACGAACGAGAACTTCGCCTACGCGCTGGGCATCCAGACGGAGCGCTCCGTGCTGGACGTGGAGGACGCGGTGGTGGACTTCGTCCGCAACCACGCGTCCCGGCAGGCGGACCCGGGGGTCGCAATCCTCTCCCGCCACTCGGACATGCCGCACCTGCTGGCCTTCGGCCGCCGCACCCAGACGGAACTGATGCGCTTGGACTGGGCGCAGACCTTCGCCACGGAGGGCAACGTCTCCTTGCGCGCCCTGGGCAACAAGCGCCTGGGGGCCATCGGCGCGCTGGCGGCGGCGGGCCTGCGCGCGGGCGGCGGCGACGGCCGGTTCATTGACCTCACGGGCGTGCGGGACGTGGAGGGCGTGATCACCGCCGGGGAGGTCCGCGCGCGCCTCGGCATCGAGGCCGTGCTGGACGAGGACGGCGAGCCGCTGGACCGGGACGACCCGGTGGAGACCTTCGGCTGGCTGCGCCCGCGCCTGGAGGGCGGCAAGCCCGTGGTGCACACCCGCCGCACGGCGGAGGACCGGCACCGCTTCCAGGTGGTGGACCGCCGGCCCTCGCGCGAGCCGGACGGGGACTGAGTCGCCCCCCGGAGCCAGCAGCCGGCCCCGCGTCCCGGCCGCCACCGGTCGCGCGCCCGTGATGGCTGCGCGTCGACGCGCCCCGCACGGGGCCTCTATGATGGCGCCATCCCCGGGCGGGGGCAGTCTGGACAAGCCCTGGTGATGTCGACGCGCCCCTCGCGCCCGCGTATTCGCTCGCTCCCCGCACGTATCGCCCGCCTCCCCCACCAGGGCGGCGTCCGCCCGCGCGGAGGGGAGCCTGCGTGACCGTCTGGGTCGGCCGCTACGCGATGGTCTCCGGCCAGGTCCGCGAACACGGGCCGTGGCTGGTGGACCGCGTCCGTCGCCGGGAGGACGAGTCGCTCCGGCTGCTGGTGCTGGCCGAGCCCACGGACGCGCGTTCCGCGGAGTTCTGTCACGAGGTGGCGGAGGCGGTGGCCGCCCTCTTCGCACGCGAGTCGCTCTCGATCACCGGTGGGCTGCTGCGCGCGCTGCGACAGGCGCACGCCAACCTCGCCGAGTGGAACCGCCGCTCCCTGCGTGAACACCGCGTGGCCGTGGGCGTGACCTGCGTGGTGGTGCGCGACCAGGAGGTGCTGGTGGCCCAGTCCGGCCCCGGCTCCGCCTATCTGCGCCAGGGCGGCCGCGTGACGCGACTGACCACGGAGGGCCTGCCCGCGGAGACGCCGCTGGGCCGGGACCAGCCCATCGAGCCGCTCTTCACCTCCGCCTCCCTGGTGGACGGCCAGGTGCTGCTGCTGAGCGCGAACGCGGAACAGGCGCTGGGCCCCCGCACGATCGAGGCCGCCCTGAACGAGGGGCCGGAGCATGCGCTGGCGCGCATCTTCCCGCACACCCGCACCCTCACCGACATGACCGCCGTGCTCGTGGCGGACCTGGAACTGGAAGAGGAGCAGGCAGCGCCCCCGCTCGACTTCGACCCCGACGACGACGGCGCCTACGACGGAGACCCCGCGGACTACGAGGGCCGGGAGGTCGCCTTCACCGGCCTGGAACGCCAGCCGGAGCCACCGCGCGCGAAGCGGCCGCGGGGCTGGCGCGTGATCGGCAGCGCGCGCGCACAACGCCCGCTGCCCTCCTTGCGGCGCACACGCGTGGCGGGCCGAGGGCTCGGAGACGGCGCCCTGGTGCAGTGGCGGACGGCCGCCGCGGTGGGCGCCGTGGCGCTGCTGCTGGCGCTCCTCGCGTGGCTCGTGTTGCCGGGCCTGCTCTCCGAGGACCGTGCGCAGGAACTGGAGAGCACGCTCACCCAGGCCTCCGCGCAACTGGCCGCGGCCGGCGAGGCGGACTCGCCCGGCGAGGAACGCGCGGCGCTGCGGGCCGCCCTCGCCAGCGCGGAACAGGCACGCGCCCTGGCCCCGGACGACCCGCGTATCGCCCAGGTGGTGGCGGACGCGGAGGCGCGTCTGCAACTGCTGGACGCGGTCACGCTGGTGGCGGCGCTCACGGACGTGGTCACCTTCGAGGGCGCCGTGACCTCTCCCGTCCAGCCGGAGGAACTGGTGGCGGGCGGCAGCGCGCTGTGGCTGCGGGAGAGCGGACGCGGACGCGTGATCCGCATCGACCGCCAGGACGGCGCGCCGGAGGAGGTCTTTGTCGCCGGGGCGACCTACGGCGGCGTCACCGCCCGCGACCCGCAGGCCGTGGCCTGGGACGCCTCCACCGGCCGCCTGCTGCTGGTGGACGCGGGGCGCTCGCTGTTCGCGGTGGCGGACTCACCCGGCGCGGAGCCGCAGCCGCTGACGCTGCGGGACGCGGAGGAACTGCGGTCCGTGGCCGGCATCGCCGTGTACCTCGGCAACCTCTATGTGCTGGACCCGGACGCCGGGGAGGTCTGGCGCTACCTGCCCGCCGGCGACGGCTTCGACTCCGAGCGCACGGGCATCCTGGGCGGGGCGGACCTGGAGGGCGCCAGCGGCCTGGCGGTGGACGGGGAAGTGTTCGTGCTGGACGGCGGCGCCGTGCGCCGCTTCGTGCGCGGGCAGGAGGCGGAGCCGCTGATGTCCGGCATCGACGAGCAGCCGCAGGCGGCGGCCGGTCTGGTGGAGGACGTCCTCCGCGGCCTGCTGTACCTGGCGGACCGCGGGCAGAGCCGCATCATTGCCACGGACCGCACCGGCCCCTTCCTGCGCCAGTACCGCCACCCGGACTTCATTGACCTTCGCGGCGTGGCCGTGGCCCCGGACGGGACGGCGCTCTACGCCCTGACCGGTACCGGCGTGGCTACCTTCGACATCCAGCCCCGCCAGGAGTAGTGGCCAGGAGTAGCGGCCGGGAGTAGGCGCCAGCGACCCGCTCCCGCGGAGTCCCGGTAGACTCAGCCCATGCGCATCCTGGCGATCGAGACCTCCTGCGACGAGACGGCGGCTGCCGTGGTGACGGACCGTGCGGGCGACGGCAGCACGCTGGCGGCCGGGATGGTGGTGGCGCGCTCGAACGTCGTCTCCAGCCAGGTGGACCTGCACGCGGAGACGGGCGGCGTGGTGCCGGAGGTGGCGGCGCGCGCCCACCTGGCTGCGCTCGTGCCCGTGGTGCGCCGCGCGCTGGCGGACGCCGAGTGCGGCTGGGAAGACCTGGACGCCGTGGCGGTCACCGCCGGCCCGGGCCTGCCCGGGGCGCTGCTCGTCGGCTTTAACGCCGCGCGCGGCCTCGCCTACGCGCGCGGCCTGCCGCTGATCCCCACGGACCACATCGAGGGCCACGTCTGCGCGAACTGGATCCTCGGGGACGGTGTGGCCGCGCCGCCGCAACTGCCCGCGCTGGCGCTGGTGGTCTCCGGTGGCCACACGGAACTGCTGCTGATGCTGGAAGACGGCTCGTTCGAGCGCCTCGGCGGCACCCGCGACGACGCCGCGGGCGAAGCCTTCGACAAGGTCGCGCGCCTGCTGGACCTCCCGTACCCCGGCGGCCCGCCGATCTCCCGCCTGGCCGCCACCGCCACCGACCGCCGGACGCGTCTGCCGCGGGCCTGGCTGCGCGGCACGGACGACTTCTCCTTCTCCGGCCTGAAGACCGCCGTGGCGAACCTGGTCGCCTCCGCGGACGCGCCTCCTCCCGTCGAGGTGGCGTGGGCCTTCGAGGAGGCGGTCTGCGACGTGCTGGCCCGCAAGGCCGCGCGCGTCGCGGAGCGGGAGGGTGTGGCGAGCCTGCTGGTGGCCGGCGGCGTGGCGGCCAACCGCCGCCTGCGCGAGCGGGTGGCGCAGGAGTCCCCCGTGCCGGTGCACATCCCGCCGCCGGCGCTCTGCACGGACAACGCCGCGATGATCGGCACCGCCGCCTTCCGCCACCTGGACGAGGCCGTCCCCGCCGAGCACGCGCTGGACATCTTCAGTACCGCGGCCCGCCGCGCTGCCGCCGCCCGCGCGCGATGAATGACTCGACGTCTGCGGGTGACTCGGCGCTCGTGCTGGCGCAGTTGAACGTCGGCCGTCTGCTGGCGCCGCTGGAGAACCCGCGGATGGCGGGCTTCACCGGCCGGCTGGACGAGGTCAACGCGCTGGCGGATGCGGCCCCGGGCTTCGTGTGGCGCCTGCAGGGCGCCGGTGGCAACGCCACCGACCTGCGCGCGGAGACCGAGGACGGCTCGGTGGACCCGGACCTGCTCGTGAACCTCTCGACGTGGCGCTCGCTGGAGGCGCTGCGCGCCTACACCTACCAGTCCGCGCACCTGGAACTGCTGCGTGGCCGCGCCGCCTGGTTCGCCCCGCGCACCGGCCCCCACCTGGTGCTCTGGTGGAGCGCCGACCCCACGCCCTCCGTGCCGGAGGCAATGGGCCGCCTCGCCCACCTCGAGTCCCACGGCCCCACGCCCCACGCCTTCACCTTCGCGCACCCGTTCCCCGCCCCGGCCTGAAGGGGAGGGCGCTCGCGTCCTGAGGGGCCCGCCCGCGCTTCGACAGGCTCAGCGTGAGCGGGACTCTGACCCCCTCCCCCCTTGCGGGGGAGGGTTGGGGTGGGGGTCTCTGAGGATGCCCCGGCCCAGTGAGCCCTCGGCGCTCCGCCTACGTTCCCTCGGGGTGCGCAGACAGCGGGCACGCCCCGCAGCCCCCGCGGCTGCACCACAGGTCCTGCAGGTGGAGCAGCCCCTGCGCGTACAGGGCCCCCGCCCGTGGTGGCGATGGCCCCGCGAGGGCGGTGAGCGTCCGCGTGCGCCCGTAGGGCCGGGGCGCCGGCCAGGCGTCCGCCAGCGCCGCGCAGGCGCGCGCCAGCGGCTCGTCCCCGTAGGCCGCTGCCAGCGCGGCGAGCAGCGGCAGCACGGCGTTCCATGCCACCTCCGCGGCCCGTGCCCGACCGAGCCCGGGGACCTGCACCGCGGCGATGAGCGCGGCGGGCCCGGGAGGCTGTGCCCCCTGTGCCCCCGCGAGCGCGGCGAGCGCACTCACCGCGTCCGCCCCCAGCCGCTCCCGGAGCGCCGCTGCGAGTGCCTCCCGGCGGACCGCGTCCTCCCGCGCGCGGCCGGCCGTGCTGGCGAGCGCGCGGTCCAGCAGCAGCGCGAACGCGCCGTCAAAGCCGTAGCGGTCCGCCAGCCGCCAGGCGCGCCACGCCCGCTCCGCCAGCCGGCGGCGCCCCTGATCCCGCACGCGCGCACCCGCCTCCGCCGTCCCCAGCCGCGAGGCGACGCCCGCGCACGGCTCCGCCCCGGAGGGGCCGCGCGCCACCAGCGCCTCCACCCGCGCGGGGTCCCGCAGGAGCGGCGCCAGCGCCACCGTGGGCGCGCTGCCACCACCGGGCAGCGGCGTGGGACCGCCCGCCTCTCCGGACGCGCGGTCATCCTCCCAGCAGAGGTGGAGCAGGACGCCGGCGTAGGCCGGGTCCGCCAGGTGGCCGTGGCGGACGAAGTCCGTGGCGCGCAGGTGGACCTCCACGTCCCCCGTGCGGGTGACACCGGAGGGCAGCAGGAACGTGGCCTCGCGGACGTCCGGCCCCGGCCCGCGCCCCGCCCGTCCCGGGCGGACGAGGGGCAGCGGCAGCGCCGCCGCCGGCACGCGGCCCAGCAGCCAGAGCGCGGTGAGCGTGGACTCCGGGAACGGGGTGCGGTCTGCCTCGCCGGGCGCCCGCTGCGCGGCGCCGGTGCGGTACGCCTCCGGCTGCTCTTGCAGGGACGTGGGAGTGGCGGTCATGACGGGCCGCCCTCCGGCGGCGGCGCGTCCGGGTGCCGACCGTCCGGAGGGAAGGCGTCGTACACGCCCTCGGCCTCCGCGACCATGCGCAGCAGGCGGCGCGACATCCGCTGCGGGGTGCTGGCGCCGGTCTCCCACTCGGAGACGGTCTGCTGACGCGTCCCCAGGCGCTGGGCCAGCCCCGCCTGCGTGAGCCCCAGCCGCGCGCGCAGCGCGCGCACGGCGTCCGCGTCCCACTGGACTGGCCCCTCGTCCCCGGAAGACCCGCGACCTGTCACGCGGCGCACTCCTCGCCCACCTGCGACGCTGTTACACGGTTTCGCGTATCACTCTACCCGAAACCGTGTACGCTTCACAAGCAGGAACCCCGAGGCGCGCGAGCCGTGGTCCCTCCCCCGGGCAGCGGGAGAAATTGCTGTCGGGGAGGACTAGCACTCTCATATGGCGAGTGCTAACATCCGCTGCCGACGCCCCAAACGGCCCCGGACGGCCGCGCGCGACGCTCCCCGTGACGCAAGTGATGCGGGGGCGCGCGAAGGTCGCGAGGGTGGGGTGAGGCGGAGCGGACGCGCGCGCGGACATCGCGGCGTGGACGGTCCGGCCCTCAGCCGTCGTTGTTGCACGAGACGCCGGACCCAAACCCGGATGCAGAAGGAGACTGGTGCCTTGGCCACGAACGTTGTCCCCATGACCGACCACATCGTCCTCAAGCCCGTGGAGCAGGAGGAGTACAGCGCCTCTGGCCTGGTGATCCCGGACTCCGCGAAGGAGAAGCCGCAGCACGGCCACGTCCTGGCGGTGGGCCCCGGCAAGCGCAACGAGAAGGGCGAGCTGGACGGCATTGAACTGTCCGCCGGCGACCGCATCCTCTACCAGAAGTACACCGGCCAGGAAGTCTCCGTGGGCACGGAAGACTACATCATCATCCGCTTCCAGGACGTCCTGGCGAAGCTGGAGGAGTCCGCCGCCAGGCCCGCCAAGAAGGCCGCCAAGAAGTAGCCCAGCACACACTCGATGCGCCGGCAGCCGCCCGCGCCCCCTGGGAGGGGCTGCCGGGCGGCCCGCGCGAAGGGACTGACCCATGCCCGCCAAGCGTCTCCGCTTTGACGACGACGCACGCCGCGAACTCCGCCACGGCGTGGACATCCTTGCCAACGCGGTCCGGGTGACCCTGGGGCCCCGCGGCCGCAACGTGGTGCTGGACAAGAGCTACGGCCCCGCCGTCATCACCAAGGACGGCGTCACCGTCGCCCGCGAGATCGACCTGCGTGACCGCTTCCACAACATGGGCGCGCAGCTCGTGAAGCAGGTGGCGATCCGCACGAACGACGTGGCCGGAGACGGCACCACCACCGCCACCGTGCTGGCCCAGGCGCTCTACCACGAGGGCCTGCGCAACATCGCCGCGGGCGCCAACGCAATGTACCTCCGCAAGGGCATGGAGCAGGCCGTGCGCGTGCTGCTCCCCGCCCTGCGTGACCTGGCCGTACCCGTGGAGGACAAGGCCACCATCGCCGCCGTGGCCTCCATCTCCGCCAACGACCCGCGCATCGGCACGCTGATCGCGGACGTCATGGAGCAGGTGGGCAAGGACGGCGTCATCACCATCGAGGACGGCCGCGGCCTGGACGACGAGGTCGAGATCGTGGACGGCCTCCAGCTGCAGAACGGCTGGATCTCGCCCTACTTCGTCACCAACCCGGACCGCAACGAGGCCGTCCTGGACGACCCGTACATCCTGATCACGGACTACGCGATCAGCGACGTGCAGTCCCTGGTGCCGGTGCTGGAGAAGGTGCTGCAGGTCTCCAAGAACCTGGTGGTGGTCTGCCAGGACCTGACCGGCGAAGCGCTCTCCACGATGATCGTGAACAAGATGCGGGGCACCTTCAACCCGCTCTTCGTGAAGGCCCCGGGCTTCGGCGACCGCCGCAAAGCGATGCTGGAGGACCTGGCCGTCCTGACCGGCGGTACGTTCATTACCAACGACATGGGCCGCAAGTTGGAGGAGACCCAGCTGGCGGACCTGGGCCACGCCCACCGCGTGGTGGCGGACAAGTCCATCACCACCATCGTGGAGGGCGCCGGCAGCGACGAGGCCATCCAGGCCCGCATCCGCCAGCTGCGCGCGCAGATCCAGGACACCGTGTCCGACTTCGACCGCGAGAAGATCCAGGAGCGCCTGGCGAAACTGGCCGGCGGCGTGGCCGTCATCAAGGCCGGCGGCTCCACCGAGATCGAGGTGCGTGAGAAGAAGTTCCGCCTGGAGGACGCGCTCTCCGCGACCCGCGCGGCCGTGGAGGAGGGCGTGGTGCCGGGCGGCGGTGTCGCCTACCTGCGCGTCCAGTCCTCGCTGGACCGCCTGCTGGAGACCGCCACCGGCGATGAGCGCACGGGCGTGCTGCTGGTGCGGCACGCGCTCGCCTACCCGCTCCGCCAGATCCTGGACAACGCCGGCCTGGAGCCGTCCGTGATCGTGGAGCAGGTGCGTGACGCTAAGGACCCGAACATGGGCTTCGACGCCGGCGCCGAGCGCATGGGCGACATGTTCGAACTCGGCATCCTGGACCCGGTAAAGGTCAGCCGCGTGGCGCTGGAGAACGCCGTGTCCGTGGCCGGCCTGATGCTGACCACCGAGGCCGCGGTCGGCGAGATCCCGGAGCCGAAGACCGCCGCTCCCGCCGGTGGCGGGGGCATGGAAGACATGATGGGCGGCTTCTAGCCGCCCATCCGAACGCGCCGCGGGCGGCTTCTAGCCGCCAATCCGGAAGCGCCCACACACTCCAGGGCCGCCCGCGAGGGCGGCCCTGTTGCTTGCCCCGCTCCGCCCCTTCTGGCCCCCTCCCCCCTCCGTGGGGGAGGGTTGGGGTGGGGGGCTCTCCCCACCGCGATCCCTCGGTAGCCGTGCCGCGGCCGAGGGCAGCAGGGCGATCTGCGCGGCGCCCGCGCGGGTAGCGCCCGGCTCGAAGCATCGAGGACGAAGAGAGGGCGCAGCACGCTGCGCCCCTACAGGGGAAGGGGAGCGGCGGGTGAGGAGACGGAAGCCGTCGACAGCCCCGACCCGAAGCGCGCAGCGGGGGGCCGTGGCCGCTCCGGTCCAGCCCGGCTAATCTGCGCCATGCGCAATTCCACAGAGCAGGGGATGGGGGGCGAGCCCCCGGAGCGGACGTTCGCCTCGCGCACCCAGCACATGGGCGCCAGCGCCATCCGCGAGATCCTCAAGGTCGCGACGTCCCCCGACGTCATCTCGCTGGCCGGCGGGCTGCCGGCCACGGAGTCCTTCCCCGTCTCGCTGATGCCCTCGCTGCTCCAGTCCGTCCTCGAACGCTACGGCGGCGGCGCGCTGCAGTACGACGCCTCCGAGGGCTTCCGACCGCTGCGCGAGGCGCTGGTGCCGCACCTGGCGCGTCGAGGCGTGCACGTCAACGCGGACGAGGTGCTGGTGACCAGCGGCTCGCAGGGCGCCCTGGACGGACTGGGCAAGGTGCTGATTTCGCCGGGCGACGTCGTGGCCGTGGAGGCGCCCACCTATCTCGGCGCCCTGCAGGCGTTCAACCCGTACGAGCCGCGCTACGTGCAGGTGGAGACGGACGACGAGGGCCTGCTGCCGGAGTCCCTGGACCGCGTGCTGGCCACGGAGCCGGTGCGCTTCGTCTACGCCGTGCCCACGTTCCAGAACCCCACTGGCCGCACGCTCTCGCCCGCCCGCCGGCACCAGGTCGCGGAGGTACTGAGGGCGCGCGACGCGCTGCTTGTGGAGGACGACCCGTACAGCGACCTGCGCTACGTGGGCGAGCCGGTGGACCCCATCCGGTCGCTGGCGCCGGAGCACGTCGTCTACCTGACCACGCTGTCCAAGACCTTCGCCCCGGGCCTGCGCGTGGGGGTGTGCATCGCCCCGGCGGACGTGCAGCGCTGGCTGGTGGTGGCGCGCCAGGGCGTGGACCTGCACACGGGCACGCTGGACCAGGCGCTGGCGGCCGAGTACCTCGCGGGCGGCCACCTGGAGGAGCGCCTGCCGCTGATCCGTGACCTCTACCGCCCACGGCGCGAGGCGCTGCTCGCGGCCTTCGAGCGCCACCTGCCGGAGGGCTGCCGCTGGACGGAGCCGGACGGCGGCATGTTCCTGTGGGTGCAGGGGCCGCCCGGCCTGGACGCGGAGCGCCTGTATGCCCGCGCCATCGAGCGCGGCGTGGCCTTCGTCCCCGGCCGCTACTTCTACGTGGACGACAGCGTGCCCGGCGCGCGGGCCACCATGCGCTTCAACTTCACCGCCAGCGAGCCGGACGTCCTGGACGGGGCCGTCCGGCTGCTCGCCGAGGCCATCCACGAGGAACTCGCGAACGTCTGACGGCCACGCGCTGCCTTCTGGCCCCCTCCTCCTTCCCACAGAGGGAAGGAGAGGGCTGGGGTGGGGGAAGACGGCCTCGGTGGCCCGCTCGCGCTTCGACAGGCTCAGCGTGAGCGGGAAGGCCGATCGCGAGCGGAGCGCACTCGATCGTTCGGAGCCGACGGAGCGTGCGCTGCCGGATGGGCGCAGTGCGCTGCGCCCCTACGAGAGCAGAGGCGATGCTGGTCCTCTCTGGCCCCCGTGAGGGGGAGGGCGGGGAGGGGGGTCCCCACCCCCCCGAGCCCCCGATCCAGGTTCGACGCCGGAAACAGAGCCGTGTTACACAACAGACTTGCGCGGGACGCCGCAGGCCGATGACCGCCGCCCGCAGCAGCCGAAGGATGAGCCCGTGTCCGGACCAAGCACTGACGACCTCCCGCCGCCGCAGGAGATCGTCCTACCCACCTCGCAGCGAGGCGGCCTCTACCGCCTGCGCACGCCCATGACCTCCAACGCGCTGCCGTGGATCATGCCGTACGCCTTCCTGGGCCCGGACGGCGTCACGCTCTTCGACGCCGGCTACGGCACGTCCGAGGCCAGCGACGCGCTCACCCGGCAACTGGCGGCGCTGGACCGCCGGCCGCAGGACATCCAGCGGCTGGTGATCTCCCACGCACACCCGGACCACATCGGCATGGCGGGCTGGGTGAAGGAGCAGTCGCCGGACTCGGACCTGGTGATGTATCGGGTGGAGGCGGACCACTACTCCAAGATGCACCACGGCCACGACCGCTGGGAGCAGACCATGCGCACGTGGTCCGTGCGCCACGGCATGGCCCCCGACCAGTCCGAGGGCGACCACCGCCCGGACTGGGCGCAGGAGATGGAGCGCCGCCGGGAGGCGGAGGCGAAGGCCCAGGGCAAGAGCGCGGACACCGCCGCCGAGACCGAGCGCCAGTCCTGGCGCATGGAACGCGTCACCCCGGACGTGCTGCTGGAGGACGGCGAGGAACTCACCTTCGACGGCTGGACGATGCGCGCGGTCTGGACGCCCGGCCACACGGACGGCCACCTCTGCGTCTACGTCCCGGACGAGCGGCTGACGCTCACCGGCGACCACGTGCTCTCCCGCATCACGCCGAACGTGTCGCTGGACGCCGGGGACGACGAGGTGGGCCGCAACCCGCTGGCGGAGTTCCTGGACTCCCTGGAGAAGACGGCCGCGCTGGACACGCGCCTGGGCCTGCCGGCCCACGAGGAACTGATCCCGGACCTGCCGGCCCGCTGCCACGCGATCATCGAGCACCACGCGCACCGCGCGGACGAGGTGCTGGCGGGCATCAGCAGTCCGTCACGCCTGGAACAGACCGCCACCGCCTTCGAGATCGCCTCGCGGGTAACGTGGAACCGGCCGTGGGCCACGTTCTCCGTCTTCAAGCAGCACTCCGCCATGGGCGAGACGCTGTCCCACCTGCGCCTGATGGAGGAGGACGGCCGCGTCCGCCGCCTCGTGGGCGAGGACAACGTGATCCGCTGGCAGCGCTGCGCGTAAGCGGCGTTTGTTAGAGGTTGGGTAGAGAGGCGCGCTTCCCCGCCATGCCTCGGCGATGGCGTGTAGGGGATTCTGATGTCACTCCCGAAAGGGAGAGAACACCTCCGCCTCTCGAGGCGGAGGTGTTCCCATTTCTGAGCCCCTCGAACTCTCCCCGACCGGCCTACGCCCTCAGGCGCTCCGCGACGAAGGCGCGGGTGTACCTGCGGCCCTCCAGCGGCATCTCCGCGTGGGCACCGGGGTGCGCGGCCAGGCGCTTGTCCTGCGAGCCGATGAGGTCGAACAACTCGAACGAGGAGTCGCGCTCGAAGCGTTCGTCGTCCCACTGCACCATGAAGGCCACCGGGACGGTGATCTCCCGCGCGGCGGCGGCCAGCACCTCGCCGGCTGTGCCACGCGAGGGCGTGTCGCCGCGCAGGCCGCAGAGGCCGAGCGCCGCCACCCTGATGCGGGGCTCCGCCGCCACGTACGGCACGCCGATGAGCGAGCCCATGGACATCCCCGACCAGCCGACGCGGTCGGCGTCGAAGAGGCCGGTGGCGAGGAACGCCGTGAGGACGCGCTTCCAGTCAGAGATGGCATGGTCCGCCATCTGGCGGGCGTCCTTCCACAGCGCGTAGTACTCCGGCGTGCGGCCCTGTGCGCCGCCGCGCTCGCCGTGGCCGGGAGCGTCGATGCAGATCGCGGGGAGCCCGTGCTCCTGCACGAAGCCGCGGCCGGTGGGCAGCACCGTGGGCGCTCGCTTGTGGCCGCCGCCGCCGTGGCCGATGAGTACCAGCGGCGAGTTGGCCGGCAGGTCAGGGGGCGACCACATCAGCCCGGTGATGGTGTCTCGCTCGCCCTGGACGGTGAAGCCGCGTTCGATGACGTCCGAGGCGCCGTCCGTGACCGCGCCCTCGTCTCGCCACTCGACCTTCGGTTCGCTCACGTCGCCTCCCTCGCTATGCCGCATCGGGTCCGCAGAGTCCCATCGAGGTAGTCCGCGCTCCCCCTTCGACGGGCTCAGGGTGAGCGGAGTGGGTGGCGGCTACTGGACCGTCCGCGCCGGCCACCAGGCCCGCTCACGCTGAGCCTGTCGAAGCGCGAGCGGTCGAGCCAGTGAGCCCGTCAGCCCTCGATGCGGTCGCCGAGGAGTTTCGCACCGTCCAGCAAGACCAGGCGCTCCAGGTCCGTGGAGACGGCGTCCGCCGCGTCCGCGAGCGGCATGGCCACGAAGCCCTGGTAGAGCGCGTCCGTGCGAGGTTCGCCAGCGACCTCCACCGCCACGGCGCGCAAGTAGCCCGTGCCCTGGCCGCCGGTGTAGGGGTGCAGGGCGTGCACGGGGCGGCGCTCCTGGGAGACGCGTGGCTCGCCGCGCAGGGTGACGGAGAGGTGCGTGCGCAGCAGCGAGGTGATCCCCACCGCGAAGCCCTCCGTGCGGTGCGGCGGGCGCGTGGAGAGCATGGTCAGCGCGCGGTTCCCGGCGCGGCGCAGCAGCAGGTAGCGGCCGTCCTCCACGCTGCGGGCGACCAGGAGGAGCCACTCCGGGGGCGCGGTGGGGTCCGTGGTGCGGGCGTAGTCGCCCTCCGGCACGGGGTTCAGGGGGGTGGTCCGCGGGTCAACCACTCGCGCGCCCGTCTTCGCAGTCCATCGCGGCGGCCAGGGCGGCGATGTCCACGGGGCCGACGGCGGCCAGTTGCAGCCGGGCCGGGTCGATGACCCGGTGCGCCACGCGCTCCACGTCCTCCACCGTCACCGCCGCGGAGTGCTCCAGCGTCTCCTCCGGCGTGCGGAGCGGCAGGCCCAGGCTGATCTGGGAGCCGTACAGGGCGGAGACGGCCCGGGTGTCCTCCAGCCGGAGTTGCGTACGCGAGCGCGTCACGGCCTTCGCGCGGTCCAGTTCGTCAGCGGCCACCGGGCGACGCGCGCGCAGCAGTTCGCGCGTGATCTCGCGCACGGCCTCCGCCGTGTCCTCCGGGTCGATGCCGGCGTAGACGCCGAACATGCCCGTGTCCAGCAGCGTGGCCATGTAGGAGTGGATGTCGTAGCAGAGGCCCAGTTCCTCGCGCAGGCGGGCGAACAGGCGGGAGGACATGCCCTCCCCCAGGATCACGGAGAGCAGGTCCAGCGCGTAGCGGTCCTCGTCGTGCGCGGACAGTGCGCGCATGCCCACCGAGAGGTGGACCTGTTCCAGTTCCTTGCGGATGGCCTGCACGCGCGGCCCGCGCGGCTCCTCGCGGTGGCGCACCCAGTCGATGGGCCGCCCGGGCGCCCAGTCGCCGAAGTGGCGCGCCACCAGGTCCTCCGCCTCGGCCACGTCCAGCGCGCCGGCCAGGGAGACCACCGTGCCGCCGGGCACGTACTGGCTGCGGTAGTACTCGCGGATGCGGTCGTTCGGCATCGCCTCCACGGAGGCGGCGGTGCCGGCGATGTCCCGGCCGTGGGGTTGGCCCGGCCAGAGCATCTCGTCCAGCACCACGCCCACCTGCTCGGAGGGGGAGTCCTCCACGGCGGCGAGTTCCTCCAGGATCACGCCGCGCTCGCGCTCCACCTCGTCGTCCACCAGCGTGGAGTTGCGCAGGAGGTCCGCCACCAGGTCCATGGCCTGGGGCATGAACTCCGGGGTCATCTTGCCGTAGTAGACCGTGAGTTCACGGTTGGTGGCCGCATTCAGGTTGCCGCCCATGGCGTCGATCTCCATGGAGATCGTGATGGGCTTTGGCCGGCGCTCCGTGCCCTTGAAGCACAGATGCTCCAGGAAGTGGGAGAGGCCCGCTTCCTCCGGCGTGGCCTCGTAGCGGGATCCCGCGGCGACGTAGACGGAGACGGAGACGGAGCGCGCGAACGGCATGGGGGTCACGGCCAGGCGCAGCCCGTTGTCCAGCGATGTCACGGAGGGGGCAGCGAGCGGCGAGGCGCCCGGCTGGGTCGGTGGTGTCGCCACGGTCCTCCTGGTCAAGGCGCCCTCGCGGGGACGAGGGTGCTCGCGCCCCAGCATCCTATCGCCCGGTCGGGAGCGGTCAAACGGGCTGTGTGTTCCCGGGCTCGCCCGGCAGGCTAGATGCGCTCCGCCCGCACCACCACGCGGTCTGCGTACTGCCGCGTGGTGAAGTCGAACTCGCCGCCACAGGTGTAGAGGGTGATGGAGTCCACGGCGACGTCGTTGCTCCAGATCTGTCCCCAGGAGGTGTCGGAAGCGCCCAGTTGCTGGCGCCACACCACGGCGTAGCGGAACGTCTGGCCGTTGTAGTCCACCTCGATGATGTCGCCCTCGGAGAGCAGCCGTAACTGGCTGAAGACGCCCTGGCCGCGGTAGTAGACGCCGGCGTAGTGGACGTTGGCGGCGAAGTCCACGTGCCCGGAGAAGATGGCGTTGCCGCCCTGGCCGGGTGCGCCGCCCATGCCCTCCCAGGCGCTCATGTCGTACCAGATCACGTCCGCCGGTCCCGCCGGGTTCGGCATCACGCCGTCTCGCCCCACGAAGCGGGAGGACGCCTGCGCGTCCACGCCCAGCGTGGGGATGCGGAGCTGGGCGAAGTTTGCGTCCGAGGGGTATCCGAAGTCCGCGATCAACTGGCGGAGTTCGCGCACCACCTCGCCCACGGGCTCCTCGGTCTCGGTGGGGGTTGGGGTCGGCGTGGGGGTACGCGTGGGCGTGCGGGTTGGGGTGGAGGTAGTGGTGCCGGTGGGTTCGCTGGTGACCGTGGCCGTGGGGGTATGGACGACGAAGCCGTCCTCCTCGTCTTCGCCGCCGCCGCCACAGGCGACGCCGACGAGCGCGACGGCGGCCACGATGATGCTCAGCAGGGCGACAGCCGCACGCGGCCGTCTCGACTGGCGCGTCATTACCGGGCGCGTCATCGCGCGCTCCCTCCGAACAGGCCCGAACGTTCCCCGGCCCGCCTGGCCGCATCACGTCCGGTTACGCCCGCCGCTCGAACCTCAGTGGTGAGTGGTCTTTTAAAGATACCTCGCCGTACGCCCTTGGAGCACGCAGCGGGGGGAGTCCGATCACGCCTGGATCACATCTCTGCACGGCAACCCAGCCCCACGGGCCTGCGTACCGGCTCATCCCCGGATTGAGCATGGCGAAGGGCGCTCCCTATACTGATCAGACGGGCGCGCCGCTGTAGCTCAGAGGCAGAGCAGCTGTTTCGTAAACAGCAGGTCGTGGGTTCAAGTCCCACCGGCGGCTCCATATCACCTACCCCTTGCCCGCCCCCTCGTCCGTCGTCAGCGCGACACGTACTGCAAAGGCCGCCACCCATGAGCAAGTTCCGCACGCGCATCCGGGACATCGGCCGCGCGCCCGGCGGCATCGGCTTCTCGGCCATCGCCCGCCGCGAGCGCCCGCGATACGTGCTGGTGGTGGCGGAGGCGGCGTCCGCGCAGGAGGCTGCCGCCGCGGTGGAGGCCGGCGCGGACGCGGTCATCCTGGCCGGTGCGCCCGCCGGCGCCCTGGAGGCGAAGGTGCCCGTGGGCGTCCGCATCGAGGACGCCACCCGGGACGAGGTGACGGCGGCCCGGGACGCCGGCGCGGACTTCTTCCTGTTCGACGACGGCCGTACCCACGCCGCCGCGTTGACCGTGCAGGAGATGGGCGCCGTGCTGCTGCTGGGCGCGGACCAGGACGAGCAGCGCCTGCGCTCGGTGGCGGTGATCGACCTGGACGCCGTGCTGGTGGAGGCGGACGCCGACCTGATCACCGTGCGCGAACAGATCGAACTGCGCCGCGTGGCCGCGCTGACCGGCGCGCCGCTGCTGGTGCGCGCCAACGGCAAGCCGGACGCCACGATGCTGGAGGCATGGCGAGACGCCGGCGCCCCGGCGGTGCTGGTGCCCGCCTCGCAGGTCGCCGCCACGTTGGAGGCCGCCCGCGAGGTGCCCGCGCCGCGCAAGGGTGAGCAGCGCCTGCCCGTGCTGGGCGCCCCCGTCACCGAGTCCCACCACGAGCACGATCACGACGACGACTAGCCGCTCGCGCCCGCTCGACGTGGCCTCGCTGCCCGCATACCATCCCTCACGCACACGGTAGAGTTTGACGGGCCTCGCGAGGCCTCTCTAGGATTGCGCCCATGACATCCGCAGCGGACGAGAAGGCGCAACGGTTCCAGATCGGCGAGGTCGCCGAGCGGACCGGCGTGACCCAGCGCACACTGCGCTTCTACGAGGAGAAGGGCCTCCTCAACCCGCCCGAGCGCATGGAGGGCGGCTTCCGCCTCTACTCCGAGGAAGACATCCAGCGCATCGAGTACATCCGACAACTGCAGCAGTTGCTCGGCTTCACCCTGGCGGACATCAAGGAGATGGTGGAGGCGGAGGAACTGCGCCAGCAGATCATCGCCACCTTCCGCCCGGACCGTGAACTCCCGGCGCGCCTGGAGCGCACTCAGCGCATCATCGATGCGCTCACGCGCCAACTTGAAGTCGTGGACCACAAGGTGGAGCACCTGCAGAAGATGCAGGAAGACCTCCGCTCCAAGTTGACGCGCATGGAGACCCGGAAGAAGGAACTCCAGGGCGCGCTGGCCCGCGAGGCGAAGGACAAGAAGTAGCGCCCGTGCCGGGTGGAGACGGCCCCGCCCGCGCCACTGCCATCCGCCTGGGGGCGTGGGTCGCTCCGCTCACCTCCGCCCTCACGTTCGCGACCTTTGGTCTCGCCTTCAACACACCACCGCGTTCCGGACCGTCGTGCCGGTTCGACGAGTGCGTGGGATACCCATACACGGCGATCGCGGACTACTTCCCGCGGGACTACCTCTGGATGTTCCCCGCCACGGTGCTGGTGTTCGTCTTCGTGGTCCTTGCGGTCTGCCTCCACTACTACGCGCCCCCGGGCCGACGTCCGCTCACGGCGATGGGGGTGGTGCTCGCGGCGCTCGCGGCGGCCGTGATCTCCGCGGACTACTTCATCCAGTTGACGGTGGTGCAGCCCAGCGTGCTGCGCGGCGAGACCGACGGGCTGTCGCTGATCTCGCAGTACAACCCCCACGGCGTGTTCATCGCACTCGAGGCGCTCGGCTACCTGGTGGCGTGTGGGGCGCTGCTCTTCCTGGCGGCCGCATTCGCCGGCAGCGGGTGGGTGGAGCGCGCGGTGCGGTGGCTGTTCGTGCTGGCGTTCGGGCTCTCGGTCGGGGCGCTGGTCGGCTTCACGGCCGCCTACGGCCAGGACGTGGAGTACCGCTTCGAGATCGCGGTGATCTCCATCACCTGGACGGCGCTGAGCGTGGGTGGGGCGTTGCTCACCGTGCTCTTCCGGCGCGCTCGCCCCTCGGTTGCGTCCTAGCCCCGCGTCAGCAGCGCCAGGCTCAGCAGCACGAACGTCCCCACGATCACCACCAGCACCGGGTCGCGCAGGACCACCTCGTCCGCGTCTCGATCCGGGCGGGCGCGCGCCGTCCACCAGTAGCGTGCGAGGCCGGCCCAGACGATCGGCGCGGTCACCAGCATCGAGTGGTCGGACGGGAGGTTCGACGCCGTGGCCGCGTACGCGGTGTAGAGCGAGGCCGTGGCGAGGCCGGCCCCGCGCGCCAGCATCCCGACGCGGCGCGCGCCGTGGGCCACGCCCAGCGTCGCGCGGTGGAGGCCGGCGTCACTGCCGAGCAGCGCCTGCTCCTGCCCGCGCTTCACGGCGGAGACGAAGAGCGCGCCGCTGAACGTGCACACCGCCAGCCACGGCGACGGCGCGACATCGATGGCTGCCGCTCCCGCCACAGCGCGCAGCGCGAAGAGTGCGGCCACGACCGAGACGTCCACCATCGCTCGGTCCTTCAGGCCCGCGCTGTAGGCGACCGTGCCTGCGGCGTAGGCCCCGGCGGCGGCGGCGAACCACGGGCCGAGGCCGAACGAGAGCACCACGCCCGCCGCCAGCAGCAGCCGGCCCGCCTGCCGCGCGGCGTCCTGCCCGACGATGCCTCGAGCGATGGGGCGGTCCTGCTTGCGAGGGTGGGCGCGGTCGGCCTCGGCGTCGCGGGCGTCGTTCAGGTAGTAGCCGCCGGCGGAGAGCACGCAGAACAGCGCGAACGCGGCGGCGGCGCGGGCGAGCAGCGGAAGCCACGAGGCCGCGTCGCCCGGCTGCCACGCGTCGCCGGCGGTGAAGAGGAAGGCGGCTAGCACCAGCAGGTTCTTCATCCACTGCCGGGGTCGGGCGAGCGTGAGCCACACCGAGGCCGGCGCGGCGGCCACACGCGTGCCGATCACGCCGTCGCCCTCGGGTCCGCGCGCGGGGGCACCAGCCCGAGCCGCTCGGCGAGGTCGGAGCGCACGCGGGAGTCCGGGTCCACGGCCCGTTTCACGTCGCGCCACTCCTCCAGCCGGGGGTACATCGCCGCCAGCATCTCCGGGCCCAGCCGTGCGTCCTTCGCCAGGTAGACGCGCCCGCTGGCGCGGGCGACCACCTGGTCCATCTCGTCCAGCAGCAGGAAGACGCGGGCGTCCTCTGCGGGGAGGTCCACGGCGAGCGTCCAACCGGGGAGAGGGAAGGAGAGCATGCCGTCGCCCTGCGGCCCCAGCCGCTTCAGCACGGCGAGGGTAGGCGTCACCGACCCCTGCGCGAAGCGCTCTGCCACGGCCCGCAGCGCGCCCTCCTGGCCCAGCGGGACCACGAACTGGTACTGGAGCAGGCCGGCGCGGCCGTAGAGGCGGTTCACCCCCTCCGCCGCGTCCAGCGGGTGCAGGAAGGGCGCCAGCGGGCGCACGCGCTCGCCGGTGCGCTGGAGGCGGTAGTAGGCGAGGTTGAACGCACGCACTGCTCCGCCGCGCATGACCCCCCGGCCCGGCAGCGGCGGGAGCGGGCGTCGGGGCGCCGCGCCGAACTGCGGCGGCCGGCGGCGCGCACGCTCCGGGACGTCCTCGGGGGCGGCGAGGTCTGCGAACTGAAGTACGCCTCGCCCGCGGCGTCGCGGCGATGAGAGGTCCACCCACGCCACGGCGTAACGCGCCTCGCGGTCGCCCTCTGCCATGCGCGCCATCAGCGCGCCCAGGTCGCGCGCGCGTTCCGTGCGCACGCGCGCGTAGGTGCTGGGCAGTCGCTCCAGCCGCAGGCGAGCGGCGGTGACCACGCCCGTGAGCCCCATGCCGCCCACCGTGGCGTCGAGCAGCGCTTGGTCCTGCGGGGCGGCGTCCGCGCGCAGCACGCGAGGCGTGCCGTCCGGCAGCACGAGCGCCACGGTCTCCAGCGTGCGGCCGAAGCCGCCGTCCACGTGGTGGTTCTTGCCGTGGATGTCCGCGGCGATCGCGCCGCCGACCGTGACGTGGCGGGTGCCGGGCAGGACGGGCAGCATCCAGCCCTGCGGCGCCAGGCGGCTCATCAGGTCCCCCAGCGAGACGCCCGCACCCACGTCCACCGTGCCGGCGTCCGCGTCCACCGGGCCCACCGCCGCCAGCGCGCGGGCGTCCAGCACGCGACCGCCCTCGATCTGCGCGGCGTCGCCGTAGGAGCGGCCCAGGCCGCGGGCGATCAGGCCGCGGCGGGAGGCCACGTCCGTGCCGCGCATCGCTGCCTCCACGGCGGCGTGGTGCTCGGGACGCGAGACGTGCGCCTCCACGCGCGCTAGGCGTCCCCACCCGCCGATGCGGCGCGAGCCCTGCCGGCGTTCGGTAACCCTGCGCAGGAGCCTCGCCCTGCGCCCCGTCGTGTCGCCTAGGGCCACGTGTAGTTGCGGAAGGCCCAGTCGATGAGTTCGCTGGCGTCCGCGTAGCGTTCGTTGTCGTTCATCACCACCGCGTACACGCGGTGGCCGTCCCGCATCACGGACGCGGAGAGGGTGCGGCCGGCGGCCTCCGTGAAGCCGGTCTTCACGCCGTCGCCGCCGTACTGGGCGATGAAGGCGTTGACGTTGAACATGCTCAGACTGCGGTCGCCCACGGCCGTCCACGAGCGCTCGTTGACGATCTGGCGGAACAGCGGGAACTGTGTCATCGCGTAGCGCGAGAGCAGGGCGATGTCGTAGGCAGACATGCGGTGCTGTTCGCTGCCCAGGCCGTGCGGGTCGGTGAAGCGCGCGTCCAGGCCCAGTTTGCGCATCAACGTATTCATCTGCGCGACGAACGCCTCGTCCGATCCGGCGATGTGCCGGCCGATGGCGAGCGCCGCGTCGTTGCCGGAGGGCAGCATCAGCCCGTAGAGCATGTCGCGCATGGTGAAGCAGTCGCCGGGGACGATGCCCATCACGCTGCTGCCCGGCATCTGCCGGTAGTCGACGTCGCGGACGTGGACCCAGCCGTCCGTCACGGAGCCCTCCATGGCCAGGATCGCCGTGACGATCTTGGTCAGGCTGGCGGGCGGCAGCGCGTCGTAGCCGTTGTGCTCGTAGAGGACGGCGCCGGACGCCTCGTCGATGACGATGGCGGCGCGAGCCTCGGGCTGCGGCGCCTGCTCGGAGCCGGTGCGCTGGGGGGCGTCCGCGGACGCACCGGGAAGCAGCAGGGAGGTGGTGGTGATGGCCGAGCCGGGCGGGTCACAGACCAGCAGGACGGGGACGCCGGGCGCCATCACCTCGCCCACCACCTCGGTCCATGGGGCGTTCACGAAGGTGGGCGCGCCGAAGCGGAAGCCCACCAGGCCGCCGCCGGGCCGGCTGGTCCACACGGAGGTCAACTGGCAGTTCCGAGCCAGCGCCGCCGTCTCCATCCCCGCGGTCGTCCCGCCGCCCCACATAACGAGCCCGAACCCGCCCTGCGAGGGCACGTCGCCAGCGATGCCGGGCGAGACCGAGGACGGCTGGCAGGCGGCGGTCTCGGGCGGGCCGTCGTACGGGGCCAGGAAGAGGTCCGCGGCCCAGCCCACCGTGCCGCGCCACTCCACCAGTTGCCAGCGGTAGCCGTCCGCCTCCACGGTGGAGGGCAGCACCAGCACGGTGCGGCCGTCCGGGATGCAGTCCACGCGGTTGCCGGCGAGCGTGGGGAAATCGCGCATGCGCAGACACTCGCCGTCGCCGACGACGATCGCGGTGGTGCCGGGGACCAGGGGATCGCCCTCGATCTGCGCGCGGACGCCGGACTCCGTGGGAGCCTGGGCGGTGGCGATCTGAGCGGCGGGTACGAGCGCAATGCAGGCGAGCAGGAGCGCACCTACGACGCGCCCCGGCGGGCGTCCAAGCATGGTGACGCGGTCTCCAGCCCCCTCCCGCCGCAGACAGAGTAAACCGAACGAGCATCGCGCGTCCAAATCCATCACAAACTCGCGTCATCCCGTGGATCCTCCAGGCAGATCCGGTGCTTCCGAGGGCGGAGGTACACTGGAGGCATGGTTGCCCAACCGCTCGCGCACGCCGGCCTCTGTGGCCGTTGCGAGCATGCGCGGCCGGTGCGGAGCGCCCGCGGGTCGGTCTTCCTGCGCTGCGCGATGCACGACGTCGACCCCCGGTTCGCGAAGTACCCCCGCCTGCCGGTGGCCGCCTGCCCCGGCTTCAGCCCCGCGACATCGAGGGAGCCCCAGGGCACCCCCCAGGGGAACGAGGAGTCCCAGCCGTGAGCGACGCCCCCACCCCCGCGCCCATCCCCCGCCGCGAGCCGGCCACCCGCCAGCCCGGACTCTTCGAGCGCGTGGGCGGCCGCGAGGTCATCGAGCGGGTGGCCACGGAGTTCTACGAGCGCGTGTACGAGGACCCGGACCTGCGCCCGCTCTTCCCGGACGACCGCGAGGAGGGCCGCCGCAAGCAGGCGGAGTTCCTGGAGCAGTGGCTCGGCGGCGAGCCCCGCTACTCCGAGAAGTACGGCCACCCGCGCCTGCGGATGCGCCACTTCCCCTTCGTCATCGACCAGCGCGCCGCGGGGCGGTGGCTGCGCCACATGACGGAGTCGCTGCGCGCCTGTGGCGTGGGCGAGCAGGAGGTCCAGGAGATCCTCGCCGGCCTCGGCCCGCTGGCGCGCCACATGGTGAACGCAGACCAGGACGTGCCGCGCGCCCCGCTCGGCGATGTCCGGCTCTCGTAACCCCCTCCCGTGACCGTCCCCGCCGAGGGCTACCGCGACCCCGCCGAGGGCTACCGCGACCTGGCGCCGGGCATCGTCCGGCAGCGCCTGCTGATCGAGGGCTACTGGACAGCGGCGGTGGACGCGGAGGTGGTGCGGCGTCTGCTGCTGGACCTGGCGGCGCACCTGTCCCTCCGCACCTACGGCGAGCCGGTGGTGTTCGCGCCGGCGAGCGGCATGGGGCGCGATGAGAACGCGGGCTGGGACGCCTTCGTCCCGCTGATCGACAGTGGCATCTCCGGCTACTTCTGGGCGGAGCCTCGCTTCTTCTCGCTGGTGCTCTACACCTGCAAGCGCTTCGACTCCTCGGAGGCGGTGGCCTTCGTGCGCTCCGCGCTCGGCGTGGAGGGCGACCTGGCTGTGCTGGAGTTCTAGCCGTCCCGCTCTCTCGGTCCCCGATGCTTCGAGGGTTACCGGGGCATCGAGGCGGGCTGATCCTCAGAGACCACCCACCCCAACCCCCTCCTTCCCTCCGTGGGAAGGAGGAGGGGGTCAGAAGGGCGCGCCGCCCGCTCGCGAGTGGGGCATTCCCCTCTGCCGTAGGGGGCGCAGCGCACTGCGCCCGCCCACAACCGGCGCCTCGAGTGCAATCGGGGGTCGAGGCCCTCGACTGCCCCCACCCCCGCCCTCCCCCGCGAGGGGGGAGGGGGTCAGACCGCCGGAGCGGGGCTGCGTCCACCATTCCGCTCACCCTGAGCGTGTCGAAGGGCGAGCGGCGCCTACCTCGGTGCCTCGAGGGCCACCGCTGCTCTGCGACTCGCGCAGAACGTGGCGCTCCACGCCGGCGGCGGGAGGCCGCAATCCGACCCCCTCTCCCCTGGGGAGAGGGCTGGGGTGAGGGGGTTCCGGGGGAGTGGTGGCGCCGCTCGCCCTCGAAGGGGCGCTACCCGTCTAGAGGAGGCCCCCAAACAGGGCTCGCACCGGCCACTGATGGGGCCGAAATGACAGGCCTGTACCCGCCAGCGCTGGTAAACTGAGGATCTCCCCACAACCGCCCCCGACGTCGCTTACGCGTCGATGGCCGCGCGAAGGGCTGCTGCATGGTCACCGAGCCACCGGCACGAGAACAGGCTCGCCGCGTCGAGGACGAGATGCGCGCGTCCTACCTCGACTACGCGATGTCAGTCATCGTCTCGCGCGCGCTGCCGGATGCCCGTGACGGGCTGAAGCCGGTGCAGCGCCGCATCCTGTTCGGGATGCAGGAACTGGGCATGGCGCCCACGGGCGGCTTCAAGAAGTGCGCCCGCATCGTGGGCGAGGTCATGGGCAAGTACCACCCCCACGGCGACTCGGCCATCTATGACGCCCTGGTGCGCATGGCCCAGCCCTTCTCCATGCGCTACATGCTCGTCACCGGCCAGGGCAACTTCGGCAGCGTGGACGGCGACCCGCCCGCCGCCATGCGATACACCGAGTGCCGCCTCGCCCCCATCGCAATCGAACTGCTCGCGGACATCGACCGGAACACCGTCGACTTCACGCCGAACTTCGACGACACCATCGACCAGCCGGTGGTGCTGCCGGCGCGGCTGCCGAACCTGCTGGTCAACGGCGCCAGCGGCATCGCCGTGGGCATGGCCACCAACATCCCGCCCCACAACCTGCGCGAGGTCTGTGACGTGGTCTCGCACGTCCTGGACAACCCGGACGCCACGGTGGACGAGGTCTTCGAACTCGGCCTCATCAAGGGCCCGGACTTCCCCACCGCCGGCATGATCTTCAACCGCCAGGAGATCCTGCAGGCCTACCGCACCGGTCGAGGCCGCATCACCATGCAGGCGCGCATGGAGGTGGAGGAGACCAAGAACGGCCGCTCTCAGATCGTGGTCACGGAACTGCCGTACCAGGTCAACAAGGCCAACCTCATCGAGCGCATCGCGGACATGGTCCGCAACAAGCGCGTCGAGGGCATCTCCGACCTGCGCGACGAGTCAGACCGCCACGGCATGCGCATCGTCATCGAACTGTCGCGCAACGCCACCTACGCCAGCGTGCGCAACCAGCTCTACAAGCACAGCGCCCTCCGCAGCACCTTCGCCGTGAACATGCTGGCGCTGATCGACAACCAGCCGCGCACCATGTCCCTCATCGAGGCGGTGCAGGCGTTCATCGGCCACCGCCGCGAGGTCATCCGCCGCCGCTCCGAGTTCGACCTGGAGAAGGCGCGGGAGCGCGCGCACATCCTGGAAGGCCTGCTGAAGGCCCTGGACCTGCTGGACCAGGTCATTGCCGCCATCCGTGGCTCGGCGTCCGCGGAGGCCGCGAAGGCGGCGCTGCAGGCCGCCCCCTTCGACCTGTCCGAGCGCCAGGCCCAGGCCGTGCTGGACATGCAGCTGCGCCGCCTGGCCCAGCTGGAGGCCAGCAAGATCCAGCAGGAGTACGACGAACTGATGAAGTTCATCGACTACCTGGTGGACCTGCTCGCGCACCCCGAGAAGATCGACGCCCTCATCCAGGAGGACTGCGCTGACCTGAAGGAGAAGTACGGCGACGACCGCCGCACCCAGGTTCTCGACCAGGAGGTCGGCGACATCTCGGAGGAGGACCTGGTCGCCCACGCCAACGTGGTGGTGACCATCTCCGACCGCGGCTACATGAAGCGCGTCCCGCTGGACGCCTACCGCCTGCAGCGCCGCGGCGGTCGAGGCGTGACCGGCCAGACGATCCGCGAAGAGGACGCCGTCCGCCACCTGATCGTCTGCGACACGCATGACTCCCTCCTGCTCTTCACGGCGGAGGGCAAGGTCTACTCGCTGAAGTCCTACGAGGTGCCGGAGGCGTCACGCCAGGCGCGCGGCATCCCTGTGGTCAACCTGGTCTCCATCGAGCAGCAGGACCGCGTGACCGCCGTGGTGGCGGTGCGCGAGTTCGGCCGCGACTCGATGATCCTGGCCACGGAGCAGGGCGTGGTGAAGCGCACCCCCCTGAAGGAGTTCGAGTCCGTCCGCCGCCCGGGCCTCATCGCCATGCGCCTGGACGACGGCGACCGCCTCATCGAGGCGCGCCCCGCCGGCGAGCAGAACGACGCCGTGATCGTCACCAGTGACGGCCAGGCGATGCGCTTCAACGTGGGCTCGCTGCGGGTGGCCTCGCGCGCCTCGGGCGGCGTCCGCGGCATCAAGCTGAAGGACGGCGCCAAGGTCATCGCCATGGTGGTGGACGTGGACGGCGAGGACCTGCTGGTCGTCAGCGAGAACGGCATCGGCAAGCGCACCCCCATCGAGGAGTACCCGAGCAAGGGCCGCGGCGGCATGGGCGTGATGACCTTCCGTGTCACCGCCCGCAGCGGCCCGCTCACGGTGGCGCGGGCGGTGAGCCCGGACCACGAACTGATCCTCGTCAGCGCGCAGGGCATCGTCATGCGGACGAAGGCGGACACCATCAGCCGCCAGGGCCGCGGCACCCAGGGCGTCCAGGTCATGAACGTCGACGGCGGCGACCACGTCGCCTCGGTGGCGCGCGTGGACCAGGCCGAGGGTGACGGGGACGACGCGGAGCCGAACGGCACCGGCGCCAGCGAGTAGCGGTCAGCCCTCGAAGTTCCGGTTACGACGCAACCGCCCCGGGGTCACCCCGGGGCGGTTTCCTGCAGTCGTTCTTGCTGGCTCTAGCTGCGGTATTATGGTTCACGCTTTCCGGCTGGGAAGGTGCGATATGCTCCACAACTTCCGAGTTTCGAACTACAAGTCCCTCAAGAACGTTGAGCTGACGGACATTCCCGCGCTTGCTGTGATCGTAGGGCCCAATGCCTCGGGCAAGTCCAATCTCCTAGATTCAATCGACTTCTTGGCGACAGTGTTTCGAACGGGCCTTGACGATGCCCTCTCGATTCGGGGCGGCTACGAAAACATTGCGTCCCGCCGCACTCGGCGCGCCCGCGCTCCCATCAAGTTCGAGATTTCGGTCGAGAGTCCGAAACCCGCAGCGAACCGGCGCCGCACGAGGTGGGATATCGAAGGAAATCGATGGAGCTATACGCTCGAATTTAAGGCCCGCGGCAGCTCCATCGATGCGGACGTTCAGATCGTCTCGGAGCATCTAGCGGTCTCGGAGGGCAAGTACGGGCCCTACGAAACGGTCTTTACGCGCGACAAGGCTGGGGCGCTGGTCGAGGTCGCGGACGAGGTCTCTTGGCTTCTGCTGCAAGGCGAAGCGAGTGATGCCGCACTAATCCGGTTTCCTCAGTCCGAAGCTGTCATCACGCGTCTTCCTCACCCCCAGGTTCGCTCCTTTCGCTCGCAGATTGCGCCGTTCCGTACCTATCAGATCTCACCCCTGATGGCGCGGCGTCCCTCGGCCCCCACTGCCGACAGTGGGGTAGGGCGCTTCGGTCAGAATATCGCGTCCGCACTCCGCCGGTTGTCACGGGACCCGGAGAGGATGGAGCGGCTAATGAACCACGTTCGCGTAGCGGTTCCATCGATGGTGTCAGTTGAAGCAGACTATCTCGCGACGAAAGAACTCGGCCTGTTTTTCAAGGAAGAAGGCTTCAATCGTAGGTGGTTTGCCGACGATGTGTCCGATGGAACAATACAAACGGTGGCGCTGTTCCTGGCGCTGCTCGGTAATGAGACTGGAGTCCTAGTCGAAGAGCCTGAGACGAGCTTACACCCATGGATACTTCGTCATTTCATGGAGCTGGCGAAGGACGTGAGCAGCCCTGAGCGTCCGCGAACCCAAGTGTTCATGACCACTCACTCACCCATCGCAGTGAATGCGTTGGAGCTGGAGAACCTGTTCATCACCGAGCGGATCGATGGCGAGACCCAGGTGCTTCCAGCCGCAGACTACGTCGACGATGCCGGGACGTTTCGAGAATTCATCAACCAGCAGGTGCTGGGTCTCGGTGAGATTTGGGATCGCGGCATTTTGGGCGGAGTTCCATGAGGTCCGAAGGTTCTGCGGTCGGACTCGTTGTCGAAGGCCCTTGTGAACGGGAGGCGATACCTGCGCTGCTTAGGGAGACAGGGGTCACCTTCACTAAGGCGGCGTCGCTCAACGGGCAGCCGACGCAGGTTCCCCTTAGCGCATTTGTCCACGAGAAAGTAGTGAAGACAGTGCAGGCGCTGCTTGCCGCGCGGCAGGTCGCGGCGGTCTTCGTGGTTCTGGATCGCGAGAATCGAGACGAAAGCGCCCAAGAGATGGAAGCCGCCGTCCAGGCGATGCTGACGGATCGACTGGGATCCAACCCTCCGATTTATGTGGCAGTCGCGGACAGGATGTTCGAGAATTGGTTGATTGCTCACCCGGAAAGAGTGAACACTCACAAAGCCATCCGAAAAAAATTACCAAAACTGAACGCAGTGGATGGAAAGGATGCACTTAAAATGCTGAAGGAGGCTATATCTCCTGTGCATTACGTGAAGACAAAACATGGAAGAGATCTTGCAGCTCTTGTCGATGTCCGTCGGCCCTTCGTGGTGGCGAGAAGTCCAAGCTTGAAGCGTTTCGTGGACAGGCTTTAGGGCTACTGGAAGCTGCCTCGTGGTCCAGTGCCAGACTCCTGGAAACCCCACAACACAAACCGCCCCGGGTCACCCCGGGGCGGTTGCGTGCTACCGAACCGTCGAGGCGGCTAGGCCTGGACGGGTGCGGGCTCCAGGTCGCTGGTGGCGCCTCGGAGCGCCTCGCGGGGGTCGCCCAGGCCGCGGAGGTGGAGGGCGATCGCCAGCAGCAGGACCACGCCCAGCAACGGCGTGGCGACGCGGATGATCGCGTCCGTGTCCGAGATCAGGCCGGCCACGAAGCCGCCCACGCCCACCGTCACGCCCCAGAAGATCACGTGGTCCACCATCGCCGAGCGTGACGCCGAGGACACCCGCCCGACGAAGGCGAGGATCGCCAGCGTCAGCACGCCCACGAAGATCGAGTGGTCCAGCGCCAGCAGCAGCCGGCGCGGCGCGGTGTCGAAGCCCTCCTCGGCGTAGTTGCCGACGAGGTAGACGAAGATCGCGATGTTCACCACCAGGAACACCGCCGCCGCCACGCCGTGCCGGGCGTCGTCCGCGGAGAGCCACGAGACGCCTCGGGCGATGGGGAACATCCGCCAGAGGAAGATGCCGAGGCCGGCGAGTTCCAGCGGCAGGCTGATCATGATCAGCGGCAGCACGTCCAGCAGGATGCCCAGCACCACGGCCATGGCGCCCAGGAACGGCAGGCCGATCTGCAACTGGCCGGCCCGCGTGGCCGCCACGTTCACGGAGTCGCGCCGGGCGACCCACTCCGCGAAGGCCATGCCCACCGGGATCAGGAAGCCGACCACCATGGTGGCGGGGTGCGCCTCGCCGGTGGTCTCGGCGATGTTCAGGTCCGGGTTGGAGATGCGCAGGCCCAGCAGGATGCCGAACACCGCGCCCACCACGGAAGTGGCGAGGCCGGCCAGCAGCCCCAGGTGCGGCACGCTGAGGGTCATGCCTCGCGCCTGGCGGAAGCCCCAGGCGGCGAAGTAGAGGATCACCAGCATCATCACCGTGCCGAGGATCGGCCGTGCGATCCCGGTGGTGGTGAGGAACGCGACGTTGTAGGCCGCCGCCACCACGGGCGCGGCCAGCGCCATGCGCCTGAGGTTGCGGTTGGCCGGGTCTCGATGCCCGAAGAGCACCAGTGATCCGGCGAACACGGCCCCGGTGAGCCACGCGAGCGTGCCGATGTGCAGGTGCGCCAGCAGCGCCTCCCGCTCGAAGGTCACCAGGTCCAGGCCGTTCAGGATGCCGATCGCCACCGTGTAGATGAACATCAACAGCCCGGCCTGCAGGATCCATCGGACCTCTGCCTGGTACGGACCGGCCGTGGGTGAGCCGTTACCCGCTGCCATGCAACCCCTCCCTCTGCGCCTCCTGGGCGCTGCCATCCCCGCCGCGAAACCGCGCCCCGCGCACGATTTCACTTGTCATGGGGGTTATACACCGGATCGGGCAGGAAGGTTGCAGAAGCATCTCAACGGGGGCCGGGGGCCGGGGGCCGGGGGCCGGGGGCCGGGGGCGGGGGGCCGGGGGCCCGGGGCCGGGACGGGGAAGCCGTGTTGCGCTCGAGGGTCCGGGGGCATCCCGCGAGTGGGCACTACGGCGGGAGCCCCTCACCCCAACCCTCTCCCTCAAGGGCGAGGGGGTCGGAGGCGGGCGATCCGAGGTGTCCCGCGCTCGCCCTTCGACAGGCTCAGGGTGAGCGGGAGGGTGGTGTGCCGTGCGCTCGCCAGGGTGCCCTCGGGCTAGCGGTCCAGCACCTCGCGAGAGGGATCGCGGGCGGGGTCGCCCTCGGGGAGGGCGTCGGCCAGCCAGGCGCCCTTCTTCCACGCGGGCACGGGGGTCTCGCAGCCGTCCTGCGGAACGAACCGCGAGGGCGACACGAAGTGCATCTCGTGGATGTAGCGCGGGCAGTTCGCGAAGATCTCGCGCGGACGCACGCGGACCATGAACTGCGCCTCCGGGTACTCCGCCAGCAGCGGGTCGTCCATGTGCACGGTCGCTTCGCCGTTCACGCGCATCCGCCAGCGCTGCTCGAAGTCGATGAAGAGCATGCCCGCCTCGTGGGTCAGGGCCATGTTGCCCGTGGAGAGGTACATGCCGTTGCCGTCGTAGTTCGGGAAGGCCAGGGTGCGTTCGTCCACCACCCGGACGAACCCCGGAGCGCCGCCCTTGTACGAGCAGTTGGCGTGGCCCCGGGCGTCGACGGTGGCGAGGAAGAACATGGACTGGCGCGCGATGAACGCGCGGTCCGACTCGGTGAACGCGTCGTGGACCACGCGCTCTTCCACGCTGTCCGCCAGGCGGCGGGTGTCGAAGGTGTCCTGCAACTGCCGGTTGGCCTCGTGGTAGATCTGGCTGGAGTCGCCGGGCATGGTGCGCTCATCTCCCCCGCGCGCCCTGCTGCAGGACTGGCGGGATGTTGCCACGCGAGCATACGCCCGCCGATCCCCCTCCACGCCGGCCGCCCCGCGGCCTCGAGGTGAGTGCCCTCGCTCGTGAGCCCTCGCAAGGCGCCGCCTCTCCGCGCGGGGCCTACGCCTCCATGAAGCCGCGTTCGTCGTCCGCCTTCGGGGCAGGCCATGGCCACCAGTTCCAGCGGCCGAGCAACGTCACCAGGGAGGGCACGATCAGGGTGCGGGTGATGAACGTGTCCATCAGCACGCCCACCGCCACGGCGAACCCCAGTTGGAAGAGGTCCTGCAGCGGCAGGGTCATCAGCGCGGAGAACGTCCCCGCCAGGATCAGCCCGGCGGAGGTGATGACCCCGCCCGTCGAGGCCAGCGCGTGCCGCGTCGCGCGCGGGAGGTCGGCGTGACGGGCTTCCTCGCGGACGCGGGACATCAGGTAGATGTTGTAGTCCACGCCCAGCGCGTTCAGGAACACGAAGAGGAAGAACGGCACGCTGCTGGAGACGCCGTCCTGTCCCAGCAGCACCGTGAACACCAGCACGGACAGGCCGAGGGTGGAGAAGTACGTGAACACGATGGTGGCGCCCAGGTACAGCGGCGCGACCAGCGAGCGCAGCAGCAGCGCCAGCACCGCCATAATCGCGAGCAGCACGAGCGGCAGTACCACGAGCATGTCGCGATCGTTCGCCGCACGCGTGTCGTGCGCCTCGGCGGGTTCGCCGCCCAGCAACACGGCGTCGGCCGGCAGTCCCGCCTCCCTCACCGCCGTGTCCGCGAGGTCACGGAGTGCGGGCACCGTGTCCAGCGCGGCGGCGTCGTAGGGGTTGCCTGCCAGCACCACCTCCATGCGCGCAACGCGGCCGTCGTCCGAGACGTAGGGGGCGCGCGCCTGCTCCAGCGCCTGCGGCGGCACCTCGGGGCCCTCCCCGGGCGGGCGGCCGAAGGGCCGGCTGGGCCCGCTCACGGAGGCGACGTCCGGGTGCGAGGCGAGCGCCGCCGCCACCGCCTCCACCGTCTCCAGCCCGGCCTCCGAGGTCACCGGTTCCGGGAGTTCGAGGTACGCCTCGACCGGCGAGACTTCGCCCGCCGGGAAGCCCTCCCGGATGATCTCGAAGGAGCGGACCGACTCGGTGTCCGAGGGCAGGCTGGAGAGCGTTTCGTACTGCGGCTCGTAGAGCGCCATCCCGCCGATGAGCGCCCCCAGCGCCACCACGGTGCCGAGCAGCACCACCCGAGGTCGCGCGAGTACGAAGTCCGCGACGCGTCCGTAGATGCGCCCCCCGCTGGCGGACTCGTCTCCGGCGTCCTCCTGGAACTGCGGGCGAAACGGCCAGAAGGCGAAGCGCCCCAGCACCACCAGCAGCGCCGGGATCAGCGTCACCGCTGCCAGCATCATCAGCGCGACGGCAATCGCAATCACCGGGCCGAGCGCCTGGTAGGAGCGCAGGTCCGCCAGCAGCAGCACCGCGGACGCCAGCAGGATCGTGCCTCCGGCGGACGCCACCGCGCCGCCCACGCCTCGCAGCGTGCGGCGCATCGCCTCCGTCTTGTCCTGCACGCGGCCGAGTTCCTCGCGGTAGCGGGCGGAGACGAAGAGCGTGTAGTCCGTGCCGGTGCCGAAGAGCACCACGGTCATGATGCCGGTGGCCTGCCCGCCCACCGTGAGCCCGAACGCCTCCGCAGCCCATGCGGCGACCCCGTTCGCCATCTGGAAGACGATGCCCACGGAGACCAGCGGCACCAGCGCCACCACCGGCGAGCGGTAGATCAGCAACAGCAGGACCAGCACCAGGCCCACGGTCACGAACAGCAGGAACGTGTCGATCTGCTGGAAGACGTCCACCAGGTCCACGATCAGCCCGGCGGGCCCGCCCACCAGGATCTCCACCTCCGCGTCCGGCGCGTAGCCGTCCACCACGTCCCGGAGTTCGCGCACCACCTCCCCGAAGCGGTCCTCCGCGGGCTCGCCCTGCAGCGTGGCGATGACGTTGAGCGTGGTGCCATCCGGCGAGAGCAGCCGCCCCTCCGCCTCCGGCACGGTGGAGGGCGCCACCACCGCGCCCACCTCCTCCGGCGCCTCGTCGGAGGAGAGCCACGCCGCCACCTGAGACGCAGCCTCGCGGTCCGCGTCAGTCAGGCCAGAGGGCCGGTGGAAGACGATGAAGGCGGGCGTGCCCTCGCCCGGGAAGCGTTCCTGCGCCAGTTCGTACGCACGCGTGGCCTCGGCGTCGCCGGGGAGGAACTGCGTGGCCTCGTTGCGGCTGACGTCCGAGAGCGCGGGCGCCAGCGCGACGACCGCGCCCACGGCCAGCACCCACGCGAGGATGACTGCCCAGCGGCCGGCAGGGTGCGTGGTCAGTCGAATGAGGGGGTCCACGGCTGCCTGTCTCCCCGCCGGCCATCTGCGGGACATCCACCGTCTCGCCGGCGGGTAGCAGGAGCGTCGAGGTGGCGTCCGCCGCCCCGCCCGCCGGGCCCTACGCGCGCAACTGGTCCCACCCCCTGGAGGGCGGCTCGTACGCCTCGCCCTCGTCGCTCCACGCGATCACCTCGCCGGGGTGCTCCGCCACCACCCGGCCGACGAGGGTGACCGGGACGTCCGCGGAGTCCAGTCCCTTGAGGGTGTCGCCGGGGCCACAGAGCACGAGTTCGAAGTCCTCGCCGCCACCCAGCGCCAGGTCCACGGCGCTCGCTGCGCCCAGCAGGTCCACGGCGGCCGGCGCAAGCGGCAGCGCCGCGATCGCCACCTCGATGCCCACGCCGGACGCGCGCGCCACGTGCCCCAGGTCCTGGAGGAGGCCGTCCGAGACGTCGATGCCGCAGGCGACCCCGGCCGCGGCGGCGGCCTGGCCCGTGGCCACCCGCGCGCGAGGACGGCGGTGCGCCCGCACGAGCGGCTCGGCCGCGGGCTCCCCGGCACGTCCCGCCTCGATCAGCGCGAGCCCGGCGCCGGCAGCGCCCGGCGAGCCCGTCACCGCCACGCGGTCCCCGGGGCGCGCGCCGGAGCGGCGGAGCAGGCGAGGCGGGGCGCCTTCGCCAGCCGTGACGTGGCCGTAGGCGGCAATCGAGATCGAGGTGGTGGTGGCGCGCACCACGTCGCCGCCCGCGACGCGGATGCCGTGCGCGCGGCAGGACTCGGCGATGCCGTCCGTGAGCGCGTCCACGTCCTCCACGGTGACGTCCGGAGCCAGCGAGAGGCCGACCAGCAGCGCGTCCGGCGTCGCGCCCATGGCGGCGAGGTCTGAGACGTTGGCGGCCACGGCACGCCAGCCCACGTCGGCCAGGCCCATGGTGTCCCGCCGCCAGTGGGTGCCCTCCGTCAGCACGTCGATGGTGGCGACGGCGACGGCGTCCGGAGGCACCTGCCAGGCGGCGGCGTCGTCCCCTGGCGGGACCAGGATGTCGCGCGCGGCGGCGTCACCCAGCCGGGCGACGATGCGCTCGATCAGGGAGAACTCGCCCAGCGCCGCGGGGTCGGTGGGAGGCATCAGACGGAGTGTACGGGGAAGCCTGCTTCCCGCACGCGGGACGCCATCCCCTCCAGGCCGCTAGGCGTGCCGAGACCGGTCCGCGCCCGCGCCGTCCGTGCCACCTCGATGGTCGCGGAGCAGGGCGTCCACGTCCGCCAGCACATCCTCCGCCACCAGCGGCGCGGGCGGACGGTCGTCCGGGCCGGCGGGGAGCAGCAGGCGCGACTCGTCGTACTGCTGCTCCAGGTTCCGGACGAACGTCGCCAGCGGCTGGGAGGTCGCCATCTGCTCCTCCGCCTGGCGGGCCACCGCCTCGATCTGCGCGTCCACGCTCGAGGCGTCCAGCGGCAGGTCGAACTCGGCGGCGAGCGCACCCGCCAGTGCGCGCACCGCGTGCGGGCTCGGGTCCACCCCGATGTAGAACGGGACGATGGCGTTCAGCGCGCCCACGTCCAGGCCCGCGTCTCGCAGCAGCACGCCCAGCACCATGGTCAGCGAGGCGGGGCCCTGGTACTGCGGCGTCACACCGGGCATCCCGAACCGCGAGGTCAGCGGCTCGGAAAGGTCGTGCGGCAGGGGAAGCCAGCGGAGCGGCACCGGCCGCGTGTGCGGCGTCCCGCCGCCAAAGGCGCTCAGCAGGACCACGTCCTGCACGCCCGCCTGCTGTGCGAACGCGGCCACCGAGTGCCCGAAGTGGCGCCAGCGGTAGTGCGGCTCCACGCCGGTGAGGAAGAGCAGGTCGCGCTCCTTCAGCGCCAGGTGATGGACGCCTGCGCGCGGCCACTCCACCTGTCGCCGGCCGTCCACCAGTTGCACCAGCGGACGCGCGACCGTGAAGTCGTAGTACTCGTCCGGGTCGAACTCGGCCACCACCTTCGGCTCGCCCGTGACCTGCTCCGCGCCGCCGGCGCTCCCCAGCAGCAGCGAGGCCGCCGCCAGGGGCGTCTGGTTGCCGGGGGCGCCCAGGCCCACGATCAGGACAGGGTCGCGGAGCGGGCGGGTGGGCCAGTCTGGGCGGGCCGCGTTCAGCGCGTCCATGGAATCCATCAGCAGCCTCCGTCTACATCGGGCAGGGCATGCGCGCCGGCGGCACTCACGCGGCGGTTGCCGCCTCGCCCATCAGCGCCAGGCCCAGGCTGGACCGGAGCCACGGCACCATCTCCACCAGGCGCGTGAAGTCGCCGAATCCCAGGCCATGGAGGATGGCATCGCGCTCGGCCTCGTAGCGGGCGCGGGCGGCGTCCGCGGGGAGCGCGGCGGCGGCCTCGTCATGCACGCGCGCCAGGATGCGGGTGTCTTCCGGGTCCATGGTCAGCCACGCGGTCAACCGGCGCAGCGCGGCGCCGCGGCGTTCCGGGGCATCCAGGGCGGCCTCGGCCGCGAGTTCGTCTGCCACCATGGCGCGAAGTTCGTCAGTGGGGAGGGCGAGCCACTCCTGGTAGCGCTCGGCGGCGACTCGGGCGTGGCTGATGACCTCGATGCCTGGGCCGGCTGGCACCGCCGGCGGGTCGTGCTCCACGGTGGCGGGCCACCGGCTCGGGGGCGCGGGAACCGTCACGGTGTATCCAGATGCGTATCCAGACATGACCGATCTCCTCGTAACCTCACTCTCCTGGCTCTGCTGGACAGCCCGGAGGGAGCGGACCGGGCCGTGAGGAGCATATTAGCACTCTCCGCATGAGAGTGCTAAGTCACCTCGAGGGCGCTCGGGAACCCCGCGGAGGGGTCGGGCGTCCCATCACACAGGGCTCATGCTGGGCCCAGGTGTCACGACCTGAAGGAGGCGCACGCATGCGCCGTCCCCCGATGGAACTCCGAAAGCGCCTCGCTGCCCCGCTGCTGCTGGCCTCGGTTGCGTTCGCCGGGCTGCTTGCCCTGACCTGTGACGGGGAACAGGCCGCCCCCGGCGGAGACTGGGAGCGCATCAGCGTGCGCGCCGAGGTCATCGAGGGCGACCTCGACGTCACGGTCGAGGCCACCACGCCCGCGGCGGGCGACGGCGAGACGTGGCCGCACGACGTGCGCGTCACCCTTGGCGCTGGAGCGGGCGGAAGCGGGGCCGGCGGCACCGTCGTCCTAGACGACGCCCGCTTCGCCTGGCACCTGGAGCGCGAGGGCGGCGAGGGCGACCTGGTCACCGCAGGCCGGGGGTGCGGTGCATCGTGGTCCACCGAGTACGAACTCTCCATCGCCTGCACGGACGATCTCCAGATTGTTCGCCTGCGGCCTGGCGAAACCCACGCGTACCCCGTGGCCGTTTACCCGGGCCTCGGCCCGCTGGCGCTCCGGCCCGGGACGTACGTCATGGAACAGCCGATACGGTGGTGGGGGCCGGAGCAGTTGGACGCGGACGAGTTTCCCGCTGGTGATGAGACCGGGACGCTGGTCCTGCGCCTGACCTACACGGTGGAATAGACGACCGAGGCAGACCCGCCTCGGAGGAGGACGCACATGAAGGCCAGACACACCCTGGGGCGCTGGCGTCGCTTCGTGGCTGCGTCGCTCGTTGGCGCGGCAGCCCTTGCGGCCATCGCCTGTGACTCCTCGTCCGCCTCGGACCTCGAGGTCTCGCTGACTGCGGAGGTGGTGGACCCTGGCGTGCCGGTCACGGCGTCCGTCACCGGCCCCGAGGAGGGCGACGAGGGGCGCATCCGCTTCGGCGTGGTAATCGACTGGGATGGCGACGAGCCGATCGTGCTGAGCGACTCGCGGTTCACGGGGCACCTCGAGAGTCCGGACGGCGGTGACCTGGTGATGGCGGGCCGCGGCTGCGGCGCGCAGTGGAACGACGATGGCGGCCTGATGCAGGCCTGCACCGCCGACCTCCAGATCATCTCGCTGGATCCCGGTGGATCGCACGAGTACCCGGTGGTGGTGTGGCCGGAGGTCGGCCCGCTGCGGCTGGAGCCCGGCACCTACGAGGCGGACGAGACCGTGCAGTGGTGGGGTGGCGACGCCCTGGACGAGCAGGGTTTCCCGCGCGGCGAGGCCAGCGGCTCCTTCGTGGTGCACCTGACGTTCACCGTCGAGTAGCGGGAGGGGCGCACTCCGAGCCTGCGGTGAGGCGCTCCCTCCCGTTCCTTGACCTTCCCCTCAGGCGGCGCCGTTTCCATCAGCGCGAGTGCGCGCGGACGGGTGCGCGGGGAGGGGACCAGGGTGGACGCCTCGCTGCGCTTGCAGGCGCTCGCGAACTACCTTCGAGAAAGCCTCTGGGCGGTACCCGCGCTCGGCATCGTGCTGTCGGTTGTCGCGGTGGAGGCCATGCCGCGCGTGGACCTCGCGCTGGGCGCGCCACCCTGGTTCGAGGTAGGCCGGGAGAGCGCGCGGTCGCTCCTCTCCACGATCGCGCAGGCCATGATCACCGTCACGGGCCTGGTGTTCTCCATCACCATGCTCGTGCTCCAACTCGCCAACCAGCAGTTGTCGCCGCGCGTCATGCGCCACTTCCTCCGGGACCGCAACAACCAGGTGGTACTGGCGCTCTTCATCGCCACGTTCACCTACGCGCTCCTGGCCCTCCGCAAGATCGGGCCGGAGGAGGGCGACGTACCCACGCTCACCGTGTGGGTGGGCTTCCTGCTGACCATCGCCAGCGTGGGCGCGTTCGTGCACTACATCGACCACATGGCCCAGGCCGTGCGGCCGGGAACGGTGATCGAGGGCATCGCCCGGGAGACGCGGGAGGCGCTGGACCGGCTGTACCCGCACGGCACGCGCGAGGAGGCGCCGAAGGAGGCCGGCCTCCCGCCCACGGAGCCGGATGTGGTGCTGTGCTGGGAACGTCAGCCCGGCATCGTGACCGGCGTGGACGACCGGAAACTGGAGGCGATCGCCACCGAGGAGCAGGCGGTGATCGCGCTCGTCCCCCGTGTGGGGGACTTCCTGCCGCACGACGCCCCGTTTCTCCGCGCCTGGGGCCCCCTGTCCGAGGAAGCCCGCGAGCGACTGCCCCGGACGCTCATCGTGTCGCGGGAGCGGACCATGCGGCAGGACGCCGCGTTCGGCTTTCGCCAACTCGTGGACATCGCGGAGCGCGCACTCTCCACCGGGGTGAACGACCCCACCACCGCCGTCCAGGCCGTGGACCACCTGCACGACCTTCTGCGCCGGCTGGCCACCCGCCACATCCCCGCCTCCCACCGCGCGGACGACCAGGGCCGCCTGGTGCTGGTGCTCCCGCGTCCGGACTGGGAGGACTACGTCTCGCTGGCGGTGGACGAGGTCCGCATCTACGGCATGGGCTCCACGCAGATCCAGCGCCGCCTGCGCTACCTCGTGGAAGACGTCCTGAGCGTCGCTCCCGCCTACCGCCGCCCAGCGCTCCTCCGCCAGTCCACCCTGCTGGACGCCGGGCTCGAGGAAGGACTGGCGCTGGAGGGCGATCGAGAGACGGCCTCGCAGCCTTCGCCGCAGGGTTAGCCCCCACGGCATCGACGTGCGTGCCCGCTTCGCTCGCAGGGTCCGGTCCTGGGGGTGGCATTGCGCCAGAGGGCCGCGACCGATTGACTCGTAGGTACCGATGAGTACCGCCAACCGCTCCGTGACCATCTCCACCGGCGTGGCGCAGACGCGCGCGCTGGGACGCCGGCTGGCGCGGCTGTTGCGCGCCGGCGACGTGGTGTTCCTGCAGGGGCCGCTGGGCGCGGGGAAGACCGCGCTTGCCCAGGGCGTCGGCCAGGGGCTGCGCCTCGCGACGCCCGTGACCAGTCCCACCTTCGTCCTGGTTGCCCGCCACGATCCTGACCCTGCGCGATCCGCGGAGGGCGCCCCCGCCCTGTATCACGCGGACCTCTACCGGCTGACGGATGCGGAGCAGGTGGCGGACCTGGCCGTGGACCAGCAGGCAGCGGATGGCATCCTGCTGGTGGAGTGGGCGGAGCGCGGCCTGGAGGCGCTGCCCGCGGAACACCTGCTCGTCGTCCTCGAGCCCGTCGAGGGCCAGCCGAAGCATCGACGTATCACCATCGTGGCCAACGGCGAGCGGTACCGGCGCGTGCTGGACGGGCTGGGCGCCCGTGGCTGAGACGTTTGATCTCGGCATCGACACCGCGTCAGACGACGCCTCGCTCGCACTGGTGAGCGAGGATGGGCGCGTGGTGGCGGAGCGGGCGTGGCGCGTGACCTCCACTGTGTCGCGGGAACTGCTCGGCCAGGTGGACGCGCTGTTGCGCGAGGCCGGCGTGGATCGCGCGCAGGTGCACCGGGTCGCCGTGGACGTGGGGCCGGGGCAATACGGCGCCCTCCGCGCCGGCATTGCCACGGCGCAGGGGCTGGCACTGGCGCTGGACGTGCCGCTGGCCGGCATCCCCCGCCTGGAGGCGGACGCCGCGCGTTTGGCGGCGCCGGCGGGCAGCGTGGTGGTCGCCGTGCATGACGTTGGCCGAGCCGTCGCCTGGGGCGCCTATGAGATGGACGGCGAGGGGCTGCCTCGCGAGGTGGTGCCATCCTCGATGACCACGCACGCCGAGGCCGCGGCGGCCGCCCCTCGCCCGGCGAAGTGGGTAGGCGAACTGACGGAAGCGCTGGCGGCGGCGCGAGACGCTGAGGGCCGGACAGGCGACACTATCGCGGCCGAACCTGCCACCTCGCGTGCGGTCGCCCTCGTGCGGCTGGCGCGCGCCCGGGAGGCCTTCGGCGATCCCGGGCAGGTGGACGCGCTGTATCTGCGGCCGCCCTCGATCACCCGACCCAGCCGCTAGAGCGCACCACTCGAAGCCCTGAAGGAGTAACCACCCCATGGAACGCACCCTGGTCCTTGTGAAGCCGGACGCCATGCAGCGCGGACTCGCCTTCGAGGTGCTGCGCCGCCTGGAGGCGCGCGGCCTGAAGCCGGTGGCCGTCCGCATGCTGCAGGCGGACCAGGAGATCGCGAAGCGTCACTACGCCGAGCACGTGGAGAAGCCTTTCTTCAAGGGGCTGGTGGAGTACATCACCTCCGCCCCGATCATCGCCGCCGTGTTCGAGGGCACGGACGCCGTGGCCGCCGCCCGCCAGACCATGGGCTCCACCCGCCCCACCGAGGCCGCGCCCGGCACCATCCGCCACGACTTCGGCCTGGAGATCGGCCGCAACCTGGTGCACGGCTCCGCCAACCTGGACGACGCCGCCCGCGAGATCGGCATCTGGTTCGAGGGCATCGACCCGATCGAGTGGAAGCGCGCCAGCGATCCCTGGGTGTTCGAGCAGTAGCGCACGTCGCAGGCCACACGAATGACGGGCGCCGCGAGGCGCCCGTCATTCGTATCTGGATTCCCCGAGGGGGCGACCTCGACCGGAGCGGTTGACGCGCGCGGGCCGTCCGCGCATGCTGGCCGGCGTCCCCCGAGCGACGGAACGAAGGGCTGCCATCGTGGCAACGACACCTCGCGCTTCCGCCTCGCCGACCGACGCGTAGCGGCCAACCTCTCGCGCGGCGGTCCGAGGCCCCACCGGTAGAGCCGGAGGCGTCTCCGCGCGTGCGCGTCGCGTCCGGCCCCTCGCAAGGGACCCTCGTTGTCACACTCACCCTGGTTCCAGCGGCAGCCCACGCTGCTGCCCGGCCGGCCCATCAGCCCGGAACGCGCCTACACGCTCCGGGCCGTGGCCGGCGGCTTCTTCATGTGGATGGCGTTCGCCCTCTACGCGCTCTACGCGGTCCGCGAGGCGGGCCTCACGCCCTACCAGTTGATTGCCGTCGCCGTCGTCCTGGAAGCGACGGTGGTGCTGTTCGAGATCCCCACCGGCGTCCTGTCTGACCTGGTGAGCCGTCGCCTCTCCGTGATCGCGGGGACGCTGATCTCAGGCGCCGCCTGGATGGTCATCGGCGCGTTCCCCACGTTCGAGGGCGTGGCCCTGGGCCAGTTCCTCTGGGGCTTCGGGTTCACGTTCTCCAGCGGGGCGAACGAAGCGTGGCTCGCCGACGAGATCGGCGAGGACGCGGCGGCGGCCGTCTACCCGCGCGCGGCCCAGTGGCGGCAGGTCGCGCGGGTGCTGGGGGTCCTGGCCGGGACGGGGCTCGGGCTGCTGCACGCGAGCGCGCCGTGGCTCGTCGGCGGGACCGGACACGTCGCGCTGGGCGTGGTCCTGCTGTTCACCATGACCGAGGCGGGCTGGCAGCCGGCTGCCCGGAACGGGGCCTCCGCCCTCGCGCGCATGCGCCATGTCGGGGTCGTGGGCGTCGCGGCGGCACGCCGCCGTCCGATGGTGCGCGCAGCCATGGGTGTCGCGTTCCTGGTGGGCGCCTCGTCCGAGATGCTGTGGTCGCTCTGGGGCTACCACCTGATCGAGGGCATCGGCATTCCAGGCGCAGTGCATGAGGTGCTTCTGTTCGGCGGCATCTCGGTAGCGGCGGAACTGGGCGCCCTCGGCATGATCGCCGTGGGGCGTCGGGCCAGCGCGGACGGGACGAGGGCCGCGGCGGCGAGGGTGCTCATGGGCCTGTACCTTGCGGCGGTCGCGTGCGCCCTCGCGTTCGCCCTCGCGCCGGTGGCGGCCGTGGCGGCGGTGCTCATCATCGGCACGCAGTCGATGTATCACGCGGAGGGCCCGTTCTTCATGATGTGGCTCAACCGCGGACTGGAGCCGGGCACCCGCGCGACCGTGCTCTCCTCCGTGAACCAGATGAACTCCGTGGGCCAGGTGGCGCAGGGCCCGCTGGCTGCGGGCATCGTCCGCTTCGGCGCCGTGCGCGCCTCGCTCGCCGTGGGCGCGCTCGTCCTGCTCCCGGCCGTGGCGCTGCTGCGCACGCGGCCGCTCGAGGAAGGCGCCGCCCTCGAGGGTGAGGCGGTGGTGGCGAGGGTGCGCCGTGAGCCTGCCTGATCTCTCAGGAGTCGCCTCGGCCGCCCGGCACGCGCCGCCTGCTGGAGGCGGATGGCTGGAGACACCTGGCGACCGGGGACTGGTCCTGGGTGTACGCGTCACCAGACGGCGCGCACGTCGCCCGAGTCGCACCCTGGGATCCGGCCTACCTCCTGTCCGTGGAGGTCGCTCGCCGGCTGGCCGGGAACCCGTACGTCCCGCGGGTCGCCGAGGTCGCCTCGCTGGCCGGCGTCGGGCACGTCGTGTCGCTGGAGCGCCTGCAGCCCGCCGACGCGACGCAGGCCGCCGCACTCTGCGTGGCCCTTGACCTGCCCCCGTGGCACAACCCATCACCCGGACTGGTGGACGACACCGCCGGGAGGACTCGAGCGCGACCCGGACGTCATTGCCCTTCGTGACGCGCTGCGGGAGGCCTCTCGGCGAGCCGAGGCGGATCTTCCGTTCTGGGGCGGCTCAGACGTCAGGCCCCGTAACGTGTTGGCCGCCCCAGACGGCCAGTTGAAGGTGGTGGACGCACTGGGCCTGCGGGCCCCGCGATCGCAGCCGCGATCGCAACCGGCGACCTGGGCGCGCTCGAGCGACTGCCGAACGAAGCGCTGGAGGCGTTCACCACCATCCCGCCGTTCGAGGACGGAACGGACGAGTCAAGGGCGCTCCAGGCGAAGGCGCGTGAGTCGCGGCGCGGCTGCGGTAGTTACTCTTGCTGCGCCTGGGCCTCTGCCTGCGCCTCGCGCTCGCGTTGGGCGCGGCGCTCGGCGGCCTGGCGGAGGCGCTCCGCGATCTCCGGCGGCACTTCCTTGCCGGCGTCCTGGAACGCCTTCGCCTGCGCCTGGCCGGAGGCGGCGAAGGTGGTGCGCAGGGAGCCGTCGAACCAGGCGCGGCTCTCCTCCATGTGCGCCCCGCTGCCCTGGAAGTGCGGCGCGACGTAGCGCGCCCACAGTTCGTAGGAGCGCGCGATCGCGGGCACGGAGGCCCATTCGTGGTGGAGCGCCAGCACCCCGCCGATGCCGCCGGAGCGGCGCACCAGGTCCTGGAACGCCTCGATGGCGTCGTCCGGCGTGCCCACGATCATGCCGCTGCCGTTCTCCAGCGCCTCGTGGATGGTGTTGCCGGTGGGGCCGAAGTTGATGCTGCCGCCGGGCTTCGGGCCGTCCATGGCGTACGCGCGGCGGGCGAAGCCGTGCTCCAGGTCCGCGATGGCCTGCTCGCGCGTGTCCGCCAGGTGGATGGGGACCACCACGCGCCACTCCGAGCGGCTCACGGTCTGGCCGTGCTCGGCGGCGGCTTCCTCCACCCAGCCCCAGGTGCGGTCAAAGCCCTCGTTGCCGGCGCCGGCAACGGACAGGAGGCCCAGGCCGTGGCGACCGGCGGCGGTGGGGCCGGAGGGCGTGAACGACGTGGCGACGGCCACCGGGAGGTGCGGCTGCGAGTAGGGCGGCAATTGCAGGCGCGCCTCGCGCAGTTCGAACCAGTCCGTCTTCATCGTCACGGTCTCGCCGCGCAGCAGGCGCATGACCGCGTCCAGCGACTCGCCCATCATCCGGCGCTGCTCCGTGGGGTCGATGCCGATCATGTACGCGTCAGAGGCCAGCAGCCCCGGCCCCACGCCCAGCATCGCCCGCCCTCGGGTGAGGTGGTCCAGCAGGGTCATCTTGTCCGCGACCATGAAGGGGTGGTGGTACGGCAGGCTGGTCACGCCCGTGCCCAGGCGGATGCGCTGCGTGCGCTCCGCTGCCGCGGCGATGAACAGAGCCGGGTCGCCGATGAGTTCCCGTGCGCCGCTGTGGTGCTCGCCCACCCACACTTCGTCGAAGCCCAGGCGGTCGAGTTCCTCGATGAGTTCAAGGTCGCGCTGGAGGGCGAGCGTGGGGTTTTCGCCGGCGGCATGGAACGGGGCCATGAACAGGCCGAACTTCATGCGCCCCGGCTGCTGCGTGTTCTCGTTGGCCATCGGTGTCGCTCCTGCCCTCGTACGTGCGGGAGCCTACACCGTGGAGGCCCGTCGCTGTCTGCGTGACAGGGCATCGAGGTTGGCCGTGCTCGCCCTTCGACACGCTCAGGGTGAGCGGAGTTGGGGGGCGGCCCGACGCCCGACGACGGCCGGAGCACCGAGGGCGGGCGCAGTGCGCTGCGCCCCTACGAGGAAGCGGGCACGAAAGGCCACAGGGCATCTGGATCGACGCGGGATCGACGCGGGATCGACGTGGGATCGAACCTCTGGCTCCCTCTCCCTGGAGGGAGAGGGCTGGGGTGAGGGGGTGTCGTCGGAGTGGTAGCCCCGGGGAGCATCCCGAACCGCGGCGGCGTCCGGGAGGTGGTCCAGTGGCGGAGAGGGTGGGATTCGAACCCACGAACGGGGTTTCCCCCGTTACCCGCTTTCCAGGCGAGCCTGTTCAACCACTCCAGCACCTCTCCGCGAGGCCGGCTCCCGTGTCCCCTCCTGCGAGGCAACGTGACGCCCTCCGAGTGGTTGAGGGACGGCGTCCGGGCGTCCGTACTAAGACCGGGCCGTCACGCGTTGCGGCGATGACGGGAGTGGCGGAGAGGGCGGGATTCGAACCCGCGAGACACTTGCGCGCCTACTCGTTTTCGAGACGAGCGCCTTCAACCGCTCGGCCACCTCTCCACTTCCGAGTGTAACCACGAGGGCTCACACGCGACAGGAGCGGGACGGCTACAGGCCGCGAGGTAGTTGGGTGACGTCCGTGGTGCGGCCCGCCTGGTCGCGGTACCGCGCGGTGAGTTCCGCCTCCGCCGCCATGCGCTCCGCCCGGCCCTCGTTCAGCGCAATGCGTGCGCGTTCGCGGGCGGCCACCAGGCGGCGGCGGGCGGCCAGGGCGGGCCTGCGCGCCGGCTCGGGCAGTGACTCGATGCGCTGGGGCGCGTCGTCCGCCAGCAACTGGCGGGCGGCCAGGTAGCCGGCGGCGGCGGCGATGGTGATGGTGGAGAGCGCGCGGAACATGGTCTGCCCCGGCTACTTCGACCGTCGGTTGCGGATGTTGGTGACGGAGGCCATGCCCCGGCGCACGCCTCGGGCGATCGCCACGGTGCGAATGATCGGATGCACGGCGGTGTCCGAGACGAACTCCGTGGTGCCGCGCACGTTCTGGACGGTGCGTTGCACTTCCTGGAGCGTGGGCTTCACCGGGTCGTCCAGCAACCCGATCACGGATCGCGTGAGTGCGCGGACCGCGAACCAGAGCCCGAAGGCGGCGATCGCCAGCGCGAGCATCAGGATGACGCCCATGGCGCCATAGACGATCACGACAACGTCGCGCACCTCTGCAAGTGTTACGAGCAACATTGGTGGTGCGGTCTCCTCAGCGTTCGAGGTTCATCGTATCGGTCGGGAGCCACGCGTTGCAAAGCGAGCGTGGAGGAGCCGTGGGCGTTAGCGCGCTGTCCGGTCGATCACGCCACCGCCCACCACCTCCGTGCCGCGGTAGAGCACGATTGCCTGGCCGGGCGCGGGGGCGCGCACGGGCGCGTCAAACTCCACGGTGAAGCCGGCGTCCTGGACCTCCGTGACGCGCGCCGCGGCCTCCTGCGCGTGATAGCGGATGCGGGCGGAGAGCACTTCGCCGGGCTCGGGCGCATCCAGCACCCAGTGCGGCTCGATCGCCTGTACCCGGCGCCGGTAGAGGTCGCCCTCCCCGCCAATGACGATGACGTTGCGCTTCGCGTCGATGTCCGTGACGAAGCGGCGTTCGCCCTCCGCCAGGCCGAGGCCGCGGCGCTGGCCCACGGTGTAGGAGGCCACTCCCTGGTGCGTCCCGGCGGTGGAACCGTCGACGCGCTCGATGGCGCCGGGGGCGGTCTGCACGCCGCGCTGGGCCAGCACCTCGCGGTAGTCGCCGCCGGGGACGAAGCAGATGTCCACGCTGTCCGGCTTCTCCGCCAGCGGCAGGCCGGCGCTCCGGGCGACCTCCCGGGTCTGCGACTTCGTCATGTCACCCAGCGGGAAGAGGGTGCGGCCCAGGGCGTCCTGCCCCAGCGTGTAGAGCACGTAGGACTGGTCCTTCGCCTCGTCCACGGAGCGGTGCAGGCGGTGGACGTCGCCGTCGCGCTCGATGCGCGCGTAGTGGCCGGTGGCCAGGCGGTCGCACCCCATGGCGATGGCGCGCTGGAGCAGGGTGTCGAACTTCACGTACTGGTTGCAGTTCAGGCAGGGGTTCGGCGTGCGGCCCTGCGCGTAGGCGTCCACGAACGCGTCCAGCACGTCGCGCTCGAACTCGCGCTCCATGTTCAGCACGTAGTGGGGAATGCCGATGGCCTGGGCGGCCGCGCGCGCATCGCCGATGTCCTCGATGCCGCAGCAGGTGCGGCCGGAGGAGAGCGCAGCGTCGTCTGCCTCAGTGTAGAGGCGCAGCGTCACGCCCACCACGTCATACCCCTGCTGGTGCAGGAGCGCGGCGGCCACGGCGGAGTCCACCCCGCCGGACATGGCGACCAGGACGCGTTCAGGCATGCGATCCAGTGTACGGAGCCGCCTGCAGAAGCGCTGCGGGGTGCGAGCGGCTCGCGCGGAACCGGGTGCGATCTCACCTTCTGCACCGTCCGGTGCGGATATACTCGGCGGGCAGTGCGCTCCCGCGAGGTGCGGGAAGCGCGTCAGGAGGCCCGGACTGGCAGGACAGCAGGACCCGCGCGAAGAACCTCGAGGCCCTCAGACAGGCGGCGCCGGGGCGGTTACCACCCCACGCAACCGGGCAGTACAGCCCCCGGACCTGGAATACGCGCAGGCGTTGCTGGACGTGCTGGTGGACCGGCAGGCGTCCGACGTGGTGCTGCTGGACCTGACAGCCCTCACCGCCTTCACGGACTACTTCCTCATCGCCACCGTGGACAACATCCGCCAGGCGCGCGCCGTCACGGACGCCCTCTCCGAGGCCGCGACCAAGACCGGTCGCGACGTAAAGGTGGAAGGCAGCGCGGAGGACGGCTGGATCCTGGTGGACGCTGGCGAGGGGGTCTTTGTCCACCTGTTCTCGCTGGAGGCGCGCATCTACTACGACCTGGAAGGTCTGTGGCACCGGGCGCAGGAGGTGGTGCGCGTCCAGTAGCGAGGGCGGCAGCCGTCGCTCGACCGTGTGCCCTGCGGGTGTAGCCTCTCCAAAAGGAGGCTCCCGCATGCCTGACTCCCACCCTGACTCCCTGTTCCGCACGATCATGGATAACGCCCCGGACGCCATCGTCTGGGCGGACGCCAAGGGCGTGATCCGCTACTGGAATCGCGGTGCCGAGGAGTTGTTCGGGGTGCCGGCCGCGGAGGCCGTGGGCCAGACCATGGACTTCATCATCCCGGAGAACCTGCGCGCCCGGCACTGGGAGGGCTACCACCGCGTGATGGCCGGCGGCGAGTCCCGCTACGCCCGCGCGGAGTTGCTGAAGGTCCCCGCCCTGTACGCGGACGGCTCCCGCAAGTCCATCGAGTTCACGCTGGACACGGCGGAGCACCCGGACTTCGGCCTCATCGCCGTCGCCTATCTCCGAGACGCCACCGAGAACTTCAACGAGATACGCGAACTGCGTAAGCAACTGGCGGCGCTCCAGGCGGAGCAGGCCGCCAAGGCCTAGCGCGTGTGGCTCGTCCCCTCTCCCCTCCGCGAGGAGGAGAGAGGGGGCAGCCTTGCCGAGAAGCGGCGCGGCTAGAAGCCGCCGCCGTTCACCGTGATCCGCTGGCCCGTGATGTAGGCCGCGTCCTCCGAGCAGAGGAAGACCACTGCGTCCGCGATGTCCTCCGGCGCACAGACGCGGCCGAAGGGGGACTTGTCGTCCAGTTCGTGGATGTCCTCCACGCCACGGGTGGCACGCGCCAGGCGGCGGCCCATGTCCGTGTTCACCAGGCCCGGCGCCACCACGTTGACGTGGATGCCGTGCGGGCGCTCTTCCTTGGCCAGCGTGTAGGCCACGGCCTCCTGCGCTGACTTGCCCATGTTGTACGGGCCGCCGCGGCCGTTCAGTCCCTGCGCGGCCACGGACGAGATCATCACCACGTCACCGCGAGGCTGCTCCCGCATCTGTGGGACCAGCAGCCGAGACATGTGGTACGAGCCCATGGCGTGGGTGGTGACCACGCGCCGCATCTCCGCCGGGTCCGTGTCCACCACGGTGTTGCCCCGGCTAGCGATGCCGCCGTTGTTCACCAGGATCGAGAAGTTGCCGAAGTCCGCCAGCGCCGCCTCCACCATCTGCTGGCAGGAGGCGAAGTCAGAGACGTCACCCTGGTACGCCTGCGCTCGGCGGCCCAGCGCTCGAATCTCCTCGCAGGTGGCGTCCGCAGCGTCCGAGTTGCGGGTGTAGTTCACGGCCACGTCCGCGCCGGCCTCCGCGAGGCCGAGGGCGATGGCGCGGCCAATGCCGCGGCTGCCGCCGGTGACGAAGGCGCTGCGTCCGGTCAGGTCGATTGCCATCGTCTTAGCCTCCCGAGACCGTCAGCCGCTGGTTGGTGATGTAGGACGAGCGCGGGCTGCAGAAGAAGGCGACCGCGGCGGCGATGTCCGCCGGCTGCCCCACCCGCCCGAAGGGCTGGCCCTGGTCCAGTTCGCGCATGGACTCCACGCCCCGCGTGAACTTCACCAGCGCCAGGCCCATGTCCGTCTCCACCAGGCCCGGCGCCACCACGTTGACGTGGATGTTGTGCTGCCGCTCTTCCTTGGCCAGCGTGTGCGCCAGCGCCTCCATGGCGGTCTTGGCGGCGCTATACGTGCCGCCCGTGGCGCCGAAGTTCTGCGCCGCCACGGAGGACACCATGACCACGTCACCTCGAGGCTGCTCGCGCATCTGGGGGACGAGCGCCTGGCAGAGGTAGAACGGGCCAAAGGCGTGGGCGGCCATCAGGCGGTAGAAGGCCTCCGGCTCCGCCTCCGCCACGTGCGGACGTCCCACGGCGGTGGCGCCGATGCCGGCGTTGTTCACCAGGATGTCCACCTTGCCGAAGGCTGCCAGCGACTCCTGGGCAAGGCGCTTGCAGTCTTCCTCCTCCGCGACGTCCGCCTGGAAGATCTCCGCGCGCCGTCCCAGCGCGCGAACTTCCTCCGCGACCTCGCGCGCGGCGTCCGCGTTCGAGTGGTAGTTGATGGCAATGTCGGCGCCGTCCTCCGCCAGGCGGAGGCAGATGCCACGGCCAATGCCGCGGCTCCCGCCGGTTACGAGCGCAACGCGCCCGTCGAGGTCACCCATACCTCGCTCGCTTCCTAGTGCGCCTTCGTGCATTCCACGGGGCGGCCCGGTCCCGATTCGTTCGGGGGCGGGGGCATGCTACCAAGCGCCGTGATCAGAGGCAGTCGCGGGAGCGGCGAGGAAGCAGAAGGGCCGCCCTGTTGGGGCGGCCCTCCTGGAGTCTTTCCCCCGAAGGGGCGGGGCTACTTCTTCAGTTTCGGCGCGGCCGCCTGGCCGTTCACGACCTGCTTCAGCCCAGCGGCGGCGGTGAACTTCGGCGCCTTGGACGCCTTCACCTTGATCGCCGCGCCGGTCTGCGGGTTGCGGCCTGTGCGCGCCTTGCGGTCCACGCGGCTGAACTTGCCGAGGCCGGGGTACGAGACGTCGTCGCCCGACTTCAGTTTCGCCTGGACCACGTCCCGGAAACCGTTCAGCACCTTCTCCGCGTCCGACGCGTTCGTGCCGGCCTGAGCCGCCACCATGGCCACCAATTCAGCCTTCGTCATCTTCTGCTACCTCCCTGTGGCGGCCTGGAATCCCCGCCGCTCACCCGTGTATGCACGTCATCATTTCTCTCTTGATGCCCGAATGTCAAGCGTTTACGCGGGTTTTTTCGGGATCGAGGGCAGAATATGCCTCAACGGCGCGGTCTGAGCGGCACCGGGCGGACGAAAAGCAACAATCGCAGGGGTTTGCGAGGGGTGCGCCCCGGGGGATCACGCCCTGTGATGCGCCAACCAGCGCCGGACGAGGCGTTGGGCCGCCCGCTCGACCTGCGAGGACGCGTCCCTCATCGCGGCCTCCCGCTGCGCTGGCGGCGATGCGTCCGTGACCAGCGGTTCCGCATCCTGGATGCCGTCCGGGCGCTCGCGCACGACGCCTGCCACCGCCACGCAGGCGACGCCGGCATCGCGCGCGGCCTCGGCGACGTGGCCCACCGTCTTGCCGTAGCCCGTCTGGGCGTCCAGCGATCCCTCCCCCGTGACCACGAGGTCCACCGAGGCGATCAGTCGTTCCAGGCCCACCACCTCGGCGACGAGTGCGGCGCCGGACTCGATGGTGGCATGCGGGGCGACGGCGAGGATCCCGGCCGTGATGCCGCCGCCGGTGCCGGCGCCGGGCACGTCCACGTCGCGCCCCAGTTGCTCCCGCAGCACCGAGGCCCACCAATCGATGGCGGCATCGAGCGCGGGCGCCTGCCAGTCCGGCAGCCCCTTCTGCGATCCGTACACGGCCACGGCGCCTGCCGGCCCCGTGAGGGCGTTCCGTGCGTCCACGGCCACGCGCACGCGGACGCCCGCCAGGGCGTCGTGCGCCGCCTCGATGTGCGCGAGGCGGGCAAGGTGGATGCCGCCGGGGGGTAGGTCGCGGCCGTTGCGGTCCAGCAGGCGGAGCCCCAGGGCGCGCGCGACGCCGGATCCGCCGTCCATGGTGGCGGTGCCGCCCACGCAGACGATGACCTCGGTGGCGTCGTGCTCGCGCGCCTTCAGGAGCAGCGCGCCCACGCCCTCCGTGCTGGAGAAGGCGGGGTCGCGCTCCTCGGGTGGCGTGAGGCCCAGGCCCACCGCATCCGCGGACTCCACCACCGCGAGGGCGCCCCCGGGCCGGGGGGCGACGACGTAGGCGGCGTGGACCTCGCCGCCGTACGCGCCGCGCACGCGTGTGTGCCACGTCTGTCCGCCGAGCGTCCGCGCGAGGATCGCGCCCGTACCCGGGCCGCCGTCCGCCATCGGTTGTTCGATCACCGACGCGGGCTCGAAGTCCGGTTGCCCGACCAGGGCGGCACGCACGCCGGTGGCGATGGCCACGGTGGCCCGCTGTGCGTCCAGCGTGCCCTTGAACTCCTGGGGGCAGACCAGGACGCGGCGGGGGGGTGGCGCGCTCAAGAGGCCGCCCGGCTCAGGTCCGCCAGCCGGCGAGTTGCATGATCGCGCCGATGATGATCGCCGCCACCCACGCGTATCCCACCAGCCGGGCACGCGCACCGATCTGGCGGATCGCCCTCGGCCGGGTGATGACCAGGTAGGCGATCATGATGAGTGAGGCGAAGAGGAACAAGCGCAGCAGGGTCGACATCACCGCTCCCGGCACGCATCGTATGCCCGCACGTCCGAAATCGCTCGGGACGCAGAGGCACCGCGATGCGGGGAGGCGGAATGCGCTATCGCCGGCTGGGTGACACGGACCTGATGGTGTCCGAGGTGGGCCTGGACGCACGCGCCCTCCGGCGCTCGGACCCGGAGACCGCGGCGGCCACCCTCCGCGCTGCCATTGCCCTGGGGATCACCGTGGTCGCCTGGGAGGTGAGCGACGCGCTGGAGGACCTGGAACCGCTGCTGACGGAGGCCGCGGCGCTGGAGCGCGGCCGCCTCACACTCGTCGCGCTGCTGGACCATGTCCCGGCGCCGGAGGCCATGGGCCCGCAGGCCGAGGCGATCGCGTCGCGGTTGGGGTCAGAGTTGGACGTGCTGGCGCTTCCGGGCGTGGTCGACGCGGCACAACGGGACGCGCTCACGGAGGTGCAGTCGCGGGGCATCGCGCGGCTCGCCGGGACGTATGACGGCGCGGGCATCGAGGTGCTGGCGGGGCGCATAGCGTTCGCCGCCGAGCCGGCGGAAGTGCCCGCCCGGCTGGCGCAGCCGGGCGTGGGGTGCGTCCTGCTCCCGGTCGCAACGCCGGGCGAATTGCGGGCGGCGATCCAGGCGCCCTGAGGCCCGCCACGAGTGCCACTGGCTCTTGACTAGAACATACGTTCCTCGGTACGTTCTCGCTAGCGAACGCATGTTCTGAATCCCAGGGGAGCCGTGTCATGGCTTCGACTCTGACGACCGCCCGCTCTGCCCCCACGCGACCCACGCACCTCGACGCGCCGGGAGGCGCCGACGCGGCGCGCCGCCGCTACCGCCGGGAGGCGAGCATGGGCCAGCGGTGCCCGCAGTGCGCGGGCCCGCTCGTGTTCGGCGAGGGCTGCTCGCTCTGCCCGGTGTGTGGGTACTCCGCCTGCGGTGTGTAGGCGGGCGAGATGGCTAGGCGTCGCCCTCCGCGTCGAGTTCCTCGCGGAACGCCTCCACGGTGCGCGCAAGGCCGTCCTCGAACGTCACGGCGGGCTGCCAACCCCACGCTTCCCGCGCCCGGCGCGCGTCGAGCGCGATACGCGGGATGTCGCCGGGGCGGGGTGGGCCCATCACTGGGGCGCGCTCGTAGCCGGTGAGGCGCGCCAGCGCGTGGAAGATGTCCAGCGTGGAGGTCTCCACGCCGGTGCCCACCACGCACATTTCGCCCCGGGGGGCGTCACCGGCCAGCACCAGGGCTGACACCACGTCGTCCACGTAGACGTAGTCGCGGGTGTCCGTGCCGGGCGCGAAGACCACTACGTCCTCGTTGCGGAGCATCCGGCGCGTGAAGATCGCTACCACGCCCGCCTCGCCATGCGGGTCCTGCCAAGGCCCGAAGATGTTGGCGGGGCGCACGGAGGCCACGGACATGCCGGTCTCCGCCTGGATGATCTGCAGATACAACTCCGCCGCCACCTTGGATGCACCGTAGAACGACTGTGGCCGCGGCTCGGTCTCGTCGTCCGCCGGTATCACCGGCGGTTCGCCGAACATCGCCCCGCCGGAGGACGTGTTCACGAAGCGGCGCGCGCCGGCCTCTGCGGCGGCCTGTGCCAGCAGCGTGGTGCCCAGCACGTTGGTCTCGATGTCCAGGCGCGGCTCCCGCATGGAGACGGAGACGGAGACCTGCGCCGCCAGGTGGTAGACCACCTCCGGGCGCGCCTCCGCCATGGCTGCGCGGACGGTGGCCTCGTCGCGGATGTCGCCTCGGATGTTGCGCCAGCCCTCGGCGCCGGGCTCCAGTGGGCGGCGCGGTGGCTGGGCGTCGAAGCCGGTGACCTCGTGGCCGTCCGCCAGCAGGCGGCGGACCAGGTGGCTGCCCACGAATCCGGAGGAACCAGTGACCAGTGCGCGCATGGCCGGAGGCTAGCAGTCGCAGGTTCAAGAGGGGTGAAGCCTTACGACGCGTAGTCCCGGTGGCGGGTACCATGCGGGCGCCGCCGGGCTCGGGCGGTGCAGTAGGGGCAGACTCTTGCGTCGCAGCGGGGTGCGCGAAGGCCGCCGGCACGGTGGCCACCAGGTGCAGCGTCACGGCATACGAGGGCTCGGCCCGCGCTGGCTGCTGGCCGCCCTCGGCGTGGTTGCCGTGGCGCTCGGTGCCTGCGGCAGCGACGAGCCGGAGTTGCCCCCGGCGGTGACACGCCCGGTCACCATCCGCATCGCGGCGTTCCAGGGCGCGGAGACCACGGCGCTCTTCCGGATCATTCCGGAGTGGGAGCACATCACCGGCAACAAGGTGGAACTGGGCATCCTGGACCGCGCCACCGGCGAGCGCATGGTCGCCGGGGACTACGTCACCTACCGCGACGCGGTGATCTCCAACGCCGAGGAACTCCGCGGCGAGTACGACGTCATCATCGTGGACGACCCCTGGATGCCCTATCTCGCAGGCAACCAGCGCCTCGCGCCGCTCTCCCCCTTCGGCTACGAGCCGGACCCGGACATCGCGGAACGCTCGGCCGCCCTCGGCGTGTGGCCGCCCACGTTCGGTCCGCTGCCGCCGGACTCTGGTGGCGCAGCCCGTGGAGCGGAGACGTACGGCCTGCCGCTGGTGGGCAACGTCATGATGCTCTGGTACCGCGGAGACATCATTCCGCAGCCCGAGACCATGGAGGACCTGAAGGCCAGTCTCGCCCAGCCGGACCCGGCCTACGTGGGCGCGTCAGGCTTCGCGCCCTCCACGAACCCGCACGTCTTCTTCACCTGGCTGGCATCCCGTGGCGGCGACATCTTCGACCGTGAGTGGCGCCCCACGCCGCTCCGCAGCAGCCTCGCCGCGGACGCGCTGGCGGAGTACCTCTGGGAGGCCACTCGCCTGGGCATCCCCTACGAGGAGTACCAGGGCGAGCGGTACACCTCGCACGCGCGGATGCTGGACGGCACCGCCTCCGCCACGGTCGCGTGGGCGGCAGACGCGCAGCAGATCCTCACGTCCAGCGTCTCCGACCAACTGCGCGTCGCGCAGTTCCCGGTGGGGCGGCGCTCCAGCAGCCTCACCGGGAACTGGCTGCTCGCCATCCCCGCGGACGCGGAGCAGCCCGAGGCGGCGTACAACTTCCTGACCTGGGCGACCTCCCGCGACATCATGAAGACCAGCGCCCTGCTGGGCGTCCCGCCCGCCCGCGAGTCGCTCTTCAACGACCGTGAACTGGTGGCGCGCTATCCATGGCTCCCGGACGTGGAGGTGGCGCTGGGCAACGCCTTCCCCCGCCCGCGCATCCCCGCCTGGGACGTGGTGGAGGGGATCATCGGCTGCGCCCTGGACGACGGCCTGATCCGCGCGGCGGAGGTGCCGCGTGACGCGGAGGACGCGCCGGAGCAGATCTCCGCCATCTCGCGCGAGGCGCTCCAGCAGGCGGCCCGCGACATCGAGCGGGTCATGGGCGAGTGGGGGTACTACCGGGACGGCTCGGACTGGAACGACCCCACCGCGCGCATCGCCGGCGACCCGCGCGACGAGTGGGTGTGCGGATCATGAGGGTGCCGAACCCCTGGCCGCCGGTGCGCTCGCGACTGGGGCGGTTCTTCCGCTGGACGGGCTTTGGCGACAAGAAGCTGATCGACTACATCCAGCTGATCGTCCTGCCCTTCGTGCTGATCCTTGGTGGCCAGTTGGTGTCGCAGGCGGTCAACGCTTCCGCGCGCGAGCAGGCGCTGGAGCAGGCGCAGGAGCAGCGCCTGCAGGACTACCTGGATCAGATCGCCGGCCTCGCGCTGGACCGTGACCTGCTCAACACGGCGCTGGACCCGACGCGCGGGGCGATCATGCGCGAGGTCGCCCGCGCGCAGACGCTCACCGCGCTGGAGGGCATGGACGGCCCTCGCAAGCGCTTCGTGGTGACGTTCCTGTACGAACTGGGCCTCATCAACGGGGTGGACGCGCTGATCCGGCTCAACACCTCCAGCCTGATCGACGCGGATCTGGCCGGCGCGGAGTTGTTCGGGGTGAACCTGAGCGGCGCCCGCCTGTCCGAGGCGAACCTGGCCCGGGCGCGCCTGACCTTTGGCCTGCTGAACGACGCCAACCTCAGCAACGCGGACCTGAGCAACGCCCTGCTGGTGGATACGCGACTGAACCAGGCGGACCTGCGGCTTGCGGTTCTCGCTGGCGTGGACGCCTCGAATGCATCGATGTTCCACGCGGACTTGCGCGGGGCGGACCTGTCCAACGCCAACCTGAGCGGGGCCAACCTGCGCTCCGCGGACCTGCGCGGCGCCAACCTGAGCAACGCGAACCTGGCCGGCGCGGACCTCACCGGCGCCCTGCTGGGCGACGATGCCGGCGAGCCGTTGCTCTTCACCAACGTGGAGGGCGTGACGTGGTCCGAGGCGGTGTGCCCGGACCGGACCATCAGCAGCGGTGGCACCACGTCCTGCGAGCCGCACCTGGTGCCCATCGCCTTCGAAGCGCCTGCCGTCCGCTAGGCGCTCCCGCTACAGGATCGGCGCTAGAGGATCTGGGAGAGGAAGCGGCGCGTCCGCTCCTCCTGCGGGTCGCCGAAGATCTGCTCCGGCGGGCCGGACTCCACTACCTGGCCCTCTTCCAGGAAGAGCAGGCGGTCTGCCACCTCGCGGGCGAAGCCCATCTCGTGCGTGACGATCACCATGGTCATACCCAGGTCCGAGAGTTCACCCAGTAGCGTCAGCACGCCTCGGATGCTCTCCGGGTCCAGCGCGGACGTGGGCTCGTCCAGCAGCAGCACGCGCGGCTCCATGGCGAGCGCACGGGCAATGGCCACGCGCTGCGCCTGCCCGCCGGAGAGGTCGGCCGGGTACATGTCGATGAGGTTGGGGATGCCCACCTGCTCCAGCAGGTGCAGCGCGCGCGCCTCCGCATCCATCTTCGCCATGTGCCGGACCACCTGCGGGGCCAGCGTGATGTTCTGGCGCACGGTGAGATGGGGGAACAGGTGGAAGTGCTGGAAGACCATGCCCACCTGCCGGCGCACAGCCGCCAGGTTGTGCACCTGGTGGTCCAGCGTCACCCCGGCGATGCGGATATCGCCGGAGTCATGGCCCTCCAGGCGGTTCAGGCACCGCAGCAGCGTGGACTTGGCGGACCCGGAGGGCCCGAAGACCACCACCGTCTCGCCCTGGGCGATCTCCGTGGTGATGCCGCGCAGGGCGTGGAAGCGCCCATACCACTTGTGCACGTCGTTGCAGATGATCGCCGGCTCTTGCTCCGGGGCCGCCGGGGTGGCCGTTCCCTCGGTGGTGGCGGTGAAGTCCGTCATACGCGTCGCGTCCCCTTCCCGGCCAGCGCCCGCTCCAGCCGCGCGCTCAGGCGCGAGAGGGCGAAGGCCGTCACCCAGAACAACATCCCCACGAACAGCAGGACTTCCTTCTGCCGCCCGAAGAACGCCGGCTGCTCCGTGGTCGCGCGGGCGGCCTGCAGCATGTCCGTCAGCCCCACCACGGCGATGAGCGTGGTGGTCATGAACAGTCCAATGAACTCCCCGGCCAATGCCGGCAGCGAGTTCCGCACCGCCTGCGGCATGGTGACGTAGGCGGTCAACTGCCACCACTTCAGGCCTAGGGCGGACGCTGCCTCGCGTTGCCCTCGCGGGATCGAGTTCAGCCCGCCACGCACCGCCTCCGCGATGAAGGCGGCGGTGAACAGCGCGAAGGCGATGGTGACGCGGTAGACCAGCGCCACCTCGTCCAGACCGCCCCAGGAGGGGAGGAACGCCCGCAGGGCCAGCCATGCCAGCGTCAGCATCACCGGCAGCGGCAGGCCGCGCATCACCTCCACGTACACGGTGGCGCTGACCCGCAGTGCACGGAACGAGGACGTCCGCGCGAGGGCGAGCCCGATGCCGAGCGGCAGCGCGCCGATGATCGCGCCACTCGCCACCACGAAGTTCAGGTACAGCCCACCCCAGAGTGCAGGCTCCACGCCGCCCCGCACCTGCAGCAGGATCAGCGCGAGCGGTAGCGCCATGAACCACCCGACCACGGAGCCCACTCGCGCCTTGCCTCGGATACGCGGCGACTCCGCCAGGCGGTGTGCCAGGAAGTACGCGAGCACCGCCAGGGCGAGGGCGGGCGCCACGACGCGCAGGCCGGACCAGCCGGCCAGCGTGGGCAGCACCAGCGCCCCCATCAGCACCAGCGTGGCGGCGACGGTGCGGGAGATGCGCCCCCATGCGCCCCAGGTCCAACCCAGCAGCACGATGATGGAGTAGACGGCCGGCCAGATGCGCCACTCCTCGCCCAGCGGGAAGCGGCCTACCAGCAGCAGCCGGCGGTTGGCCCGCACCACCCCCCAGTCCGCGTCCGTGAACATCCAGCGCGCGAAGGAGAACGCGGCCCAGCCGAGGATCGCGAGCAGCAGCGCGCTCACCACCACGTTGCCGGGCGAACTGAACAGGCGCTGTCGCGCCCAGTGCCACGCGTCCTCCAGCGCCTCGCGAGGGGTGCGGTCCACCTTCAGCGGGAGCCCGGCGACGGTCATGCGCGGCGGCCCCGGGACCAGTTGAAGCGCCAGTGCGGGCCCACCAGCAGGAAGGCGATGCCGAGGTTGAGGGCGAAGTACGTCAGCATCATCAGGATGAAGATCGGGATCGCCTCGCCGCTGTTGTTGATAATGGTGCCGCCCACGGTCATCAGGTCCGGGAAGGCGATGACCACGGCGACGGAGGACATCTTGGCCAGGTTCTGGCACTGCGTGGCCAGCGGCGGCAGCATGGCCCGCAGCGCCTGCGGCAGCACGATCAGCGAGAGTTGCTGCCAGGACGACATGCCGAGTGCCGCCGCGGCCTCCCGCTCCCCGCGCGGGACAGACTCGATGGCCCCGCGAGCGATCTCCGCGACAAACGCGGCGTTGAAGAGCGACAGCGCCAGCAACAGCCCCACGAACTCAGGCGAGAGCCGCATGCCGCCGCTGTAGGAGAAGCGCCCCGCTTCCGGGATGTCCAGCCGCAGCGGCGTGCCGGTGGCCACGAACGCGACCAGCGCGACCGCCGCGAACAGCGCGAGGGCCGCCCGCCACGGGTACGCCGGCTGGCCCGTGGTGACCTCGTGGCGGCGGAGCGCCTTCCATGCGCCCCACGCGGCCACCGCCCCCACCACCAGCGCGAGGGCGAACGTGCCGGCGCCCGTCTCTGGCCGCAGCCACGGCAGCGCGATGGCGCGGTTGGAGAAGTAGGCGATGCCGAAGACGTCCGCGCTCTCCTGGATGCGCGGGAGGCGCAGCACGACCGCCGTGTAGCAGAACACCACGAACACCAGCAGCGGCGTGTTGCGGATGGTCTCCACGAAGAGGAAGGCCAGTCTCGCCGCGAGCCAGTTGGAGGAGAGCCGCGCCACCCCGATGCTGAGCCCCATGCCCACCGACAGCAGGATGCCGAACACCGTGATGCGCAGGGTGTTCATGATCCCCGCGACGTACGCCTGCCAGCGGGTGCTCCCGCCGTCCGTCTGCGTGAGGAACTGATCGCCAATGCCGAAGCCCGCGCGCTCCGTCATGAAGTCGAAGTTCAGGCTGCTCGCCTCCCGCGCCCGCGTCGCCACGTACAGGACGAAGGCCGCGACCAGGCCCAGGGTGAGTGCCTCCAGAACGGCGCGACGCACACGCGCATCGCGCGTCCAGGCGCGGACGGTAGCCACGGCAGCAGCGAGCGGGGGGCGTCTGACGGGGATGGCGGTCATGCGCCTACCGGTAGGGCGGGGCGTACATCAGCCCGCCCTCGGTCCACAGCGCATTGGGTGATCCGGCGCGGGGGATGCCCAGCGGGGTGATGTTGCGTTCGTAGACCTCGCCGTAGTTCCCCACCTGGGCGATCACGTGCCGCATGAAGTCCGGCGCCAGGCCCAGGCCCGCGTCGAAGGCGGAGCCCTCCGCGGTGGAGCCGAGGAGGCGAGAGACCTCCTGCGAGGGCGGGACGGTTGCGAGTTCGGAGACGTTCCCGCTGTGCACGCCCAGTTCCTCGGCGGCGATCATGCCCAGCACCACCCAGTTCACCAGGTCCGCCCACTGACGGTCGTCACCGCGCGTGGCGGGGGCCAGTGGCTCCTTGGAGAGCGTGTCCGGCAGGATCACCAGCGAGTCGCCCCCGCCGGCGTTCGCCGGGTACGCCTCGCGCCGGGCGGCCAGTTGCGAGCGGTCGGCCGTCCAGGCATCGCAGCGTCCGGCGACGAAGGCCTCCTGCAGCGTCTCGTTGCGGTCGAAGGTGAGCGGCTGGTAGCGGACGCTGGTCCCGCCGAAAGTGTCCTCCTGGTTCAGTTGCGTGGTGGTACCGGACAGCGCACAGACCACGGCCCCGTCCAGGTCCGCCAGCGTCTGGATGCCGTCCTCCGCGCGCACCATCACGCCCTGGCCGTCATAGAACGTGGGCACGGCGAATGTCAGTCCCAGCGCGGTATCGCGCGTCAGCGTCCACGTGGTGTTGCGGATGAGGACGTCGATCTCGCGGGCGCGCAGCGCCTCGAAGCGACTGGAGGCGGAGAGTGAGACGAACTGCACGGCGTCCCGGTCCGCAAAGATGGCGGCGGCCAGCGCGTGGCCGAAGTCCACGTCGAACCCGCCAAACGAGCCGTCCGGCCGGATGTAGCCGAAGCCCGGCAACTGGTCGTTCACCCCGACTCGCACGAACCCGCGCGCGCGCACCTCGGCCAGGGTGGTGGCGCCGGTGGGTGCGTCAGGTGCGGGGGCCGGGGTGGTGGTGCCGGGCGGGGGCGTGGCGTCCGCGCCTTCGCCGCCGTCCGAGGCCGAACAGGCCACGAGCGCGACCCCGACCAGGGCGTACAAGATGGCGGCAGCCGCCAGCCGGGTGAAACGTGCCAACCAACGCCCCTTAGCCGAACCCCTGTGCGATAGGTACCACATCAGCGATTCGTGGTCAGTTGGCGTACTCCCGGGGGACTGGTGGAGGCGTTGGGCCAGGGATAGACGCGCGTCTACGCGTTGTTCTTCCCGCCGCCCTTCTTGCCACCGCCTGCGTGCGGTGGAGGCCCGCCGCCGTCCTTGCCCTTGGCGCTCTTCCCGGGAGTGTCCTCTGCCTCGGGTCCGCTGTCCTTCTTTGGGCCGCCCGCGTGCGGTGGGGGGCCAGCGGCAGCCTTGCCCGGGTTCCCGGACGCCTGGGCGCTCGGGGCGGGAGTGGTGCTCGCAACGAGCGTGGTCGCGCTGCTGGACGTGGCCTCGTGGGCAGATTGGCCGGCGCCGTGTCCCTTGCCTGCCGCCCCAGCATGGGCGGGTGGAGCGCCTCCGCTTCCCTTGGCCGCTGCTGCGGCGGGGGCGGGCGGGCCACCGGCGTTACCACTGCCGCCGGTACTGCCGTTGCCGCCACTTGCACCACTGCTTGCGACGAGCAGTGTGCTGGCCCCGCCGCCTGCGCCCGTGGTGGCGGCGGGCGGTGGAGGGCCACCGGCGCCCTTCCCCTTGGCGGCGGCCGCGGTGTGAGCAGGAGGGCCACCCGCGCCGTTCGCCTTTGCGTGCACAGCGGCGTGCGGTGGAGGGCTTCCTTCGTCGGACTCTTCAGACTCCTCGGCGGGAGGCGTGGGTGGTGGACCGGATGCTTCGTCTTCGGACGCCATGCTTCCCTCACCTCCGGGGCCGGCCGGCGGAGGGGGTGCGGCTGGCGTGGGCGTGGCAGAGGGCGTGGCCGACGGCGGCGTGACCGCCGGCGCGGCAGCGCCCACCGGGGTCGCGGCCGGCGTCCCCGAGACGGCCGGAGCCGCCGCGGGAGCTGTGGACGGCGAGGGAGGAGCGGGCGGAGCGGGAGGCGCCTCGACTGCCTCGATGGGGGCGTCCTCGCGCGGACCGGTGAGAGGCGCGTGACGCGTGACCTGGGCGCTGCCCGCCGACGGGCCGGGGGGCGTTCCTGCCGGAGTCGCCGGCGTGTCGGCGATGCTGACGAGGTGGCCGTCGCCTTGCTCGAGAGGCTGCTCCTGCGCGGCCGCCGTCACGGGCGCCGCGGGCTGCGCCGGCGTGTGCGTCGCGATTGCGCCGGCGGCGACGGCGGAGGAGACGGCCACTGCAATCGCGCTCGCCACGGCCGGAATGGCCGCGAAGCCGCCCGCGGTGACCGTCCCGCCGGCTGCCGTCCCGGCGACCACAGTGGCGCCTGCCGTGGCAGTCCCCACCGTTGCGGTCGTGGTGGTGGCGGTGGCCGCCGTGGCGGCGCCGGTGGCGCTCGCGGTGGCGGAGCCGCCGCCCAGGAGGGCGGCCACCTTGCCCCACAGCGCGGCCAGTGAGCCCATGACGCCGCTGGAGCCCAGCAGGCCGGACTCCAGCAGGCCCGGGATCGGGAAGCCGAAGGCGCCCAGGTTGCGGTAGAGCGCCTGCCCCGCCTGCATGGTCAGCAGGCGCTGCTCGCAGTCCGTGCAGGCGGACACGTGGTCTCGCAGCGCCTGCGCGGATTCGCAGTCGACTTCCGCGTCAATGAGCGCGCTGAGACGCAGCGGGTCTAGCCCGCAGTCCTGCACGCGCGCATCCACCTCGTCGAAGAGGCGGCGGAAGCGCTCGCGGGCACGGAACACACAGACCTCCGCGGCGTTCCGCGCGATCCCGAGGCGTTCGGCGATCTGGGTGTAGGGCAGGTCCTGGTATTCGCGCATGAACAGCGCCTGGCGGTCGCGCTCGGACAGCGCGCCCAGCGCCTCCCAGACCTTGCGCTGGTTGTCGCGCGAGAGGGCGTGGTTCTCCGGCGACGGATCGCTCGTGTCCTCGAAGTCCTCGGTGCCGCAGGCCTCGAAGTTGGATACGCGGGCGCGCTGGGTCTTGCGCGCGGCGATGAAGTTCAGGGCGGAGTGCCGGGCGATGCTCTTCAGCCAGGGGCGGAAGCGGCCCTCGTCCCGGAGGTCGTCCAGGTGCGTGGCCGCTCGGATCCACGTGTCCTGCTCGACATCGCGGGCGTCGTCAGTGTCGCGGACGAATCGGTAGACGAGCCGGCGGACCACGCCGCCGTACTCGTGCATGAGTTGTTCGAAGGCGTCCTGATCACCGGCGCGTGCGCGCAGGACCAGGGCCCGATCGAACTCCGCTGCTGGGAAGCGGCGAGCAAGAACCATGACGCACCGTCATTACCTGAGAGCCCTCTAGGCCCGGCACTCTAGCCGGATCGTCGAGGCCCCCGCATTCCTCAGGTGGTACGCCCGCCGCCCAAGGCGCGCTTGTAAGGGAATCCCTCACGGTGGGAACCCTAGTCGGGGCGCTCTGACCACATTGTTGCCAGAAACCCTGATCTTCGGGGAAAACCTCGCTAAATCTTGTCAGGGACGCACATTGCCTCCTCCTTTCAGGGGAATTCGCCGTCGGAGACGCCTGGCGCCTGTAAGGAAATGCCCGCTTCGGCTGTCTCAGTCAGTGAAGGCGGGGTCAACCTCGCCGGTTGCGGGGACGCGGCGCCACGGCAACGCGCTCCCGGGAGTCAGCCCGTAAGGGGCCGCGGGACGGACGCCTTGCCGCCCAACCTGGGCGTCAGTCCCGCGGCAATTGACTCCACCCGAGCAGCAGGTTGCGTGCTTGGTGGACTCGGTGCCCGGGCGGGGCCGTCCACCGGCGGGACTACCGCTGCTTGCGATTGACTGGGGCGGACGCGGGCGACGGGTATTCCCGTCGCGGGGGAGGTCCCATGAGCATCTGGCGCCCAGCCAAGCGCGTAGACGTTGAGGTCCCGGTGGCCCGCCTGTTTCGAGTGGGCGAGCCGCAGGGCACCGCCTGGCGGAGCGAACCCCGCCCTGTGCCCGGCGACGAGTACGGCGTGGAGCCGTGCTCCGAGGTCGCCGCGGACCCCGAGGAAGGGCGCGACTGCGACCGGTCGCCCGACCCTCCCCGCGTGACCCCCTTCGACGCCGCATTCCGTCACGGCGAGTGCCCTACGGCGCGGCCGGAGATCTCGATCACGCCGACACCTGACAGCCAGACCACACCAGAGACGCGGACCGAGGGCGACAGCATGGGGCTCTCCGAAGAGCCCGCGTCGGTCACGATCCCGAGCGCATGGCCGTGGGCCGAGCCACCCGCTGCCGTGGAGGAGGAGCCCGCCATGGACGTTGCCGCCAGGCCGTACTGGGAGGCCGCGCCCACGGCGCCGGAACCTCCGCCTTCACCCGCGCCCACGCCCGCTCCGTCCTCACAGACGGAGGTGGCCCCAGCCCTGGCGCCCATGTCCGTGCAGGACGGCGGCTCCGAGGCGGTGCTGGTGGACGACTGGAAGCAGACCGAACTGGTCGCGCGCCTCATCGTGGGGCTGTCCGAGTTCCGTACGCTCCTGGGGGACGTGCCTGACGCTGCGCTGGGCCAGGCGGTGCGCGAGGCAGCGAACCGCGAACTGGGCGGCGTCACCCGGACCCTGGCCACGCTGATGGCAGAGGACTACCGAGGCGTGGCGGACGCCGGCCCCGGCATGGACCGCCTGGAGTGGCTGCTGGGCGCGCTGGCCGACTCCGGCGCGGATGGTGGGCGCATGGAGGCGGTCCGTCCGCTCCTCGCGGAGGTCCGGGGGCGCGCGCGTCCCCGGTAGCCGTCGGAAGTGACAAGACGACGAAGCCGCGGCCATTGGCCGCGGCTTCTTGTTGTGGGTCGTGCTGGTTCTTGTGGCCCGTTTGTGGCCCGTGCTGGGGGCTTAGCGCTGTGCTTCGAGTGTCTTACGCAGGTTCTGCAGGGCGCGGTAGGTCAGGGCCCAGATGGACTGCTCGTTCTTGCCCAGTTGGCGGGCGATGTCCGCGGCGCCCATCTCCTGGAAGTAGCGCAGCACCAGGACCTCCCGCTGGGTCTCCGGCAGTTCCAGGATGGCCCGCCGCACCTGCTCCACGTCGTCCGCGTCCGACAGTTCGCGCTCCGGGGAACCGAAGCGGCCGGAGTCCGCGACCTCCGGGCAGTCGTCCAGCGTGGTGGTAGGGCGCCTGCGAGTGACCTCGGTAATGGCCTGGTTGTGGGCGATGCGGAACAGCCACGCGTCGAAGCGGTCCGTCTTCCGGAGTCGCGGCAGGTCACGCCAGGCCAGCAGGAAGGTCTGAGCCGTGACGTCCTCCGCGCGGACGGGGTCACGCACGATGGAGGCGACGTAGCGCGAGATGGGCCCCACGCGCTTCCGGTAGACCCGCTCGAACGCCTGCTGATCGCGCGCCTGGGCCGCCTGGATATCGTCCTGTTCCAGGGCCGCGAGTTGCCTGCGATGAGCCACGCGGCCTGTCGGCGATATGGCCGCGAGGCTTACTGCCCCCGCGCTCGGTTCGTTTGCAGCGATGCCTGGATCATTCATCCCCCGCGTCCTTCCGGTGCCGCCTGCATAGAGAAAGACAGCCGGAAGGCCGCAGTTCTTACAGGCAGCGCCGCAGAAAGTTCAGGGGGGAACCCCATCCGCTCGAGTTTCGGCCGCTACTGGAACGCCAGCAGCACCAGGATCACGGCTGCCGCGAACAGGAACACGGCCACAGGGCCACCCCAGCCGCCGCCGGTCACCCGCGCCTTGCGCGCCAGGCGCCGCAGCAGCCTCCGAGGTCGACTCGCGCCCGGCGGACCGTCCGCGTGATCCGACAGTTGCGGCTGGATCTTCGCCCAGATGCTGTCGGCGTTGCCCTCTGGCGCGGCATCGCGGAACGCCTCGATGCGCCGCCGGGCCTCCAGGGCGCCGTCCGGGTCGTCCCAGGCCGGTGGGTCTCCTGGTGCGTCGTCTTCGGGAATACGCTGCGGTACCCCTCCCCCGCCGGGAGAGGTGGATCTCGTGGTTCGCTCGCCCATTGCCGCCCTCATCCGCCCGGAACCTCCTTCATCGCCGCGCCCGATGGATCATCCCGCCGCGGCCCCCTCAGGCCGGCATGAGCGGTCTGTTCCACCTCGGAATGGCTCGCCTGTGGCTCTCACTCCAGCGGCGAGCCTGCGCGTCGTCGGTCCCCACGCGAAGGATAGGCTCGCGCGGCCCGCTCGCCTAACGGTGAAGACTCAGTAAACCTGTGGACTCAGCCGTACCCGGGACGTTGCGGCGACGGGCGCGTCCACGCGTCAGATCGCGCCCCCTCCGCCGCCATACGAATACCTGCCCAACAGCAGCAGAGGACGCCGGGTGGCGGCGCCGTGCGGTGACGTCCGAAGCGTCCAGGGCCCCCGCGGGCCCTGGAGGGTCAGCATGACTCTGGTTGTCCGACCGCAGGAGCGCGAGCGCCGCCAACGGGTGCTGCGTCGCCTGGAGCGGTACGGCCCCACCTTCAACCCGGGGCGGGCCGGCTGGCCCCTCCCGTCCCTGCAGCATGTGGCGCCGCGCCCCCGGGATGGCGGCGCCTCGCAGCCCGTGCGGCTGGAGCGCGTCGGCTCCTGGGTGCGTGCGCGTTGGAGGCCGCCGTAAGGCCGTCCGTCCACGAAATCCCTCGAAGGTGGCGCGTGCCGCGTCAGGATGCGCCGCGCGGCGTGCCGATCAGATCGAGGAACCCAGCCTCGATCCCAGCAGACTGGCCCCGATGGGCGTGAGGGCGGCACCGAGCAATGAGGATGCGTACCCGTCAGAGGACAGGTCTCCCGGTCCGCATCGCCACGGCGGCGCTGGCGGCGCTGGCGTTGCTGGCGGCCATGGCCTTCCAGGCACCCGCGACAGCCCAGTCCCCGGCGTCCCTGGAGATCCTGAGTGTCCACCATGACCCGCAGGGATCGCTGGTGGTGGCGCTCCGCGCCTCCGGCGCCCGGGACGCGGACATCAGCAACCTCACCATCTTCGTGGACGACATCCCGCTCCGCGCCGGCCCGGATGGCCGTGCGGCGGCGGACGACCTGGCGCTGGTGCTCGCGATGGACACCAGTGGCAGCATGGCCGGCGAGCCGATGCAGGCGGCGGGCCAGGCAGCGCGGGCCCTGCTGTCCCGCCTGGCCCCGGACGACCGCGTGAGCGTGGTGACCTTCGCCACCGTCCCCTCCGTCCGCACCGCGCTGACGGCGGACCGCGGCCTGCTGGACTCCATCATGGACTCGCTGGTCGCGGACGGCTGGACCGCCCTGTATGACGCCGTCGGCCTGGGCGTGGCGGAACTCGAGGGCGCGCCGGAAGAGCGGCGGGTCATGCTGCTGCTCTCGGACGGGCAGGACTTCGGCGGCGTGTCCACCGCGGGGCGCGAGGGCAGCATCGACCGTGCGCGCGAGAGCGGCGTCACGGTCTACGCGGTGGGCCTGGGGCCGGACTACGACGAGGCCTACCTGCAGGCGCTGGCCGCCGCGACCGAGGGCCAGTTCTTCCCGATGCGGGACGAGAGCGACGTGGCCGCGCTGACGGCGCTGTTCACGCGCCTGGGCGGCGAACTCGGCGCGAGCGACACCTACACCCTGGGCGTGCCGCCCCTGGCGCGGGGCGCGCACGAACTCCGCATCCGCGCCTCCGTGGACGGCACGGCGGTGTCCGCCAGCACCACCTTCCAGGTCTCCAACCTCGGGCTGCTGCAGCCGGAGGTGCTCCCGGCCTCCGCGCCGGACCGCCCCATCGAGGTGCGCTTCGGGGCGCTGGTGGCGCCGGCGGAACTCTCGCTGGAGGTAGAGGTCGCAGGCGTCCGTTTCCGCGCGGCCTCGCCGGAGGCGGACTCCGTGGCGGTGGACCCGTGGGCGCTGCCGCCCGGCACGCACCAGGGGGAGGTCGTCGCCTATGCCAGCGGGGGAGTGGCCTACCGCGAGGCCGTGACGGTGGACGTCCCGCCGCTCGCGCCGTCCCTGGTGGTCACGGTCGGCGAGGACGGCGCCGTGGCGCGGGGGCGGGTGCAGGGGGCCGCGGCCGTACTGGTCGCGCTCGAGGATGGCGTGGAGGTGGCGCGGAGCCAGTCCGGCACGCTCGTCCTGGAGCCCGGGCGGCACGAGACGGTGGTCGAGATGCGCGGCGCGGACGGCGCCGTACTGGCGACCGAGCATGTTGAGGCTGCCCTTGCCGCCGAGGCCTCCGGTGGAGCGCTCGCAGGGCTGGTCCTGTTGCTCCTGCTGGGCGCGGGCGGCGGCTACGCCGGGCTCCGCCGGCTGCGCAGCCGCAGGCGGCCGGTGGCGGAGCGGATCCTGCGTCCGCTCCCGCGCATCCCGGCGGCAGTACCCCTCGCCGACACGGAGCGAGCCGCCGGGCCGGCCGCCCCCGTGGTGCTTGGCGAGATCGTGGTGGTGGAGGCGTCCGGGAACCGGCGGCGCGTCCCGCTCACCTCGCGCCCTCTGACGGTCGGGAGTTCGCTCGCGTGCGACATCGTCCTGGGCGACCCCGTGGTCCGGGGCGAGCACCTGCGCCTGACCGCGCTGCCGGGCAATGAGGTGCGCGTGCACGTGCTGCCGGACCGCGGCGCCCAGCGACAGGCGCCGTACCAGGAGGAGCAGTGGCTCATCGCGCGAGACGGCGAGCAGATTTCGCTGGGCTCCTGCGCGCTTCAGATCAGCAGGACGGTGGTGGCCGGCCCAGCGCCCGGCGAACCCATCCCACTGCACGCGGAGGCAGGATCGTGACTACAACCATCGAGCCACCCGTCACCCAGGAACCCGAGACCCGGGCGACGACAGAGGCCGCTGAGCCGCAGGACATTTACGCGCTGCTGGGTGTGACGCGAGATGTCTCGCCGGCCCTGGCACGCGAGATCTACTGGATCAGGGTGGAGCGGTTCCGCGAGGAGCAGCAGCGCGACAGCCTGGATGCTGACCGCCAGGTGGAGGCGCTGAACCAGGCACTGGGCGTGATCCTGGACGACGGGCTCCGCGCCCGCTACGACCGCGACCACCGGCCGGAGACCGCGCGCGTGTCATCCGCCGTCTCCCGGCTGCGCCGCCTGCGGGCTGGCGCCGTGCTGTCGCTGATGCTGTTGACGGTGTTGGCCTCGATCTATGCGGCGGTGCAGGCCGGCCCGTTGCTGCTCGCCGGAGTGGTGACCACCGGGATGCTCGCCGTCATCGCCGTGGTGGCGTGGCCGCGGAAGCAGCAGGACCAGCCGTTCTCCCTCCTGCACCTGGCGCCCGGCGCCGGCGTGCGCGAGGTCAACCTGGCCTACGAGGTCAACGCACAGGAACTGCTGAGCCGCCTCCGCACCGACCCGAGCGTGATCGGCCGCCTGGAGCGGCTGGACCGCGCGCACGAGGCGGCGCTGAGGCTGGTCGCCGCGGCTGAGGCCGGCCCGGTGGAGGTGCGCCGTGGCATGGTCGCCCGCGTGGTGCGGGTGCTGGCCCGCGGGATGGTGGCCCTCGCACGGTTCCTGCTGGGCGCGCTGGGTGCGCTGACGCTGGCAGTCCTGCTGTGGATCATGAAGGTCGGCGGGCGCGCCGCGGTCGGCGCCGGCCGCAGGCTGCGCGTGGACGCCGGCCGCTTCTCCCGCATGGCCCAGAGGCAGGAGGAGGATCCGCCCGAGGACCTGCTCGAGTTCTCGATCGATGTGAGCCGGCGACTGGCCATCGGCCCACAGCCCGAGGCGTCGTCTGACGCCGCCGGGGCGGAGCCGGACGGTGATGTCCCCCTCGCGGTGGCGAGCGGCCCTCGGCACCAGGTGCTGCTGGACGCGTTGCTCGTGCTGGAGACGTCGGCCGGAGTGCGGCGGGTGCCCATCCCGGCGGCCCCCCTGAGCATCGGCAGCGGCCCGGACTGCGACCTGGTGCTCCCGCCGGACCTGGGCGTCGCGCACGAGCATGCCCACGTCTGGCAGCGCGACGGCAACGTGGTGATCCATGTCCTGAGCCGCCGCATCGGCGCGTGCCTGGTGAACGACCAGCCCATGACCTGGGCCAGCCTGGAGGACGGCGACGTCATCCTCCTGGGCGACGCGCGCTTCAGCGTCCTGGTGCGCTGACTCCCCGCCGGATCGTCCCCGTAAAGTCCCCGAATTTTCGTCCGCGGGCCGTCAGGAACCGCCCTGGTGCGGGTCTTTCTGACAAGCACAACCGAGAGGACCTCCCAACGGAGCGGCGGGGAGTCCGGGCGAAGGGAGCGGGCCCTCGCAGCAGCCGATGAACACCAGGAGCACGGGCGCCACGCGGTGAGGCGACCCGGCGGACACCCCAGCAACACCACCGCGACGTGACTCACAGGAACGCAATCCATAGGAACTCAGCCCCGGTGGACGGGGCAGGCAAGAGCCAGGAGGAACCGACCATGCAGATGCTGAAGAACCTTGTGAACCGCATCAAGTCCGAACTGCCCGAGCGCGAAGAGGGCCAGGGCACCATCGAATACATCCTCGTGCTCGGCGTGATCGTCGTCGGCATCTTCTCGCTGCTCGTGTGGACGCCGCTGGGCACCGCGCTGAGCAACGCCATCGTGGACGTGACCAACCTGTTCACGAACGGCGTCTTCTAGGCCACCGAGGCCAGGCAGAGCGGGCGAGGGGGAGATCATGCGCCGGGGCGAACGCGGGCAGTCCGCGGTCGAACTGATGCTGGTGCTCCCCTTCGCCCTGCTCGTCATCATGGCGCTGGCGGAGTTCGGCGCTGCCTTCTACGCGTATATCACCGTGAACAACGCCACCTCCGAGGCCGCGCGCTGGGCCGCGGTGGCCAACGTCCCCAGCGACGCCTGCGACACGGACTCCATCCAGTGGCGGGCGCGGGAGATGAGCCGCGGGCTGGTGGCCTGCGACGGTGAGACGGTGTTCACCATCACCTACGAGGACGGCGACAGCGGCCACCCCGGGCGAGGCACCGGGGTAACCGTGCGCATTAGCCGGACCTACACGCCCCTCACGCCGCTCCCCGGCCTGGTCAACTTCATCAGCGGCGGGACGTTCCCCGCCACCTGGCAGATGCAGGCGTGCTCTGACGCCCGCCTGGAGCAACGGCTGCCTGACGGCGCATACGCCACCAGCGCCGGGCATTGCGGGAGTTCGTGATGCGTACCCCACCTCGATGGCCGTGGTCCCGCCGCCTGGCGACCGTCAACGACGAGTCCGGCCAGGCCGGCATCCTGATGGTGCTGGCCCTGCTGTTCATGGGCGTGCCGATCATGCTCATGGTCTTCGATGGCGGCCTGCTACTGAACGACCGGCGCGACGCCCAGGACCTGGCGGACCGCGCCGCCATGGCGGGGGCCATGGAACTGCTGCTGGATGCCTCCGACACCGGCGTGGCCGCGGAGGACGCCGCGCGGGAGTGGGTGGTCCGCAACGGCGGCGACTTTGCCACGGACAGCATCGCCGTGTCCGTGACCAACTCCTGCTACGGCGCGAACGACCCCGTGCTCACCGGTGTACAGGTGAGCATCGTGCGGGACGCGCCCACCTTCCTCGCGGGCGCGCTGGGGCTGGACCTGGAGTCCGGCGCCAGCGCCGTCGCCTGCGCGGGCGTGCCGGTGGAGCACTTCGGCATCTTCCCGCTGGTGGTCTCGCTGGAGGGGCTCGTTGGCACCTGCTTCGGCGACGACGAGAAGCCCATCCCCGGTGCGGACTGCCAGGTCCGCGTGGACAGCAGCGTGTCCGGCCTGGTGGGCGAACTGAGCATTCCCTACCCGGACGGGGGCGGGACCGTGGACTGCACGGACTCCGGCAGCGGTGCGAACGACCTCAGCCTCAACCTCATCTACGGCGTCCAGGCCTGGTGCGGCGCGGGCGATGAGGTGAACGCCAAGCCCGGCCAGAACATCAACAAGACGTTCGATGGCATCAAGGGCCGCCTGGCACTGGAAGGCGCGTGCGATGCGGCCTACGCCGCCGGCGGCGGGACGCTGGCCGACCTGCAGGACGCATGGAGCAACCTGGACGCCTACCTTCACGCGCACCCGGACTTCGTGCACCAGGGCCTGCCCGTGTCCGACCACGTGGGTCCGATCCCCGCCGTGGGTGACGGCATCGACGACTTCCACGAGATCTGGGACGTGCCGGACACCGCCCAGCCTGCCACAGGGCTCTCACCGATCTCCTGCCCAGGGTACGGAGGTGAGACGAACAGCCCCCGGAACATCGTGCTCATCGTGGTGAACGACACCTTCGAGACGCAGAGCGGCAAGACCTACGTGATCCTGGACTTCGTGCGCATGTACCTCGAAGGGTGCACGCGGGAGATGAACAGCGGGACCAGCGAGTTCCGGCGTGACTGCGGCTGGAGCAGCCTGGGCAGCGGGAAGTTGACGCTGCACGGGCGCTACGTCCACCAGGTCACACCGCCCCGAAACCACCTGGGGCTCACGCCCCTCATGCTCGGCGACCGCGAAATCTTCCTGAAGCAGTAGCGGGAGAAGGAACACTCCGATGAAGAAACTCATGTCCGGCAGTGCACTTCTGCTGCTCGCCACCGTCCTGGGCATCGCCACGGCGGCGGCCTCCTTCGCCTGGCTGTCCCGCGCAGACACGGAGCAGGAGCAGGTGGCACAGTCCTTCGAGCGCACTCGCCCCGCGGTGGTGGCCGTGGCGAGCATCCCGGCCGGCACCCGCCTGACGGCGGACATGCTGGCCGTGCGCGACATCCCCGAGGCCGCGTTCCTGCAGGGCACCACCACGGAGGTCCCTGCGGTGGTCGGCCGGGTGACGCGCTACCCGCTGCTGGCCGGCGAGCAGGTCAACGTGAACAAGATCGTCACGGACGGCCAGCCCAGCGGCAGCGGCCTGGCGTTCTCCGTGCCGCCCGGCATGCGCGCCGTGTCCGTCTCCATCAACGAGGTGCGCGGCGCGGGCGGGCTGATCGTCCCCGGCGACCGCGTGGACGTGCTGGTGCACACGGACTACGAGCGCCTGTTCGCCCCGGCGGACCTCGCCACCATCATCCCCAACGAGGAGAAGCGGCACCCCACCACGCTCACCGTCCTGCAGGACGTGCTCGTGCTGGCCGTCGCCCAGGCGACCACGCCGCCCATCGATGGCCAGACGGAGGCCGGGGCGCTGCGGCCGGAGGAGGCGGAGGCGCAGCCGGCCGCGGGCAGCGTGACGCTGGCGGTGACGCCCACGCAGGCGCAGTCGCTCTTCTTCGCGGCGCAGGAGGGCACGGTGGGGCTCATCCTCCGCTCCTTCGGGGACACCAGCACCACCACCGTGGACCCGCTGCTCCGGCTGGAGCCGCTGGGCTCGGCCAGCACGAACTTCGTCCGGAACTAGCAGAAGGCAGAGGGCGAGGCGGCCGGCACGTGGCGGGCGCCTCGTCCTTGGGAAATGGGCATGACCGATGGCACGGAGTCTTTCGACACTGATCGTGGATCCGAACGCTGACAGCCGGCTGGACGTCACCCGCTCGCTGAGTTCCGCGGGCCTGGAGATCCTGGGCGAGGCCAGTTACGGCACGGAGGCCACGTTCCTGGCCAACCAGATCCGCCCGAGCGTGATCATGCTCGCGCTGGAGGACCCGCCGGTGCGCGCGCTGGCCACGCTGGAGGCGCTCCAGCAGCAGATGCCGGACACGCCGGTGCTCGCCTACTCCACCACCGCGGACGCGCACCTCATGCGCCAGGCGATGCGCGCCGGCGCGCGCGACCTGCTCTCCAAGCCGCTCCGGGACGAGGAACTGCGGGACGCCATCCACTCCGTGCTGGCGCAGGAGGAGCAGCGCCAACTGGCGCGCTGGTCGGAGTCCAACAACGCCTCCGCGCGCGGCACGGTGTTCACGGTAGCCGGGGCCAAGGGCGGTATCGGCAAGACCACGCTGGCCACCAACCTGGCGGTAGCCATCCGCAACATCACCGGCCAGGAGGTGGCCCTGGTGGACGCGGACGCGCAGTTCGGCGACGTGGCCGTGATGCTGGACATGGACGTGGAGCGCTCGCTGGCGGACCTCGCCCGAGACGAACGCGAGATCGACCGCGACGTCATGCGCCGCTACCTCCAGCGCCACGAGTCCGGCATCGACGTGCTGATGGCCGCCTCCGAGCCGGACGACTGGCGCGCCGTGCACGGCGAGCACATCTCCGCCATGGCGCGGGCACTGTCCGAGACGCACGAGTACGTGATCATCGACACCCCGGGGGTGATGAACGAGACGGTGGCGGCCTGCCTGAACGAGGCGGCGATCGTCTTCCTGGTGACCTCGCTGGACGTCTCAAGCGTGAAGGACACCAAGACCGCGCTGCGGATCCTGCAGTCGTGGGCCATGCCCCAGCACCGCATCCGCCTGGTGGTGAACGACAACACCCGGGCCGCGGCCGTGAACGTCTCGGACGTGGAGCGCGCCTGCGAGATGGAGGCGTCGCTCACCATCCCGCACGACAGCAAGGTGGGGATGTCCGTGCAGACGGGCGTGCCGCTGGTGCAGACGGACCAGCGCGCGCGCTACTCGCGGGCCGTGATCTCGCTGGCGGAACGCGTGACGGGCGTGAGCCCGCGGGAGGCGCCGCTGCGCGCGCACCTGCCGCTGCCCCGCCTGGCGTTCTTCGGACGGAAGGCCTCCTGATGGCGATCTCCATTGGCCCCAACGGCGCCAGCATCCGCCCCATGGACGCGCTGGACGCGCTGGACGAGCAGCACGAGCACCTGGTGCGCCGGGTGCACGACCGCATCCTGCAGGACCTGGACGTGCGCCAGTTGGAGGGCGCGGACGACGCCGAGTCCCGCCGCGTGGTGGGCGAGGCCGCGGACGCGCTGCTGCGCGAACTCTCGCCGGGCCTCGCGGCCGTCACGCGCCAGGAACTGACGGACGCGGTCCTGAACGAGGTGCTGGGCTACGGCCCCATCCAGCCGCTGCTGGACGACCCGGAAGTGTCCGAGGTCATGGTGAACGGCCCCGCGGAGGTCTTCTTCGAGCGCGCCGGTGTGCTGTACGCCAGTTCCGCGCGCTTCCGGAACGCGGAGCACATCCGCCGCATCGCAGACCGCATCGTGGCGCCGCTGGGGCGGCGGCTGGACGAGTCCTCGCCCATGGTGGACGCGCGCCTGCCGGACGGCTCCCGCGTGAACATCGTGATCCCGCCGGTGGCGGTGAAGTCGCCCTCCATGTCCATCCGCAAGTTCCGCAGCGACCGCTTCGACTTCGATGACCTGATCCGCATTGGCTCCGTGACGGAGCAGGTGGCCGGGTTCATCCGCGCGTGCGTGGTGTCCAAGGTGAACACGGTGATCTCCGGCGGCACGGGCTCCGGCAAGACCACGCTGCTCAACGCGCTGTCGGCCTTCATTCCTCGGCAGGAGCGCATCGTCACCATCGAAGACCCCATGGAGATCCAGTTGCGCCAGCCGCACGTGGTGACGCTGGAGGCGCGTCCGCCCACTGGCGAGTCCAAGGTGTCCGTGACGCAGCGGGACCTGGTGCGCAACGCCCTGCGCATGCGCCCGGACCGCATCATCGTGGGCGAGGTCCGCGGCTCCGAGGCGTTCGACATGATGCAGGCGATGAACACGGGCCACGAGGGCTCGGTGACCACCGTGCACTCCAACTCGCCCCGGGACGCGCTCTCCCGCATCGAGAACATGATCATGATGGCGGGCTTTGAACTGCCCACGCGCGCCATCCGGGAGCAGATGGCCTCCGCGCTGCACCTGATCATCCAGGCGGAGCGCCTGGTGGACGGCTCGCGGCGCATCACCCACGTCACGGAGGTCGCCGGCATGGAAGGCGACGTCATCACCCTGCAGGACATCTTCCGGTTCGACGGCCAGCGCATGAACGCGGAGGGCCGCATCGAGGGCCAGTTGGTGCCCACCGGCATCCGACCGCGGTTCGCGGACAAGTTCGCGCGGTTCAGCGTGAACGAGGCGTGGCTCAGCGGCGCCCAGCCGAGGCCGGTGCGATGAACGAGATCTCCACGCTGCTCGCTTCCACCTCCGCCACGCCGGCGCTGCTGGCCCTGGGCGCGGGGTTCACCGTGATGTTCCTGGTCTCCGGTGTGGCGGTCATGCGGCCCTCCGCCCGCGGCCGGATCTCCCAGCGCGTGTCCGCCATCCAGGCGATGTCGCACCCGTACAAGGTCACGGTCAGCCCGTTCCGCGACCGCACGGTCTCCAGCATCCCCTTCATCGACGCGCTGTTCCGCGGGCGCAGTTGGACGGCGCACACGCGAGAGCGCCTGGCGCAGGCGGGCGTGCCGCTGCGCGTGGGCGAGTACCTGGCGCTGCGCGCGCTGGCGGTGGCGCTGGGCGTGGCCGTGGGTCTGGTGCTGGTGCAGCGCTCCGGCGGCGGGTCCGCCGCATCGATCTTCTTCCTGGCCGCCGGCGGCGGCACAGGCCTGCTCGCACCGCCCATGGCCATCGGCGTCCGCGCGCGCAAGCGCCAGGCGGTCGTCGAAGGCCAGTTGGTCGAGTTGTGCGACGTGATGGCCTCCATGCTGAAGTCCGGCTACGGCTACGCGCAGGCGCTCTCCCAGACCGCCGCGGAGGTGGGCGACCCGCTGGCCGGAGAACTGCGGCAGGTGCTGGACTCGGTGCGCCTGGGCGGCGACGTGGACGAGGCGCTGGAGGAACTGAATGGCCACCTCCAGAGCCGCGACTTCGACATGATCGCCAGCGCCATCGCCATCCAGCGCCGCAGCGGCGGCAACCTGGCGGAGATCCTGGAGGGCGTGGCCGCCACCATCCGCGACCGCCAGTCGTTCCGGCGCGAGGTACTGGCGATCACCTCCAAGGAGCGCTTCTCCGCGTTGTTCGTAGCGGCGTTCCCGCTGGGGATCATCGGCGTGCTGACGCTGATGGTGCCGGAGACCTACGGCCAGTTGTTCACCCACCCCGTGGGCCGGCTGATGCTGGGCGTGGCGCTCACGCTGGACGCCATTGGCTTCCTGATCATCCGCAAACTCGTGAAGATCGAGGTGTAGCGATGCTGCAGGGACTCTCCCAGGACCAGGGCGCCGCGGTCATCGCCTCGCTGGCGGGCCTGTCCGTGGCGCTACTGGTGCTCGGGCTCTTCCGCGCGAACCGCTCCGCGCCGGACCTGGCGGTCCGCAAGCGCTTCGAGCACCTGCGCGCGGCGGAGGAGGCGGACCCGCTGGTGCAGTCCTTCGCCCGGCGCGTGATGCGCCCGGTGGTGGCCGGCCTGCTGCGGCTGGTGACGGGCGTGCTGCCCTCGCGCGTGCTGGCCTCGTTGAGCGACACCATCGAGGCGGCGGGCCGGCCCACCACGCTGACGCGCTTCGTGATGCTCTGGGCCGGCGCCGGGCTGGTCATGCCGCTGATGCTGGCGCTGCTGATCGTGACGTTCGCAGGCACCCTGAGCCTCGCCCAGTTGCTGCCGATCCTGATCTGGATGGGGATGGGCCTCTACCTCCCGTGGACGGTGCTGCGACGCAAGGCCACGGAGCGCATCCGCAACATCAGCCGCGACCTGCCGGACGCCATCGACCTCATCATCACCAACATCGAGGCCGGCCTGGGTATGCAGGCGGCGCTGCTGGTGGTGTCCGACAAGTTCGGCGGGCCCGTAGGCGAGGAGTTCGGCCGCGCCGTGCGCGAGATCTCCCTGGGCGCGGACCGCTCGGAGGCGCTGGCGGCCATGGCGGACCGCAGCCGCGTCCCGGAGATGCGGTTGTTCTCGCGCGCGGTCGCGCAGGCGGAGCAGACCGGCATCCCGGTGGCACGCGTGCTGCGCAACCACTCGGCGGAGGTCCGCGAGAAGCGCCGCCAGAAGGCGCGCGAGATGGCGGCCCGCATCCCCGTGAAGATCACGTTCCCCACCGTGCTGATCATGTTCCCCACGCTCTTCCTGCTGATCCTGGGCCCCGTGGCGCTGAACCTGATGGGTACGTTCGGTGGCTAGCAGCCTGCAGGTCCGGCCGCCCCGGGCGGACGCGGGGCTGACCCCGCTGCATGTCGAGGGCCGGCCGGACGCCATGCTCCGCGTGCGCGTGGCGGACTCCGCATGGAGCCGGCTGGTGGGCCTGCTCGGCTGCGCCGGGTTGCCGGCGGGGCAGGGCATCCTGATCCGGCCCTGCTCCTCCGTACACACCTTCGGCATGCGCTTCCCCATCGACGTCGTCTATCTCGCGGCGGACGGGCTGGTGGTGAAGGTGGTCCACGGCCTCCGGCCATGGCGTTTCAGCATGGGTGGCCGCCGCGCGCGCACAGTGGTGGAACTCGCCAGGGGCGAGGCCGCGCGCGCCGGGATCGAGCCCGGGGTGACCGTGCGATGGCGCGCGTGATCGCCGCTTCGCCGCGCGTCCTCCACGCTCCGGCCGTCACGCACCGGGCGGGCGCAGCGGGGTTCGCCGCCGGGGCGACGGTGGGTGCGCTCCGAGGCGACGCCGCGGAGGCGATGGTGCTGGGGCTGCTGTTCGCGGTGCTCGCGGCGGCCACGTTGGTGGACCTGCGCGAGCGGCGCATCCCCAACGCGCTGACGTACCCGGGCCTCGTGGTGGCGGCGGCGGTGGGCTTCGCGGGTGGGGCAGCGCTCGACATGCTCGGCGGCTTCGCGTTGGCCGGGGGCGCGATGGCCGCTGCCTGGGCCCTGGGCCGCGGAGCGCTGGGGATGGGCGACGTGAAACTGAGCGCCCTGGCCGGAACGGCGCTCGGGCTGCAGGGCACGCCGCTCTTCCTGGTACTCGGCACCCTCGCCGGCGGCGCGGTCGCCCTCGTGGTCCTGGTGCTGCGGCGCGACCGCCGGGCGACGCTGCCCTACGGGCCCGCGCTCGCGCTGGGTGCGGTGCTGGCAGCGGTACTGGAGGGAAGTACCGTGACATAAAAAGTGGTGCTAATGGTGCGCCTGGGTGCGAAGCACCGGAACGTTAACCATTTCCCCATTGACGGCTGCGGTGGCCCCGTGCGAGCGTCCTTGTTGAAGGACGGTCGCCCATGTTTCTGCCGCACCACCACCGCGCGCTCAGTCTGGTCGTATTCGGCTGGGTAGCGTGGCAGTTCCTGTCGCTCGGCGTGGTCATGGCTGCCGGTAGCGTCGTGCTGACCTTCCAGTCGCGCATGGAGGTCGTTGTGCTGGCGCCGCTGGCGCTCGGCTTCCTGCACGTTGGCGTGATGGCCATTGAGCGCATCCGCGCCGCCGCGAACGGCCCGCTGGCCCGCTAGTCCCGATCCCGTCTGAGCGCACGCCTACACACGAGGCCCCCGCCGCTGAGGGGCGTGTGTTCACGCTAGCATCACGCCATGCAGCAGATTCGGCCCGGCGTGTGGCACTGGCAGGCACCTCACCCGGAGTGGACGCCCCGCGACCGCTGGCCGCAGCAGGTGTCGTCCTACGCCATCGACGATGGCTCACACCTGTTGCTGGTCGATCCGCTGGCCGTGCCTGGTGAACTCCTGGAACTCGCCCTCGACCGCGAGCCGGCGGTGGTGCTGACCGCCCCCTGGCACGAGCGCGACACGCGAACCCTGGTGGAACGCCTCGGTGCTCCCGTGTACGCGCCGCCACCCGACATTCCGGATGACCTCGTGCGGAAGTTTGGCGTCACGCCGGAGCGTGCGGCGGGCGGCAGCCCGGACCTGGCGTGGCTGTCCGCCGGCGGAGGTCAGGCGCACCTGTACGCCGCCGGCGACCGGCTGCCGTTCGGCATCGAGGTGTTCCCCGGCAGGGAGCACAACGACCTGGTGCTGTGGGCCGAGCCCATCGGAGCGCTGATCCCCGGCAACACGCTGGTGGACTTCGGCCGAGGCTTCGGGTTGAACGAGTGGCTGCGCGGAGGCGTGACCCGCGAGGAGGTGGTGGAGCGGCTCCGCCCTCTCCTCGCCCTCCCGGTGGAGATCGTGCTTCCGCCGCACGGCCTGCCCACGGACCGTGCCGCCCTGGAGCGTGCGCTGGGCTGACGGCGGTGGGCCGCCTCCTGCCACGCTGCCAGGGTAGCAACAGGGGCGGGTCACCCCGCCCCTGTCGACCTCTTGCCCGAGGGGCTACGGCGTGTGGTTGGCCGGGCGAGCGAGGTTGCCGAAGCCGGAGATCGTCAGCGCGTGGTATTCCCACGTGCCCCAGATGGCGTTCTCCGGGATGCCCCGGTAGCGCGGGTCGCTCTGGTGCACGATCAGGTAGTTGTAGGTGGAGTTGTCGTCGTAACCGCTGCAGCGGATGTGATTCTGGATCCAGCCGCTGTCCATGAACGGGTCGTTCCCGAAGTCCGCGCGGTAGTTGTTCACGTAGTCGCAGCGGGTCAGGGTCGCCTGGTCGAGGTCGTCCACGCTGCCCACGTTGCCCTGCACGCGGCCGTCGCCCAGGTCCCAGTACCAGCCGCCGTCGGCGTCGTAGGCGTACAGCGAGGTGTAGTGCCCGTTCACCATGACGCCGGCGTCCGGGATGCCGTTGCCGTCCTGGTCATACTTCGGGCCCTGGTGCCCCTTCACGCGCGTACCGTCTGCGCTGGCCGCGCCCACGATGCCCGCCGCCAATACCAGTCCGGCCAGGAGGCCGGTCGCGATCTGTCGCCTGGTCATCTGAACCCCCGCGTCCTATCCGTTCCAACGATGCCGGCGCGGATGATAACAGCCCCTCGTGGCCGGGCGGGAGGCAGGCGAAGCAGCGTCAGACGGGCGGCCCCAGGCGTTCGATCACCGAGCGCACGCAGTGCTGATCGCCCTCCAGCGTGCGGGCCAGCGTCTCCAACGTGCGTTCCAGGCACTCGCGATCGTCCATGGAGCGGCGGACGACCTCCACGAGCAGTCCAGCGGCGACCAGGTCCTGGAGCAGGCCATCCCGTAGTTCGGTGGCGAGCAACGTGGTGGTGGGGGTCATCACAGCCTCCTGTCGGCCTCGGTAGTGGTGCCGCCCGCGCCTTCTACCCCTGAGAACGTCCTGAGCCGGGGATTCTTACGGGCCCTCCCTCAGGGGTTTCCCCGATTTCGCCAGCGATGCCGGAATATCACTGCTCCGTATCAACGCTGCCCTAGTACGTAACGTTTCCATGCCCGAGCCTGCATCCACCTCATTCGGGCGGGGTTTGCCACATGTCTCTTGCTTCTGCTTCTTCTCACGCGCGATCTCGCGAGGACTCTCCCGGGCGCGCTTCCTCGGAGGCCGGCTCCGAGGGGGATCCTGCGAACACGCGGATCCTGGGCACTCGCTCTCGTCGGGCGATGTTCGCGGAAGGCCTCCTCTCGGCCGGGTCGGACGCTGCGCTGCCGTTCCTGCCGGTGTACCTGGTGGTGCTGGGGGCCAGCACGGCGCAGATCGGCCTGCTGTCCGCCGCCACGGCCCTGGCCGGCCTGGTCGCGCTCTTCCCGGCTGCCTGGATCGCCCGGCGGTCTTCCTCCCGCGTGCGCGTGCTACTCGCCGGCGGATGGTCCATGCGACTGGTGGTGTTGCTGATCGCGCTGGCCCCGTTCGTGTTCCCCACGAGCGGGGCGATCATGGCGCTGATCGCCCTCGGCGGGTTCCGCGTGCTGGCCTCCTCGCTGGCGCATCCCTCGTACATGGCGCTGTTCGCGGAGGTCATCCCCCAGCGCCTCTCGGGTGCGTTCAACGCGCGTCGCTCGCTGGTGGCCAGCGTCATCGCGATGTCCACCGTGCCGGTCGCGGGGTGGGCCATCGGACGCGTGGGGGGCGTGGAGGGCTACCAGGTCGCCTTTGGCGTGTGCGCGGTCATGGGCGCACTGGGGACGTTCGCCTACACGCGGGTCGCGGAGCCGAAGCGGGCCGAGACGTACTCCCGCCGCCACGCCTACGGGAAGGTGCTGCGCGACCAGCGCTACCGCCGCTTCCTGCTGGCGCAGACGGTCCTGCACGGCTTCGCCACGCTGTCCGGCCCCTTCGTGGTGGTACACATGGTGCGAGGGCTGGGCGCGTCGCCCGGCGAGGTGGGCCTGATCGCCACCGGGGACGCCGTGGCGGCGGTGCTGGGCCAGGTGCTGATGGGTTTCCTGGTGACGCGCGTGGCGTCTCGGCGGCTGTTCGTCCTGGCCATCGCCGGCATCGCCTTCGCCCCGGTGGTGTGGCTGCTCATCGCCTCGCCGTGGCAGGCAGCGTTCCCGGTCTTCCTGGGCGGGATGTCCTGGGCGGTGTGCCACCTGGTGGTGTTCAACCTGCTGCTGGAGCACGCCCCCCGCGAGGACATGCCGGAGTACGTGGCCGCGCAGCAACTGGCCATGCTCTCCGCGGGCTTCGTCGGCCCGCTGCTGGGCAGCCTGCTCGTCGCGCAGGTAGGCATCCCGGTGCTGTTCGTGCTCTCCGCCATCGGGCGCCTGCTGGCCATCCCGCTCTTCGTGGCGCCGGTCCCCGCGTGGGCCCGTCGAGGCGTGCCGTGGCGGCGCATGGCGGAGGCCGTGACCGGCCAGGCCTGACCTTGCGCTAGGGGCCGGACGAGATGAAGAGCGTGACTACGTCGCCCTCGCGAAGGTCCGCGCCGGGGGCAGGCGACTGGTCGAACACCGTACCGGCAGCCGCCCCATCCGAGGCCTCCACGATCAGCGGCGTGGCCCCGATCTCCGCCAGGACGCGCTGCGCCTCCTCGCGGTTGACCCCGGTGAAGTCCGGCGCGGTGTTGGCGTCGAAGGGCGGCACGGTGGCCCCGGCGGTGGGCGTGGTGGTGGACGTTCCGGCCACGCTGGTGGGCGTGCCGTCCTCGGGCGCCTCGAGTCCGTCCGGGCCGCCCAGGCGCGGTAGCAGGAACACGGCCGCCAGCACCACCAGGCCCAGCGCGCCCGCGATCAGCACTACGGGCAGGTTGATGGCGGGGAGGGCCGGCGGGGCGGTGCGTCGCAGGCCCGGCATCGGCTCCAGGCCGGCCGGGCGGGGGAGGTCGCGCGGGACGTCCTCCGCGGAGGCCTTGGGGTCCATGCCGAGGTACTTCGCGTAGGAGCGGACGAAGCCACGCGCATAGACCGGCGCCGGGAGTTCGGCGAAGCGCGCCGCCTCGATGGCCTCGATGTACGTGCGGTTGATACGCGTGTCGCGCTCCACGTCCGCCAGCGACAGGCCGGCGGCCACGCGTGCATCGCGCAGCCGGCGGCCCAGGGCGGCTGCACGTTCCGCGCGCTGCTCCGCCTCCTCCCGCGCGGCGAGGTCCGGCGAGGCGCCCTGCGGACGCGGGAGCCAGTCGGGCCACCTCATGGGTGCGCGTGCCTCACCGGGGGCTGCTCAGCGCTCGTCCACGCCGGGGAACTCCACCAGCGACTTCAGGCCCGAGAGCGAGAGCCGGGCGGAATACGCCTCCGGCGCATCCTCGATGAGGTAGCGGTTGGTCAGCAGTTCGTCCATGTGCGGGACGCGCCCCAGCAGTTGGGCGGTGCGGCGGTACTGGTCCGTGGTGGCGTTCTGGCTGCCGGTCAGGACCACCTCGCCGTAGTGCACCAGGTTTGGGTCGAACGGGACGGGCGGCGCGCCCTTTGGGAAGCCGGCGAAGAGGTTGACCACGCCCTGGGGCCGCACCAGGTCCAGCGCCGGCGCCACCAGGCCGCCGAACCCCACGGAGACGATGACGGCGTCGGCGCCCTCTCCGGTGGCGTCGCGCACCGCGCCGGGGACGTCGTCCACCTCCGGGTCCAGGACGATGTCCGCGCCCCAGCGGGCGGCCATCGCGCGACGCTCCGCCACCGGCTCGCTGACGATGATCGGCCCGGCGCCGAGTGCCCGCCCGAGCAGCAGGTGCATCAGCCCCATGGGGCCGGCCCCCAGGATCGCCATGGAGGCGCCTGCGCCTACCTCGCAGAGTTCCAGCGAGGCGAGCGTGCAGGCGGCCGGTTCCGTGATGGCGGCAAGGTCCAGCGGCAGGGCGTCCGGTACCCGGATCACGTGGCCGGTGGCCACGATCTCGGCCGGGATGCGCAGGTACTCCGCGAAACCGCCATCCAGGTCATACCCCAGCGTGCGGCGCTGGGTGCAGCGGTTGCGCCGGCCCAGCAGGCAGTAGCGGCAGCGGTTGCAGGCGAGGATGGGGCAGATGATCACGCGGTCGCCTTCGGCCACCTCCGTGACGCCCTCGCCCACCTGGTCCACCACGCCCGCGATCTCGTGCCCGGGGATGACGCCCGGCGCCGCGTACTTCTCACCGCGGTAGACCCGCACGTCCGAGGCGCAGAGCGAGGCGGCGGCCACGCGCAGGCGGACCTCGCCGGGCCCGGCGAAGGGGCTGGGCCGGTCCTCCACGGTGACCTGGCCCGGCGCATGGAAGATGGTCGCCCGCATGGCAGCCCTCGAACGCTCCGGGGAGGAGAGGCGCACCGTCCGGCGCACCTCCGTCGGAGTCCTGCCCGGAGTATCGCAGCCGACTCCCGCCGCCGCCATCCGCGCGGCCGGGTGGTGGGGAGGAGGACGTGGTGGATGTTTGGGGCGGGGGCCGGGGGTACCACTCCTGCGGGAGCCCCTCACCCCAGCCCTCTCCCTCCAGGGAGAGGGGGCCGGAGACCTGCCGGTGAATGCGCGAGCAGCCTAGTCCAGCACCACCTCGTCCTCGGCGCTGTCGATGACCTCGCCGCGGCCGATGAGGTGATCGTCCGTGAAGCGGCGCGCGGCGTCCGCGAGCGAGCGTGCCGTGGCCAGGTCGCCGGAGACCACCGCGAAGCCCATTTGCGCGCGGCCCACGGAGTCCTGCTCGCCCACCTCCGCGGCGGAGATGCGCATGCGCGTCCGCAGGCGCTCCACCAGCGAGCGCACCACGGCGCGCTTCTCCTTCAGGGAGTGCGATTCGGGGATGTCAATGGTGAGCAGCACGCTGATGGTGACCACGCGGCCAGCCTAGTCCGTGCCGGCCGAGGATCGCGCTAGGAAGCGTCCTCGTCTGCGGCGTCCTCGGCATCCTCGGCGGCATCCGTTACGTCCGCACCGGGCTCGGCGGCGAGGCGGTCACGCGAAGCCTCGAAGGCGAGGCCGGCCGCCTCCGTGAGGATCTGGACGTCGGAGGGCAACTCCAAGTCTGCGTCCTCCGGCTGCACGTCCGCGATCGCCTGGTCGATGGCGTCCTCGAGCATCGCCTCGGTGCCCTCGGGGGTGACCTCCTCGGCGGCCTCCGGCGCGGGCTCCTCGGTGGGGGGCTCCTCGCGGGGGGCGAGGGCTTCCGCGACCGTGGCCTCGTCCAGCCCCAGTTGCGCCTGGATTTCCGCCGGCGGGAGTTCGATGTCTTCCGGGAGCGGCGGCAACTGCCCGGGGCGCTCCAGGCCGAAATGCTCCAGGAAGCGCTGGGTGGTGCGGAAGAGCATCGGCCGGCCGGGGCCGGCAGCGTGCCCGGCGGACTCGATGAGGTCGCGCGCGCGTAGGGTGGCGATCGCGCCGTCCGAGGAGACACCGCGTACCGCGTCCACCTGGCCACGGGTGATGGGCTGGCGGTAGGCGATGATCGCCAGCGTCTCCAGGGCGGCCTGGGACAGGCGGCGGTTCGCCTCCAGGCCCAGGAACCGCTCCACCTGGGCCGCGGCCTCCGGGGCGCTCACCAGTTGCACCCCGGCCGGGCCGCGCTGCAGGCGCACGCCCCGGCGGCCCTCCCGCAGGGCCACGGCCAGTCCGTCCAGCGCGTGCTCGATGCGCGGCACCGTGACTTCGACCGCCCGCGCCAGGTAGCCCGTGTCCACGGGGTGATCCGCCACGAAGAGCAGCGCCTCCAGCAGCGACGGCAGTTCCGAGAGGTCCTCGAAGGCGGCGGGCTCTTCCGGCTCGGCGTGCTCCTCGACCACCTCGGGCTCGGCGACCGCGTCTACAGGAGCATCGTCTGCGACCTCGTCCTCGGGGTCGGCGTCGGGTTCCGCGGCGGGGGATGCCCCCGGGGCGTCGTCCTGGTCGAACGCGCGCGGCGGTGCGGGATAGGCGCGGCGATCCTGCTCGTCGGTCATGCGTCCTCATCGAGTCGAAGGGCCCGTGCGGCCCGCAGATCCAGTTCGTCGTACCGTACGTCCACCAGCGGCGGTTCCGCGAGCACGAGGCCCAGCCGCTCGTAGACCAGCCGGTCCGCTGCTGTATCCACCCGCTCCAGCGTGTCGTCGATGCGTGCATCGGCGTGGACGCGCAGCCAGGCGTGTATCAGCAGCCCGCGCCGGCCTCGGTTCTCCACCCGTACTTCCGCGTCGCGCACCTCGCGCAGCGCCAGCAGGTCCTCCCGGAGCGCCCCGGCCACGGCGTCGACGGCCATCCTCCCACGGCCCCGGGACAGGCGCACCGGCCGCCGGGGGTGCGTTCCGCGGGCCCAGGCGAGGACGAAGCCGAGCAGCGCCACCGCCACCAGCGCCACGGTCACGGTGACCTGCGTCTGGCCGTCGCCCTCCCGCTCTGCGAGCGCGGATGCGCCCTCCGCAACGCCCTCCAGGGCGGGACTCCAGGCGAGCCAGGTGGCCGTGGTGAGCGCGGCGCACAGCACGGAGAGGAGCAGGGCGGGACGCACGCGCCGGAACCAGCCGTCGCGCGGGGCGACGTATGACGGGGCGAGCCGCGCGTCGTCCTCGTGTTCATCGGGGCCGTCGTGGTCGCGGGCGGGCGCGTCGAACCGGAGCGCCGGCAGGGCGACGCCGTCATCGAGGGCGCGTGCCTGGGATCGTCGAGCCATTGAAGCGGTCGCCGTCCGGATCCTCGCCCGCAGGCACTCGCCTACGGACTTGGACGCCGTCGCTACCCCCGCCGCTTCGGATGCCCCCACTGTACGATCCGCGGCGTGATCGTGGACATCCACACGCACCTGTTTCCGCCGGAGTTCATCGCCGGGCGGGCGCGCATCGCGGAGCGCGAGCCCGTGTTCGCGGAGATGTACGGCGACCCTCGCGCCCGCATGGCGACCGCGGACGACCTGCTCGCGTCCATGGACGCGGGTGGCGCGGACATCTCCGTCGCGTGCGGCTTCTGGTGGGACGACGCCGGTCTGGCACGGGAGCACTCGGCGTACCTCCTGGACGCCGCCGCCGCCTCGGACGGCCGCATCCTCGCGTTCACGCCCGCCCCGGCGGAAGGCGCTGCCGGCCTGGGCGAGGTGCGCGAGACGGAGCCCTCGAAGTTTCCGGACACGCCGCTGCCGGTGCTGGCGCACTGCACGGAGGAGGTGGGGCACCTCTACCCCGGCAAGGCCGGCGGGCTGACACCCGGTGGGCTGTGGCAGGTGCTGCTCGCGCGGCCGCAGGCCCGCCTGATCGCCGCGCACCTGGGTGGCGGCTTCCCCTTCTTTGCGCTGATGCCAGAGGTGCGCGAGGTCATCGAGGCGGACCGCGTGATCTTCGATACCGCCGCCGCGTCCCTGCTCTACCGCCGGGACGAGCCCGCCCAGGTGTACCGCGCACTGGTCGCTCTGGTGGGCGCTCGGCACCTGGCGTGGGGCTCGGACTTCCCGCTGCGCGCGCAGACGCCGGACCGCGAGGCGCTGGCGGCGGCACTGGCGGACGACGGGGAACGCGCGGCCGTGCTGGGCGGTAACGCCGCCCGCTTCCTGGGCATCGCCCCGGCCGAGGGCTGAGCGGGACATCTCGTGCGCCTCTTCGTCGCCATCGAAGCGCCGGAGGCGTGGCGCCGCGCGGCGGCCGCGGTGCAGCGCGCATTGCCCTCGGAGGTGCGGGACGCGCTGCGCCTGGTGGACCCGGCGCTGATGCACGTCACGCTGCGCTTCCTGGGCGACGTGGACGCCGAGCGCGTGCCGGACCTGGAGGCCGCGCTCCGTCGCCGCGTCCCGCCCGTGGAGGTCGCACTGACGCTGGGAGCCCCGGCCACGTTCGGCCCGCCGGCGAGGATGGCCGTGGCGCTACTGCGCGTGGAGGGCGACCTCCGGGGCCTGCGCGCGCTGGCCGGGCGGGTGGACGCCGCGGTGAAGGAGGCGCTCGGCGTGCCGCCGGAGGAGTGGCCACTGAACCCGCATGTGACCCTTGGCCGCCTGAACCGCCGCGCGACTCCCGGCCAGCGCCGCGCCGTAGCGGAGGCGGTGGCCGCCCTGTCACCGCCTCCGGAAGAGCCGTTCGTGGCCCGACGAGTGGTGTTGGTGCGCTCCCACATGGGCCCGGCGGGCCCCCGCTACGAGGTGCTCGCGGGGGTGGCTTGAGGGCGCCCCGGGGCTGTTCGGGCCGCCCTCGGCAGGGGGTAAGCCGGGTGTGTTCGTGACCGCGGGCGCAATGTTGACGAGCCGGATCGGGGAGGCGTAGCGTCCGGGGTGTCGAGAGTCCTGGACCCCACAGAGACGGGGAGGTGTCCAGTGGATGGCTCGCAGCACAATCGCTCCCCTCTGAACGCCACGGAATGTCCGTGGCGTTTGTGTTTTCGGAAGCGCGAGGAGTCTTCATGCACTCAGGGATGATCGGGAAGATCGAGAAGGCGCACCGCTACGCGGAGGAGCGCGGGCGCTTCGATGTCAGCGCGCTCACGGTCACGGTCCGTGGCAACAATGGCGACCACCAGGTCCACTTCGAGGACGGCGCCTGGGAGTGTCAGTGCGAGTTCTTCGCACACGAGCGCACGTGCGCGCATACCATGGCGCTGGAGTTGCTCCTGGACGGCATGGTCCGCGAGCGCGCGGAAGAGCCCACGGCTATCGCGGTCTAGGGCACGGGCCGGATCCCCCGGCCGGTACGACGAAGAAGGCCCGCCTCGCGGCGGGCCTTCCTGTACTCAGGTCGGGTGTGCCTCGAGGCTCCCAGACACGGGAACAGACACGGAAACGCGCCCCGCGGGGACGGGGCGCGTTTGGTCCGGTCGGGCGGGGTAGAGGAGGGGTGTCTACCTCCGCCGCGCGGTCCGTATTAGAAGCGCAGGCCCAGGACCGGGTCGATGCGGCTCGCCAGGTCGGCGGCGTCGCGCTTCACCTCGTTGTAGGTCGGGGTGTTGCGGCGGCCGCGCAGGGCGATGTCGCTGTAGATGCGCTGAATCATGGCGTTGTTCATGGTGGGAACTCGATCTTTCTCCGTCGTGCGGTACGTTCTGGGGCTGTTCCCCATGCCGTCCGTCTTCCGATGTACACAGTGTCGGTGATTGTGCGCACTTTCGCAAGTGAAAGTGGGCACAATCACGTAAAATTCACGTTAATTATGACCGGTGGAGGCGGTTCAGGATGCGAGATCGCACGCTTGTCCGCATTTTTCTCATGCATGCTCGTTGATTCACCCCATGACAGGAATAGCGAGTGGCGCACCCTCGGGGCCGGACGCGGGCTGCTGAGGGCCTAGCGCGGCGTGACTGAGGTTTTTGCGACAGGTGAGCAGAGCAGGTCGTACGGGAGGGCGCCGTCCACGCGGGCGCGGACCATTTCCCCCATGGCGTAGGTGCCCTTCAGGAAGGCCAGTCCGTCCACCTCCGGCGCATCGCGGAACGTGCGTCCCACCACCACCAGGTCGCCGCCGGCGGAGGCGGTGGGCTCGCGGGACTCCACCAGGATGTCCACTTCCCGTCCCACCATCGCGCGGTTGGACTCGTGCGAGATCGCCTGCGCCAGTTCCATCAGCGCGCCGTAGCGCTCTTCCTTGACCGCCTCCGGGACCTGGTGCGGCATCTGTTCCGCGGGCGTGCCCGGCTGCGGTGAGTAGGTGAACGCGCCGACGTGGTCGATGCGGTATTCCTCCACGAAGTCCAGGAGTTCCTCGAACTCCTCGTCCGTCTCGCCCGGGAAGCCCACGATGAAGGTGGTGCGCAACACCACGTCCGGGATGGCGGCGCGGATCGCCTCGATGCTCTGGCGCGACTTGGCCAGCGAAGGCCGCTTCATGCGCCGGAGCATGGCGTCGCTGCCGTGCTGCAGCGGCATGTCCAGGTACGGGACGACGTTGGGGAGCGCCGCCATGGTCTCCGCCAGGCGAGGCGTCACGCGCCCGGGGTAGGCGTACATCAGGCGGATCCAGGGGACCTCAGGGACGGCGGCGGACAACTCCTCCAGGAGCGTGGCCAGGCCGTCCCGGTCGCCCTCGTCCTCGCCGTAGGCGGTGGAGTCCTGGGCGACCAGCACCAGTTCGCGGGCACCGGCGGCGGCGTACATGCGCGCCTCCGCGATCAACTGGCGCGCCGGGCCGGAGTGCATCTTGCCCTTGATGGTGGGGATGATGCAGAAGGTGCAGGGGCGGTCACAGCCGTCCGAGATCTTGAGGTACGCACTGGGCTGCCCCAGCAACGGCAGGCCGCCGTCCGGGATATCGAACGTGGCGGAGGCCGCCCCCACCGAGGCCGCGATGGCGTCCCACTGCTCCGCGCCAAAGGTGGCGTCCACGCCCGGCACGGCCTGGCGCACGGATTCCTCCGCGATCTGCGTCAGGCAGCCGATGACGTACAACTGCTGGCCCTGCCGCCGGCCCTGGTCCAGTTCGCGCACCACGCCGATTGACTCGTCCTTCGCCGCGTCGATGAAGCCGCAGGTGTTGACCAGCAGCAGGTCCGCCTCGTCCGGCTCGGCCACGGACGTGTGGCGGCCGCCTCGGAGCGCCGCTTCCAGGCGCATCGAGTCCACGGTGTTCTTCGCGCAGCCGAGGGTCACGAGGTGGTACTTCACAGAACATTGAGTGTACCGGGGCTCCCGTTAGACGCCTGACGCCGCCTGCGGGGTGGAGACTTTCCACGGATTTCCTCGGACTGGACGGTCCGGGGGTTGACGGGTAGCCGCTGAGCCAGTATTTAACTACTAGGTTAGTTAGCCGAACGGTTGAATACATGACCCCGACCGCAGCGACCGCGGCCCGGCCCGATGCCGACGAGGACCGCCTGAGCGCCACGTTCGCCGCACTGGCGGACCCGACCCGGCGTTCGATCCTCGCGCGGCTGGCGGACGGCGAGGCCTCCGTTACGGAGATCGCGGAGCCCTTCCAGATGAGCCTGCCGGCCGTGTCCAAGCACCTGAAGGTGCTGGAGCGGGCCGGACTGGTGACGCGGACCCGCCACGCCCAGTGGCGGCCCTGCCGCCTCCGGCCGGAACCGCTGCGGGAGGCCTCCGACTGGGTGGAGCAGTACCGCCGCCTGTGGGAGGAGCGCTTCGACCGCCTGGAGGACTACCTGAACGAGTTGCAGCAGCAGGACAGCGACGGGGGACAGCAATGACAGCACAGCGCGCGGGCACTTTGCAGGTGACCCTGCCGGACGACCTTTCGAACCAGTTGGTGCGCGACTTCGCAGCGCCGGCGGCTCGCGTCTTCGAGGCGCACACGCAGCCGGAGCACGTCCGGCGGTGGTGGGGTTTCCCCTCCGCCGAGTGGCTCGCCTGCGAGATCGATCTGCGCGTAGGCGGCCGCTGGCGCTTCGCCACGCGCGAGGAGGACGGCACGGAAGTGGAGTTCTACGGCGAGTACCGGGAGATCTCCGCGCCCCTGCGCCTCGTCCACACGGAGGTCTTCGCGCCGTTCCCGGACAACGGCAGCGTGGTGACCATCACGTTGGAGGAGCGGGACGGTCGCACGCGCCTCACCTCGATCTCCCGCTACGACTCCAGGGAGACGCGGGACATGGTGGTGCAGACCGGCATGGAGGAGGGCGCGGCACTCTCCTACGACCGGATGGAGGACCTGCTCGCAAACCCGGGATGAACGCCGCCATCGCGCGGGTGCTGCTCCGCCGGGCGTGGGAGCGGCGCATGGACCGGCTGGCGGCCTACCTGGCCGCCCTGTTGTCCGGGGGCAACGAGAACGCCCAAGACACCGGAAGCAAGACCGAACCTAGGAGAGGACAACACAGATGCCAGGACAGATGACCCTGGACCGCGTCAGCGACGTGGAGATCGAACTCAAGCGCTTCTTCAAGGCGCCGCGCGACCTGGTGTGGCGCGCGTACACCGAACCGGAACTGATCTCGCAATGGTGGGCGCCCGGCGATGCCTCCACGGAGGTCAAGGAGATGGACGTCCGCGAGGGCGGCCGCTGGCACTACTGCATGCGCGGGGAGTGGGGCGAGTCCTGGGGGCTGATGACCTTCGACGAGGTCCAGCGCCCGGAGCGCCTGGGCTACGTGGACGCCTTCTCCAACGAGGAGGGCGATGCCATTCCCCCGGAGGGGCACGGCCTGAACACCTACGTGGAGCGGGACGGCGGCACCCTGGTGATCAACCGCACCCGGTACGCCACCGCCGACGACCTGGTGAAGGTGCTGGGGATGGGGATGGAGGAGGGCATCGCGATGACCTTCGACAACCTGGAGCACCTCCTGGAAAGGATCCAGCAGTGACCTCCTCGACCACTGCCGACCGCGAAATCTTGATCTCCCGCACCGTGCATGCGCCGCGCGCCCTGGTGTTCCAGGCGCTGTCGGAGGCCCACCACCTGGACCAGTACTGGGGGCCGGACGGCTTCACCAACACCACGCACTCCATGGACTTCCGCGAGGGCGGTTCCTGGGTCTACGTGATGCACGGCCCGGACGGCACTGACTGGGACAACTGGATCGGGTACCGCCGCATCGTCCCCAACGAGCGCATCGAGTACCTCCACGGTTCGCGGCCGGACGACCCGGGCGCATTTGAGGGCTCCATCACCCTGGAGGAGCGCGACGGTGCAACCGAGGTGACGCTACGGACCGTGTTCGCCTCGAAGGCGGTGCGCGACCAGTTGGTGCGCGAGGTCGGCGCCATCGAGGGCGGGCAGCAAACGCTGGCGCACCTGGCGGCGTACGTCGAAGGGCGGCAGGAGCAGGCGGGCTAGGAGGTTACGCGCGCCCCTCGCGGAGTTCTTCCACGGTGGTCTCCACGCGGCGGGCGCGCGTCTCCGGCTTCTTGGCCGCCTCGATGGCGAGCACCAGGCGGCGCTTGTTGCTGTAGGACATGGCCTCGAAGGCGTGGCGCGCGGCGGTGTCCGGCTCTAAGGCCGCCTGGAAGTCCTCCGGGACCTCCACCTCGCGGGGTGCCGTGTCCAGGTCCAGCGTGACCTCCACCTCGTCCCCGGCGGAGACGCCCGCGCCCTCGCGGTGCTCGGCTGCCAGCGGGATGAGGAACTGCCCGCCCATCACGGCCACGGTGCTGCGGTAGGAGTAGTCGCCGTTCAGCGTCACGGTGACGGCCGGGCGCTTTCCGGAGCCGAGCGCCTCCACGACCTCCGGCGGCACCTCCAGCCCGGTGGCGGTCCTGCCGCTCTGCAGGATGGTCGGCGGAAGGTTGGCATCGCTAGCCCTCGAACCGCTGCAGCACCAGCACGGCGTTTTGGCCGCCGAAGCCGAAGGAATTCTTCAGGATCACGCGCGGGCGGACCTCGCGGGCGTCGTTCGCCACGTAGTCCAGGTCACAGCCCTCGCCGGGGTGCTCCAGGTTCAGGGTGGGCGTCACCACGCCGGTGCGGAGCGACTGCACCACGGCCACGGTCTCCACGCCGCCCGCGCCGCCCAGCAGGTGGCCGATCTGCGACTTCATGGCGGAGACGTGCAACCGCGGGGCGTACTCGCCAAACACGGACTTGATCGCCTCCGTCTCCGCGCGGTCGCCCACGTCCGTGGAGGTGGCGTGCGCGGAGATCGCGTCCACGGAAGTGGGGGCGATGCCGGCGTTCGCCATGGCCAGGCGCATCGCGCGGGCGGCGCCGGCGCCGTTCTCGGCGGGCGCGACCAGGTAGGCGGCGTCCGCGCTCACGCCGTAGCCCGTCACTTCTGCCAGCGGCTCCGCGCCGCGCGCGCGGGCGTGCTCCAGCGACTCCAGCACCAGCACGCCGGAACCCTCGCCCGGTACGAAGCCGTCACGGTCGCGGTCGAAGGGGCGGGAGGCGCGCTCCGGGGTGTCGTTGAAGCCGCTGGTGAGCGCGCGCATGGAGGAGAAGCCCGCGAGCCCCAGTTCGCAGATGCCGGCCTCCGCGCCACCCGCGAGCATCACGTCCGCGGCGCCGCGGCGGATGACCTCCACTGCGTCGCCAATGGCCTGGGTGCCCGCCGCGCAGGCGGTGGTGACGGTGTTGTTGTAGCCCAGCAGCCCGAACTGGATGGCCACGTTGCCGCCCGCCATGTTGGAGAGGCGCTTGGAGACGTAGAAGGGGTCCACCTTCATCCCGCCGCGCTCCCGCAGGGTGTTCATGGCCTCCTGGTCGTTCGGCAGGCCGCCGCCACCGTTGCCTATCACCACGCCCACGCGCTCCAGGTCCACCGCTCCCAGGTCCAGGCCGGAGTGGTCCAGCGCCATCCGAGCGGCCGCGACCGCCATCTGGCTGAAGCGCGCCATGCGGCGCCCGTCCTTGCGGTCCATGTACAGCGTGAAGTCAAAGTCGTTGACCTCGCCGGCCACCTTGCAGGGGAACTCCGCGGTGTCCGCCTGGGTCATCAGCGCCACGCCGGACCTGCCGGCGGTCGCGTTGGCCCAGAACGTCTCCACGCCGATGCCCAGGGGCGAGATCACGCCCATGCCGGTCACCACGACGCGCGGTCGCCCGTCAGCCATCTGGACCTCCATCGCCTCGACGCGTACAGCCAGTACGTGTGAGCGACGATCCTACCCGCACTTCCGGCTTCGGGGCCCGCCCGACCGTGAGGCCGAGGCGCTACCTGAGGCCGAGTGCGTGGTCGCCGGCGATGCCCAGCAGGTGTTCCCGAGCCGCCGCCACCACGTATAGCGAGCCCACCACCAGCACCGCGCCACGCTCTCCCGCCAGGTCACGGGCGCGGTCCAGGGCGTCCGCCACCGAGGCGGCCCGCTGCGCGATGGCGCCGCGCGCGTTCACGGCGCGCACCACGTCGCCCACGTCCGCCGAGCGGGCGCTGCCGGCCGGGGTCACGATGACGTCGTCACCCTCCACGAGTAGCGGCTCCACCATCTCTCCCACCGCCTTGTCGGAGAGCACCCCCAGCACCCACACGCGGCGGCGAGGGACGGGCAGGGCACGCAAGCCTTCCGCGAAGCGGCGAGCCGCCAGTGGAGTGTGCAGGCCGTCCAGGATCACCAGCGGCTTCTGCTTCACCACCTCGAAGCGGCCGGGCATGTGGAAGCGGCGGAGCGCTTCCCGGACGGCGGCCTCCGGCAGGTCCTCGCCGGGATGGGCCGTGGCCCAGGCGAGTTCCGCTGCGCGCAGGGCGGTGGCCAGGTTCTCCACCTGGTACGAGCCCACCAGCGCGACCTCCAGGTTGCGGTACGTCCGGACGGGCGTGCGGATGTCAATCTTCTGGCCCTCCAGCCCGGAAGAGAGCACGCGCATCGCGCACTCCTCCGTGACCTCGTGCGGCGTGGCGCCCACCTTCACGGCACGCGCGCGGATCACGTCGATGGCGCTCTGGCGCATCGGCTCGATGACCACCTCGCAGGGCCCGGTGATGATGCCGGCCTTCTCGCGCGCCACGGCCGGGAGGGAGTCGCCGAGGATGGCCACGTGCTCCAGGTCGATCGGCGTGACCACGGCAACCTGCTTCTCCGCGAGCGCATTGGTGGTGTCCAGGCGTCCGCCCAGTCCCACCTCCACCACCTGCCATTCGCAGCCGGCGCGCGCGCCGGCCAGCCAGCCCATCACGGTGAGCATCTCGAAGTAGGACCAGCCCGCCGCATCCGGGTCGTCCAGCAGTTCCCCGGCCACCTCCGCGAACTCGCCATGGCCTAGCGGCTGGCCGTCCACCTGGATGCGCTCCCGCGCGGAGTGCAGGTCCGGGGACGTAAGCAGCAGCACCGGCCCGCCGCCCGTGGCGCGGCACGCCTCGCGCAGCATCGCCGCCACCATGGAGGCCACCGAGCCCTTGCCCTTCGATCCCGCGACGTGGACCGTGAGTCGCCGGTCCGGGCGGCCGTGCGCATCCAGCCACCGGGAGATGTGGTCGAAGTCCCACTTCCTGGCCTGCGCCACGTCGCCGGTGCGCTCGAAGCCGCCATGGTCCAGCAGCCGGCGGGCGGCGGTGATGTACGCGCGCAGCGCAGCCTCGTCGAGAGCGGAGGCGCCGGTGGGGGTGGGGGCGTCCGTCATGGGGCGCCAGTGTAGCCGGGCACTCCCGAGGGAGTCGGCTGCCGGGCAGCGAGCGTGTACCCTCGTCGCCGTCCCCAGCACGCGCCTTCGAGGCCCATCGCAACGGAGCAGACGCTGCCTCCCTCAGACCACCCGAGCGTCGCATGGCGCCCCGCCGCCGAGATGCCCGCCCACCCGCTCGCGGACCTTGACGCCTCGGAGGTGGGGCAGGGCGTGCGGCTCGTGGTGGAGGCGGGGCCGGAGAGCCGGGGCGGGGCAAGGTACTTCCGCGCCTTCCTGGACTCGCAGGACCTGGGTCGCACGCTGGAACCGCTGCTGGTGGGCCTCCACCACGAGGGCGCGTTCCCCGCCCAACACTGGGTGGAGGTCACCGACTTCCGCGGCCAGGTGCCGGTGCCGGGCGGCGAAGTGGAGATCCCGGAGGGCATCGACATGCAGGTCATCGAGGCGCTGGGCCGCCTCGTGCCGCCGGGCGGCCATCTCATGATGGAGTACGAGTCCACCCACCGCCGCGAGACCCTGCGCGCGCTGGCGCAGGGTGTCCCGCCGATCGCGACGCCGCTGGGCGGCATGATGTTCGCGGCCGGGTGCGGCGTGGCCTTCCGCGACTGGTATATGGCAGAGGGTGGCCGCCAGGGCCCTCGCAAGTTGCAGGGCTACCGCGCCGTGGACGTGGAACACGAACTGCGCCGCTACCCGGGGGTGCTGGCGGAACTGGAGCGGTTCCTGGAGTCCTCCGCGGACCTGGACTGGGACCTGCAGGTGAAGTGTCGCCCCCTGGCGGAGGCGACCATCACGGTGCTCCGGTCCCGGGGGGTGAACCCCGCGTAGGCGGCGCTACTCCCAGAGGTCGGACGAGCCCTTCATGAAGCGGAGCATCATGATCATCTCCGCGACGTCCGTGCCCTGGTCAGACAGCCACGTGTGGTACCAGATGTACTCCGACTTCGGGGTCTCGCCCACGGCCAGGACCTCGCCGCGCGACTCATAGTCGCGGTCCAGGAACATCGGCCCCGCCAGGTGGTTGATCTCGATGGCGCCGAAGAGCCCCACCGACTTGTGGCGACGCAGGTCAAACCCCGGTTCGCAGGCGCGCAGGATGCCCACGGCCTGGCCGGGGTTGATGATCGGCCCGCCCCAGGGCGAGGACTCCGTGTACCAGGTCAGCGGCTCGGTCATCGCGGCGATGCCGCGCGCCGCCTTCTCCGATTCCAGGCGCGTCGGGTAGGCGTCCGTCTTCAGGCCGGGCTGGATGTGGCCCAGGATCCGCACGTCGCCGCGCGGCGGCAGGTTGCGCAGGCGCTCCGCCAGCACCGAGGGGTCGCCCGGGTTACCCACCTTCGCCGTGCCCTCCAGCACGCGCGTGCCGTCTTCCTTCTTCGCCCAGATGTCGATCTGGGCATCGGTCTTGCGCTCCGGCACCCGGGCGAACGGGCGCACCGGGATGCCGTGCGTGGTGGCGTTCTGGAAGTAGCAGGAGAGGCCGCCGCGCTCGAACCACTCCGGGCCAAACGCCCGCACCAGGAGCGGCGGGAACTGCTGCATGTGCACGGAGCCGGCCACGGTGCCGCCGGAGAAGCCGAGGCGCTGTGCCGTCTTGTCGTCGTGGATGCTGCCGGCGCCCAGTCCGGAGGCCAGGTTCGCCGGCGCCTTCACGGGGCCGACGAGGGCGCCATCGCGCACCTCGATGTCGGCCGTGGCTGCCTCGATGCTCCGGGGGGCGTTGCTGGTTGTGGTCATGCTGCTCCTCCTCCTGCGGCCGCGGGGTCGTTCGCGCGCGTGCCGCGGGTCTCGCCCCGGGGGCGGGGGCGTCCGGTGTGGCGCGTGGTCGCGCCCGTTGTGCCGGGAATATAACGCCTGCTCGTAGGGCCAGCGGCCGGTGTGGGAAGGCTCGATCGGCCTCGGGCGGACGGGTACGCTGCCAGCGCCCGCGCCGTCGGCGGGGCGAGCACGGCCGGAGGGCGCGGATGCCGCAGACGCTGAGCGTGATCAGGGCAGAGGTGGGGGGCCTCGCGGGCCGCGGCGCTACGCACCCGGACGTGCTGGAGGCCGCCCGCGAGCGGCTGGCGCAGGCCGTCCAGGCGAGGACGTTCACGGACGCGCAAGCGCACGCCTGCGGCGACGGCATCTTCCTGGTGCTGGCGCACGGCCACGGCGAGGACCACGAGGAGGTCCACCGCGCCGCCTGGGACACGCTGCTCGCCGCCGCGGACGTGGCGCGCGGCCTCCACCTGTACGGGGCCGGCCAGGACCTGCTGGCGGATTCGTTCTCCGGCAACCTGCGCGGCATGGGCCCGGGTTGCGCCGAACTGACGCTGACGGAGCGGCCGTCCGAGCCGGTCGTGGTGTTCGTGGCGGACCAGGCGGGGGCGGGGGCCTTCAACCTGCCGCTCTACCAGGCCTTCGCGGACCCGTTCAACACGCCCGGCCTCATCGTCTCGGACGCCCTGCACGCCGGCTTCGCCTTCGAGGTGCATGATCTCCAGGAGCACCGCAAGATCATTCTGAGCACGCCGGAGGAGGCGTACGACCTGCTGGCCTTCATCTCCTCGCCCGGTCGTTACGCCGTGAAGCGCGTGGTGGGGCGCTCGACCGGCGAGGTGGCCGCCGTCTCCTCCACGGCACGGGCCACGGAGATCGCCGGACGCTACCAGGGGCCCGACGGGCCGGCGCTGATCGTGCGCGCCCAGGGCGCGTTCCCGGCCGTGGGCGAGGTGCTGGAGCCCTTCGCCACCCCTCACCTGGTGGAGGGCGGCCTGCGCGGCTCCCACCGCGGCCCACTGATGCCAGTGGGCCTTCCGGACTCGGGCGGCACCCGCTCGGACGGGCCGCCTCGCGTGGTGGCGCTGGGCTACCAACTGGCGGAGGGCCGCCTGGCGGGCCCGCGCGACCTCTTCGCGGACGTGGCGTTCGAGGGCGCTCGGCGCGAGGCGGGCCAGGTGACGGACTACCTGCGCCGCCATGGGCCGTTCGAACCGCACCGCCTGCCGCTGGACGAGATGGAGCATGCCTCGATGCCGTCCGCGACCTCGAAGATGGCGGGCCGCTGGTCGGAGATCTAGGCGTTACGGGAGCGCAAGGAAGAGCGCCGCGGCTTCACCTATAATCTCCCTCTGCTCCGCATCCTTGGCAGCACGCCGGCCCGCGGGGGAGCGGCCCGGGCGTCACGTTTCGACGACCGTCCTCGGAGCGCCGGTTAGAGCGCGCCGGTGCGGGTGCAGGACACAGCACAGCAGGGGGAGCCGCCATGGCCATCGAGATCATCACCCACGCCCACGTCCCGGCGGACGTGCCCGGCGACCGCGTGGACACCTACCGCTCCAACTTCAGCCTGGTCACGCGCGACACCGGCCGCCTGGCGCTCTTCGCCGGCGACCAGAAGGTGGAGCACCTGAACGATGACTTCTTCGGCGAGACCAAGAACGGTCCCATCGCCCCGGACGACGCCGACCCGGAGCACCTGTTCCGCATCGCGGACCAGGGCGTGGTGGGTTGCTTCGCCTCGCAGTTGGGGCTGATCGCGCGGTACGGGCCGGACTACACGGACGTGCCCTACCTGGTGAAGGTCAACAGCAAGACGCACCTCATCGGCACCAAGCAGGCCGATCCTCGCAGCCAGGACTGGGTCACCATTGACCAGGTGCTCACGCTGCGGGAGGCGGGCCTGAACATCGTGGGCGTGGGCTACACGGTCTACCCCGGGAGCATCTACGAGTCCGAGCAGATGGCCGGCGCCGCCCAACTAGCCTACCAGGCGCACCGCAACGGCCTGCTGGCCGTGTTCTGGGTATACCCGCGCGGCGCAGCCGTCCCCAACGAGCGCGACCCGCACCTGATCGCCGGCTGCGCCGGCCTGGCCGCCACGTTGGGTGCGGACTTCTGCAAGGTGAACTACCCGAAGACGGAGGACGGCTCCTCCGTGCCGGAGGCATTCCGGGAGGCGGTACGGGCCGCCGGCCGCACTCGGCTCATCACTGCCGGCGGGGAGGGTATTGACGTGCAGGGCTTCCTGCAGACCTTGCACGACCAGATCTTCATCAGCGGCGCCGCGGGCAGCGCCACCGGCCGCAACATCCATCAGAAGCCGCTGGCGGAGGCCGTGCGCATGACGCAGGCGATCTCCTCCGTGACTTACGGCGGCTGGTCCGTGGACGAGGCGATGTCCGTCTACCGCGGAGAGAAGGAGTACACGGCCTGACGGCCGGGAACCCATGACCGCACCTACCGGCAGCGGAGACGCCCTGGGGATCCAACGCACTACCGCCACCGTGGCGGAGGCGCTGGCGGAGCGCGCCCCTGCCGAGGTCTGTGCGATCCTGGTGCGCTTCGCAGAAGCCGCCACGGCGCTGCGCGACCGCCTGGCCACGGCGCCGCTGGACGGCATGCTGGGCCACACCGGCGCGGTCAACGCGCAGGCCGAGGCCACCGCGAAACTGGACGAAGCCGCCAACGAGATCTTCCGCGACACCCTGGCGTCCGTCCCCGGCGTGGCTCGTCTCATCTCCGAGGAGGAGGCCGAGCCCATCGAGGTGGGCGACGGTCCGTACACGTGCTGCTTCGACCCGCTGGACGGCTCCTCCAACATTGGCGTGGCGGCCGTGGGATCCGTGCTGGGCGTGTACGAGGGGATGGCCGCGGCACCGTCCGAGGCCGCGCCCGCGACCGGCCGGCAACAGGTGGCCGCGGCGTTCGTGGTCTACGGCCTGCCGGCCGTGCTGGTCATCGCCACGCCCGAGGGGGTGGACGGCTTCGCGTTCGACCCCGAGGCGCGCGAGTGGCGGTTGGCCTTCCCGGCGATCCGGGTGCCGGATGCGAAGTACACCAGCATCAACTGGACCTACCGCGCGCGCTGGTCGTCCGCCGTGACCGCCGGCGTGGACGCGGCCTCGGACGGCCTGGGCGGGCGCTACAGCGGATCGATGGTGGAGGACATCCTGCGCGTGCTGCTGTCTGGCGGCGTGTTCCTCTACCCGGAGGACTCCGCCTCTCCGTCCGGCAAACTGCGCATGCTCTACGAGGTCTGCCCCATCGGCATGGTGATGGAGGTCGCCGGCGGCGGCGCCATTGATGGCGGGCGCTCCGTGTTGGACGTGCCGGTCACCGCTCCGCACCAGCGCGGACCGATGATCGCCGGCGCCGCGGCCGCCGTGGAGCGCTACCGAGTCGCCTACACCAGCACGACCTGACCCCTGCCGCTCGCCTAACCTCGATGCGTGACCTCTACACGCCGGTGCGCGGCGTAGCCAGCGGAGAGCGAGCGACCCATGACCGTCCCACCCACCACCCCGAACGTCCCCACGCCGCCGGAGCGTCCCTTCACGCGAGACGAGCGCGTGGACTCCCCCCTGCGCGTGGACTACCCGCGGGAGACTCGGCGCATCCTGCTGGCCACCTCCAACGCCGGCAAGGTGCGGGAGATCCGCGAGATCCTGGGGGACCTCGGCTTCGAGTTGCTGACGCCGGAGGAGGCGGGCACGGCCGTGCCACCGATCGTGGAGACGGACCGCTCGTACGCCGAGAACGCCGTCAACAAGGCGACCGCCGTCGCGCGGGCCAGCGGCCTGCCCGCCCTGGCGGACGACTCCGGCCTGGAGGTGGATGCGCTGGGCGGCGAGCCGGGGCCGCTGTCCGCGCGGTTCGGCGGGCTGCACGCCCGCACGGACGAGGACCGCTACCGCCTGCTGCTGCCCAGGTTGGAGGGCGTCCCGCCCGCGCGGCGCACCGCGCGCTTCCGCGCCGTGGTGGCCCTGGCGGTCCCGGGCAACCGGCCGGTGGTGCGGGAGGGCGTGGTGGAAGGCCGCATTGCCCTGGAGCCTCGCGGCACCAACGGCCACGGCTACGACCCGGTGTTCGAGGTGGCAGGCCTGGGCGGCCGCACGGCCGCGGAGTTGACGCCGGAGCAGAAGAACGCCGTCTCGCATCGGGGCCGGGCGCTGGCCGCGCTGCGCGAGACCATCGAGCGCCTGCGGTTGCACCAGGACTAGGCCGCGAGGCGGGGATGCCACCCCGCCCGCTCACGCGCAGGGCGCCTGGCCCCCGCCTGATGGAGCCGGCTATCGTCGGACATCACAATCCGCATACTTGTACTTGAGATGCAATGATTACGCGCATCATTGGCGGCATACATTTGCAACCGAGGCAGCCGCCAAATCTGCTTGATCACTAGTTCAGTCGCCCCAATAGTTCCTCGAATCAACCGCCACACCTCGACCGGGGGCCGGTACCCCGGATCGGTCGAGGGCAGCGCCCGCCCTTCCCGGGCGCGCGCACAGAGGATGAGGGAACGAATGTTTGCGAACCGGATGCGTTCTGGACGCATGATGCTGGTGCCGCTGGCCCTCGCCGGCGCGCTGGTGCTCGGCGCCTGCGGCGACGACGGCGAGGACAACGGCGACGACGTCACCGCGACTCCGACCACGACCGTGGAGGCCACCGCCTCCCCGACGCAGGCCACGACCGAGACGGCGACCGCCACCGCGACCCCGACCGAGGCAGCCCAGGGCGAGACCATCGAGGTCACGACGGTGGACTACGCGTTCGAGGACCTGCCGGAGACCGTCTCGGTGGGCGACACGCTGACCATCACCAACGCCTCCGAGGCGGAACTGCACGAACTCGTCGCCTTCCGCATCCCGGATGGCGAGGAGCGCTCCGTGGAGGACCTGCTCGCCCTCCCGGAGGAGGAGCAGATGGCGCTCTTCGCCGGCCCGCCGTCCATGGTGCTGATTGCCATGCCCGGTGAGGACGGCATGCCCGTCCTGGGTACCGGCGAGGTGACCGAGGCCGGCCGCTACGTGGTGGCCTGCTTCATCCCCGTGGGCGCGGACCCGCAGGAGTACATCGACGCCGCTCAGAGCAGCGGCGACGAGCCCCCGGAGGTCGAGGGCGGCCCGCCGCACTTCGTGGAGGGCATGTTCGGCGAGTTCACCGCCGAGTAAGTTCACCGCCACTCACGGCGCGAACGCGAAGGGCTCCGGCAATTGCCGGAGCCCTTCCTGTTTACGGGCGGTACGAAACTCAGGCACCCCGGCGCTCGCGGTCCTCGAACTCCCGCAGACGCTGTCGCCAGGCGGTCTCGCGTCTGCGCCAGCGGTAGTGCAGGGCCAGGAGCGCCGCCGGCACGGCGAGGAGCCACGGCTGGAACACCAGCGCCGGCAGCCACCCCAGCGCCCACGTGCCCGTGGCCCACAGCAGTGCGCGCGGCGTGCGGTCCGCGGCGAAGAGCCCGATCACCCACGCCGTGCCGATGCCCAGGGCGAAGATCCCGAGCATGGTGGTGGAGGCGCCCCACCCGAACCACATCAGCGAGAGCGACAGCAGCCACGGCGCCGTCGCCATCCTCAGTCGCCCGTGTCCCGCCCGCGCTCGGGGGCGATGAGGTAGACGTCGTACCGTGCGGCGCGGCCATCCACTGCCAGGTCGGGACGGCGCTCCCCCAGGGCGATCGGCGGCGCGTGGACGGGACGCTTCACCACCACCCGGCGGCGGGCGGCAGTCAGCGCGGCGGCCAGGAGGGCCGGCGCCTCGCCTGTCTCGCCCTCTGCGTCGCCGTGTCCCAGGAGGCGCTGCAGGAGTTGCATCTCCTTCTTCGCCGCCGCGGTCTTTCGGCGCTCGGGGAACATCGGATCCACCAGGACGACGTCCGGGCGGCCGTCCTCGGGGAGCCCCGCCATCACCTCTCGCGCGTCCCGTACGCGCAGGTCGATGCGGGACACCAGGGGGGCCAGCCCGGCGGCGCTGGCGCGCTCCAGGCCGCCGCGCAGCAGCAGCGCCACCACGGGCGAGCGTTCACAGGCGATTACGTGGCAGCCGAGCGCGGCGGCGAGCGCGCTCTCGCGGCCCAGGCCGGCGGTGGCGTCCAGCACCAGCGGAGCCGGGTGGCGCTTCAGGCCCAGCGCACGGGCAAGGCGGGACTCGCCTCGCCCGCCCGCCCGCAGACGCTCGCCCAGTTCACCGGCAAGCAGGTCGCAGCGCACCGCTCCCGGCGCGCCGGGCCGCGGGTCCAGCAGCGCCCAGCCGTGCTCGTCCAGCAGCAGCGCGAGGTCGCCCGCCGCCGGGTCCGCCTCGAAGGGCAGCCCGAGCCGCGCGGCCTCGGCGCGGGCGCGCTCCTCGAGCGCCGAGCCGCCGACCGCGGACACCACCAAGTGTGCTCGCGCATCCGGTGTGGGGGGGGCCGCGGAGGAGGCTGCGCGGGTCATGCCTCGATCCTACGCCCGCCGGTTCAGGGCCGTGGGGGGGCGGCCATGCGACGCGCGAGGGACGCGCGCGGGAGAGCGTCATGCCCCGCTGGGCAAGACGGTGCGCTACCCTCTGAGGGATGTCACACCCGGACTTTGACGCACCGGAACAGCAGCACGGCGCGGCGCTGGTAGACACGCTCGGGCGGCCGCTGCATGACCTGCGCATCTCCGTCACGGACCGCTGCAACTTCCGCTGCCGCTACTGCATGCCCAAGGAAGTCTTCGGCCCCAACTTCGAGTTCCTGCCGCGGAGCGAGGTCCTGACCTTCGAGGAGATCACGCGCGTGGCGCGGGTCTTCGCGGAGCGCGGGGTGCGGAAGTTGCGTCTCACCGGCGGCGAGCCCACTCTGCGCGCGCAGTTGCCCGCGCTGGTCGCCATGCTCCGCGAGATCCCGGACGTGGACATCGCGATGACCACCAACGCCACCATGCTCAAGCACCTGGCCCAGCCGCTGGCGGACGCCGGCCTGGACCGCGTGACCGTCAGCCTAGACTCGCTGGACGACCCCACCTTCCGAGCCATGAACGACATGGACTTCCCGGTGGCCATGGTGCTGGAGGGTATCGACGCCGCGGCGGCCGCCGGCCTGGGCCCGGTCAAGGTCAACGCCGTGGTGCGCCGAGGCGTGAACGACCACACCGTGCTGCAATTGACGGAGCACTTCCGCGGCACCCCGCACATCGTCCGCTTCATCGAGTTCATGGACGTGGGCAGCACCAACGGCTGGCAGATGGACGAGGTGGTTCCGGCCTCTGAACTCGTCCGCGTCATTGACGCGCGGTTCCCCCTCGAGCCGGTGGAGGCGAACTACACCGGGGAGGTCGCGCAGCGCTACCGCTACCGCGACGGTGCGGGCGAGGTGGGATTCATCACCAGCGTGACGCAGCCCTTCTGCGGCACCTGCACCCGCGCTCGCCTCTCAGCGGAGGGCAGCCTCTACACCTGCCTCTTCGCTTCGGAGGGCATCGACTTCCGCGGGCCGATGCGGGCGGGCGCGAGCGACGAGGAGGTCGGTGCGCTGATCGACCAGACGTGGCGTGCGCGCACGGACCGCTACTCGGAGGTGCGCACGCAGGCCACTCCCGGCTCCCGCAAGCGCGTCGAGATGTCCTACATCGGCGGGTAGACTCACCGCATGACCGACCCTGATCCGTCCGCACCGCAGCAGGCACTCTCCCACCTGGACGAGCGCGGCAACGCGCGGATGGTGGACGTCTCCGCGAAGGACGTTACCAGCCGGGAGGCCACTGCGCGCGGGCGCGTGGTGATGCTGCCCGAGACGCTGGCGATGATCGTGGAGGGCCGGGCTCCCAAGGGTGACGTGCTGGCCACCGCCCGCATCGCCGGGATCATGGCCGCCAAGCGCACGCACGAACTGATCCCGATGTGCCACCCGCTGCCCATCAGCGGCGTGACCGTGGACCTGGCGCCCTCGGACGCCGGCGACGCCATCGAGGTGACCGCCACGGTGCGCGTGTCCGGGCAGACGGGCGTGGAGATGGAGGCGCTCACCGCCGTGAGCGTGGCCGCGCTGACCGTGTATGACATGTGCAAGGCGGTGGAGCGCGGCATGCGCATCGAGGCGGTGCGCCTCGTGGCGAAGTCCGGCGGCAAGTCCGGCGACTACTCGGCGGAGTAGCGCCAGCGCTGCGTGACCGGCGCCCCGTCCCGGTAGCGGCGGGCCGTCACCTCCTGGACCCGGAGCAGGAACAGGATGTATCGCTCGCGAGGTTCGTAGGCGCACGCCGACACGGCGCGCCGCCGTACCTCCGGGTCAAGCACCCGCTCCCCGAAGCCCGTCACCACCGCCTCGCCCTCGCCGCCGGAGTCGTCCTCCACGCCCGCGTGCAGCGCGAAGGCAGAGCCGCGCTCCAGGTCCCGGCCCTTCGGGGACGTGGGCTCCATGAAGACGAAGAGTTCCGCGCCATCCGCAAAGTCCGCGCCCACGCCCGGCGTCACGGGGTGCACGCGCGGCCGCCCGTCCGCGCGCACCGTCGCCAGGTAGCCCACGCGTCCGTGCAGGCGCGCTCCGACGAACTCGGCCAGGTCAGGGTCGGCGTCTTGCAGCGCCTGGAACGGGACGGTCACCCGGCATCACCCGCCTGCCCGGACTCCAGGTACTGCACCGCGGCCGCTATCGCGGCGTGGGCGTAGGGGATGTAGCGCGCGGGCGGGAGGTCCAGCGGCAGGAGTTCCTCGTGGCGTTCGCCCGCGGCGTCCGCGCCCGGCGCGGACTGGGTGGCGTCCAGGCCGATGCTCAGTTCGTAGAGCGCGCCGTCGTTACCCAGGATGACGCAGCCCAGGTCCGGGTCGCCGCCGCCTGGCGGGTCCACCTCGATGCCGTACGCGAAGACCGCGCCGGGGAACGGGGGGAAGGGATCGATCAGCGAGGCCACTTCCTTCAATTGCGCGCGCAGGCCGTCTGCCGCGCGCTGCACCGTGGCATCTGCGAGGGCGAGCAGGGTCGCGGGGTGACTTAAGTCAGACATGCTGGGCTCCAGTACGCATGGCGGCAGGGCTGGGCGGACCGCCGGTAGGGCTATGATGGACGTGACAGGTCAGACGGGCCAACCGACACCAGTGTCGAGGGGCGCCGTCAGAGGGCATGGACTGATGCAGGCCACACGACAGCAGATCCTGGACTACCTCCGCGAGCACGGCGAAGCGAACGTGCGCGCGCTGGGCGAACACCTGGAACTCACCGCCACGGGCGTGCGTCAGCACCTGATGATCCTGGAGCGCGAGGGACTCATTGCCAGCCGCGAGGTCCGAGGACGCATCGGCAGGCCAGCACTGACCTTCCGTCTCACGGAGCAGGGCGAAGCCCTGTACCCCAAGGCGTATGACCGGCTGGCCATGGCCGTGATCACCACCGCCCGCGAGCGCCTGCCGCGCGAGGACTTCGACGCGCTGATGCGGGAGGCCGCGCGTGCGCTGGCGGAGCCGCACGCGGCGCGGGTGGCGCACGGCGTGCCGACCGAGCGGGTGCACTCGCTGTGCGAAGTGCTGCGCGAGCAGGACGTGGTGGTGGAGTCGCAGCGGACCATCGGGGGCTTCATGGTGGAGCACCGCACTTGCCCCTTTCATGACGTGGTGGAGTCCTCCACCGCCGCCTGCGACCTGGACGCGGCGTTCCTCGGCGCGCTCACGAACCTGGATGTGGACCTCGTCTCCTCGCGCGCCCGCGGCGACGCGACGTGCAAGTTCATGGTGCACACCACGCCTGCCGCCGAGCGCGCCCACTCCAGAGGGCCGGACGCTCCCGGCCGAGGCTGACCCCCTAGCCCACGTTGGCTCCACCCTCTTCCTGCCAGCGTTCCTCGGCTGGACCGCGCGCCGGTAGCGGCCGGGACACGCGCACCATGAAGACCGGGCACGGGGCGTTCGCCAGCACCTTGGACGCAACGCCGCCCAGTGCCTGGTCGTGCTCGGCGCCCAGCCCCTGCGTACTCATCGCGATGAGGTCCGCATGCTGCTCCCGCGCGACTTGGACGATCACCCGGGCGGGGACGCCGATCCGTGCCTGGACCTCCACGCCGTCCAGCCCCTCGGTGGTGAGCCGGGCCTTTGCCTGCTCCAGGTAGGCGCTGTACGGGGCGAGGCGATCATCTTCGGATGCGGTGGAGGGCACAGCGTCCTCAGGCACGACCGTGAGGAGCGTGACCTGGGCGCCGCCCAGTTGGGCGAGGTCCGGGACGTACCCGAGGACTCGCTCGCTGTAGGGGGAGCCGTCGAGTGTCACGAGGATGCTGCTGAACATGATGCCTCCCTGCGCCCGCGGATGGACGGGCGCTGTACGTCATCGGGCCCGGCCCGACGCCCGAGCGCCTCGCACGGCGCCCTCCCTGGAGGTTAGCCCCTCCGCAGCGGCCGAGGCCCACTGCACGAGGCTGACCGTGCTCGCCGCCGCCCCCATACTCCGCGCATGACCTCCAAGGCTTCGCCGCGCGGCCCTGTCGTGCTCCCGCCCGTTCCGCCGGCGCGGGTGCGCGCCATCCGGCGGCGGCTGCTCGCCTGGTACGACGAGCACGAGCAGCCGTTTCCGTGGCGTACCGGCCGTGACCCCTACGCAGCCATGGTCGCGGCCGTCGCCGCGCAGCAGACCCAGATGCCGCGTGTCCTGGAGATCTTCGAGCGCTGGATGGCCGCCTTCCCCACCGTGTCGGCCCTGGCGGACGCAGACCGCGCGGACGTGCTCCGCGTGTGGGGGCGTGCCGGATACCCGAGGCGTGCCGCCCACCTACACGAGGCGGCTCGACGTTGCGTCGCGCAGCACGGCGGCGCGCTCCCCCGCGAGCCGGAGGCGCTGCTGGCGTTGCCGGGCGTGGGCCCGTTCACCGCCGCGATCATCCGCACCTTCGGCTTCGGCGATGACGCGGCGGCGGTGGACACGAACATCGTGCGTGTGATCGGGCGCGTGGTCTTCGGCGATCTGCAGCCGGCGCGTGAGACTTCGTCGGTGGAGATCGCCGCGATGGCGCGGCGGCTGCTGCCACCGGGCGAAGCAGAGCGCTGGAATCCCGCGCTCATGGACTACGGCGCCACGGTGTGCCTGCCCCGTCCCCGCTGCGCGGGGTGCGCGTTGTCCTCGCTATGCGCGGCGCGCCCGCGCTTCGAGGCCGGCGAGACTGCGGAGCCGGTGCGCGCCCAGGGACGGTGGGACGGCAGCGACCGCCAGTGGCGCGGCCGCATCATGCAGGCGCTCCGCGACGCGCACGCGGGAGGCGCCACCTCGATCTCCCGGGCTGCGCTGGTGCGCCGACTCGCCGGCGACGACCCCTCGGCACGCACGCGCGTGCGAGGGCTGATCGACGCGCTGGCGGCGGACGGACTGGCATGGGTGCGGGGCGGGCGCTGCGGGCTGGGCACGGCGCCGGAGAGACAGCGGGCCTAGCGAGCGTGTGGCGGCAGGTCGTCCACGTGCTGGCGGCCGGCGAAGCCGGTGCTCTGCGGGTGCCACCACTCGATGTCGTCTTCGCCGGCGCGCCAGCACCAGTAGGCGGGCACGCCCTCGACGGTGGTAGGGAAGTCCAGCAGGCCCGCCGCCAGGTCCTTCACCTCCGCGCCGGCCGCGAGGATCGCGAGGGCGTCCCCTCGCGAGAACGGCGCGCGCAGCCCGTCCGAGGAGACCGAGCGCAGCGCGGCCAGGACGCTGCGCGCCTCTTCCAGCGTGAACTCGCGTTCCTCGGCCATGCGTCCAATCTACGCGCAGGGGAGGCGCCATGCCTTGGTCGCTCGGCCTGACCAGGCGGGCGGCCCACCTCGAGCGCCCGGAGTGGTGGACCTGCCCCCTCCCCTCGAGGGGGGAGGGTTGGGGAGAGGGTGATCTGAGCCGCGCCCACCTTGATGCTCCGGGGCCCCCACTCGCATCGGGTACCCTCGATGCCCGGCGCACCCCGGTCGGCGGGTGAGCGCACGGCAGGGTGAGTGGAGGACGGCGATGGCCCAGGTGTACACGGAGAAGCAGATCACCATCGAGTCGTTCGAGAACCTCGGGCGGATGGGAAACAACTGCTACGTCCTGCGCTCGCCGGACGGCGGCGGCGTCACCATCGTGGACGCACCCGAGGGCATCGAGGCGGTGATCGAGGCGCTGGGGGACGAGCCCATCGAGCGCATCGTGGTCACGCACTCGCACTTCGACCACTGGCTGGGCTTCGAGGCGCTGCGGCAGCACACGGACGCGCCCGTGTACGCCGGCGCGGAGGAGACGAACCTGGACGAATCACGAGGCATCCAGGGCCTGGCGGACGGCGAGGTCTTCAACGTGGGTTCCGCGCAGGTGCAGGTGATCCACACGCCGGGGCACACCCCCGGCTCCATCTGCCTGCTGGCGCACAAGGCCGTCCTGACCGGCGACACGTTGTTCCCGGGCGGCCCCGGGCGGACGCGTACGCCGGAGGACCTGCAGGTGCTCATCGGCTCGATCACCACGCGGCTGCACACCCTGGAGCCGGAGACCATCGTCCTGCCGGGCCATGGCGGTTACACCACCATCGAGGACTCGCGGCGGGAGTACGCGGTGTTCGCGGAGAAGGAGCACCCAGCGGACCTGTCCGGCGACGTGCTCTGGCTGGAGTCGTAGGCCACACATCACGCCGGAGCGCGCCCCGCTACCATGCGGGCAGTTGAAGCCGGGCGAGCGGGCAGGGGATCCAGATGGCCAGGACCACTAGCAGCGGCATCACCTCGCGGGCGCGCAAGACGCTACGGAAGGCGACGAAGACGATCCGCCGCCGCATCGGCGCGGCGCCCGCCAAGGGGGCCGGCAAGGGCGCGGACGATCAGCCCACGGTTCAGACCTCCGCCCGGCCGGTCAACGACAACCTGCTCCAGCACGTGGTGGTGGTGCGCCAGTTCTCCCGCACGTTCCCCACCTCCAACGTCTGGATCCTCCACGACGGCAACGAGGCCGCCCTCATCGACGCCGGCTTCGGTGACGACCTCTCCATCGACACGCGCCGCAAGTTCTTCGAAGGTGACGGCTCCAACTTCAACGTGGGCACCATCGCCTTCACTCACCACCACTTCGACCACACCTCCGGCGGGCGCCGCCTGCGCGACATCCTGCACGCGAACACCGCCATCAACCCCATCGACGAGGCGCTGCTCCATACTCCCGTCCCCGAGGGCGTGACCGGCAACGACGACCTGCCGGACGACAAGGACCTGGCGGAACGCGCGAAGCAGTGGCGCGAGGAGGCGTTCAACACGCCCATCGACGTCCCGCTGGCGGACGGCGAGACATTCAAGGTGGGCGGCCTGACGGTGCGCGCGGTGCACACTCCCGGCCACACCGCCGGACACAACTGCTACTTCGTGGAGGAGACGCTGACGCTCTTCACCGGGGACAACGTCCTGGGCGTGGGCACCAGCGCCATTGGTCCGCCGCCGCACGGCGACATGCAGGCCTACCTGGACTCGCTGGTGCGCATGCGCGAACTGCAGAGCAAGTTGTTCGCGCCCGGACACGGCCCCACCGTCTCCGCCACCGACGCCAAGATCCAGGAGCTGATCGACCACCGTGCCACGCGGGACCGCCAGATCATCGACCTCATCGACCACGGCTACTCGACCGACCGCCAGATCCGCCGCGCGCTCTACCCGGAGATCCAGAAGGGCCTCCGCCGCGCCGCAGGAGGGCAGGTGCGCGCCCACCTCGCCCGCATGGTGGGCCAGGGCATCGTCACCGTGGACGAGGATCCCGAGGCCAAGGTCTGGAAGGTCGAACTGACCAAGTAGGGCACCCCGTGTCCAGCGACGATCCCATCCCCGGCCGCCCGCGCCGGATGACGGACTACGGCGTGCCCTCGGACGTCGAGGGCATCCTGCCCTGGTCCTGGGCCGTCGAGCGCCTCGCCGCCAGCCGCAACTACTGGCTGAGCACCGCCTCCGCGGAGGGCGTCCCGCACGCTGCGCCGGTGTGGGGCGTCTGGCTGGACGGCGCCTTCCTCCTCGATACCGGCGCGTCCTCCCGCAAGGCGCGCAACATCGCCGCTCAGCCCCGCGTGGTGGTCACCACGGAGCGAGCCGACGAGGCGGTGATCCTCCAGGGCATCGCCACGCGGATCGAGGACGACTCGACGGTCGAGGCCCACCTCGCCGCGTACGAGGTGAAGTACGGCGCCCGTCCGCCGGGCACGCGCTACCTCGTAGGCCCTGAGGTCGCCTTCGGCTTCGTCGAGCACGAGTCGCAGTTCTCCCAGACCGCCACGCGCTGGGACTTCGCCTAGGGCCCCTCTCCGCTCTGACCCCTTCCCCCCTTGCGGGGGAGGGCGGGGGAAGTCTGGCGCCTCGATGCTCCGCGAGCCCTCGAAGCGCCGAGGTCGTCCGACGACGGTGCGGGCGGGCGCAGTGCGCTGCGCCCCTACGGCGGCAGGGGAGTCGGCGGGGAGCCGCGGGAGGGGAGCGGGAGCCACGGCTGCCCGCGTCCTATCGGGCCGGCAGACCAGCCCCCTCCCCCTTGAGGGGGGAGGGTTGGGGAGGGGTTGTTCTGCGCTTCGAGCCACTTCGTGGCCGCGCCCCCGGCTCTCGGCCTACGCCTCCGGATCCCCCAGCGTCAGCAGGCGTGCGGGCTCCGGGTGGATGGCGGCGTGCTCGATGCCGTAGCGGTCGCGGAGCAGGTCCACCGCCGCGTGCACCGTGCCCAGCACATCCTCCGAGGTCACCTCCACGTGCGCGGTGAACACCACGAAGCCGCTGGTCACCGTCCACGCATGGACGTCGTGCACGTGGATGATGCCGGGGACCGTCCGCAACGCCGCCTCCACGTCCGCCAGGTCCACGCCGGCGGGCGCGCGCTCCATCAAGATGCCCACGGTGTCCGAGAGCAGCCGCCACGCCCCCAGGCAGACCAGCACCACGATGAACAGCGACAGCAGTGGGTCCGCCCGCTCCCAACCGGTGGTGAGCGCGATCACGCCCGCTGCCACCGCCGCCACCGAACCGCCGAGGTCGCTCAGGACGTGCAGCCGAGCCGCGCGCACGTTCACGGACTCCGAGCCGTGCAGCATTACCCACGCCACGGCGTTCATCGCCAGGCCGAATAGCGCGACCGAGAGCAGCAGGCCCGGCTCCACCGCCGAGGGCTCGCGCAGCCGTTCGATGGCGTGCCAGGCGACGAGCGCGGCGATGGCGAAGAGCAGCAGGCCGTTCGCGCTGGCGGCCAGCACCTCCACGCGGTGGTAGCCGAACGTGGCCCGGGCAGTGTGCGGGCGGCGGGCCAGCCAGACCGCGCCCAGCGCCAGGCTCAGCGCGGTGGCGTCCGTGAAGACGTGCCCCGCGTCCGCCAGCAGCGCGAGCGATCCGGAGAGCAGGCCGCCGGCGACCTCGACGCCCGCGGTGACCACGGCCAGTGCGAGGGCGACCGCCAGCCGGCGGCGGTCGCGGGAGTGCGAGTGCCCTGCGTGCTGCCGCGGATCCTGCCGTGCGTGAGCCACGCGTGGAGGCTACCCCTCGGTGCGGCGGGGTGCTGAGACGTGGTGTCGAGGAGGGCCGACGGGCGAGTGGTGCTCTCCCCTGCGTATCCCGCTGCCGCGCGCTCGATTAGATTTCTGTGATGGACCTCGCTGCGTATCCCCTCGAAGCCATCGCCCGCCAGGTGGGCACGCCGTTCTTCCTGTACGACGCGGCCATGCTGCGCGAGCGCATGCAGGAAGTGGCCGCCACCGCTCAGGGCGACCGCATCCACGCGCGCTACGCGATGAAGGCGAACTCCGCCCGCGTGGTACTGGACGCCGCCCGCGAGGCCGGCCTGTGGATCGACGCCGTGAGCGGCAACGAGGTTGAGCGCGCCCTCCGCGCGGGCTTCCCCGGGGGCAACGAGCCTCCCACGGTGATGTTCACGGCGGACGTGTTCCGGGACAACGCGCTGGAGGCGGTGCTGCGCCATGGCGTGCTCCCCAACGTGGGCTCGCCCGGGATGATCCGCGAACTGCACGAGGCGGGGTACCGGGGGCCGATCGCCATCCGGGTGAATCCCGGCTTTGGCCACGGCCATGTGCAGGCCTGCGACACGGGCGGCCCGTCCAGCAAGCACGGCATCTGGTTCGAGGACATCGACGCCACGGCGGAGCAGGCTCGGGGCGCCGGCTTCCCGGTGGTCGCCCTGCACGCCCACGTGGGCACCGGCCCGCAGATCGAGGAGTTCGACCGCAACATGCGCCGCCTGGTGGGGCTGTTCGCGGACCTGCTGGGGCGCTTCCCGGACGCGCGGTCGGTGAACCTGGGCGGTGGCATCCCGCACGCCTACCGGCGAGAGGGCGCGCGCTACGACCTGCCGGGCTACCGCACCCTGCTGCTGGATGCCGCCTCCACGCTCTCGGAGGCGGCGGGCCACGGGGTGGCCATGGAGATCGAGCCGGGCCGATACCCGGTGGCCGGCATGGGGCTGCTGGTGGCGCGCGTGACGGACGTGAAGGACACCCGCACCAACGAGAAGGGCGAGGGCCACCGCTTCGCGATGGTGGACGCCGGCTTCAACGACCTGATCCGCCCCGCGATGTACGGCTCCTACCACGAGATCTCGATCGTCGGCGCCGGCGCGTCGAGGCAGCCCGAGCCGCTCGTGGTGGCGGGCCCGCTCTGCGAGAGCGGGGACGTCTTCACCCGTGACGACCAGGAGTTGCTTGTCCCGCGTGACCTCGGCCGCCCCGACCCCGGTGACCTGCTGGTGCTGCACGATGCCGGGGCCTACGGCGCCGTGATGAGCAGCAACTATGTCTCCATGGGCCGGGCCGCGCAGGTGGCCTGGGACGACGGCCGAGCGACGCTCATCTCCCGCCGCGAGACGCTGGACGACATCCTGCGCCTGGAGACCTCCGAAGCGCTCGAGGTGTAGCGCCAGCGGAGGGCCGACGACTGGGTGCCGCGCTCCGCGGCTACCACAACGTCGGGCCCCCCTCACCCCGGCCCTCTCCCTCCAGGGAGAGGGGGCGGAGCCGGCACGAGGAGCAGTCCTCTCTCGTAGGCGCGCAGCGCACTGCGCCCGTCCCTCCCATGATGCGACTCGCCTCGAACGGTGGCCCGCCGCCCTCGCGGTGGCGGGCTGGTGCCGGTTCGCCGGGGCCCGGCCCCGCGTGGCATACTCCGAGGAGACACAGACGCACGGTCTGCCTCGCGCCGCTGGGGAGCGTTGTCGCGGGGTGACCCACGCAGGACACCGGTCAAAAGCAGCGACGTACCCGCCGTCAACGCGGGGAGTTCGGGCATCATGATCACCACCACGGCCGCACGGCGGCCGCTGGCCCTCGGGCACACCAATGCCCGATAGCGGCGAGCACAATCCCTGGGGCGTGTACGGGCAGGACGGGGCCGTCGAGGCCCTGCGCCGCGCCATTGCCTCCGGCTCGCTCGCCCACGCCTACCTGGTCACGGGGCCGGACGGGGTGGGCAAGGGCACGCTCGCACGGCGCCTGGCCCAGACCCTGGTCTCGCCCAGCGCGGACGACCCCACCGTGCCGGACCTCACCACCCGCGCCTCCCGGCAACTGGAGGCGGGCGAACTCTCTGACATCGAGCGCATCGCCATCGGCGGGGTGTGCGACGAGGCCAACCACGACCACCAGAAGGACAACTCCACCCGCATCCGCATCTGCCAGGTGCGGCGGCTGGAGCGCGTGGCCTCGCTGGCGCCGTTCGCGAGCCCTCGACGCATCTTCGTGGTGGACACGGCCAACCAACTGCAGCCGGAGGCGTGCCACGCGCTGCTGAAGACGCTGGAGGAGCCGCCCCCCAGCGTGCTCATCGTCCTGCTGGCAACCGACCCGGACGACCTGTTGCCCACCATCCGCTCGCGCTGCCAGGAGGTGCCGCTGCGGCCCATGTCCCACGCAGCCCTCGAAGAGGTCCTGGCGCGGGATCCGGAGGTGCAGGACCCCCGCGCGCTGGCCCGCCTGGCCCACGGCCGCTACGGCCTGGCCATGCGCATGCACGCGGACCCCACCATGGCCGTCCTGCGCGAGTCCGTCTCGTTCGAGGTGCGCCGCCTGGCCCGCGCCTCCCGCAACGAGCGCTTCGACGTCGCGGAGCGCCTGGGCGCTGCCTGGTACCGCGAGCGCGAGAGCGTGCTACAGACCATCGACCTCTGGCGCGACTGGTGGCGCGACGTGCTCGTCGCCGCCTCCCACGCGGACGCCGAGGTCGACCCCGATGCCATCGAAGAGGCTGCGTTCTGCACGCCGGCGGAGGCGCTCCGCGCCCTGCGCGCCGTGCAGACCGCGCGCGAGCACCTGCTCGCCAACACTCATGCCCAACTGGCGCTGGAGGTCATGATGCTTGACCTCCCGGTCCTGCCTGGACCCGCGCCGGCCGGAAAGGAGGCCCGCGAGCCCGCTGCCGTCTAGCAGGGGCACGCGTACCCATGGATCAGCACATCGTTGGCGTCCGATACCTGGAGGCCGGCCCGCTCCACTACTGCGCCCCGGGCGATCTGCGCCTCGGCGTGGGCGACTACGTGATCGTGAAGACAGACCGGGGCGAGCGCCTCGGCTGGGTGGTGCTCACCCCGGACCAGGTCATTGCCGCGAAGCCGGAGGGACCCATCCGCGTGGTGGACCGCCTGGCCTCCGCCGAGGAGGTGGAGCAGCACCGGCTGCAGAAGCGTCGCGCGGAGGAGGACATCAGCCGCGCGCAGTCCGCCGCGGCGCGCGTTGACCCCCGCGTGCGCGTCGCGTCTCTCACCTACGACCTGGCGGGGAAGTACGCGGAACTGACCTTCACCGCGCGGGAGAACGCGGGCGACGTCTCGGATCGCGTCCACCGCGAGGTGGCCCGTGCCCTGGACCTGCCCGAACTGCGGGTGGAGCAGGTGGGCGACCGTGACCGCGCGAAGGCGCTGGGCGGCGTGGGCCAGTGCGGCCGCGGGCTGTGCTGTTCCACGTGGATGACGGAATTCCCCGCCATCTCCATCAAGATGGCGAAGGACCAGGGGCTGGCCCCCAACCCCAGCAAGATCTCCGGCGTCTGCGGCCGCCTGCTGTGCTGCCTCTCCTTCGAGGTGGACGCCTACCGCGACATCGTGGGCAGCCTGCCGAAGGTGGGGAAGAAACTGACCACGCCGGTGGGCAAGGCGAAGGTGCTCAGCATCAACGCCCTGACGGAGATGGTGCGCCTGCGCTTCGAGGAGACGGGCCAGATCATCGAGATCTCCACGGAGGCCGTGAAACGCCAGATGGGCACCACCCTGCGCCCGGAGGAACTGGACGCGGAGATCGAGGAAGCGCTGCGCGACAAGGATCGCCGGCGCACCGAGAACCTGATTGCCGTCCTCTCCCCCATCGACCGCCCGCTGCGGGATGCCGCTGCCGAGGGTGGCCCCGTCGTGGACGAGGAAGAGCGCGCGGCACGCCGTCGCTCGCGGGAGGCGGGGGACGCCGCCCACACGCGCACCCGCTCCAGCGACCGGCCGCGGCGCGGCGCCGGTACGTCCGGGGGTTCCGGCGACGGGGCGACCGGCGAGGGCCGGCGCAGACGCCGTGGGAGCGGAGCGGGCCAGCCTCGCGGTGAGCGGGGGAGCGGTGCTGCCACCGGCGAGTCTCGCTCCGGCATCCGCATCACCCGGCGCAAGGCCGGCGAGCCCTCCACCGATGGCGCGCGCAGCCAGCGGCCCCCACGCCCGCGGGCGGAGCAGGCCGGCGGACCCGGCGCGTCCGGTGCGTCCGGCGAGGGCGACGCCGAGCAGAAGCGGCGACGCCGTCGCGGGCGGCGCGGCGGGCGGCGTCGTGCGGGCGGTGGCGGCGAAGGTGGTTCGGCGCCGGCCGCGGAGTAGGCGCAGTCTTCAGGAGACCGAGAGGAAGCCCCCGATGCCGGCCAACCCGGACGCTATTGCCTCGCTGGACTGGATACGTGACCACCTGGACGACCCGGCCGTGGTCTTCGTGCACGCCGGCGGCGGGCGCGTGGAGTACGAGGCCGGCCACCTCCCGGGCGCTGTCTGGGCGCACGGCTACGACGACCTGACCGTGGAGCGGGACGGTGTCCGCGCGCTGGTGCCGCAGCGGCACGAACTGGAAGCCACGCTGGGCCGCCTGGGCATCGACGAGGCGAAGACCGTGGTCTTCTGTGCCTCCGGCAAGTCGATGTGGCCGCATCGCGGCTACTGGGTGCTGCGCTACTACCGCTTCCCGGCCGTGAAGATCGCGGACCGCTCCGTCGCGGCCCTCGCGCGCGAGGACATCCCGACCACGACCGAGGAGACCGAGGAGACGCCCCTCACCTGCCGGCTGGGCGAGCCCGACCCCAGCGTCATCTCCACGTGGGACGAGGTACTGCGCGTGGCCACGGAGCCCACGGCGGCAGACGAGGCCCGCATCCTGGACTGCCGCACCCCCGGGGAGTTTCGAGGCGAGCCCGGTGCGCATCCCGCGCCCCGCGATGGTCGGGTCCCTCGCGCGTCTCACCTGAACTGGGAACTGCTGGTGGACGAGGACGGGCGATTCTTGGACGAGGATCGCCTCCGCGCCCTGTATGCCGCCGCCGGCGTAGACGGCACGCGGCCCGTCTTCCCCTACTGCGGAGGCGGCATCCGCAGCGCGGCCTCCTGGTTTGCGATGTACGAGGTGCTGGGCTGGAAGGACGCCCGCAACTACGACGGCTCGTGGGCGGAGTGGTCGCGCCGCACGGAACTGCCCATCGAGCGCGACGCGTAACACGCGCAATTCGCCGCCGTCGTCTGCTTCCGGGCAGACCGGCGGAACCAACTGGCGGCGTCCATCGTTTCAGATGCGGCGGGCAGCCTCCCGGCGAGGCACCCGACTCACACGCGTCTAGCATGGATGGAACCCCGGACGATGTCCTTCTCGCCTCGATCCCTCGGAGCCCTGCGTATCCCGCGGGCGATCACGGTGCGACGCCTCAGCCTGGCGCTCATGGCCCTGACGGCCAGCGTCGCGATGGTTGCCTGCTCGGAGGCCACCGGCGAGGGCACCCCAACGCCCACACAGCCCCCGGCCACGGGTACCGCGACCGGCGGCGGCGCGGGCGGCGACGCCCCGCACGGCGTGGACGCCTCGAAGTGCGAGGGCGTGGTGCCGCTGGTGCAGGCCGCCTTCCCGGGCGCCACGCTCATCGAGGACGTCACCGCCTTCGAGGCCGGTGGCGGCTCGCTGGTGGCGCAGGGTTGCCGCGTGATGGTGGTGGGCGACGCTGATGAACTGCCCCCCTTTGTGGAAGTCGCCCAGGCCCTGCGCACGGCCATGGAGGCCTACGGCTGGGTGGAGGACACGCAGTACCAGGCGGACGGCCCCACCGGCACGCAGACCGTCTACCAGAAGGGCGAGGAGATGGCGCTGGTCGCCGCCGGGGTCGCTCCGAAGGACCCCAGCGTCTGCCCGTCCGACCAGATCATCGGTGAGTGCCTGGACAGCCTGGAACCGGACGAGATCCAGGTCACGGGTGCGGTAGTCGTCCGCGTCGAGTAGGTACGCCACCGGATCTGCCCGGTCCGCTCTCCCCACTGCACCCCCGCCGAACGAGAGCCCGGCGGGGGTGCAGTTGTGTCCGGGAGCGCAGGCACCTCCGCTCCACGCGATGTGGCGGAGGCCCACTACGATCCGCTCGGAGGTGGCGGTGCAGGACTTTCCACAGCGCTCACGAGGCATGCCGGCACTGATCCCGTTCCTCACTTACGAGGACCCCTTTGCCGCGACCGCGTGGCTGGAGGATGTCTTCGGCTTTGAGCCGGGGGTCGCGCACCGTGACGACCGCGGGGACCTGGTCTGGTGCCAGATGCGGCTGGGCGACGCCGCGCTCGTGGTGTCTCGCGCGACCTTTCCGGAACACTCCGCGAGCCCCCGCCAGATGGACGGACGGGGTAGCGCCGGGTTCTACGTGTACGTGGACGACGTGGACCGTCACCACGCGCGGGCCGTGGCGGCCGGCGCCCGGGTCATCGAGCCGCTCACCGACCGCCCCATGGGAGACCGCGCCTACCGGGTGCTGGACCTGGAGGGCCACGTCTGGCGATTCGCCACGCACTACCGGCGGGTAGACCGGTCCGAACCGGACGGCCGCTAGCCGGCCTGCTCGTCCTCCACCGACGCGCCGTCCCAGGGCTTCGCCCGCAGCAACGTGATGCCGATCGCCAGGGCCAGCACGATCAGGAGCGGGTGGGCGTCGTCGCCGTTGTCGGTGGGCACGCCGAAGCCGGCAGTCGCCGGGCCCGGCTGTCCCTCTGAGAACGTCACGCGGGCCTCCGCAAGCGCGTCACCGGGCTTGCCTCGATCATTGACCACGGCCTGGACGGCGAACGTGCGCTCCCGCGTGCAGTCGGAAGCCAGTAGCAGCCCCGGGAGCACCGCCTGGAACGCCCCGGTCGTGTCCGCTGTGACGCGCGCGGCCTCCACCCCCGAGTCCGACCGCGGCTGCGTCTGCCACGCGAGCACCACGATGCGCTCCTGGCCTCGGAAGCCGGTGCCCTGCACCGTGACGTCCGTGCCGCAGGTGACGAAGGTGGGCGCGCTAAGGGTGGGGCCGGACTGTGCGGACGCCGCGGCGGCGACCAGCACCCACGCCAGGGCGGCGGCGACCAGCGCGCGATACATCCGCCGTGGGATCGATCCGTGCGCGGCCAGACGAGTCTCCCTGCACCCCTGTACTGAGCAAGAACGTTTGGCGAGGGCAGGACGTTGCCGCGCTACCGCTCGTATCTCGCGCGGGTGCTGGTCCGGGGCGATTACGGGTGTTGGTATGGGAGTCAGAATCCCCGTGGTTTCGTGGGGATCGCGGCTGGCGGAGGGCGCATATAACGGGCCGGAGGCGTAGCCTGAGAGGCGTGAACGAGACTTCGTTGACGCTGTCTAACCCTGCTGATAGGTTCCGAAACCGACGGGATGCAGCCGCACGGCGGCCGTCTTTGTGCGCCCGTATCGTGCGCCCGCCTCAGTAGTACGAGCAGTACGGGCGCTTGATCGAGGAGTCCCGGTGGCACAGGCAGACGCCCTCTATGTTCAGTACCTGCCCGTACTCCTCGCAGCGATCGTCGGATTCATCCTCGTCTTTACGGCGCTGATCGGATCCCGCCTGCTCGCCCCCTTCTCGGAGGAGCGTGAGAAGGCGACCACGTACGAGTGCGGCATGCTGCCGCTCCGTCGGGCTTCTACCAATGTCGGCATGCGGTTCTACCTGTACGCCATTCTCTTCGTCGTGTTCGACGTCGAGGCCGTGTTCATCTTCCCGTGGGCGCTCTCGTTCGTGGGTATCGGTCAGTTCGCCTACTGGTCCATGGTGGTGTTCATCGGCATCCTCGGCCTTGGCCTCGGATACGCGTGGAAGAAGGGAGCCCTGCAATGGCGGTAACTCCCGCAGAGGAAGCGGTGGCCACGACGGACGCGCCCGAGGCGCCCACCACGGCCCCCGAGATCCCCTCGACCGTCCCGGCCGAAGAGCCCATCCCGGTCATCATTCCGGGCGAGCACCCCAACGAGGCGCCCCGCCTGGTCCCCGTCCCGCACGTCCCAGGCAAGGCGCTGTACAAGCAGATCTTGCCCGGGGTGATGCAGGTGCCGCTGGACCTGGTGCTGGCCGCCTCCCGGAAGTCCTCGCTCTGGCCCATGACGTTCGGCCTCGCGTGCTGCGCCATCGAGATGATCGGCACGTACATGGCGCACTACGACCTAGACCGCTTCGGCATCGTGCCGTGGCCGTCCCCGCGCCAGTCGGACGTGATGATCGTGGCCGGCACCGTGACCAAGAAGATGGCCCCGGCGGTGAAACTGCTCTACGAGCAGATGCCGAACCCCAAGTGGGTCATCTCCATGGGCGCCTGCGCCACCAACGGCGGCCCCTACACCCGCTACGACCGCGTGCTGCAAGGCGTGGACAAGATCATCCCGGTGGACGTGTACGTCCCGGGCTGTCCGCCGCGCCCCGAGGCCCTCATCGACTCGTTCCTGGCCCTCCAGGAAAAGATCATGGAGGAACGGAAGAGCACCGGCCGATGACGAGCGATCAGACCGAGACTGCGCCCGCGCCGGACCTCTCCTCCACCATCTGGAGCGAGGTGGACCGTGCCCTGGCAGGCATCACCGCCCGCCCGGAGAAGGCCGTGCTGGACCTGGTGGTCTACATCCCCCGGGATGAGGTCATCGAGGGCCTGCGTCGCCTGAAGAAGGACGAGGGGCTGGCGTTCGACTACCTCCGCAGCCTGACGGCCGTGGACCTGGAGGAAGAGGGCATGGAGGTCGTGTACCACCTGTACTCGACCACCAAGCGCCTGAACGTCACGGTCAAGGCGTCCCTCCCCAACGACGACCTCACCATCGACACGGCGACCACCGTGTGGAAGGCGGCGAACTGGCTGGAGCGGGAGACCGCGGAGATGTTCGGCATCCGCTTCAACGGGCACCCGGACCCGCGCACGCTGCTCATGCCGGAAGACATGACTGACACCTTCCCCCTGCGGAAGTCTCACCCGCTGGCGGAGATCGAGGTCCTCCAGGGCGAGGGCATGGGCTACTCCGAGGAGGGCGAGTAAGTGGTCACTGAGCACGCCCAGGAGTTCGAGACGCAGGACCTGCTCCTGAACGTCGGCCCGCAGCACCCGTCCACCCACGGCGTGTTCCGCATGGTGCTGTCCGTGGACGGCGAGGTGGTCCGCGACGTGGTCCCGTACATCGGCTACCTCCACCGGGGCGCCGAGAAACTGTGCGAGACCATGGACTACCGCCAGGGCATCGGTTTCATGGACCGCACGGAGTACCTGGCCGCCTTCAACGCGGAACTGTCCTACGTCATGGCGGTGGAGGCCCTGGCGGAACTGGAGGTGCCGGAGCGCGCGCAGTGGATCCGCATGATCCTGTGCGAGTTGAACCGGCTGTCCTCCCACTTCATGTTCCTGGGTGCCTTCGGCATCGACGTCGGCGTGTTCGCCACGCCGTTCATCTACGCGTGGCGCGAGCGCGAAGAGCTCATCGACCTCTTCGAGGAGGTCTCCGGCGACCGCATGATGTACGCCTACTTCCGCCCCGGCGGGCTGGCGTGGGACGTGCCGCGCAACTTCAAGGACCGCGTGCGCCAGGTGCTGAAGTCCGCCCGCCAGGGCGTGGCCGACTTCAACCACCTGCTCACGGAGAACGAGATCTTCCTGGCCCGGACGCGCGGGGTGGGCGCCATCTCCGCCGCGGAGGCGATCGAGTGGGGCATGTCCGGCCCGTCCATCCGCGCCTCAGGCGTGCCGTTGGATGTCCGCAAGGACGAGCCGTACCTCAAGTACGACCAGGTGGACTTCGACGTGATCGTCGGCCAGAACGGCGACGTGTACGACCGCTACTACTGCCGGCTGATGGAGATGCACGAGTCCATCAAGATCGTGGAGCAGTGCCTGGACAAGATGCCGGACAGCGGCCCGATCATGCCGGAGAAGATGCCGCGCATGCTCCGCACCGCCCCCGGCGAGGTCTACATCCGCACGGAGGCTCCCCGCGGGGAGTACGGCATCTACCTGGTGAGCAAGGGCGGCAACCGCCCCTACCGCCTGAAGGTGCGCTCTGCCTGCATCTCCAACCTGCAGGCGCTGAAGGACATGTCCGTCGGCCAGTACGTGGCGGACGCGATCATCGTCCTGGGCTCCATCGACATCGTGCTTAGTGAGGTCGACCGGTAGTGACAGCAGACCTGTTCGGCCTCGAACTGAACGTCTGGGCGGACGCCGCGATCCGCCTGGTCCTGATCGTCACGCTCATGACCGTGGTGGTCATGGGGCTGATCTACCTGGAGCGGAAGATCATCGCCCGCTTCAACCAGCGCATCGGCCCGCAGCGTACCGGCCCGTTCGGCCTGTTGCAGTCCGTGGCGGACGCGCTGAAGTTGGTGGGCAAGGAAGACCTGCGGCCGCGTTCCGCGGACGCATGGACCTTCGAACTCGGCCCGTACTTCATCTTCATCCCGGTGTTCCTGGGCTTCGTGATCGTGCCGTTCGTCGCGGACTGGCACATCCGGCTGCTGGACCTGGGCCTTCTGTACTTCATCGCCGCTTCCTCGCTCAGCATCATCGGCTGGGTGATGGCGGGCTGGGGCTCGGACAACCGGTACGCCATGATCGGCGCGCTCCGCGCGGCCGCCCAGGGCATCTCCTACGAGTTGCCTCTGGTGCTGGCGCTGGTGGCCGTCGGTATCTACGCGGGGACGTTCAACCTGGGCGAGATGATCGCGCAGCAGGACGTGGTGCCGTTCATCGTCTGGCAGCCCATGGCCGCGCTCATCTTCTTCATCGCCGCGCTGGCCGAGCTGAACCGCACACCCTTCGACATCCCGGTGGGTGAATCGGAGGTGGTGGGCGGCCCGTTCGTGGAGTACTCCGGGATCCGCTGGTCCATGTTCTTCCTGGCGGAGTACGCCGCGCTGTTCATCATGTCCCTGGTCTTCTCCGCGGTGTTCCTGGGCGGCTTCCTGTGGCCGTTCGGGGACGACTTGGGCCGCCTGTTCCAGGCGGCGCTGACCACCGCGAAGGCCGGACTATTCTTCTTTGTCGTCGTCTGGATCCGCATCTCGGTGCCGCGGCTCCGCATTGACCAGTTGATGTCGTACTCCTGGAAGGTCCTGCTCCCGCTCGCGCTGGTGCAGGTCCTGGTGAACGGCCTGGTGCTGGTCAATGGCTGGAGCGAGGTGATCCTGCTGGCCTTCGGCCTCGTGGGCGTAGCCGTCCTGGCCACTGTCACCGGCCGCGCCGTGGCCGCTCCTCGCATCCGCCCCGGCGCCGCCCGGCGTCCGCTGGCGCCCGCACCCGCCCACGGAGAGGCAGCCTCATGAAAGGCATTGCCCGCAGCATGCTGACCACGCTTTCGACGTTCGCGCGAAAGCCTGTCACCCGGAACTACCCGGACTTCCACCGGCCGTTGCCCAAGACGGACCGCGCCTTCCCGCTCCTGCTCTGGGACCAGGAGATCGACGAGCCGTTCTGCACCGGCTGCCACGCGTGCGAACGCGCGTGCCCGGTGGAGTGCATGACCGTCTTGATGAAGGACAACCCCAACCACAAGTCCGTGGGGGGGAACTCTTCGCGCCGCAAGATCATCGACAAGTTCTGGATCGACTACGCACGGTGCATGCGCTGCAACATCTGCGTGGAGGTCTGCAACTTCGACGCGATCTCCATGAACAACACATGGACCGGGCATGAGACGTCCGTGTATGACCGCCAGGACCTGGTGATGGACCTGCAGCAACTGCTCTCGCAGTCGCGCGCCGGCCAGATCCAGGAATGGGTACCGGTGATCGGCCAAACCAACGACTAGGCGCCCGCTGGCGTCCGCCACCGGGTGAACTGAGGGCTTTCGCGTGTTCGACCGACTCCCGCTCCCGTCGCAGTTCGACCGCACGATCGTCGCGGGCGGCACCGTTGCCGTCCTGGTGGCGGCGCCCGTGCTGGTGGTGCTGCTCGCGCTGTTGTTCGCGGACGAGATCTCCGCGCCGGAGTTCGTGTTCTTCGTCGCGGCCGCGGTGATCATGGCGGGCGCCCTGGGCGCGGTACTCATGCCCAACGTCGTCCACGCCGCGCTCTCGCTGGTGGCCACCCTGCTGGGCGTGGCCGGCATCTACCTGCTGCTGCTGAGCGAGTTCATCGCGCTGGTGCAGGTGCTGGTGTACGGCGGCGGCGTGGTCATCCTGCTGCTCTTCGCCCTCATGCTCACCAATGCCGCCGATGACCCGGTGGTGTCGGACGGCACGCAGAAGCCCTTCGCGCTCATTGTGGCCGCGATCATGGGCAGCCTGTTCGTCGCCGTGATGCTGGACGCACAGTGGGGGAACCCCTCCGCCACCGTGGTGCCGTTCAGCGAGTTCGGCGCGCGCATCTTCCGTGACTTCTCCGTCCCGGTGATCGTGGTCGCCATCCTGCTGGACATCGCCCTGACCGGTGCGTTCGTGAACGCGCGCCGCGCCGAGGAAACGACGGACCAGGTGGAGGAGGCGGCGGCGTGATCCCCATCGAGAACTTCCTCGTCCTGTCCGCGCTGCTGTTCGCCATCGGCTTCTACGGCGTGCTCGCCCGCCGGAGCGCGATCCTGATCCTGATGTCCGTGGAACTGATGCTCGCGGCCGTCGCGATCAACTTCATCGCCTTTGCCACCTACCTTGACGCGGACGCGTTTAGCGGCCTCGTCTTCGCTCTGTTCGTGATCACCGTCGCCGCGGCCGAGGTGGGCCTGGCGCTGGGTATCGTGCTGCGGCTCTACCGCGAGCGCCGTACCGCAAACGTGGACGAGGCCAACCGCCTCAAGTGGTAGCCGCCGCTCTGATCGCGGGGGCATAAGCCCTCGCGCGGGTCGGTCAGGGGAGGGGTGCCCGCATGGGCATGGAACAGGCATGGGTGTTGCCGGCGATCCCGGCTGCGCTCTTCGTGCTGATCGCCCTGTTCAACGGCCTCATGCCGCGCCGAGGCGACTTCCTGGCCATCCTGGGGATGGCCACGGTGGTCGGCCTGGTGGGCCTGATCCTGCTCGACTTCACGGGCGCCTTCAGCGCCGGCGAGTTCATGCCGGACGACTCCAACGTCTTCGCCTTCGACTGGATCAACATCGGCCAGGACTTCTTCATCATCGAGTTCTCCACCTACGTGGACGCGATCACCATGGTGATGCTGCCGGTGGTGACCATCGTGGCGCTGATGGTGATGGTCTACTCCACGGAATACATGCGCGGTGAGCCGCGCTACGGCTGGTACTTCGCCGTCCTGTCGCTCTTCGTGGCGGCCATGCTCACGCTGGTGCTCTCCGGCAACCTCATCCAGTTGTACCTGGCATGGGAGGGCGTGGGCCTCGCCTCCTACCTGCTGATCGGCTTCTACTGGGAGCGCCAGAGCGCCGCGGAGGCCGCGAAGAAGGCGTTCATCACCACGCGCATCGGCGACGTGGGCCTGCTCATCGGCATCATCCTGCTGTGGCGGGCCACGGGGACCTTCGACATCCAGTCGATCATCGCCGCCGCCACCAGCGGCCAGATCGACGGCACCTACCTGACCGTGGCCATGCTCTTCCTGTTCGGCGGCGCGGTGGGCAAGTCAGCTCAGTTCCCGCTGCACGTCTGGCTGCCGGACGCCATGGAGGGCCCCACCCCGGTCTCCGCGCTCATCCACGCCGCCACCATGGTGGTGGCCGGTGTGTACCTCGTAGCGCGCTTCTCGCCCGTCTACGCCGAGGTGCTCGTGGCCCGCGACGTGATCCTGTACGTCGGCCTGTTCACGGCCTTCATGGCGGCCACGCAGGGGTTGGTGTCCAACGACGTCAAGCGCGTGCTGGCCTACTCCACCGTCTCGCAACTGGGGTTCATGTTCGTGGCCCTGGGCGTGGGCGCCGTGGGCGCCGCAATGTTCCACCTGTTCACCCATGCCTTCTTCAAGGCGCTGCTGTTCCTGGGCTCCGGCTCCGTGATCCACGCCACCCACAACCAGGAGGTGGAGGGGCTGGGCGGCCTGCGGAAGAAGATGCCGATCACGACGGCCACGTTCATCGTGGGCAGCCTGGCGCTGGCCGGCATCCCGATCTTCGCGGGCTTCTTCTCCAAGGATGAGATCCTGCACGCCCTGATCAGCGACGGCCCCGCATGGGCCTACGTGATGCTGGCGGGCACGGCGATCCTCACCGCCATCTACACCACGCGGCTGGTGCTGCTGACCTTCTTCGGCGAGCCGAAGGACCACCACGCCTACGACCACGCGCACGAGTCCGGCCCCGCCATGGCCGGCCCGCTGGTGATCTTGGCCGTGCTGGCCACCATCGCCGGGTTCTTCGTCTTCGACCAGGTGGGCGAGGCGCTGGGCCTGGCCGGCGGCATCGGCGCGCTGGTCTACCTGGACCACCCGCACCACTTCACCAGCATTGACTGGGCCTTCGCCGGGGGGGCCACGGCCTCCGCGCTGGCGGGCATCATCATCGGCTGGGCCTACTGGCACGGGGACGCGCGCCGCGCGGTGGCAGCGCGCACGTGGGCGCCTGACCTGCATGCCTTCCTGGTGAACCGCTGGTACATGGACCACATGTACCAGGCGATCATCGACCGGGTGATCCTGGGCCTGGCCGGCGTGGTCGCCTGGTTCGACAAGCGGGTCGTGAACGAGACCGGCGTGGATGGCGGGGCGCAGACCGTGGGGTACTTCGGCTACCGGCTGAAGTTCCTGCAGACCGGCAAGATCCCCAACTACGCGCTGGGCATGGCTGTGGGCATCGTCGCGCTCACGCTGGTCGCCATCAGCGGCTAAGCAGGCGAGGCGTGGGGGCTCGAGTGCGCCACACCGGCGCGCGGGCCGCTGAGGACAGGTGAGGACGAGAGGGACTGATGACCGAGACTGACGGCTACGTCCTGCTGGCCCTGATGCTCGTGCCGCTGGGCACCGCCCTGCTGCTCATGGTGGTGCCCTCCCGCGAGCGCAGCACCATCATTGGCCTGACCGCGATCTCCAGCCTCGCCATGTTCGTGCTGTCGCTGTACGCGTTCGCCACGTACTCCTTCCAGGACGGCACCCAGTTCCAGGGTGTCCTGGCCTTCACGTGGATGGAGAACGTGGGCCTGCTGGGCGAGAACGGCATCCAGTTGAAGGTGGGCCTGGACGGCATCTCCGCCTCGCTGGTGCTGCTCACCGGCATCGTGATCGTCCCCGGGACGTGGGTGTCCTGGAAGGTGCGGGAGCGCACCAAGGACTTCTTCATCCTGCTCTACATCCTGACCGCCGGCGTCTTCGGCGTGTTCGTGCTGATCGACCTCTTCTTCTGGTTCCTGGCCTACGAGGTCGCCCTGCTACCGATGTACCACCTGATCGTGGTGTGGGGTTCCACCCGCAAGGAATACGGCGGCATGAAGCTGATGATGATGCTGATGGCCGGGTCCATCTTCATCTTCACGGCCATCTTTGCCCTGTACGCGCACGTGGGCCTGGGCACCTTCGACATGGAGGTGCTGCTGGCCGCGGAGAAGGACGAGAACTTCCAGAAGGTATTCTTCCCGCTGGTCGCCATCGGCTGTGGCGTGCTCGGCGCGATGTTCCCGTTCCACTCCTGGTCGCCGGACGGCCACGCCTCCGCGCCCACGGCAGTCTCCATGCTCCACGCAGGCGTGCTGATGAAGGTGGGCGCCTTCGGCGTCCTGCGCCTGGGCTTCCAGATGATGCCGGAGGGCGGCCAGTTCTGGGGCCCCGCGCTCGTGGTGCTGGGCATCACCGCAGCGCTCTACGGCGCCATCTCCGCGATGCGCCAGACGGACATGAAGTTGCTGATGGGGTTCTCCTCCGTCTCCCACATGGGCTACGTCTTCGTGGGACTGGGGGTGTTCAACTCCATCGGCTGGACGGGCGCCGTGCTGCAGATGACGGCGCACGGCCTGATGACCGCCCTTTTCTTCCTCCTGATCGGCGGGATGTACGACCAGTCGCACAACCGCGAGATCCCCGCGTTCTCCGGCATGGCCAAACAGATGCCGATCTGGACCATCTTCTTCGTCTTCGCCGCACTGGCGTCGCTGGGCCTGCCCGGGCTTTCCGGGTTCGTGGCGGAGGTCCACATCTTCATCGGCGCCTTCAGGGCCTATCCCATCATCGGTGGCCTGGCGGTGCTGACCGCGGCCATCACGGCGACGTACCTGCTCCGAGGCATCTCGCAGGCGTTCTTCGGGGAGATGAATCCCCGGTGGAATGCCCTGAAGGAAATCACCGTGATGGAGCGCGCCGGGGCCACGGTCCTGGCGGGCGCCATCCTGATGCTCGGCCTGTGGCCGGCGCCGTGGATCGACCGCATCGGCCCGTCCATCATCGAGATCGCGAACCTGTAGCCCGCGTCAGAGGGCAGGCCCCCGCTAGCCCGCAAGGACTGGTGGGGGTAACACAGTCGAGGAGTCGGAGGCCGGCCGCACCAGCGGCGGTCCCGAAGACGGAGTAGCGCAGTGACCGACGTACTCGGCAACACGCTGAACCTGCAGTACGAACTGCTGCTACCGGAGATCATCCTCGCGATCACCGCGGTGCTGGTGCTGACGGCGGACGCGTTCAAGCGCGAACTGAATATCGGCTACCGGACGCTGCCGCTGCTCTCGCTGCTGGGCCTGGCCGGGGCGGGCGTTGCCTCCATCGCCCTGCTGGACACCCAGGGCGACTTCGCCCGCCTGATCCAGGTGGACGACTTCACCGCCTTCTTCCGCCTGCTCTTCATCGGCACAGCGGCTGTCCTGATCATCGGCTCGCACGAGTACATTGAGCGCCACGTGAACCACGTGGGTGAGTTCTTCGCGCTGCTCCTGCTCTCCACTATCGGCGCCATCTACATGGCCGCGGCCCGCGACCTGCTCACGGCCTACCTGGCCGTGGAGGTGCTGTCCTTCTCGCTCTACGTCGCGGTCTCCCTGGCGAAGGACGACGCCCGCTCCGGCGAGGCGTCCCTGAAGTACGTCCTGCTGGGCGGGGTGGCCTCCGCCATGCTCCTCTACGGCCTGTCCATGCTGTACGGCGTGGCCGGGTCCACGCAGTACGCGGACATCTCGGAGGCGCTCGCTGCCGGCACCTCGGACGTCACGTTGCCGCTGTTGCTGGGCCTGGTGCTGATCGTCAGCGGCCTCGGCTTCAAGGCCGCTGCGGTGCCGTTCCACAACTACGCCCCGGACGCCTACGAGGGCGCCCCGCTGCCGGTGACGATGTACCTCTCCGCCACGTCCAAGGCCGCCACCTTCGCCCTGTTCCTGCGCTGGTTCGCCGGCCCGCTGCTGCCCGCCGTGGACGACTGGGCGTGGATGCTGGCCGCGATCGCCGTGGCCACGATGGTGCTTGGCAACCTGGTGGCGCTCCAGCAGCACAACATCAAGCGCCTGCTTGCCTACTCCTCGATCTCGCAGGTGGGCTACATGCTGATGGCGGTCACGGCGCTGGCCCCAGCGACCGGAGTGGACACGTCCGGCGCGCTGCTGGTGCACCTGGGCGGCTACCTGGTCACGAACCTGGTGGTCTTCACGGGGGTGATCCACTTCTACAACCAGACCGGCAAGGAAGAGATCACGGACCTCCGTGGCCTCTCGCAGACCAACCCCTACCTGGCGCTGACGCTCACCGCCGGCCTCTTCTCGCTGGCCGGGATGCCGCTGCTGGCAGGCTTCTTCACCAAGTTCATCCTGTTCCAGGCGGTGGCGAGCGCGGACTACCTGTGGCTGGTGGTCGTGGGCGTGATCGCCTCCACGGTCTCGCTCTACTACTACCTGCAGGTCATCAAGCAGATGTACCTGTACGAGCCGCTGGTGCCGGGCCGCTGGCGCATGAGCGCCACAGGCTACCTGGTGACCGGCGTGCTGTTCGCCACCATGGTGGTGATAGGCATCTGGGGAGCCCCGCTCTACGAGGTGGCAGACGCCGCCGCGAGCGCCCTCTTCGTCGCGTAGGCACGCCCGACACACGGCCGCCCCCCGCCGCACCGTTGCCGGGCGCGGTATGCTTCCGCGCGGCGGCGAGGGAATCGCCAGGCGCGACATCGAGGCGGCGTGAAGCCTCGATGCGTCGCCGGCGCACCGCGCCTCGCACCGCCGACCTGCTGGACATCGGCCCCGCCCCGGGGCATCGAGCAACATGAGATGGAGGCGCACTTGGCCGACGAAGTGATGGAACTCACGCCGGAGATGAAGGCGGCGATCGGGAAGGGCGGCGAGCCGACCACCTACGAGGTGACCACCCTCGGGATCCGCACCTTCGCCCGCGCCGTGGGTTACAAGAACCCGATCTACTTCGACGACGAAGAGGCGAAGAAGAAGGGCCACCCCGCCCTGGTGGCGCCCCCGGGCTACTTCGGGATGCCGGTCTTCAACCCCTTCAAGCAGAGCAACCGGCGCCCGGACTTCGAGTCCCCGTTCAAGCGGAACCTCAATGGCGGCACCGCCGTGGAGCCGCTGGAGCGGGTCTACGCGGGCGACATCCTGGAGGCCGTGACCACCCTGACCAACCTGGAGATCGTCCCCAGCCGCGCGTACGGCCAGATGATGATCCGGACCAGCGAGACGGTGTACACGCGGAAGTCGGACGGCAAAGTCGTCGCCAAGACCCGCGGCACCGGGCTGTCGTACTAGGAGGCGGTGACATGGCAGACGCGCAGTACTGGGACGACGTCAGCGAGGGCCAGGAGTTCACTAACGTCGAGGCGTCGGACTCGCAGCGGCTCGTGGTGTGGGCCGCCGCCTCTGGCGACTTCTACCAGATCCACTACGACGACAACTTCGCGAAGGGGAACCGCCTGCCGGACATCATTGTCCACGGCGCCCTGAAGGGCATGTGGATCGGCAAACTCCTGGACGAGATCGCCGGCGAGGATGGCTGGATCAAGCAGTGGGATGTCTCCTACCGGAGCATGGACATTGCCCGCGAGGACGTGACCGTATTCGCCAAGGCCACCAAGAAGTACGAGGCGAACGGCGAGGCGTTGGTGGACTTCGAGGTCGGCACGCGTAAGGCTGACGGCTCCGTGACCACCCCGGGCACGGCCACCGTCCGCCTGGCGAAGAAGTAGCCGCGACTGGCCCTCTCCGAGGACACGCGATACGCGAGACAGGGAAGCCCGGCCGTGAGGCCGGGCTTCTTTGCGTGCGGGGAGGTCGCTGAGTGGGCGCGCTTCTGGGTCAGCGGGGAGTTCCACGCGGCCACCACCATGGCGGATCCCCCTCACCCCAGCCCTCTCCTTCCAGGGAGAGGGGGCCCGGCATCCGACTCGCTGGGGTCCGCCGGCGTGCTTTCACTCTGCGTAGGGGCGCAGCGTGCTGCGCCCTTGCTAGCCCTCGATCATTGGTTCGCGGACAGGCGGGGGCCGTGTCCGCGGGCGGCCCGAGTAGTGGTAGCCTCACGCCACTATGGAAATTGTGCTCGTCGCCCTGCTCGTCATCGTTGGCCTGATCCTGGTGGTGTTGTTTTCCTCGTTCTACACCGTGGAGCAGCAGTCCTTCGCGATCGTGGAACGCTTCGGTAAGTTCCAGCGGATCTCGTCTCCAGGACTGAACGTTCGGATCCCGTTCATCGACCGCGTGGTGACGCGCGTCACCATCCGTGTGCGCGAACTGATCGTGAACATCAATACCAAGACGCGAGACAACGTCTTCGTGGACCTGGAACTGGCCGTGCAGTACCAGGTCCGCAACGAGGACGATGCCTGGAACGCCTACTACACCCTGACGGACCACGAGCAGCAGATGGAGTCTTTCATCTACGACACGGTCCGCGCCAAGGTGCCGACCATGGAGTTGGACCAGGTCTTCGAGAACAAGGACGACATCGCGGACGACGTAAAGGCGACGTTGTCCGACTCCATGCAGAACTACGGCTACTACATCGTGAAGTCGCTGGTGAACGACGTCCGCCCGGCGGCCAACGTGGCCGCGGCCATGAACGAGATCGTGGCGCAGGAGCGCCTGCGCCGCGCCGCCGAGCACAAGGCGGACGCCGAGAAGATCATCGTGGTGAAGGCCGCGGAGGCGGACGCCGAGTCCAAGCGCCTCTCCGGCGAGGGCATCGCCAACCAGCGCAAGGCGATCATCCAGGGCTACCAGGAGTCCGTGGCCGGCCTGCAGCAGGCCACCGGCGCGGACGCCCGCGAGATCATGTCCGTGGTGCTCATGACGCAGTACTTCGACGCGCTGCGCGACATGGCCATTGGCTCCCGCTCGTCGGTCGTGTTCTCCAACCACGCCCCGTCCGAGGTGGCCACGGTGCAGCAGCAGTTGATGGAAGCGCTGCTGGCGTCCCGCACCATGGAGGAGCGCGCCAACCCGGGGAGGTAGGCGATGCCTGCAGGGGTCGTGGCACTCGTCGCGGGCCTCGTCATCGCCGGCAGCGCGATGGCCGTCGCGGCCTGGAGGGCGCTTCGTCGCGGCGGTAGGCGACCGCGCTCCTAGAGCGAGGGCAGGTAGCGGTCGAGTTCGAAGGCGGTCACCTGGGAGCGGTACTGGCGCCACTCGTGGCGCTTGTTCTCCACCAGGTTGTCGACGATCTGGTCGCCCAGCGTCTCCCGCATGAATGCAGACGCCTCGAAGCGGTCGATCGCTTCCCCGAGTGACGAGGGCAGGGCAGCCACGCTGCGGGCCGCGAGTTCTTCCGCGGTCATCTCGCCCACGGCGCGCTCCACCGGCAGCGGTAGTTCGTAGCCCTGCTCGATGCCGCGCATGCCGGCGGCCAGCGTGACGGCGAACGCCAGGTACGGGTTGCAGGCGGAGTCTGGCACCCGGTACTCCACGCGCGCGGACATCTCCATGTCCGGCTTGTGCGTGGGCACGCGCACCAGGTCCGCGTTGTTCGTGAAGGACCACGAGGTATGCGTGGGCGCCTCGAAGCCGGGGACCAGGCGCTTGTAGGAGTTCACCCACTGGTTGGTGATCAGCATCATCTCCGGCGCGTGCCGTAGCAGGCCCGCCATGAAGCCGCGCCGGTCCGGCGAGAGTTGTCCGGAGGCGCCGGCGTCGAAGAAGGCGTTCTGCTCGCCGCGGAAGAGCGACAACTGCAGGTGCATGGCGGAGCCGTTCTGGTCCGCCAGCGGCTTCGGCATGAACGAGGCGTACACCCCGTGCTGCATCGCCACCTCTTTGACGATCAGCCGGAAGGTCATCACGGAGTCCGCCATGGTGAGGGCGTCCGTGTAGCGCAGGTCCATCTCGTGCTGGGAGGGGGCCACCTCGTGGTGGCTCAGCGCCACGCCGATACCCATGTCCTCCAGCATCAGCACGGTCTCGCGCCGCAGGTCTGAGCCGCTGTCGGAGGGGGTGAGGTCGAAGTAGCCGCCCTGGTCCAGCGGCTCGGGGGTCCTGGAGTCTCGGAAGTAGAAGAACTCGATCTCGGGTGAGACATAAAACGTGTAGCCGCGCTCGGCGGCGGTGGCCAGGACGCGCTTCAGGATCCAGCGCGGGTCACCCTGGAAGGCGTCGCCGTTGGGGCGCTGCACGTCACAGAACATGCGCGCCACTGCCTGGGACCGCGGCCGCCAGGAGAGCAACTGGAACGTCGCGGGGTCCGGCAGGGCGATCATGTCCGCCTCGCCGTGCCGCGCGTAGCCCTCGATGGCCCCACCGTCGAAGGTGATGCCGTCCTCCAGGGCGTGCTCGAGTTCCTCGATGGTGATCGCCACGGACTTGAGCGTGCCCAGGATGTCCGTGAACCACAGGCGGATGAACTTCACGTCGTGGTCGCGGCACGCCTGGAGCACGTGCGCCCGCGAGTCAGCGTCTCTCACACCGTCGTACATGCCCCAGATGTTAGCGGTTGAGGTGTTTCCGGGCTGTTTCCAACGGCCCCGCCCGCTCCGCCCGTCGGTCGGCCCGGTTCCACCGAGTCCCTGGATGCTGCGCCCAACTCGCCTCCGCCTCTGACCCCTCCCCCCTTGAGGGGGAGGGTTGGGGAGGGGGTCTCTGCCGGGAGCCCGTCGGGCTACTCGATGTCCGCGTTGAAGGTGTCGCACCGCTCCATGTCGCCCGTCTCGTAGCCGATGGTGAACCACCGCTGGCGCTGTTCGGCCGAGCCGTGCGTCCACGTCTCCGGCGTCACCTGGCCCTGGAAGCGCTCCTGGATGCGGTCGTCGCCGATGGCCGCCGCCGCGTCCAGGCCGTCCGCGATGTCCCGCTCCGTCAGCCGCTCCACGAACTCCGTGGAGGTCGCGTGGTGCGCCCACACCCCGGCAAAGCAGTCCGCCTGTAGTTCCGTGCGCACGGCGTTGCTGCCCGGGCCGCTGGCGCTGCCCTCCTGGGAGAGGATGCCCAGCAGGTTCTGGACGTGGTGGCCGTACTCGTGCCCCACCACGTAGGCCTCCGCGAAAGGGCCGCCCTGCGCGCCGAACTGGCGCTCCAGGTCCTGGTAGAAGGTGAGGTCGATGTAGATGCGGCCGTCTGCCGGGCAGTAGAACGGCCCCATGCGCGCCTGTCCCACGCCGCAGGCCGTCTGCGTGGCTTCCGTGAACAGCACCGTCTGGGCGAGTTGGTAGCCGGCGCCGCGGGCCTCGAACTCCCGGTCCCAGAACTCCTGCACGCTGTTCACCACCGCCACGATGCGGCAGTCCTGGCGCTCGTTGGCGTCCTGGCCGGTCTGGCAGTTCTCCGCCACCCCGCCGTCCTGGGGTGCCGCCCCACCTTCCGAGGCGCCGAGGCCCAGGCCATCGCCGCCGCCGGCGAGCAGCAGCACCGCGATCACCAGCAGCCCCACCAGGCCGCCCCCGCCGCCGAGGGCGATGGGCATGCCTCCGAGGCCACCGATGCCTCGCTGGCCTCGTCGGTCGGCAACCTGGCCGGTGCGGAGTCTCGCGTTGCGTCGGAAGCGCATGCCTGCTCCTCGTGCCCAGCATCGCGCTGTGAGCAGCCGGAGCGCGACACAGGCTGGCATCGAGGAGTCTCAGTTGCGTGCCACTTGGATGCCGCGGAGGTTTCGCTCCAGTCGCGCCCACGCGTCCACCGCGAAACGCCAGTGAAACAGGTGAGACACGAGACCTTCATGGACGCGACGCAGAGCAGAAACGAGGCGAACCGAGACTCTCTGGAAGAGAAGGAGGTTCGCTCTTGAGAAGGTTGCGTGCACTGTCGGTTGGGGCGGCGGTTGGTGGGGGACTTGCGTTCCTCACCGGAATCGGCGTCGCTGCAGCCCAAACTCCGGACGAACTGCAGGCGGGATTGGACGACCTCACCGGCGCGATTGACCTCGCGTGGTTGTTGATCGCCGGGATCCTGGTGCTGTTCATGCAGGCCGGCTTCGCCATGGTGGAGGCCGGGTTTGTCCGCTCCAAGAACGTCACGAACATTCTGATGAAGAATGTCCTGGACGCGAGCCTGGGAGCAGTCATCTACTTCGCCGTGGGATACGGCCTCGCATACGGCGTGAGCAGCGCCGGTGACGCCGGTTCATTCTTTGGGGCCGGCAACTGGTTCCTGACGGACGGGTTCTCGGACTACGGGTTCTGGTTCTTCCAGTTCGCGTTTGCGGCCACGGCCGCCACGATCGTGTCCGGGGCCATGGCGGAGCGCACGCGCTTCCCCGCCTACCTGGTCTACACGGTCTTTATCACCGGGCTGATCTATCCCGTGGTCACGCACTGGGGCTGGTCCGACTTCGGCTTTCTGTCCGCCTTCGCGGAGGACCCGATGAACGGCGTGGGCCTGGTGGACTTCGCGGGTTCCACCATCGTCCACTCGGTGGGGGGCTGGGCCGCGCTGGTGGGCGCCATCGTGGTGGGCGCCCGCAAGGGCCGCTTCTCCGGCGGGCACGTGAGCGCGATCCCGGGGCACTCGCTGGTGCTGGGCGTCCTGGGCGTCTTCATCCTGTGGGTGGGCTGGTACGGCTTCAACCCCGGCTCCACGCTGGGCCTGAGCGGCGGGGCGGCTGAGATCGCGGCCCGCGTCGCGGTGACCACCACGCTCGCGGCGGGCGCCGGCGGCGCCACGGCCATGCTGCTGTCCTGGACGCAGCACGGGAAGTCGGACCTGTCACTCACGCTCAACGGCGTGCTGGGCGGCCTGGTGGCCATCACCGCCGGCTGCGCCACGCTGGAGCCCTGGGCGGCGATCCTCGCTGGCGTCGTGGCCGGCGCGATCATCGTCTACGGCGTCATGCTGCTGGACACGCTCCGCATCGATGACCCGGTGGGCGCGGTGCCGGTGCACCTGATGAACGGCATCTGGGGCACGCTCGCGGTGGGCCTGCTCTCCAGCGAGGCCCTGATGGACAACGCATACGGCGTGACCTCCACCTACGGCCTGCTGCTGGGCGGTGGCACGGACCTGTTCATCACCAACCTCATCGGCGTGCTGGCGGTGGCGGCGTGGACCGTGCTGACCTCCGCGGTGCTCTTCCTGGCCATCAAGTACACCATCGGCATCCGCGTCTCGGACGCCGAGGAGGACGCTGGCCTGGACGTCTACGAGCACGGCATGGAGGCCTACCCCGAGTTCACCGGTGGCCGCGACCCATTCGCGTCCGTCGCCGAGACCACGCGCTAGGTCGCGGGCCACAGGAGGAATTGGCATGCAGAAGGTTGAAGCAATCATCCGCCCGGACAAGCTCCAGGTGGTGAAGGCGGCGCTGGAGGAACTCGCCCACGCGGGCATGACCCTCACGGAGGTGCGCGGCCACGGCGTCCAGCGGGGCGTCACGGAACAGTGGCGCGGGCGCACCTTCGCCGTGGAGTACCTCACCAAGATCAAGGTGGAGATGGTGGTCCGGGACGACGACGTGGAACAGGTGGTCCAACGCATCGTGGAGGCCGCCCGTACCGGCGAGGTGGGCGACGGCAAGATCTTCGTCTCGCCCGTCGCCCGGGCCGTGCGCATCCGCACCGGCGAGGAGGACGAGCAGGCGCTGTAGCCGCCTCGTCAGTTCAGGCCGGGGGCGCTGAGCCCCTTGGCCCCCGTCCTCCGGCGCCCACCCTCCCGGGCGCCGGAGGACGGTCCAGTACAGAGGGCTGACCAGCCCGGGGAGTGAGCCATGATCCAGGCAGGACAACTCGTGATCGACCGTGAGCGGTACCTGGTCACCGTGGACGGAGAGCCCGTGCGCCTGACCTTCATGGAGTTCAACGCCCTGTGGGTGATCGTGGCGCAGGGCGGACGGGTGGTGACGTACGACGCGCTGGCCGAGGCGCTGTGGGGCAATGGCGTCCCTCACGCCCGCCGCCGGCTGGCCGTGATTATCTCTCGCATCCGCTCCAAACTGGGCGAGGCGGCAGAGGTGATCGATACGGTCACGCGCGTCGGCTACCGGCTGGCGCCGGTGGTCTCCGGATGACCTTCCCAGCGCACACGCAGGAGCCGCGCCTCGTGCCGCGCGGGACGGCGGGATAGACTTCCGAAATGCAGCGGGTGCTTCTCCTCACACAGGACGACTCGACCGCCCGCGCCGTTGAGGCCGCGGCGCGGCCAGACGGTCGCGTGGTGCGCGTGGAGGCCAACGCGGAGCGTCTGCTGATCGCGGTCCGCGACTGGCGGCCCGCCATCGTGATGGTGGACACCGGGGTGGGCATGACCAGCGGCGCGCTGGCGGCCATCCTCCGCGACGAGGCCGTGCAGGAGACCGCCGCCGTGATGGTGCTCTGCGTGCCCGGCAGCCTCGGCTTGCTGGGCCCCAGTGTGCGGGTGGACGACTTCGCCCTGACCCCCGTGAACGAGGAAGAACTGCGCGCCCGCATGTCCCGCCTGATCTGGGAGCAGACCGGCTCCGAGGACGGCACGCTGATCCGGCATGGCTCGCTCTCGATCGACCTCGAGCGCTACAAGGTCACGGTGGACGGCGAGGTGGTGGACCTGACGTACAAGGAGTACGAGCTCCTGCGCTTCCTGGCCTCCAACCCGGGCAAACCCTTCACCCGCGAGGCGCTCCTCAATCAGGTGTGGGGCTACGACTACTACGGCGGTTCGCGCACGGTAGACGTCCACGTCCGGCGCATCCGCGCCAAGATTGAGCAGCACGAGCAGTTCATCGATACGGTCCGCAACGTGGGCTACCGCTTCATCGAGACGTACCGTGCGCCGCGCCGCGCGGCGCCGTAGAGGCGCTCGCGCGCATGCCGCTCGCCTTTGGCCTCAACCGCTTCGACTGGGCCACGCCCGCCCGCTTCGCCCGCGATGTTGCGCGGGCGGAGGCACTGGGCTGGGACTACGCGTTCGTGCCGGACTCCCAACTGCGGAGGCATGACACGTACGTCCTGCTGGCCTTTGCCGCACAGGCCACGCGCCGCATCCGCCTGGGCCCGCTGCTGACCAACCCCGTCACCCGCCACCCCACCGTGACGGCCTCCTCGATCGCCACCGTGGACGAGGTCGCCGAGGGCCGCGCGATCCTCGGACTGGGCATCGGCGACACCGCGGTACGGCTCGCCGGCCTCCGACCTGCCCGCGTCGCCACGATGGAGGCGGCCGTCCGCACGGTCCGCGCGCTGCTCCAGGGCGAGGTGGTGGACCTGGGCGCCGCGCGGCCCTCGCGCCTGCCGCACCCGCGTCCGGTGCCGGTTTGGATGGCGGCGGCCGGACCGCGAGCGCTCGCCGCGGCGGGACGCACGGCGGACGGCGTGTTCCTGCGCGTGGGCACGCACCCCGCGAACCTGCGTGCAGCGGTGGAGGCCGTCCGCGCCGGCGCGAGCGACGCTGGCCGTGATCCGGACTCGGTACGCCTCGGCCTGGTGGTGCACACCGCACTGGAAGACGACGCCGCCCGCGCGCTGGCCATCGCGAAGTCCATGGCCGCCGGGTTCTACGAGTACTCGCCGCACCTGTTCGACGCGCCGGGGCTCGGGTGGGACGGGCCGCCCGTGCACGACCTGCAGCGGCTGGTGGACCCGGACTTCCACCACCACCCGGACCTGGTGGAGTCCGGCGGCATCGTGGAGTTCCTGCCGGTCGAGGCGGCAGATGCCTTCGCGTTCCGGGGATCGGCGGAGGCGGTGGCCGGGCAGATGGCGGACGTGCTGTCGCTCGGCATCCCGTTCGAGATCGTCGTACCGCACCCGGTCCCGAACCCGCGTCCGCCAGAGGGGGAAGCGCCTGGTGCCCCGGCCGACTACATGGAGCGCATGGCCCGCACGGTGCTCCCGGCCGTGCGTCGCGCCGTGGGCGGCTGAGCCTACTCAGCGAGGCGTAGGGCGAGCAGGCGGGGCGCGCCGCCCAGGCCGATGGGCCACAGGATCGTGTCGTCCTGCACCGCCGGCCAGGCGTTGATGCCGCCGCCGGCCTCCATGCGCCACACTTCGGCGCCGTCCTGCACGCGGTGGGCGGAGATCACGCCGGCGAAGGTGGCGGTGAAGACCAGGTCGCCCACCACGGTGGCGCCCCCGAACGGCGGCGAGTCCAGCGTCACGCTCCACAGCACCTCGCCGGTCTCCGCGTCCAGGGCCACGAGTTCGCCGGTGCCGTCCCGAATGGCGGTCCGGTCGCCCGCGTTCAGGAGCGCGCTCGATCCGTCCAGCGCACCGTGCCCCGTGGCGGAGTGGCGTGTTGGCAGGTTCACCACCGCCGCGAAGACGCGGTCGCCGGTCGCCGCCATGGGCGTCTCCACGCCGCCGAAGATGCCGGGGTAGACCTCCACCACCTCGCCCGGCGGGATCTCCCGCAGGTCGTCGTTCTGGTGCACGCCCACGGGCGTGTCCCACACCACCTCCTGCGTGTCCACGTCCACTGCCAGCACGCGACCGAGTTTGCCGGAGCCGATGACCACCTGGCGCGGGCCGCCCTCGGCGTCCGGCCCTCCGTCCAGGGTGGCCAGCAGAGGGGAGGCCTGGAAGTCGTGGTCGAAAAGGCCATGCGGCGCGGCCTGGTGATGCCAGCGCAGTTCGCCTGTCTCAAGGTCCAGCGCGATCAGAGACGAGGTGTAGAGGTTGTCGCCGGGACGGCTGCTGGCGTTGGGGTAGTCCACGGTCCCGGGGTAGGGGCCGGCGTTGCCGGTGCCGAAGTACGCGACGCCTCGTTCCAGGTCCACGGCGGGCGTGCCCCATACGCCGCCCCCGCTGTTCACGTCTGGATTCCCCCAGAACCCCTCCTCCACCACCTGGAACTTCCAGCGAGGCGCGCCTGTCTCCAGTTCCAGGGCGTAGATGACGCCGCTGTTCCCCGCCACGTGCGCCAGGCTGCCCGTGCCCACCAGCACCACGTCACCGGCGATGTGCGGCTGGAAGCCGTCCAGCGCCAGGTCCGCCTGCCAGGCGAGGTCGCCGGTGGTCGAGTCCAGTGCCATCACGGTGCGCCCGCCCGCAGAGGCCACCACGTACCCGCCGCCGACGGCCGGGCCGTTGGGGCCGGACACGGGGATGCCTACCTCGTAGCGCCAGAGCGCCTCGCCCGTGCGGAGGTCGATGGCCATGACATTGCTTTGCAGGTCCTCCAGGTAGACCACGCCGCCCTGGACCACCGGCGCGCCGGCCGCGCCGCCATACGGGCCAATCCCGTGGATGGGCACTGCCCAGGCCTCGCCCAGGCGCTGGACGGTGGCCTCCGTGATGGCGCTCTCCCGTGCCCGTGTGTTGGCGTGGCCGCCGTTGGCGTTGCTCCAGTCACCGTCTTCTGTCGGGAAGGCGGGCAGGTCCGGTCGTGGGGTGGGCTCGGCGGTAGGGTATGGCGGAGGCGATGCGGTGGCCGTGACGGCGGGCGCCGTGGCGGTGCCGGGCGCGGACGTCCCGCCCGGGCTGGCAGCCGACGGGTCGCAGGCGAGCAGGAGGAACAGGGGCAGCAGCACGCCGAGGAGTCGTGCGCGCCTGCTCCACCATCGATCACCCACTGGCTCCGCCTCTCCCCCCCGAGGGTATCTCGGGAGGACGGCAGGCCCGTGATCGGCGCGCTATCGACCCGGCAGCAATCCGTCCGAAAGCCGTAGCCCCACCACGCCCGCCACGATCAGGCCCAGGCAGAGCATTCGGAGTGCGCTCGCCGGTTCGCCGTACAGGGTGATACCAGCAATGGCCGCGCCTGTGGCGCCCACCCCCACCCAGACCGCGTAGGCCGTGCCTATGGGTATGTCCCGCGCCGCCACCGCTAGGCCCAGCATGCTGCCGCTGAGCAGTGCCAGGAGCACCAGAGATGGCCAGAGCCTCGTGAAGCCCTCGGTGCGGGGGAGCATGGAAGCCCAGCCGACCTCCAGCAGGCCGGAGAGCAGCAAGAGCGTCCAGGGGCCGAGGATAGAAGATGCAATCGAGCGCATGCGCGCCTCCCTCCCGACCCCCGTCTTTGCATCGCCGCGTTGCGGCGCCGGTACGGGGGACCCTCGTCGGCGGGCCGGGAGGCCCGGCAGATAGGCTACCGGGACTCGCCACGCGACGCCCGCCTCCGGCGCTTCTCCAGCCGCCGCGCCGGGAGATGGGGCACTCTTAGCAACTCGATCACACCCGCGAGGAGGGCTGTGGATAAACTGGACGCAGCGCCCCCACCCCGGAGTGATACAGAGATGAACAACCTGAAGACCGCCGTACTGCTTGCCGCGATTAGCGGCCTGCTGATTGCCGTCGGCGGCGCCCTTGGCGGGATGAGTGGCGTCCTGCTGTTCGGCCTCATCGCCCTGGCGATGAACTTTGGGTCCTACTGGTTCTCCGCGGACATCGTGCTCCGCTCCACCGGCGCCCACGAGATCACCCGCGACCAGGACCCGCGCCTCTTCGAGATGGTGGAGGAACTGGCGGGCAGGGCAGGCATGCCGATGCCGCGCGTCTACGCCATCGACTCCCTGCAGCCCAACGCCTTCGCCACCGGCCGCAGCCCGAGCCACGCCGCCGTGGCCGTGACTGCCGGCATCCGCCAGATGCTCTCCGAGCGCGAACTCCGTGCCGTACTGGGCCATGAACTGGCGCACGTGAAGAACCGGGACATCCTGACGTCCTCCGTGGTGGCGGCCATCGCCTCCGCAATCTCCATGATCGCGTGGATGGGCTTCTTCTTCGGCGGCAGCCGGGACGGCAACAACGGAGGCGGCCTGCTGGCGCTGATCGTCGCCCCCATCGCCGCCACCCTCATCCAACTCGGCATCTCCCGCTCGCGAGAGTTCGAGGCGGACAACGACGGCGCGGACATCGCCAACGACCCGGAGGGCCTCGCGTCCGCGCTCCAGCGCATCGAGATGGGCGCCCGCCGGGTGCCGATGCAGGTCCCGGAGTCCACGGCGCACCTGTTCATCACCAACCCGTTCGCGGGCGTCCGCGGTTCCAACCTCTTCGCCACTCACCCCAAGACGGAGGAGCGCGTGGCACGCTTGATGAAGAAGGCGGCGTCCGGCCGCTGACAGACTGACCTCCGTCTGGTCCTCCGTTCCGGAGGGGACGAAGCAGGGGCGCCCGCGAGGGTGCCCCTGTCTCTTCGTGAGGCCGGCGGGAGCCGCCTAGATCATGTCCTCGCGCTGGTTGCGGGCGCGACCGGCGCCGATCATCGTGGCGACGCTCTTCTCCTCCTCCGGCGGCGGGAGGACGGCGGGCAGTCCCAGGCTGTCCAGCCACAGTTCCCGGGCCCAGCCCATCGTGTGGTAGAGGTGCATGTCCTCCTGCTCCTCCACCTGGTCGTAGGCCTCCTTGAGCGCCTTCGCCATGTCCCCGTCGAGTTCCTTCGACAGTTCGCCGATGAGTTCCCAGTTCTGGTGGTCCTTGGACTCCGCCTCCACCACGGACTCGGCGGCGACCAACTGCGCCATCGGCTTGCCGCCCTGCTCCAGGGCCATCTGCATGGCCTTCACCAGGCTGTCCGCCTTGGCCTTGATGACCATCCGCCCCGGTGAGTCAGCGGACGCGTCCAGCCCGATCTTCTGGAAAGTCTCCTTCAGGATGCGCTCGTGGTCCTCGGTCTCGGAGAGATACTTCTGCATCTCCTCCTTGAACTCGGAGTGCTCCGCGCACTTGATCGCCTGCTTGTAGACGGCCTGGCCGCCAATCTCTGTCTCGAGCGCCTGGTAGAGCAACTCGTTGATCTGTTCCTTCTTCGGCTGTGCCTTCGGCATGGGAACCTCCGCTATGCGCGTGTGACCGCTTCAGGCGCGGGCAGCCGCCGCCCGAGGCTCGGTCGTGACGCTACGGCGCGGCCACGATCCCGCACGTAAACGCAGCCGCGGGGCCGTCGACTTCTCGTAGCACGGGAAGGGGCCCGAGTCGCAGGGGAGCGGCGGCGCGGGGTTGACTAGCAGCCGGGGAGGGTCACGCGGACGAGTGCGCCCTGGCCTCCGCTGCGCGGGTCGATGGTCAGCGTGCCGCCCATGCGGGTGACCAGGCGGGTCGCCGTCGCCAGCCCCAGGCCCAGGCCGGACTCGCCCGGCCCTTGCCCGGCGGCGCCGCGCACGCCCAGGCCGAGGACCGCGGTGCGCTCGTGGGCGGCGATGCCGATGCCATTGTCCAGCACGGACACCTGTACCGCGCCGCCGTGCACGCGCTGCCAGGAGACCTGGATGCGCGGCGGGACGTCCGGGCGGGCGTACTTGATCGAGTTCTGGAGCAGGTTCTCAAAGACTCGGAAGAGTGCCGTCTCGTCCCCGCCGACAGGGGGCAGCGGCCGGGGCATCTCCACCTGCGCGCGGCGGTCGCGCATGTTCGCGTCCAGGGCCTCCAACACGTCCGCACAGACGCGGGCCAGGTCCACGGGGAGCGGAGCAGCGGGCTGCGGATCCTCGCCGGCCGCGTCCAGGCGTGACGGACGGAGGGTGGCTTCCACCACGTCCTGGGCGCGGCCGGCGACGGATGCACAGTGGCGCACGGCGGCGCGGGCCTCGTCAGAGACGGGGCCGAACGCACCCTGCGCGATCAGGTCCAGGTAGGAGGAGACGGTCAGCAGCGGCGCCCGCAGGTCATGGGTCACCGAGCGCAGTTCGTCCTGCGCCGCCTGTGTGGCCCGCGCATCGGCGGCGGCGCGCTGCTCCCGAGCGCGGTCCGCGTCCAGGTCCGGTCGCGCGCGCTGCCCCATCGCCATGGCGCCGCCGATCATCACGCACGCCACCGCGTACGCCCCCGCCTCGCGGGGGTCGCGCGCCAGCAGCGCGGCAATGGCCAGGCCGGTGAGGGCGCCCAGCGCCGCGAGTACGGTCAGGAGGATCGGGTGGCTCTCCAGCGTGCGCGGGATGCGCGAGACGTTGCTCGACACCAGCCAGGTGACGGCGCGGTCCGGACGCCGGTGTTCCAACGCGTGCATCAGGTGCTCCCCCGCCCCTGCGACCTGGCTACCATGCCGGAAACGGGGAGGCCTCCACATTGGGGTAGTCCCTGAATTGCCGGCGTTGCCGCCAGGAGGCCAGATCACCCCAGGAGGCCAGATGGAGTCCCCAGAGGCAGTCCTGCGCGCCCGCCTGGCGGAGGAGTGTCCGCCCGGCCTGATGGCGCACATGGACCGCGTGGTGACGGCGGCGGACGAACTCGCCAGCCGCTGGGGGCTGGACGTTCCGCTCGCCCGGTACATGGCCCAGGCCCATGACGTGGTGCGCCACCTGGAGGACGCCGAATGGCTGCGCCGCGCCGACGCCTACGGCATCCCCATCGACGAGGTGGAGCGGGAGGTCCCGGTGCTTCTCCACGGGCCCGTGGGCGCGGAGGAGTTGCGCCGCCGCTTCGGCGTCGCGGACCAGCGTGTGCTGGACGCGGTGTGGTGGCACACGCCAGGGCATCCGGACTACGGGCCGGAGGCGTGGGCGATGTTCGTGGCGGACAAGGTGGAGCCCCACAAGGTGCAGCGGTGGCCCGCCCTCGAAGAGGTACGTCGCCTCGCCATGGAGGTAGGACTGGAGGCCGCGGCGCTGCGCTACCTGGACCTGCGCCTGGAGGAAGCGGTGTGGGAGCGGTACCTGGTGCAGCCGCAGTTGGTCGCTACCCGAAACCACCTGCTGGCCCGCAGCGGCTCGGGAGCAGGAGGCGCTTCGTAGGCCTGGTCATGGCGTCGGGGAGTATGGACAAGTTCCTGCCGCACACCCCTTGTCGGATGTAGAACGGATGTTCTACTGTCGCTGTCCGGTCGGGTATCCCGATCCCGGAAGCGAGAGGTTCCGACACCGTGAACGGCTTCTGGACCGCAACAGGCGCAGCCGAACAGGCTGCCATCGCCGCATCCAGCGCGTGGAACGCATCCTACTTCACCCGGCGAGCGCTGTGGGCTGCTAGCCGCGCCCGCAGGCTGGCCGCCTCGCTGCTGGCGGTGCTCTTCGGCGGCCTGGCGCTGGAGGCGCTGGCCGGGCTGCCGGTGGCGGACCACGCCGCCGAGGTCCTGCGCCGCGTGCCCCTGCTGCTCGCCACCACCGGCATCGCCTACCTCGTCACCTCCGGGACGGCGCCCGGCGCCGCCGGCGGAGGTGCGCGATGACCTCGCCGTCTGCAGCGCACCCCACCCGGGATGCCGTCCGCGCCGGCGAGTACGAACGCGCGGCGCTGCGCCTGTTCTACGGCTTCCTGGTCGCCCTGGAGGAGACGGCGCCCGAGGCGCGCGAGGAACTCCTGCACCTGATGACCGAGCGCCGGAGGCCGGGATGAGGGACGCCGGGATGACGGACGCGAGCGGAGGCCGCGACGCGCGCCGGCGGGCCCGGGGGCGCCACCGCCGGCCGGTTTCGTTCTACGAGCGCGCCCTGGGCGCGAGCGACCGCGACCTCCTGGCCGAGGCCGGCGAGGTGGACAGCCTGGACGACGAGGTGGCCCTGCTGCGCTTCCTGGTCCACCGCATGCTGGAGGATCAGCCGGAAGACGCGAAGACCATCGAGTCCGGCCTGCGCCTGCTCATCCAGGCGCTGACCGCCCGTCACCGCCTCACCGGCGGCGAAGCGGCGAACCTGAGCGAGTCCGTGGCGGACGTCCTGCGCCACTTCGGCGACCAGTTGCTGGCCGTCGCCCCGGAGGGTGGCCGCCATGACTGACCGCAGGCTCCGGACGGACCCGGTGGGGGAGGCGGTGCGCGGGCTGCTGCGAGCCGCAGCGGGACGCCGCGCGCCGGTGGACCCGCAGGCGGACGTCCCCACGCGCCTCGCCGCCCTGGAACGAGAGGTGCAGGAGGTCCGTACGCGCATCCACGCGCTGTTCTTCGCCGTCCTGACGGCAGGGCTGGGCGAACTGGCCGGGCGGGTGGTGCTCGGATGAGCGTCACCACGCAGCGCGCCGCCACCGGCCTGCCCGTCCTGCGCCCGTACCAGGTGGAGATCGCCCGCGCGATCCTCGCCCGCGTGCTCTCCGTGCAGGGAGAGGGCGGTGGATCGCTGTCGGTGGAGGTCGCCCGGCAGGGCGGCAAGAACGAAGTCTCCGCGCAGGTGGAACTCGTCGCACTGCTGGCGCGCGCGCAGGCGGGCGGCGCGCTGGTGAAGTGCGCGCCCACGGCGGTGCCGCAGGCGCGCATCTCCCGGGACCGGCTGCTCGCGAAGGCGCAGGAGGCGGGCCTGGGAGGGCTGGTGCGACGCCACGGGGAGGACGTGCGCTGCGGCCGGGTGCGCGCGCACTTCCTGTCCGCGGAGCCCGGCGCGAACGTGGTGGGGCACACCGCCTCCGTCCTCCTGGAGGTGGACGAGGCGCAGGACGTAGCCCCGGACAAGTTCGACCGTGACTTCCGGCCCATGGCCGCCTCCACGGACGCGCCCGTCGTCTACTACGGCACGCCCTGGAACGCCGGCTCGCTGCTGGCGAGGGCGCGCTCGGAGCACCTGGAGGCGGAGCGGCGGGACGGCCGTCGCCGCTGCTTCCGGTACGACTGGGCGTCCGTGGCGGAGCACGTCCCCGCCTACGCCCGCTACGTCCAGGGGGAACGGGCCCGCCTCGGAGAGCGGCACCCGCTCTTCCGGACGCAGTACCTGCTGGAGGAAGTGGACGAGGCCGGCCGCCTCTTCGACGCGCCCACGCTCGCACAGTTGCAGGGCACGCATCCTCGCGAGCGCGCCCCCCGCGCCGGCGACCGCTACGTGGCGGGCCTCGACCTGGCGGGGCCTGACCTCGCCCGTCCGGAGGCGCGCGGCGGCGACCGCGACTGGACCGTGCTCACGATCGCGCGGGTGCGCCCTGCCGCGCGGGACGCCTCGCTCCCGGCCATCGAGGTCGTGGAGCACCAGGCGTGGCGCGGCACGGCTACCGAAACGCTGGTGGCCGCACTGGCGGATCGGCTGAGGCACACCTGGGGCGTGCGCCGCGTGGCGGTGGACGCCACCGGCCTGGGTGCCCCCGTGGCGGACCTGCTCACGGTACGCCTCGGCAGGCGCGTGGTGGAGGCGGTGCCCTTCACCGCGGAGCGCAAGTCGCGGCTGGGGTTCGCGCTGCTGGCCGCGGCGCACTCCGGGCGCCTGCGCCTGTACGCCGGCGACGGCAGCCCCGAGTACGCGGAGTGCCGCCGCCAACTGGAACTGGCCCGCGCGGACTACCGCGAGTCGGGCTCCATGCGCTTCGACGTCGATCCGGCGCGAGGGCATGACGACTACCTGGTGAGTTTGGCGCTGGCCGTTGCGGCTGCAGGTGCGGATGGTGGTCCGCGCGTGGCCCGTGGCGGCAGCGCCGGAAGTGAGGACACGCAATGACTACCGCCACCATCCATGCGCCCGCCCGGGCGTATGAGCAGGCACCCAGCCGGGTGTACGCCTCCGCCATGCCGGTCATCACCCGGCAGGGCGAGCGCAGCGTCCGCAGCGACGCCCTGCCCGAGCACATCGAGTACCGGGACGACGGCTGTGACCTGTTCCCGTCCTGCCTCTCCTGCCCGCTGCCGCGCTGCCGGTATGACGTGCCGGGCGGCGTGCGGGCGCTCCTGAACCAGGAGCGGGACCACCAGATCCGCGTCCTGCGGGACGACGCCGGCCTGTCCGTGGACGAGATCGCGGAGCGCTTCCAGGTCTCGCGGCGCACGGTCTTCCGCGCACTCTCCACCGGGGGCTCCGCCACCGGGCCGTCCTGCCGCCCGTCCGCCCGCCGCTCCCGGGGCGCCGAGTGACGTCGCCCTCGGCGCCCGTCCGGCCGGGGCACGCGGGCCGGGCCACGCCGCCCGAGGAGTCGCCGTTGCCGGCGGTGCTGGCGCAGCGCGACACGGACCGGCTACGGCGGTACCGGGAGTACCTGGACTACCACGAGGGGCGTCGAGGGGGGCCGCCCCGCCGGGGGCGGGAGCGCGCGCTGGTGTTCAACTACGCCCGCTCGATCGTGGAGAAGGGGGCCTCATACCTGGTGACGGGGCACCGCTTGGCGGTGACGGAGGCGCCCTCGGATGCGACGGGTGCGGAGGCGGAGCGCGTCCTGCGGGAGACGTGGGACGCGAACGACCTGGCGCGCCTGGATATCGAGACGGAGGTGGACACCGCCGTCCTCGGTGACGGCGCGTTCAAGGTGACGTGGTCCGAGGACGAGGGACGCGTGGTGGTCTCCGCCCCGGACGTGCAGGGCCTCTACGCGTGGTGGGCCGGAGACGACGTCCGCCGCGTCTGGCGGGTAGCCACGCGTTACACGCTGGACGCGGACTCGTACGCGGAGGCGCACGGTGTCCCGCCGCGTGCCGTGGCCGGACAGCGCCCGGACACAGTGGAGGTGGTGGAGGCCTGGACGGCGGACCGCTTCGACCTCTGGGCCCAGGGCGAGCGCGTGGAGGCCCGGCCGAACCCCTACGGCGCGATCCCGTTCGTGGTGTTCCCCAACCTGCCACGCCCCAAGCAGTTCTGGGGCATGTCGGACATCGAGCCGCTCCGCGAGCCGCTGGAGGAGTTGAACCGCGCGTTCACGCAGTTGAGCCGCATCCTGGAGTTGTCCGGCAACCCCATCGCCGTGCTGGAGAACGTGGAGGAGGCACGCGACATCGCCGTGCAGCCCGGCGCCGTGTGGGAGGTGCCGGAGCAGGCGCGAGCCTACCTGCTGGACCTGCTGCAGGGCGGCGGCGTCCGCCTGCACGTGGAGTACGTGGACCTGGTCTATCGAGCGCTGCACGACCTGTCGGAGGTGCCGCGCATCGCGTTCGGGGACGGCCGCTTCGACAAGTCAGGGATCGCGCTACAGGTGGAACTGGATCCGCTGCTGCGGCGCGTGGAACGCAAGCGCCTGATCCGCACCGCCGCGCTGCGCCGCCGTGACCGGCTGGCCCTCGCGGTCGCGGGTCACCACCTGGGCCGGGACTTCGCGGGCGTGGACACCACCATCGAGTGGGCGTCGCCCTTGCCGGAGACGGCGCCGGAGGGCTGACCCAGTCTCCGCGGGAGTGCGGGGGCGCCTCGAGGGGGCGGCTTCACCCTAACGTCAGAGGCGCATTACACTCCGCATTCTCCTGCTCGGAAGCGGCGAAGGGTGCGTACGTGGGCAGTCGGACGGCCCCCGTCCATCTCAGGCTCACCGCCCAGGCCCTGCAATATCGCGGGTTGCTGGCCGTCGCGATGTTTATCCTCGTGGGCGCGAGCCTGCTGACGATCCTGACGCCTGCCCTCGCGGGGTACGCCATCGACACCGGGCTCCAGGTGGTGAACATCACCGAGGGCGGCGTCGAGACCAGCGCGGCCCAGGGCAACATGAGCACGGTGATGATCGCGGTGGGCCTGATCGTGCTGGCGGCCCTGCTCCGCGGCGTCTTCGTCTACGCGCAGACCTACCTGTCAGAGGCCATCTCCCAGCGCGTGGCACGCGACCTCCGGAACATGGTCTACGACCGCCTCCAGCGCCTCTCCTTCGCGTACCACGACTCCTCCGAGGTGGGCGAGATCATGCAGCGCGCGACCGGCGACGTGGAGGGCGTGCGCTTCTTCGTGAGCATGGGCGTGATCCGCCTCGTCTACGTGCTCATCCTGGTGGTGGTGTCCTACGGGATCATGATCGCCATCAACCCCAAGGTCGGCCTGATCGCGCTGGCATTCGTGCCGCCGGTGGCCATCCAGTCCGCGTGGGTCTCCCTGCGCATGCGCCCCGTGTGGCTGCGCGTGCAGGAGATGCAGGGCGAGATGGGCACCATCCTGCAGGAGAACCTCACCGGTCAGCGCGTGGTGAAGGCCTTCTCCCGCCAGGAGTTCGAGCAGAAGAAGTTCGACGACAAGGTGGACACCCTCTTCGACTGGTCCTACTCCACGGCCAAGTTCCAGGCCTTCAACGAGCCGTTCCTGATGTCCGTCTGGCTGTTGTCCGCCGCGGTCGTCTTCTGGGTGGGCGTGGAGGAGATCATCGCGGGGCGGATGCTGCCGGGTGAACTGGCGGCGTTCCAGTTGTGGCTGACGCTGCTGCAGGTCCCCGTGCGCTCCACCGGCTTCATCGTGAACATCTTCGCCCGCGCCCATTCCGCGGGGACCCGCCTCTACGAGGTCCTGGACGCGGAGTCGCCGGTGCAGGAGAAGCCAGACGCCGTACCCCTGGGCCCGGGCCGAGGCCACGTGATGTTCGAGGACGTCGCGTTCTCCTACGACGGCCGGCGCATGGTGGTGGACAACCTCTCGGTGGACGCCCAGCCCGGCCAGACGGTCGCGCTCCTCGGTCCCACGGGTTCAGGGAAGACCACCGTGGTCAACCTGTTGCCGCGCTTCTACGACGTCACGCGCGGGCGCATCACCATCGACGGGCAGGACGTGCGGGACGTCACGCTCGATTCACTGCGGGACGCCATTGGCATCGTGCAGCAGGACGTGTTCCTGTTCTCCGCGACCATCAAGGAGAACATCGCCTACGGGCGGCCGGACGCCACGGACGAGCAGATCGTGGAGGCGGCGAAGGCCGCGCGCATCCACGACTTCATCATGTCGCAGCCAGACGGCTACGAGACATGGGTGGGCGAGCGCGGTTCCACGCTCTCCGGCGGTCAGCGCCAGCGGGTGGCCATCGCGCGGACGCTGCTCCTCGACCCGCGCGTGCTGATCTTCGACGACTCGACGGCTGCCGTGGACATGCGGACCGAGTTCCAGATCCAGGAAGCGCTCCGCAACCTGATGGAGGGCCGCACCACCTTCGTCATCGCCCAGCGGCTCCGCACCGTGAAGGAAGCCGACCTCATCCTGGTGATGAAGGACGGCGAGGTAGTGGAGCGCGGCCAACACGAGGAACTCCTCGCCCTGGGCGGCTTCTACCGCCGCATCTATGACCTGGAACTGCGCGACCAGGAGGAGGCCGCCGCGGACGTGGCCGCCGCTGAACTCGAGCGCAGCCAGCGAGAGGGTGACCGCTAGTGGCGTACTGGGGAGGCGGCGGCGCGGCCGGGTGGTCCGGCGGCGACGGTCCGGCCGTGCGCCGGGGCCGGTCGGACGGCTGGGACTACCAGGAACTGGGCAAGGTCTACGACGCCCGCCTGGTGGGCCGCCTGGTGCCCTTCATCAAGCCCTACAAGTGGCGAGGGCTGACCGCGGTCCTCGCCATGGTCGTCGTGTCCGTCGCCCAGTACTCGCAGCCGTACGTCATGGGCCGTGGGCTCGGGACGATCATCGACCGCCTCCAGGAACTCACCACGCTCTCGGGGGCGGAGTACAGCACGCTCGCCGGCGAGATCAGCCGCGACGTCATGCGGCTGGGCCTGCTGCTCGTCGCCCTCGCCGTCATCGGCTTTGTCGCCATGTACGTGCAGCGGCGGATGACCGGTTTCATCGGCCACCGCCTGCTCCTGCACCTGCGCAAGTTGATGTTCAACCACCTGAACCGCCTGTCCATGCGGTTCTACGACAACGAGGAAGTCGGCCGCGTGATGTCGCGGGTGACCTCGGACGTGGTCACGCTGCAGGAGTTGATGACGTCGGGCGCGCTCAACGTGCTCTCGGACGTGCTGGGCCTGGTGCTGATCGTCGGATTCCTGTTCGCGCTGGACGTGCAGTTGGCGCTGGTCGCCATGGCGGTCATTCCCGTCCTGGTGCTGTTCATGGTGCTGTGGCAGGGCTACGCGGCACAGGCGTTCATCAAGACGCGCATCGCCATCGCGGTGGTGAACTCCAACCTCAACGAAAACGTGTCCGGCGTCCGCGTGGTCCAGTCCATGGGGCGCGAGGAGGAGAACCTCCGGCACTTCGGACGCCTGAACGACGAGAACCTGCAGTCCAACCTGGACGCCGCGAAGTTGCAGGCGCTGGTCATGCCGATGGTGGAGATCCTCTCCTCCGTGGCCTCCGCCCTGGTGCTCATCGTGATCGGGATCCGCGTGTTCAACGGCGACCTGGGCGCCAGCCAGGCCGTGGAGTTCGCGACGGCGTTCCTGCTCTACATCCAGCGCTTCTTCAACCCCGTGCGCGACATCACCCTGCAGTACACGCAGTTGCAGCGCGCCATGGCCGGCGCCCACCGCATCTTCGAGGTGCTGGACACGGTCCCGGAGATCCAGGACGCCCCGGACGCCATCTCACTGGAGCGGGTGGAAGGGCGCGTGGACTTCAACCACGTGCAGTTCGAGTACATCCCCGGCGTGCCGGTGCTGAAGGACTTCGACCTCCACGTCGAGCCGGGCGAGACGATCGCGCTGGTGGGCCACACCGGCGCCGGGAAGACTTCCGTGACCGCGCTGGTGCCGCGGTTCTATGACATCAAGGCCGGCGAGTTGCTCATCGACGGGCACGACCTGCGGAAGATCCGACTGGCAGACGTCACGCGGAACATCAGCATCGTGCTCCAGGAGCCGTACCTGTTCTCGGGCACCATCGCGGAGAACATCCGCTACGGCAGGCTGGACGCGACGGACGAGGACGTCCGGGCAGCCGCGGCTGCGGTGGGCGCGGACCAGTTCATCGACCGCCTGGAGGCCGGCTATGACACCGTGCTGCACGAGCGCGGTCAGAACCTGTCCGTGGGCCAGCGCCAGTTGATCTCCTTCGCCCGCGCCCTGATCGCGGACCCTCGCATCCTGATCTTGGACGAGGCCACGGCCAACGTGGACACGCAGACGGAGAAACTCATCCAGAAGGCCCTGGACACGCTGCTGCGCGACCGCACCTCCTTCGTGATCGCCCACCGCCTGAGCACCATCCGCAACGCCACGCGCATCGTGGTGATGCGCGAGGGCGAGATCGTGGAGATCGGCAGCCACGACGAACTGATGACCCAGGACGGCGTGTACGCGGACCTCTACAAGATGACGTTCACCGGGCTTACTTCGGAAGAGGTCGTGGCGGAGCGCACCGAGGGTTAGCCGACCGTCGGAGCAACCCACCGGGTATCCGCGGCGTTGGCACTGGCGTGGCATTCACAATCCGGCCGTTCTCCATCGCAGACCTGGCAGCCGTCCGGTGGCTGCATGACCGCACGCCGCCTGCAGGGCAGGTCGCGGTCGAGCCGCAGCACTGGCCGTCCACCATGGACGACATCCCCCGGAACTACCTTGCCTTCTGGGTGGCGGAGGAGATGTCCCCCCACTCCGGCGCACTGGTTGGAATGGTTGGGCTGGCGGACGCGGCCCTGCCTGACGAGCCGCCCCTGCACACGCTGTTCGACCCGACGCGGCGGCGGATGGCGCGCCTGCATGCGATGAGGGTCGCGCCGGAGCGTCAGCGCCAGGGGATCGGTCGGGCGCTGGCGGAGGTGTCGGTCTCCTGGGCGGCGGAGCAGGGTTTCGAGTCCGTAATCCTGGACACGACCGCGCAGCAGGAGGCCGCCGTGGCACTCTACCGCGCGGTCGGATTCCAGGAGCGCACCCGGTCGATGTTCGGTGTGTGGCCGCTGGTCTGGCTGGAGTACGAGATCCGGCGGGGTGGCCCGTAACCCCGGAAATCCTCGTTGCCTCGTCCGCTATCCTGCCTGTATGGCCAACAATCGACTCACCCGCGACAAGCAGAACGCCATGATCGCCGGCGTGTGTGCCGGGCTGGCCAACCGCCTGGACCTGGATCCAACCCTGGTCCGCGTGGCCGCCATCGCGCTGGGCGTGGTGACGGCCGGGGCCGCCATCCTCGTTTACGTGATCCTCTGGATCATCATGCCTGCCGAGGAGGCCGCTTCCGGCCTGCCCAGCCGCGACCAGGTGCGTGACGAGTTGCGTGATGCCGGCAGCCGCGCACGCGAGGCGGCGAGCATCCTCGGTCGCCACGCAAAGGAAGCCGCGGGCGAACTTTCGACCATGCGGCGGGCCGAGCCTGCAGCCGGCCAGGGTGGGGCCACGGCGCCGGACGCCACGCCTCGCCCCGACTCCCCGCAGCAGTCCGCACCGCCCGAGGACGCACCGAGCGCGACCACCGCGCCCCCACCCCAGCCGCCGGAGGTTCCGCAGACACCCCAGACCCCACAGACGCCGCCAGCCCCCCAGACCCCGGGCACGCCACCCTACCCCTCGCCCGCTCCGCAGCCGGGTCCGGGCACCACTCCCGCCCCCCAGCCGCAGCCCCCCACGCAGCCCGGCACCACGGAGCAGCGGCCCGAGGCGCCGGGGCTTCGGCCGGAGGACAGTGCCCCCTGGAGCGGCCCGGACGAAGAACAGCGCCGGTGACGGACACGCCGCACCCCGCCGGGGCGCCCGAGGGTGACCCCGCCCTCGTCGAACGCATCGCGGCGGGGGCTGTCCCGTACTGGGTATCGCTCGGCATCAGCGTGGAGCGCGCCGTCGCGCCGGGCCACGTCTTCCTGCGCCTGCCCATGCGGGACGGCCTCGGGACGCGGCGCCACGAGGTGATGCACGGCGGAGCCGTGGCGTCGCTGATCGACGCTGCCGCCGGCGCCGCGGTGATCAGCCAGTTCGGTGGGGACGAGGACTACGCGGGGCAGGCCACGCTGGATCTGAACGTCACGTTCCTGAACGCGGCCACGGAGGACGTGGTGGCGGAAGGGCGCATCCTGCGCGGGAGCCGGTCCGTGGCCTTCACGCAGATCGATGTCCGCAGCGGGGACGGCACGCTGGTGGCGACGGGCCGGGCGACTTACTCGATCATCCGCAAGCGCTAGGCGCCGCGCTCAGGCTGACCCCACCACCGCCTGCACCTCGATCTCGATGCGGTGACGGGCGTCGATGAGCGCCGCCACCTGCACGGCCGTCATCGCGGGCCGCGCCTCCCCGAAGTGCTCGCGGAGCAGCGCGTGGACGACCTCGAACTCCGCGAAGTCCACCAGGTAGATGCGCACCATCACCGCGTCCCCCAGCGTGCTGCCCGCCTCCTCCAGTGCGCGCGCGGCCACCGAGAGCGCGAGGCGGGTCTGCGCCTCGATGCCTGGCGGCACGCCGCCGTCGGTGGTGGTGCCGGTGCAGCCGGAAACCCAGACGTGGTCGCCCACGCGCACGGCGCGCGAGTAGCCCACGCGGTCCTCCCACGGCCCGCCGGAGGAGACGCGCTGGCGCGCCGCCATGCCCGGCTCGGTCATACCGGGCTCGGTCATACCGGGCTCGGTCATACCGGGCTCAGTCCTCCGGCGTTTCGTCGCCGAAGAGCGCGACCTGCGGGCTGGGGTCGGCGTTCGCGCTCCAGTTGCGCGCGGCGATGTTCGAGGGCGGCTGGATGTCCAGGTGCTGGTAGCCGAGGTGCGTGAGCAGGCGGCCGCGCGGGGTGCGCTGGATGAAGCCGATCTTCAGGAGGTACGGCTCGTATACGTCCATGATCGTGTCGGACTCCTCGGAGACCGCCGCGCCCAGGGTATCCAGGCCCACGGGGCCGCCGCCGAAGCGCTCCGCCATGATGCGGAGCAGGTCGCGGTCCATCTGGTCCAGGCCCAGGTCGTCGATCTGCAACTGTTCGAGGGCCCTCGAGGCCACGTCCGCGGTGATCAGGCCGTCCGCCCGGACCTCCGCGTAGTCGCGCACGCGGCGGAGCAGGCGGTTCGCGACGCGGGCGGTGCCGCGCGCGCGCCGGGCGATCTCCCGGACGCCGTCCTCCTGGATGCGACAGCCGATCACGCCCGCGGAGCGGGACACGATGCTGGCCAGCGCCTCCTCGTCGTAGAAGTCCATGCGGTAGGCGGCGCCGAAGCGGTCTCGCAGCGGCTGGGACACCATCGCGAACCGCGTGGTGGCGCCCACCAGTGTGAATCGGTTCAACTTCAGGCGGACGTCGCGTGCCTTGGGTCCCTTGCCCAGGATGATGTCGACCGAGAAGTCCTCCATCGCCGGGTAGAGCACTTCCTCCACGGCCAGCGAGAGGCGGTGGATCTCGTCGATGAACAACACGTCGCCGGGTTGGAGGCTGGTCAGCAGGGAGGCGAGGTCGCCGGCGCGCTCCAGGGCGGGGCCGCTGGTGATGCGGATGGAAACGCCCATCTCCGCGGCCACGATCATCGCCAGCGTGGTCTTGCCCAGGCCGGGCGGGCCGTGGAACAACAGGTGGTCCAGGGGCTCCTCGCGCTTGAGGGCCGCCTCGATCTGGATGCGCAGGCTGTCCTTGATGCGCTCCTGGCCGAAGTACTGCTCCAGCCGTCGAGGGCGGAGCGACGACTCGCTACCGGCGTCCTCGTCCGTCTCGATGGGGGTCAGGGGGCCCGTGCGCTCGGGTCGGTCGGCCATGGCGGCAGCCTAGCAGAACACCCGTTCGAGGTCGATGCCCGCCCTCCCACGGAGGGCGTCACCACACGCCCACCACCATCGCCTCGCCGGGCGCCGCGGCATCGAAGATGGCGACGGCCAGGCGGCGGCCGGACTGCATCTCCGCCGCATCGATGCCGCGCGAAACCGGGACGCCCGGCACCACCGCCGACAGCGACCCGGCGAACCGCACCGTGGCCGTGTGGTCCTCCGAGGAGAACGCAAGCAGCGTGCCCCGCTCCACCACGAACATCAGGCCTCCCCCAGACCCAGGCGCATGACGTACCGCCCGCGCGGTCGTGCGGCGTAGTCCAGCCGTACCGACAGGACGCGCAGCGCGGCCTCGTCCAGGCCGATCGCGGGCGCGGTGACCCCCACCACGTCCGCCGGCTCCAGCCCGGGGTGCGGGGCCGCCTCCAGCCACGCCACCTCCTCGCGAAGCGTCGCTCGAGGCAGTTCCGAGGCGGCCCGCGCGGCCGTCTCCGTGGCGTCGGTTCAGCGTCTCGTCCACCGCGAGCGCTACCCCGCCGCCGGTCGCGAGCGCGTCTACGTCGACCGCCTGCGCCGCGGCACCGTCTCCCAGTACGCGCGCCCAGCCCGTGCGAGGGCGTCCGTCGCTGCGGCCGCACACGAGGATCGAGTGCACCTCGCCGGCGGCTTCCCGTGCAAAGACGGCGACGGGCGGCGCGTCCGGACTGGCTTCGGTCGCCACCACCTGCAGGCCGCGCGAGAAGAGCAGGTCCGGCGTGCGCGCGAACAGTCGGGCGAGCGCCGTGCTTCCGGCGTCCCCGGCGCGGACCGTGAACGCCGGCTCCTGGTCCTGCGCTGCCGCGCTCGGTCCTTCGGCGGCGATGGTGAAGCCTGCGAACCTCGCGATGGCGTCCGCGATGCCGAGGATGGAGGACTCGCCCTCTGCCCAGGTGATCTGCCGGCTCGCGCGCCAGTGGCGAAGCGCCCCCGCCGCGCCCTCCGCCTCCACGTGCATCAGCCCGGCCTCGCGCCGCACCGAGGTCACCCACAGCGTCCGCCCCGCCGGCGCTTCCAGCCCGCCGTCCGTCGCGTACCCGGCACGGAAGGCGATCTCCGCGCCGGGCCGCAGCGCGGCCTCCAGCGCGGCGGGCTCGGCCGCTGCATCGAGGGCCACCGTGAACGCGAGTCGCTCGTCGCCGCCGCCGGGAGCGGTGCTCGCGAGGTAGCGCAGCACCGTGACGGCCGGGCCGGCCTCGAATGGTGTGACGGCAGTGGAGGCGTGCCACACGCCCGCAGAGGATGCGAGGTAGATGTCGTCGCCTCGGCGTGCGGCTGCCACGCCGGTGGGAGCGTGCATGCCCAGCGGCAGCGGGTCGTGCCAGAGGCCGTCCGCGAAGGCCGCGCCGGCCAGCGCCGTGGCCAGCATCGGTTGGTCGAAGGCGCCCGTGCCGGCGTAGGACTCCACGAGCAGCAGCCTCGGTGCGGCGGCGTGCACCACGCCGCTGGCGCGGTACGTCACATCCGTGCCCGGTGACGCGAGGATGACCGGCACCAGCGCGCTCCACGCACCCGGTGGGGCACCCACGCCCGCCCCTAGCCGCGTGCACCACGCTCCCGCGCGGCCCTCGGCGTCCCCGCCGCTGACCAGGAGCACCCAGTCCGGCTCGCGGGACGCCGCCAGCGCGTTCACGCTCGCGAGCGCCGCGCCGTGCCCCCACTCGACCGGTGTCCCCCACGCCCCGCTGCCCGACCGCGTGGTCGCCCACACCAGCCCGTCCGAGGTCGCGTGGAACACCGCGGCGGTGCCGTCGCTGTCCGTGGCGCAGGCCACCGCCGTCACGTCTGCCACGGTGGCGACGGTGGCGGGGCTCCCGAAGGTCGCGCCGTTGTCCGTGCTCTCCCGCACCGTGACGTCGCCGCCCTCGTAGGTCGCGAGCAGCACCCGCGCACCGTTAGCGTGGAGGCCGAGCCCGCACGCCGCCTCGACGGTGCCCACGCTCGACCAGGCGTCGAACGCCGCCTCCGCCGAGGGCGTCTCGACGCGCTGGAGGGAGAGCGTGCCGTCGGCGGGGTCGATTCGAGCGCGCACCAGCGAGCCGTCACCCGGGCAGGCGACGCCGGCCGGGCCGGCGGGCTCCTCGCCCTGGCGCCATGCAAGAGGACGGAGGCGGGTCACGCCGGCATCGCGGTCCGTCACAGTCAGGCGGAGGTAGGGCGTCGCGCTGCCGGAGCGGGCGGCGGCCAGCAGCGTGGAGGTCACGCCCAGCACGGCTAGCCCTCCAGCGGGCGCGAGCCCAGGCTCGCGGCTGCGGCCACGTACAGCCGTCGCGACTTCAGCCGGCGCTCGCGGCCGTGCTTCGCCAGCGCGCGGGAGAACGAGGCGAGCCGGTCCTGCCCCCAGGAGAGGTAGCGCCGCCAGACGTCGTCGCCGCCCGTGTTGATGCGGTTCGTGGCGTACGAGGCCCACTCGATGGCGGCGTAGGCGGCGGCGCCGGTGGCGACCAGGTCGTGCAGCGGCTCGGGCAGCGTGGTGCCCTCCGCGTCCAGCGTGTGCATCGCCGAGTAGCGCACCAGCACGGGCTCGCCGCCGGCCGGCGGCCCGTCCACCAGCAGCGTCAGCGTGTCGCCCCAGGTGGAGTAGCCCGCGAACGTCGGCGGGTATTGCCCCACCGGGAACTCCACCGCCTCGATGGACACGCGGTCGTCGAGGCCCTCCAGCGACAGGTCGCGCGACCCGGCCGTGGTGGCAAGTTCCGCGCTCGCCTCGCGCGGCGCTGCCAACGAGACCTCGCGGACGGCGCGATCGATGTGGCGGTCCAGCGCGTCGTCGTCCCACCGCTCCGCCGAGGCGTCACGCAGGTCCGCCCGCACACGGGCACGCATCTCAGCCAGGTCCACGTCGTCCTCCATCCCTGCTCACGCTGCGCCGAACGCGACCGCTACGAGAGCGTGGCCCACGCGTCGAGGTCGAGCGTCGGCGTGTCGCCCTCGAGGGCGGTGACGGCCAGGAAGACGCGCGCGCCGCGCGCTGGGACGCGCACGCGGTAGCGGCCCGTGGCCGCGAAGTAGGTGGACTCGCCTCGGAACCAGGCGGCCGCCGCCGGGCTCCAGAACAGCGGCGTGACCTCGACGAGCGGGTCATCCCCGCCCAGCGTCACGTCCACGTCGAAGTCCACGTGCTCGAACCCGCCCGCGTCCACGGCGTCCCCGAGCGCGGGATCGCCGGCGTCCGCGTCCGTCACGCCCTGGCGGTGCAGCACGCTCGCCGCCTGCTCGAACACGGCCCCCTTGGGCACCCCGTTCTCATCGATCCGCACGTTGGCCATGTGTGCCCTCCTGTGTTCGTGCTGTGCCCGCTGCATCGAGGGGGTCTCTGCCTTCCCCCGAGCCCCGGAACCGCTAGGCGGCCCGCACTCCCACCAGCCGCGCCAACTTCAGCTCGTTGAACAGCGCCAGGCCCACGTACCACTTCACCCGGATGCGGGTGGCGTCCTTCGTCTCCAGCGAGCCCACCCGCTCCACCGTCAGGCCGCCCGGCCCGGTCAGGCCCGCCAGCGCGCCCTCCCCGAACTGCATCGCGTACACGGTCGAGCAGTCGTCGGACTCCCCCACCGTGGCGTCGTCCGCGATGAACTCGTGCACGCCGATGGGGATGCCGTCGTAGTACTGGACCATCCGGCCGAAGGTGTCGCGGTCCTGCTCCACCACCCCGCTGCCCGCGGCCCGGCCCAGCGAGGCCAGCGCGCGCCGCGTGCGACGGGACATCAGCAGCAGGTCCGGCTTGCCGCCTCGCACGCGGTCGATCAGTTCGTCCAGTTTCGTGAGGGTCAGCGGCCCGCCGTCGTCACCGTTGTCCACGGTCTGACCGCCGGCGCAGAGGCGCTCCAGGCCATCGAAGGAGGCGGGGTCGCCGCTGGTGTCACCGCTGATGAAGGTCTGGTCGAAGGCCTGCTGCACCGCCTTCGCCTTCAGCGCGACGACGGCGACCTCCAGGTCCTGCACTTTGTTGCGTGTGCGGGCCAGGTAGTTGTCCACGTCCGCGTCGCCGCCCAGGATCTTCAGCGTCGCGGTGGCCTGGGTGAAGGTGGGCGTGTCCTCGTCCCACGTGTCGCCCACGGCGTAGAACGCCGCCGAGGCGGGCGCATTCTCGCGGTTGTAGGTCAGCCCGTTCCCGATGATCTCGATGAACGGCAGCCTCTGCAGGACAGGCGAGTCCGCCACCGCGGTCTCGATCACGCCCTCCAGGAGCACGTCATTGGAGAGCTTGGCGCCCTCCGCCAGCGTCAGAGCCATGTGTGTCCACCCCCTTGTGCGGAGTGGAGGCTACGAGAACGGATGTGCTACAAGAACGGGCACTTGGCGCTGGGAGGTGAGATGCCGCTGTTCCGTGTGTCGTTCATGAACCACATCGTGGAAACCTACGAGGTCGAGGCCCCGGACGAGGAGAGCGCGTGGCGTCTCCAGCCCTGGCAGGTGGACGACCTCAAGCCGGTGTCCTGGGACTGCACGCTCAGCGAGCTGGGCGACGTGGCACCCGCACCGATTCAGCCCCCGCCACCGCGTCCGCCTTCCGACAACTAAGGCAGCGCATGGACCTGGCCAGTCTAGGTCCACTATGGTCCGCGCCATGCCGGCATGGTTTCGGACAACACTCGCTGAATTCGTTCGGACAGAACCGCGTTCGATCGCTGCCGAACTCAACGCGGCCGCTACTGAGCGGAGTCTGGGACCGACAGTCGAGTCGTTCGAAGCATGGAGCGGTTCCATACGGCTACTCCAGGCCGCGGCTGCGGACCTCGCCACCCGCGAGCCTGGTGCCTCGCAGTGGCATCTCCTGCTCGAGTTCGAGGTACCCCGCCGGAGTCGGCGAGTTGATGCCGTCCTACTCGCCGACGATTTGATCTTCGTCCTGGAGTGGAAGGTCGGGTCTTCCCGCTTTGACCGTGCCGCGCTCTGGCAAACCGAGCAGTACGCGCTCGACCTTCGTGACTTCCACGCCGGCAGCCGTGGCCGTTGCTTGGTACCGGTTCTCATCGCTTCGGAGGCATCGGCGCAGAGCGTTATTCCGCCCACGCTGACCGAGCGGCTGGCCCAAGAGGTGCAGACGGTGCATCCGGCTGGGCTGACCGATCTGATTTTGCGCTGGTGGCAGGCGGGCCATGTCCCAGGTTCGAACCCCATTGATCCCGCCGCCTGGGATACCGCGGCGTACCGGCCCACGCCGAACATCATCGAGGCGGCGCGCATCGTGTACGAGGATCACGATGTCCGCGAGATCTCCCTTTCTGGAGCGCAGAACCTCGACGCAACCGTCGAGGCGGTGCTCGACCTCGTGCGCACCTGCCGGGAGGACGGGCGCCGTGGGATCGCCTTCATCACTGGGGCGCCTGGCTCTGGGAAGACACTCGCGGGGCTGCAGGTCGTGCACGCCCCTGAGATGTTCGGGGAGGAGGACGCGAGCGGGGTGTTCCTCTCAGGGAACATGCCGCTCGTAGAGGTGATCTCCGCGGCGATCGCAAATTCGGCCGCATCGCATGGGCGCACCAAGCGCGAGGCACAGCGCGAGGTGCGGACGTTCATTCAACATGCCTACCTGTTCCGGAATGCGCACGCCGAAGCCGCGGACAGCCCGCCTCCCGAGCACGTTGTCCTCTTTGATGAAGCACAACGCGCGTGGGACGCAGCACAGGTCACCACTTGGACGCGCGGAGCCTCCACGCGCTCCGAGCCCCAGATTCTTCTGGACGTAATGGATCGGGTACCTGAGTGGGGTGTGGTGATCGCGATGGTCGGGAGCGGCCAGGAGATTAACCAGGGCGAGGCTGGGCTCGGCGAGTGGGGGCGGGCGATTGCCGCGACCCATCCCGATTGGTTGGTGCGGGCTTCGCCAGCCGTGCTCCCCGGAGCACCGAAGCCTCCTGGTGGACGGCTATTCGAGGAGGTTCCAGCCTCGATCGATGTTGGGCCGGATGAGCGTCTCCACCTGCGAATGAACGTTCGATCCCCTCGAGCTGAGCGCCTTAACCAGTGGGTCGATGAGCTGCTGAGCCTGAACATCGAGGCAGCACGAGCGGCGTTCCCCGACCCGCACGAGTACCCCATGGTGATGACCAGGGATTTGCAGACGGCAAAGGACTGGCTACGGGTTCTGAGTGATGACCAGCAGCGCACTGGCCTCGTCGCAAGCGCGGAGGCCCGCCGCCTGCGCGCATGGGGCATCGACACGAGGACGCTTCGCAAGGAGAAGGCCTGGGCTGATTGGTTCCTGAAGCCCCGAGGCGACGTGCGAGGCTCCGATCAACTGGAGGTCGCCGCTACAAATTTCGATTGCCAGGGACTCGAGATCGACTGGGCTGGCATCTGCTGGGGAAACGACTTCGTGCCGGAGCAACATCTCCTGGAACGCGCGTGGAGGGCGCGTCGATTCATCGGCTCACGATGGACGCGGGCGAATGATGAGCGCAGTCGCTACATCCTCAACGGCTATCGCGTCATCCTGACCCGCGCTCGGCGTGGGCAAGTGATCTGGGTTCCGCGTCCGGATGGCTCCGATCGCACACTCCCGCCCGAGGACTTCGATCGCGTCGCGGATCTACTGATGGCGGCCGGCATCCCCTCGCTCGACTGATCCCCCTCACCGGGACCTTCGCCCCCAGCGTCCCCCGACCGTCGTTTATGCCCCCGCAACTGCGGCGCGCCTAACGTCGAGGGCGGATGAAAGGGGCGCGGCATGACCGCCCAGGCGACTGAACGGCTGGATGCGCTCGTCTCGGGGCTGCTCGAGGCGGGGGACGAGATTCCGATGGTGAGCGCGACCATGGACCTGTCCGTGGGCGGGAGCGGGCAACCGCCCGCGCTCAAGGTGCTGGACCAGGCCGTCCGCCACGCCATCGAGGAAGCCGACCTGCCGGAGGATTACCACCAGGCCGTCCACGACGAGGCGAAGCGCCTGGAAGCGGCGGCCATCGAGGCGTCCGAGGGCGGCGCGCTGGGCCTGATCTACTTCGGTTCGGCAGAGGTGGGCGTGCGCGCGGTGGCGCTGGACACCCCGATCCGCACGAGCCTCCACACCGGCGCACGCCCGTGGCTGTTCGAACTGGCGCTCGCGCGCTACCTCGCTCGGCCGGTCTGCCTCGTGCAGTGCGACCTGCACACCATGGACGTGGTGCGCGTGCAGTACGGCGCCGTGCAGGCCGAGGACAAGGTCGACTGGGACGAGCACTTCCTGACGGAGAAGGGCCAGCGCACCGGCCGCGACGCCCAAGGCGGCGCGCCGGGAACCTCGGGCTCCGGCGGCAGCGGGCCGGCCGGCGCGAGCGGACGCAGCGGGCCGGGGCATTCCTACGTGGTGCAGCGCCGTCACGTGGACGAGCAACGCAACCTCTTTGCGAACCAGGCCGCGGAGCACCTGGAGGAGTTCGTCCGCCCCGGCGACCTGCTGGTGGTGGAGGGCGTGGACGAGGCGCGCCAGCAGTTGCTGGCCCGCCTGCCGGAGCGCCTGCAGCAGATCGCGGTGCAGCAGCCGGCCGTCGACCCCACCGAGCAGGAGCGCGACCGGCTTGCCCGCCTGCGCGAGTACGTCCACCGCGCCCAGTTGGACCTCGCCACTCTGGAGGCGAACCGCTGGTTCGCGGGCGCCCACGCCGATCTAGCCTTCGGCGGCCCGCAGGCGATCACCACGGCGGCCGAGCAGGGCCGGGTGGCGACGATCATCCTGCACCCGCAGTCGGAGACGCACTTCGGCACGTCCGAGGACGCTCGGCTACAGGAGACCTCCGCGGATCCGGGTGCGGTGGAGGCGGCGCTGCAGGCCGCCCTGCGCCAGGGCGCGGAGGTGGCGTTCTCGGACGACCCGCGCATCCTGGAGCAGCAGGGCGGCGCAATCGCGATCGGGCGCTTCTAGGACGGGACGGCGGGAGGGGGGTCTGCCGCCCTGGACGCGTTGGCTGCGCTCGCGTTGCGCACCTTCCACCCACCCTGATCCGGTGGGCGCCGAACCCCGCTCACCCTGAGCCTGTCGAAGGGCGAGCGCGACTCGGCTCGAAGGAACGGGGCGCGGACCCCCTCTGTTCCCCGTGGTGTAGGGAGGCAGCGTGCTGCGCCTTCGGCGGCCCGGTGCCGGTGGAGGGCGAGACGGGCATTGAGGGCGCCTGACTTCCCCCACCCCCACCCTCCCCCGCGAGGGGGGAGGGGCCAGACGGCACCGGGCCGAGACTCCGCTCACTCGGAGCGTGCCGAAGGATGAGCCCGGCCTAGCTCGAACTAGCGGGGCTCGGATTCGGTCTGTTTCCTCTGTGTAGGGGCGCAGTGGGTTGCGCCCTCGCCGGTGTCGCATCTGGTGGGTGGCCGGGCCCCAGGGCTGCCGCACTGGAACCCTCTGGCCCCCTCCCCCCTTGAGGGGGAGGGCGGGGGTGGGGGTCTCTGCGCCCCCTGCAGCCTCGGCGGGCACGTTCACCCTCGAGGGCCGTCCGGGCGCCCCGATCGCGCGGAGAATGGGCCGGGGGCGGGCGCTATTCGCCGAGGGTGGGGGCGTCTGCCCACTGCGTGCGGAAGCCCTCGCGGAGTTGGGCGCCCTGGGGGGCGTCGTCCGGGAGATCGAGGGCCTGGCTGGCGGAGGCGAGGTACCAGGCCTCGGTCTCCAGCAGGGCATGGCCGGCGTCCGAGTCGCGCAGGGCGATCAGACGGCGGGCCACGTCCTCCGCGCTCGCGCCGACGAAGTGCTCGGCCGCCAGGGCGGAGGCGAGGCGCAGTTCCACGCGCACCGGTTTGCCCTCGATGAAGCCGTCCGGCGGGCCGTCGCCGCGTACGTCAGGGGCAGAGTGGAACAACTGGAAGATCTCCACCGCGCGGTCGTAGGTGTCCCAGCCGGTATCGAACGTCAGGCGCACGTCGGGGTTCGAGCCGCCCTCGGCGCCTCCTCCGGGGGAGGAGGTGGCCACCTCGACGAGGACGACGTCGAACTCGTGGCCGTTGGGCTCGTGCAGGGTGAGGAGATCGTCGATGGGGAATGTGGGCATGGGGCGATGCTAGGGGATGGTGTGCGCGGCGGGGTGACGGTGACGTGACGTAGGTGCGGGGGGCCTAGGACCACCCGCTCGAGCCGTACGTCCACTTCGCGAGCCGCGACTCCTTCTCCAACTTCGCCTTCAGCGGGCCGACCAGGTTGGTGCCCATCTCGGACACGTGCTTCAGTTCCAGGCTGCCGGTCCACTTGCCGCCTTCGCGCTCCATGGTCGCGACAAACTTCAGGCCCACGTCGCCCGCCGCCTTCAGGCCCTCCTTGTTGATGGAGCCGTATACCGGCGTGGCCACCATGGACTTGCTGAATGAGCCGAAGGCCATCAGCGGGCCCAGCGCCTCTGTCTTGGAGTCCGCGGTCTGCAGGGTGCGGTACAACTTCACGCCGTTCACGGCGACATCTGCCAGGTAGGCGGGAACACCGTCCATGGCGTCCGCCGGGATCTTGCCCCCGAGTTCGAACTCGACCTTGCGCTTCTCTCCGCTGGCCGCCACGGTGAATTTGCCCTCCACCGGGCCGACCTTCAGGCCGATTGAACCGGTGGTGGAGGAGACGTCCTTGCCGAGCGACTGCTGTCCGAAGCCTGCGGTCTTGGCCTTGTTCTTCGCCCCGGCTCCGCCCTTGGCGTCCACGATCGACTGAGCGGTGATCTTCTTCCCGCTGGTGTGCTTCACGCCGATGGACAGTTCGACGACGTCGGACAGGCCCACCTGGCCCTTGCCGGCCACCACGCCACCCGTGGCCACGTAGGTGGACTTCACCTTCTCCTGGGCCGCCTGCGCCTCCTCCAGGTCCGCGGTGAACGCCTGCTTGCGCTTCGCGGGGTTGGAGATGCTCTGGTACTTCGGGTCGTTCTGGTCCGGCAGCGGCACCAGCGTGAAGAGTTGCTTCTCCAGGTCCCGCGACCAGTTCTCCGCCTTCTTCTTGCCGAAGGCGCCACGCGATCCGCTCCAGAGGTAGTTGGTCATCCCCTCCGGGATCGCGCTGGACTCTCGGAACCGGCGGTACAGGCCGTACGAGTAGAGGTTCATCATCTCCGCGGCCGTGGGCGCCTGCGCCTCGATGTAGCCGCCGAGTTCCGCCTTCAGTTTCGCGATGCCCACCTTGGCGCCGCCGGTGACGACCATCTCCGTGCGGGACTTCACCATCATGTCGTCCTCGCGGGAGGCCTCCACGCTCAGGCGGCCGCCGATGAAGCCGGCGCCGGAGGGGTCCACGGGGATCTCGAACTCGATCTCCGCCTTGGCGGAGTCGCCCGGCCTGGACACGCCCTTGTCGACCAGCGCGGCGGCCTTGGTGAAGAGCGCGCTGGCGCTGCCCTTGTAGCGGTCCGCCAGCGCCGTGAAGGCATCGTGCTTTTCGCCGATGTCCGGGGAGAACTTGCCGCCCAGCGAGGTCTTCACCAGCGCCAGTTCCGCATCCACGTTGGTCAGGAAGTCCCTGAACCCCTGCATGCGCTTCGGGCGGTTGGGGTCCGTGACCGAGCCGTCCTCGTCGGTGGCGGTGTGGTCGTTGATCCAGAACTCCGCGGAGGCGCGCATCTGCGCCAGCAGGTTGGCGTGGGCGGGGGTGGGCATGCCCTTCGGGTCCGGCTGCAGGGCGGCATAGGCCGTGATCAGTTCCTCCACGGCCTTCTGGGCGTGGCTCTTCTGCGTGAAATAGGACTCATACGTGCGCTTACCGAACTCGCCCCGGTCCCACAGGCGCTGCGGGCCGGCCGGCGCCGCCGAGGGCGCTGCGGCGGTGGCGGTGACGCGTTCCGCGAGCGTGCGGCGAACGGCGGCGTTGCCGGCGCCCTGCAACTGCGCGGCGCGCTGCGGCGGCAGGCCGGCGGCGCGGGCCAGCGTGCTCGTGCCGGGCGCGGCACCGGAGGGCGCGCGACGGCGCGCCGGTGGCGCCTCGATGCCTGGTGCTGCTTCTCGTTGTGCCTTGGTGCGCGCGCGCGCCATCAGGGTCCCCGCTACCCGTCACGCCGATGGGCCGGCCGGATCGAGGCCGTCCGCGACACCCTAGAGCATCCCGCGCGGGCCGAACAGAGATCGTTGGGGCAATCTTGCCGCACCACTCCCCTGCCGGGGTCTACGCTCGCGCCCAGGAGTACCGCCATGCCTACTGTCACCGCCGACTACGTGGAACGTCGCGAGATCCGCTTCGAGACCCGCGGGAGGACCTTCACCAACGTGCGTGCACCCTCGCCGGACGGGACGGGGCCCACGGGCTACACGTCAGTGGAGTTGCTGCTGATTGCCGTGGGGAACTGCACCCTGGGCCACCTGCTGGGCTCGGCGCCGCTGGACACGGCCGAGGTCAGACGCGCCACCGCGAGCGTGGAGGCGACCATGGCGGACTTCCCCCGGCGTGTGGCCCACGTCCACGCGACCGTGGAGATCGAGGTGACGGACCCGGCCCTGCTCGCGCAGCGCGAGGCCATCGAGGGCGGCTCCTGCGGCGGGCCGATGTGTGCCGCGCTGGGCGAGCTGCTCTCCGCCACGGTGACGCTCACGGTCGCCCCCGGGGCCTGACGCGGCGGGCGTACACTGCCGCCGCTACGAGAGCAGCGCTCGCCCGGATGAGAACGCGGCGAGGGCGCGGGAGGCGACGACATGGCAATTGCACAGACCACCACGGGGCCGGTTGAGGGCCTGGAGCGAGACGAGCATGGCGGGCCACATCACGCGTTCCTCGGCATTCCGTTCGGCGCGCCCACGGGCGGCGCCAACCGGTTCCGGCCACCCCAGCCGGTGACGCCGTGGACTGCCGTGCGGCCCGCGAAGGCGTTTGAGAAGTCCGCGCCGCAGGGCGAGCACGCCATCCAGGGCTTCGCTTCCAGCACCCCGCGGGACGAGGACTGCCTGTACCTCAACGTCTACACGCCCGCCCTGGACGGCGATCGCCGGCCGGTGCTGTTCTGGATCCACGGCGGCGGCTACACCCACGGCTCCGGGTCGGAACTGCTGTACGACGGCGGCCCGCTGGTCACGCGCGGAGACGTGGTGGTGGTCTCCATCCACTACCGGCTGGGGGCGCTGGGCTACGCTGACTTCCAGGGCCTGCTGGAGGGCGCCACGCCGAACCTCGGCCTGCTGGACCAGGTGGCGGCGCTCGAGTGGGTGCGTGACAACATCGAGGGCTTCGGCGGCGATCCGGGCAACGTCACGATCTTCGGCGAGTCCGCGGGCGCTGCCGCCGTGGGCGCGCTGCTGGCCACCGTGCCGGCGCGCGGCCTGTTCCACAAGGCGATCCTGCAGAGCGGCTCCGGTCGCGCGTCCAGCAAGCGCGAGGCGGCGGGCGTGACGGACGCGCTGCTCCGCCAGTTGGGCCTGGACCGAGAGAGCGCCTCGGAGGTGCGGGACCTGCCCTGGCAGCAGGTCGTGGAGGCGCAGGGCCGCATCGGCATGCGCTTCGGTCCCGTCCTGGACGAGGTCATCCCCGTGATGCCCATGGACGCCTACGGCACCGCCCAGGCGGCGAACGTGCCGGTGCTGATCGGCACCAACCGGGACGAGGTGAAGTTGTTCAACGCCACCAGTCGCGATCGCGAGATCGCGGACGATGTGCTTCCGGCGATGGTCGCGAGCGCGCTGCCGAAGGCGTCCGCGGGCGACGTGGCCGCGCTCATCGAGGTATACCGCACCTCGCGGACCTCGCGAGGGCTGCCGGTGGCGAACGTGGACCTCTTCGACGCGGTCACCACGGACGCGCGGTTCCGGATGAACGCGCTGCGCTTGGCGCTGAAGTACCGCACCTATCCGCAGGACGCGTTCGTCTACCTGTTCTCATGGGAGTCGCCCGCGCGGCGGGGGGCCTTCGGCTCCTGCCACGCGCTGGAGATGCCGTTCGTCTTCGGTACGCTCTGGGCGCCCACGCAGGACCGCTTCGGCGGCAGCGGCCCGGAGGCGGAGGCGCTGTCCCGCCGCATGATGGACGCCTGGATCGCCTTCGCGCGCTCCGGGAACCCCTCGCACGAGGGCATCGGCGACTGGCCCGCCTACGACGCGGACACGCGGCCGACGATGGTGTTCGACCGCGAGAGCCGCGTGGAGGCCGACCCGTTCTCCGAGGAGCGCCAGGCGATCGAGGCGCTGCTGTAGTCCGGCCGGGCGGGAGGCAACTCCCCCGCCCCGGCGGCGTTCACCCTTCGATGGACGCGAATACCCCGGACGACCCGCTGGCCGCCCTGCAACGCCGCTCGAGGATCCTCGAGCGGCTGCTGGACGACCGCGGGCGGGTGGTGCGCTGGCCCGTGCGGCGGGCGCAGCAACTGCTGGTGCTGGAGCACCTGGCGGCGCAGATCGAGGAAGGCCGTGTCTACACGGAGGCTGAGATCGGCCGCGTCCTGGACGACCTCCACGCCTTCCACGACGTGGCCCGTATTCGTCGCGAACTGGTGGAACTCGGACTCCTGCAGCGCCACCGGGACGGCTCCGCGTACTGGAAGCCGTCCCCGGCGGCGCCCGATTCCCGCGAGGGCTGAGCCGCTACAGCATCCGCTCCTGCAGGCCTGCCGCGATCTTCTCCTGCGCGGACATCGGCCGGGAGCGCTCGACGCCGCGCGCCGGGGCGCCCACCGGGAACCCACGAGGGCGTTCCCCGGCCTCGCGCTCGTGGAGGCGTTCGCGGATGCGGGCGACGGCGCCGCGGGCGGCCTCGGCGGCAGCCTCCACCTCCTCCAGCGTCTCGCCCTGCACCAGGTCTGGCGGTAGGTCCGGCTCCGCCGCGAGCAGGGCGTCCCGGTAGCGGGCGACGGCCTGGCGGGTGAGCGAGCGCTGGCGCGCGATCTCGCGCTGCGCCTCCGCCAGCGCCTGCTCCATGCCCTCGCCGGCGTCCAACTCGGCGGCGGCCAGCGCCTCCAGTTCGGCCTGCACCTCGTCCGGCAACACGTCCCCGTCGTCCGTGACGTCCGCGACCTCTGGGATCTCGTCCGGCGGGAGGTCGTCCGGCGCCGGGTCGAACTCCGGCAGCCCCTCCCGCTCCAGTTCGTCTACGTGGACCACAGCAGCGCCTCCCCCGAACCGCATGCCTGCTTGCTTGGATGGCCCTAGTAGAACTAATGTTCATATCAATCGTCCACGGGCAACTGGCAGGGCTGGAGGTTTGCCCGGGTCTCGGCCCAGCGTGAGATGCTGGGAGCGGCCGGCGGTGTCCGGTCGCCGCCCTCACAAGGGACGGACCGCATTCGTCTCCCGCGCAGGCTGGCCAACGGGACGCGCCGGTTCGACAAGACGGCGCCACCGACTCCGGGCCGAGTCCAGAGCGGGTGACGGGCGGTGGTGTTGCCAGGCGTCCTTGCTACTCCACGACGGTGTGACGTCGCATTTCAGGAGGTTAGCCATGGACCAGATTGAGTACTCGGTGGCCTACGTCGACACGCGCGGGCGGATCAGCCGGGACGGGGTGGAGTTCATCCGCAAGAGCGGAGAGCACCGCACGTCCTTCATCTCCCGCTACCTGACGGCGCTGGGCAAGGAAGGGTGGTCGCTCGCCGGCATCCAGCACCTGGGCCGGCCGGAGACCTCTTACTACGTGCTGCAGCGACCGCTGGCGGAGGGCGCCTCCCCCGCGGCCGAGCAGACGCCGGACGACTAGAGCGAACGCAGCAAGCGGTCACGCCCCTCGACGCTTCGAGGTGACGTGACCCGCGCCTGAGCACCATCCGACCGGCGCCGCCGCGCCACCACCCCTCCCGCCAGCCTGCACGCGGGTGTCCTACGCCCCGCATGGTTAGACTGCCGCCACATGGCAGCCACCACCGCGTCCCGCATCCTGCTCCGCGACATGGCCCACCGGGACATCCGCGCCGTGCGCCACATCGAGAGCGCGGCGTACCAGGACGCCTGGCCGTCCCGTATCTTCGAGAACGAACTCGAGAATGACTTCGCCCACTACCGCGTGCTCGAGCGCGTGGAGCCGAGGGAGTCGCCGTCCGGCGTCTTGCCGGCGTTGAGGCGGGCGCTGGGACGCGGCCGCGCCGGGGACCGCATCCTGGGGTTCATGGGCGTCTGGTACATGATGGACCAGTTGCACCTGGTCACCATTGCCGTCGACCCGGCCGACCAGGGTCGGGGCATCGGCCAGCGGCTGTTGCTGGACTGCTTTGACCTGGCGCGGGAGGCGGAACTCGGTGAGATCGTCCTGGAGGTGCGCGAGTCGAACCAGCGTGCGCGCGACCTGTACCAGTACTTCGGCTTCCGCCAGGCGGGGGTGCTGAAGGACTACTACAAGGACAACCACGAGGACGCCGTGGTGATGCTCTCCGGGCCCCTGGACACACCGGAGGCGATCGCACGCTTGGACTCGATCCGCGCCGCGCTCAGGGAGGCCCATCCCGCGCTCTTCGAGGGCTGAACCATGGGTGCGTGCCGTCAAGGAACCCTCGCAGCGAGGGCGCGAGGCTCACGGCATCGCAACGCTTCTCCGGACGCCGTGAGCAGTTTGGCAGTGCCGCGGGACTAGCGTCTCCGGGATGCACGAACGCGCACGAGAGCCGTTCACCCCCCGACCCTCCGAAGACGCACCGGGGTCGACGCGGAAGGGGCCGGGACTCTTCGCCCGGTTCGCCGGTCGCACCTCTGAAGTGGTGGGCTCGCCCGGGGTGTTCATCCTGGCCGTGGTCGTGGTGCTGGTGTGGGCCGTCAGCGGGCCCCTGTTCGGGTTCTCCTCCACCTGGCAACTGATCATCAATACCGGCACCACCATCGTGACCTTCCTGATGGTGTTCCTCATCCAGAGCAGCCAGAACCGGGACAGTCGCGCGCTGCACCTCAAACTCGACGCGATCATCGATGCGTTCGACCAGATCCGGGAGGACATGGTGGACGTGGAGCACGCGTCAGAGGAGGAACTGGAGGCGGCCCAGCGCGAGTTCCGGCAGCGCCGTGAAGCGGCGCGGGGCGGCAGAGGCTAGGGCGGTCGGGCGGTGTGGGAACTGGCGACCCCCTGGTGGGAGATCGCAGCGCGCATCATGGTGATCTACCTGGGCCTGATGGCCCTGGTACGGATATCAGGCAAGCGGCAGATCAGCGACCTGACCCCCATGGATCTGCTAACGGTGCTGATCATCTCGGAGATCGTCTCGCCGGCGCTCACGGCTGGCGACGAGTCCGTGACGGCGGCGCTCCTGGGCTCCGCCGTACTGTTCGGCATCACCGCGATCATCTCCCTGGTCTCCTACCGCTGGCCGAGAGTGGAGCGGTTGCTGGAGGGCGAACCACAGACGCTCATCTACCGCGGCGCCCTGGACCGACGCGTGATGCGGAGCGAGCGCATCACCGACCAGGACCTGCAGGTGGCGCTACACCAGAACGGCGTGGAGTCCATTGAAGAAGTGCGGCTCGCGATGGTCGAGCCCAACGGGCACATCACGATGGTGAAGTACCAGGACTGACCCACGGCTGGCATCGCCCCAGGACGTCGGCGTCTGGCCTCAACCGTCCGGCCGCCGGTATCATCGGGCGGCACGAGCCTACCGGCGCCGAGGGGACTGACCCATGACCGCGGACACCGAGATGCACCGCACCAGCGCGTCGCTCACCTTCGAGGACTTCTACGTCCTGACGGCAGGCGACGTGGACGCCTTCGCCATCGACTGGAACGAGGAGCCCGCGCCGCCGCCGTTCTACGTGGACGTGGACGGCAAGCGCTTCGCGTACACCGGCCTGACCTTCCTGGTGCGCGGCTACGGCGCCGAACTGCCGAAGTGGGTGCACGAGGAGGAAGAGGCCGGCCACCTGGTCCTCTTCGTGGAGCGCGAAGGCCGCCTGCTCTCCTACGTCTACGACCCCGCCGTAGAGGCCGAGGACGAGGCCGAGTCCGAGTCCGCCGAGTAGCCCGTCTTCGCCCGGACGGTCGCCGAGAACGAAAGACGGCCCCGCGCTTGCGGGGCCGTCTTCCTGTCTAGCCGAACGTAGCGCTAGTTGCCGGTGTTCCTCAGCGCAGCGTCGATCGCCTGGCGGTAGACGTCCACGGGCTGTGTGCCCTCGATGGCTACGCCGTTGATCAGCACGGTGGGCGTGGAGCGGACGCCCTGGTTGGTCGCCTGGGCGTTCTCCTGCTGCACCGCTGCCTCGTAGGTACCCGCGTCGAAGCAGGACTCCCACGCGTCCACGTCGAAGTCATCGAAGTGCTCGCCAATGGTGTTGGCGTAGCGCTTCAGGTTGCTGTCGCTGTAGACGCCGGTGTTGCCGGTGCCCTGCCGCAGGAACAGCAGGTCGTGAAAGTCCCAGAAACGGTCCTGGTCCGCAGCGCAGGCTGCGGCCTGGGCGGCGCGGCGGGACTCCGAGCCCAGGAACGCGTAGTTCCGGAACTCGTACACCACCTGGCCGGTGGCCACGTACTCCTCGATCAGGGCCGGCTCCACGTCCCGCCAGAAGTCCAGGCAGTGGGGGCACTGGAAGTCGGCGTAGCCAATGAGGCGGACGGGCGCGTTCGGGTCGCCCAGCACCACGCCGTCCTGCGGGGCGCCGCCCTGGTCGCGCGGCTCGTAGGCCGCGTCGTTGGCGCTGGAGCCGGGGCGGTTCATGAACACCAGCAGCGCGGCGATCACGATCGCAATCGCGATGGCGCCCACCACCGTGAAGCCGCCCCACGAGTCCAGCGTCTCGCGCCAGGCGGGCTTCTGCGGGCGCGACAGGCTTCCGCCTCCGGAGCCGCGGGCAGGGGTGGAGGGCGCGCCGCCCTCGGTTGGTCGCGACCGACGGTCACGCAGACGCTGTTGGCGACGGTTACGTCCCACGGGGCCTCCCAGGCTTGGCGGTGACGCCAGCGAGTTCGCGGACTCTTGATCCGCGGGGCTCGGTAGCGGTGAGCGGGTGGATCGATTATCTAGAGCGTTCCGCCGTGGGGGCAACCGCCCCTCGAGGAGGACGACGCGCCGGCAGCGCACCACTGTGCCGGCGAGACCAGGACGCGGGACCGCGCATGACGCTCATGGCCGTGGCCGCGTTCAACGTCCCGCGCAACCTGCGGCTCCTCAACGTCTTCAGTTTCCTCACGGAATTCAACCCCGTCATCGCCATCTGGGTGGTCTACCTCACGGACTTCCGGGAGGTCAGCCTGTTCCAGGTGGGCGTGATGGAGGGCTTCTTCTGGGCGGTCAAACTCCTGCTGGAGGTGCCCTCCGGCGCCTTCGCGGACCGCTACGGGCGGCGGCTGTGCAACGTCGTCGGCGTTTGCATCGAGGGCGCAGGCATCCTGGCGTTCGCGCTGGCGGGCAATTTCTGGCTGCTGCTGTTCTCCTACGTGCTGTGGTCCGGCGGCCTCGCGTTCCGGTCCGGCAACAACGAGGCCTACCTCTACGACACGCTGGCCGTGGACGATCGGCAGGCGGAGTACGGCGACCGCATTGGACTGTTCCGGGCGCTGGGCATCCTGGCGTTCTCCATCAGCGGCGTCATCGGCGGGGTGATCGCCGCCACGGTGAACCTGCAGGTGGGCGTGCTGAGCGGCGTCACCGGCTACGTGCTGGCGGGCTGTGTGTTGGCCATGATGCAGGAGCCGCCTCGCGCCACCGTCACCGGCAAGCCGCACTCGTACGCGGAGACCTTCCGCACGGCCATGAGCGCGCTCCGAGCGGACCCGGCGCTGCGCTGGATGATCGCGCTCGAGATCTCGCTGATGGCCACGTTCCCCGCGCACTTCATGCTCGCTCAGCCCTTCCTGGGCGAGCATGAAGTGAGCCTGGCGCTGTATGGAGTCTTCGAGGTGCCCGTGCGGCTCCTGGGTGCGGGCGCGCTGGTGATGGCGGGGCGCTGGATGCGCTACGCCGGGATGTCACGCGGGCTGCTGACCTCCATCGCGCTCGCGGTCACGGGGCTGCTGGTGCTGGCCGGGGTGGACCACCTGTCCGCGTTCGTGGGGTTCGGGATCGTGCAACTGGGCACGGGCCTGGCGTTCCCCGCCATCAGCGCGTACATCAACGACCGCACGGAGTCCCGGGTACGCGCGACCATCCTGTCCGTGGCGCCGCTCGGATCGTCCCTGGTGTACGTCGCCGTTGCGCCCATGGCGGGCATGGCCGGGGACGCCTCGCTACGCTTCGCGTTCGCGCTCACGGCGGCGCTCATCGGGGTGGCGTGCGGGTCCATCTGGTTCGCCTGGAGGCGCGCGGAACGCGCCGCACCGGCGCCGGTGCCGTTCCGGCGGGGCTGAACCCCTCCTGGCCGGCGGCGGCTACGCCTCCGCGTGGATGCCCTCCAGGAGCCATGCCATGCCGTCCTCCTCGTGCGAGAAGTAGCGGATGTGCAGGCCCTGCGCCTGGAAGAGGGTGGCTGCGGAGTGCACATTCGGGAGGTGTTCCGCGGGCGTGAGCACGGCGATACGCCGGTCCGGCTCGTCGAAGTGCAGGTCGCGGAAGATCTGCGCTACGCGCTCCAGGAGCAGCGCGGAGGCGTCCCCCTCCGGCCGCTGCACCACGCGACGGCGGTCGATCAGGATGCGCGGCGTGTCCTGCCGGACTGCCTCGTCCCGGATCGACTCGATGTAGGCCAGGCTCAACTCCAGGTCACCCGGGACAAGGCCCCAGGTGTCCACGTGGAGATAGCCGGGGCGCGCCGCAAACGCCCACTGCATCTCATCCGGCATCACGGTGGTCCCCTTCCCCGTGTGCCAATGCTGGGTATGGGCGACATCCTAGACTGAACAGGCGCCGCTACGGAACGGGGGAGACCATGATCCGGCGCCTCCCGGCCACCGTCCTCACCGCCGCCCTGGCGGTCGCCACCGCCGTCGCCCTCGCCGCCTGCACGCAGGCGGAGCCCGAGGTGGAGCCCACCATGCCGCCTCAGGCCACGCAGACCGCCACCCCGCCGCCTGCCGGTACTTCCGAGGCGTCACCCACCGCGGCTGCCACCTCGACGGAGACGCCGGAGCCGGCCGTCGACAGCAGCACCCCGCTGACCTACGACATCGAGGTCTTCGACGTGCCCGCCGGCGCCCGTCCGCACGACGTCGCGCCGGCCCTGGACGGCGGCGTCTGGTACACGGCGCAGGGGCAGGGCGCGCTCGGCTACCTGGACCCGGCCACCGGCGAGGCGCGCCAGATCGCCCTCGGCCCCGGCTCCTCTCCGCACGGCGTGATCGTGGGCGAGGACGGCGACGCCTGGGTCACGGACAGCGGGCTGAACGCGATGGTCCGCGTGGACGCGGAGACCGAGGCGGTGACCGCCTACCCGCTCCCCGCCGACCGGCCCAACGTGAACCTGAACACCGCTGCCTTCGACGGCCGGGGCCGCATCTGGTTCACCGGCCAGGGCGGCGTCGTTGGCGTGCTGGACCCCTCCACCGAGGAGATGCGTGTCTTCGATGCGCCCCGCGGCCGCGGCCCGTACGGCATCGACGCCACGCCCGAGGGCGAAATCTACTTCGCCTCGCTCGCCGGCAGTTACGTGGGCCGCGTGGACCTGGACACGGGCGACATCGAGGTGCTCGACCCGCCGACCGCGGACCAGGGGATGCGGCGCGTCTGGAGTGACTCACAGGGGCGGATCTGGGGCAGCCAGTGGAACGCGGGCCAGGTGTCCATGTACGACCCGGCGACCGGGGAGTGGCAGGAGACGCCGCTCCCGGGCGGCTCTCCTCGGGCGTACGCCGTCTACGTGGACGAACTGGACGCCGTCTGGCTCTCGGACTTCGGCGGGGATGCCATCCACCGCTTCGACCCGCTGACCGAGACGTTCGAGACGTTCCCGTCCCCGAACGCCGGCGGCAATGTGCGACAGATCCTGGGCCGGCCGGGCGAGGTGTGGTTCCCGGAGTCCGCCACGGACACCATCTTCGTGATCCGCTACCAGCCAACCGAGTAGCCCTGGATGCGCGTGGCCGTCAGCGGTAGGCGGCGGCCTGGATGCCGTACAACTCCGCGTACTGGCCGCCGCGCGTCATCAACTCCTGGTGGCTGCCCACCTCCACCACGCGCGCCCCGTCCAGCACCACGATCAGGTCCGCCATCCGCACCGTGCTGAAGCGGTGGGAGACCAGCACGGTGATGCGCCCGTGGTCACCCGTGGCGTCGGTACGCCTCGCCGCCTCGGCGAAGCGCTCGAACAGGGCGTGCTCCGTCTCCGCGTCCAGCGCCGCGGTGGGCTCGTCCAGCACCAGCAGCAGCGGCCCCTCCCGCATGAACCCGCGTGCCAGCGCCAGTTTCTGCCACTGGCCGAAGGAGACTTCCACGCCGCCGGGCCAGGTGGGCCCCAACTGCGTGTCGATGCCGCCCGGCAGCCCCGACACCACGTCCTCGGCTCCCGCGCGGCCCACGGCGGCGCCCACGGCCTCGCGGTCCTCGATGCGCGGGTGGTCGCCCACGCCCACCGAGCGCAGCGCCTGGAACTCGAAGCGGAAGAAGTCCTGGAACGCGCCGGCCAGGCGCTGGCGCCACTCGTCCGCGGGCATGCGCGCCAGGTTCGCGCCGTCCACCAGGATGCGCCCGGACGTGGGCTGGTACATGCGCGCCAGCAGTTTCACCAGCGTGCTCTTCCCGGCGCCATTCTCCCCCACGATCGCCACCACTGAGCCCGCGGGGAGGCGGAGGTCTACATCCTCCAGCACCAGGCGCTCGGTGCCCGGGTAGGCGAACGAGACGCCCTCCAGCGCGATGCCGTCGCGCAGGCGGTCCGGCACGGGCTGGTCCGCGTCCACGCTCATGGCCGCCGCGTAGTCCTCCAGCCAGGCGAGGCGGCGCGAGCCGTCCAGCCAGATGCCGCGCAGGAAGCCGATCTCACCGACCGTGGCCGCGATGTAGCCGGACAGGCGCGAGCCGGCGGCCAGCACCAGCAGCACCTGCCCGGGCGAGCCCTCCACCACCTCCGCGACGAAGACCACGGCCCCGACGAACGCGACGCCGAAGATCGCCCAGCCGACCGTGTGCCAGGCGGCGCTCACCCAGCGAGTGCGCGCCACCGGTCCGTACCAGCGCTCCCATGCGTCCCGGCGTCCCTGCATCAGCAGGTCGCCGATGCGCGCCTGCCGTACCTCCTTGCCGGGCGGCGCGGTGGTGGCCAACTGGTAGAGGTGTCGCGCCAAGCGCCGCGCGGACGCACCGCGCTCCTCCGCAGCGCGCTCGGCGCCCGGGCGCCACGTGGACGTGAGGACGGTGGGCAGCGCGAACACCGCCAGGAGGCCGAGGACGGGGTGGATGGAGACCAGCAGCGCCACCGTGACCCCGAGGCGGAGCACCCAGCCGGCCGTGCCGAAGAGCGACATGTACATGTGGTCCAGCACAAATACCTGCTCGCGCAGCACCGCGAGGCGGTCCAGGTAGTCCGGCCGCTCGTGATGGACCACCGTGCTCACGGACGCCTGCAACTCCGCGACGTGCGACTCCAGCGCGATGGTGAGGCGGTCCCGGAAGCGGCGCTGCAGCCGCTGGCTCATCAGCCCCAGGAACCACGTGGCCGTCACCGAGACACCGAGGCCGCCCGCGGCGACCAGCATCTGCGTGCGGTCCGCGTCCAGCGCGCCCTCCGCCAGCAGCATCAGCCACACGGCGATCAGCGCGTCCGGCAGCGCCGCCAGCAGCGAGAGGCCGAACGCCAGCGGCAGCAGCACCGGCTCCATGCGCACGCCGCGCACGAGCGCGCGCCACATGGAGGGGAGGGCGCCCGGCAGGTCGTCAGGAGAGCGCATCGAGCGACGCTCCTTCCTCGAGCGGCCCGGCCTCGCCGCCGAAGGCGGAGGCCTGGAGGTTGAACATCGTCCGGTAGCGCCCGCCCAGGGCCATGAGTTCCACGTGGCTGCCCAGTTCCACCACGCGCCCGTCCTCCACCACCGCAATGCGGTCCGCGTGGCGGACGGTGGAGAAGCGGTGCGAGATGAGGATGGTGGTCACGCCGCGGGTGGCCGCCAGGATGCGGTTGAAGATCTCCGCCTCGCCTCGCACGTCCAGTTGCGCCGTCGGCTCGTCCAGGAGCACGAGTCCGGCGCCCTGCCGCACGGCGGCAAGTGCCCGCGCGAGCGCCACCCGCTGCCACTGCCCACCGGAAAGGTCTGTCCCCCCCGCGAAGGCCTTGGAGAGCGGCGTGTCCAGCCCGGCCAGCGAACCCGCGCCGGCCTCCTCCAGCGCCGCCAGGATGACCCCGTCCGGCACGCTGCCACCGGGCGCCACGTTGTCCCGCAGGGGCAGTTCGAAGCGGATGAAGTCCTGGAAGACGGCGGTGACGCGGGAGCGCCAGGAGTCCAGGTCGTACTCGCGCAGGTCGCGGCCGTCCACCTCGATGGCGCCAGACTGCGGGTCGTACAGGCGGCAGAGCAGTTTCGCCAGCGTGGTCTTGCCCGCGCCGTTCTGGCCCACGATCGCCATTGATGACCCTGCGGGGATCACCAGGTCCAGCCCCCGCAGGACGTCGCCGCCGCCGGCAGGGTAGCGGAACGTGACGTCGCGAAAGCGGACCTCGCGCGCCGGGGCGCCCTCCGCGCTGCCCTCGCCGGGGCTGAGCGCCCCGGCCTCCGCCATCCGAGGGCGCAGGCGGTCCAGCGCCACCACGGGCGCGCTGGCGTCGTCCATGGCCCAGGACAGGCCCCCGAAGGCCACCATGCTCACGGTGATGGCGGAGGTGGCGAAGACCGTGAGGCGCCCGACCGCCAGCGCGCCCTCGGCGGCATCGTTGGCCAGCGACCAGAACACCAGGGCATTGGCCGCCAGCACGATGAGCAGCGCCCACGTGGTCGGGCGCTCGCGCATGCGGGTGGCCCGCCAGCGCAGTTCGTAGAGGCGTCGCCGTTGCTCGCGGAAGCGCTCGATGGTCCAGTCCGCCAGCCCGAACAGACGGATTTCCTTGGCGGCTGGCGGGTCCACGGCCATGCGGTAGGTATAGTCGGCATGCCGCTGGGCCTGGCTGACCTCCTCGTTCTCCCGGTCCTTCCAGACGCCGGCCTCGCGCAGGAGCCAGTGCGTGGCGAGCCATGCGGCGAGCAGCACCGCGGCAGCCCACCAGGCGTAGAAGGCGAGGATCACCGCGGCCACCACGCCCGCGACGGCCTGTACGAGGCCGGACGCGATGAAGTCCATGGAGATCGAGAGCGGCGGCCCGGTGATGCCGAGGTCGAAGTCGCGCGCCCTCGTGAGGTCGTTGGTCAGGTTGGGGTCTTCCAGGTGGCCCATGCCCGGCGGACGGACGGCGGCCTCCGTCAGTTCGTCGTAGAGCCACGCCGCGGTGCGGTCGCCCAGGTTGCTGCTCGCGACCTGGTGGATAGGCGTCAGCACCTGCTGCAGCACGAAGACCACGCCGACCGCCGCCAGGGGCGCACCAAGCGCGTCCCCACCCTCGACCGCGCCTACCAGGACGCCCATGGTGATCGCGAAGAGGGCAGGCAGGACACCGCGGAGCACCAGGATGACCCACCAGGCGGCGGCGAGCGAGCGGTCCGCGCGGGGCAGCGTGGCGAAGAACCGCCACTCCTGTCGCGCCGTCAGTCGTGCAAGCATGCGTCGAGCCGTCCTCGATGGTCCGGGCTGTCGAGGTCGCCGGTGGGGCCGTGCGGGCAGTGTAGGCGCGCGGAGCACGGGTGTGATTGGAAGGATGTCACCGCTGCCAGCAAGGGGGTAGACAAGTTACTTACCAATGGTAAGATCATGTTGCGAGTGCAACGAATGGCCTCGCGCGAACGTCTTTCCCTCGGGAGGAGCCGGCCATGCCAGCCGTCACCGTAGACAACATCCTGGACCTTCCGCGCGTCGGCGAGCCCTCGCCTGACGGCGTGGAGCGCCGCGTCCGCTCCGTCACCACGGCCCCGCGCGGCTTCGAGGGCGAGGGCTTCCCCGTCCGCCGCGCCTTCGCCGGCGTCGACATGGCGGACCTAGACCCGTTCATCCACCTGGACCAGATGGGAGAGGTGGAATACGCCCCCGGCGAGCCGAAGGGCACGCCCTGGCACCCCCACCGCGGCTTCGAGACCGTGACCTACATGATCGACGGCGTGCTGAAGCACTACGACTCGAATGGTGGCGGCGGCCTGATCACGGACGGCGACACGCAGTGGATGACGGCCGGGGCCGGCATCCTGCACATCGAGACGCCGCCGGACGAACTGGTGATGTCCGGTGGGCTGTTCCATGGCTTCCAGTTGTGGGTCAACCTGCCGGCCAAGGACAAGTTTCTGCCGCCTCGCTACCAGGACCTGCGCGGTGGCGACGTGCGACTGCTGGCCTCCGCGGACGGCGGGGCGCTCATCCGGCTGATCGCGGGCGACCTCGATGGCCACGTGGGGCCGGGTTCGACGTACACGCCGATCACGCTGCTCCACGCCACCGTCCACCCGGGTGCGCGGCTGCGGCTGCCGTGGCGCGAGGACTTCAACGCGCTGGTCTACGTCCTGAACGGCGAGGGGCGGCTGGGGCCGGAGCAGGCGCCAGCGCGGGCCGGGCAACTGGGCCTCTTCGGCCCCGGCGGCAGCCTCACCATCGAGGCGGACCGGGAGCAGGAGAGCCGCAGCCCGAACCTGGACGTGCTGGTGCTGGGCGGCCTGCCCATCGGCGAGCCGGTGGCCTGGTACGGGCCCTTTGTGATGAACGACCAGCACCAGTTGGCGCAGGCGTTCGCCGACTACCGCTCCGGACGGCTGGGGCAGATCCCGGCGGACTGGGTGAACAGCCACTAGCGCGGGCAGGCAGCCGCAACCTCCGACACAAGCAGAGACCCCCGCGTGAGCGAGGGTCTCTGTCGTCTTCGAGCGGAGGGGCTAGGCCGTCTGCTTCGCCTTGAGGGCGTAAGCCAGGCGGGACTTGCGGCGGGCGGCGGCGTTGGGGTGAATGATGTTGCGGCGTGCGGCGCGGTCCAGCGCGGACTGCGCCTCGCGCACCAGCGCGGGCGCGTCGTCGCTGCCCTCGCGGATGGCGGTGCGGGCGTCGCGCACGGTGCGCGCGGCACGGCTGCGGAACGGCTTGTTGGCCTCCGCGTGTCGGATGTTCTGGCGGACCCGCTTACGGGCCTGGCGGCTGTTTGCCATCGAGCACTTCCTCCTGAAGACGGACAAACATCGTAGAGTCGCCCTCCGTCAGCGTCTATTGTGCCCCGTTCCGCTCCCGCGCGGAAGGCCGCACGGGCCCGGGAGGCACGTTGACCGGCGGGCCTGCCGAGGACGATCCTGCACGGCATGGCACGCCCGGATCGTCCAGATGACCCGACCGGGCGTCCCCCTCGGCGCACGGAGGGTGTTGACGCGCTCGGCCGGCCGATTGTCCCCCCGGAAGAGCCCAGCAGCCCTCGCGCGCGCTTCCTCGCCCGGAGTGACCGGACGCCCAGCGGGCTGAGCCTGCTGCTGGGCGCCGCCAGCATCGTGGCGGCGGGGTTCGTGTTCTCCCGGCTGCTGGGGGTGCTGCGGTCCGTGGTGATCGCGGACGCCTTCGGCACGGACCCGGCGCTGTCCGCCTACTGGGTGGCGTTCCGCCTGCCGGATCTGGTTTTCCAGTTGCTGGCGGGCGCCACGCTGTCCGCCGCATTCATCCCCACCTTCAGCCGCGTGCTGCTCCGCCAGGGCGAGGGCGCGGGGTGGCGGCTCGCCTCCTCCGTCCTGAACCTGGTAGCAATCGCCACCTTTGTCCTGGCCGGGCTGGCCTTCCTCTTCGCGCCGGTGCTGGTGCCGCTGCTGGCGCCCGGGCTGGGCGAGGCCACCGGTCGCGAGGCGGAACTGCGCTCGCTGGCCGTGGACCTGACGCGCCTGATGCTGATCTCGCCCCTGTTCTTCGGGATCAGCGGCATGCTGACGGGCATCCTGAACGCGCGGCAGCACTTCCTGGCGCCGGCGCTGGCGCCGGTGATCTACAACCTGGGGATCATCTTCGGCGCGGTGTTCCTCGCGGAGCCGCTCGGCGTGTACGGCCTGGCATGGGGCGTGGTGCTGGGCGCGGCCGGCCACCTGGCGGTGCAGGTGCCCGCGCTGAGGGCCGCCCGGATGCGCTGGCGTCCCTCGCTGGACCTGGGATCCGAGGCGGTGCGCGACGTCCTGCGCCTGATGGGTCCTCGCGTGCTGGGGCTGGCCGCCGCGCAGGTGAACTTCCTGGTGATCGTGTTCTTCGCCTCCTTCGTCTCGGACGAGGCGATCAGCGCGATGAACTACGCCTTCCTGATGATGATGCTGCCCGTGGGGGTGGTGGGGATGGCGATCTCCACGGCCGTGTTCCCCACGCTGGCGGCGCATGCCGCGGCCCACGAGACCGCCGCGCTGCGGAACGCCGTGTCTTCCGCGCTGCGGGTGATCCTCTTCCTGGCGATCCCCGCCTCCGTGGGCCTGGTGCTTCTGGCTGAGCCGTCCGTGCGCCTGCTGCTGGAGCGTGGGGCCTTCGACGCCGGTTCCACGGAGATGGTGGTGGAGGCCCTCCGCATCTTCGCGTTCGGCATCGCGGCCATGTCCGCCATCGAGATCCTGAGCCGCGGCTTCTATGCCCTGAGTGACACGCGCACGCCGGTGGCGATCGCCGTGATCTCCATGGCGCTCAACGTGGCCTTCGCGGCGGTGCTGGTGTCCCCGTTCGGGCTGGCAGGGCTGGCAGGCGCGGCCTCGCTGGCGGCCGTCATCGAGTTCGGACTGCTGGTGCGGCTGCTGGACGTGCGGCTGGGCGGGCTGGAACGGCGCCCCCTCCGGCGCTCCGTGGGCAGCACGCTCATCGCCAGCGTGGTGATGGCGCAGGTGGTGATCATCGTGCGGTTGCTGCTGGACAAGTCCGGCATGGAGGCCGGGACGTTCTGGGGAGCGCTAGGGCACATCGGCATCGCGGGAGCGCTCGGCCTGCTCGCGTTCGTCGCGATCTCCGGCGCCCTCAACAGCGACGACTATCGCCTGGTGATGCGCCGGCTCGGGCGCTGATCCGAGGGGCAACGCCGCGACCAGGTCGCACGGGACGCGAGGCGCGGCGGGCTGTTATGATGGACGGGCCCCAACTTCCACAAGGGTGCAACTGACAAGCCGCTTCGGCGGCCTCGTTCGCGTTGCGCCCCATCCCACTTGTCCGTGGAGCGGGGGCTGAAGGAGAACCATGGCTTTCAACGACCGAGAACTCACCTGTCGCGACTGTGGCGGGCCGTTCATCTTCACCTCCGGCGAGCAGGAGTTCTACGCGACCAAGGGCCTGCAGCACGACCCCGTGCGCTGCCCGTCCTGCCGGCAGCAGCGCAAGATGCTGCGCCCGGAGGACCGCGAGGAGGTGCCGCGGTTCGGCGTCTACTCCTCCTGGGGTGGGCGGACGCCTCGGCAGTTGCACGTGGCCTCCTGCGCGCAGTGCGCGAAGATGACGGAGGTCCCCTTCGTCCCGCGCGGCGACCGGCCGGTCTACTGCTCCGACTGCTACAACGACATCCGCAAGAAGCAGGAGGCCCAGGAGGTGGCGGAGGAGCAGGCCGCGCTGGCCCGCATCGCCGCCGCCGCGGGGCGCTCCTCCGCGCCACTGGAGAGCGAAGTGGTCCCGGAGGCCCCGGCCGAGGAGCCCCGCCCGGTGGTGGCGGACCCGGACGCCGGGAAACTCTAGGCCGCGGGAGGGCGGCGTCCAGTGCTGGTCGCCACCTGGAACGTGAACTCCCTGCGCGCGCGCATCCCGCGCGTGCTGGAGTTCCTGGAGAAGCACCGCCCGGACGCCGTCTGCCTGCAGGAGACCAAGGTCCACGGCGAGGTCTTCCCGCACATGGACCTGGCCGCGGTGGGCTACCGAGCCATTGAGCACAGCGCCGGCCAGTGGGCCGGCGTTGCCATCCTGGTCCGAGAGGACTGCGAGGTGGGCGAGGACGTGGTGCGCGGCCTCCCCGGCGAGCCCCTGCCAGAGGACGCCCGCTGGGTGGAGGCCACCGTGCAGGGGGTCCGCCTGGTGAGCGTGTACGTCATCAACGGCCGCTCCCTGGACGACCCGATGTTTCCCCACAAACTGACCTTCCTGGAGGCCATGGAGCGCCGCGTCGGGCAACTGTCGGGGACGCCGTTCTTGATCTGCGGGGACTTCAACATCGCCCCGGCTGACAGGGACGTGTACGACCCGGCGGCGTTTGTGGGCGGCACCCACGTCACGGTGGAGGAACGCGAGCGCCTGGAGCGCATCCTGGCGCTGGGCGCCGTGGACGCCTACCGCTACCTGGAGCCGGACGGCGTGCAGCACACCTGGTGGGACTACCGGCAGGGCCACTTCCACCGCGGCATGGGCCTGCGCATCGACCTTGCGCTGGCGAGCGCAGACCTGGCGCCCCGCCTGCGGGCCTGCGGGATCGACCGCGACTTTCGCAAGGGGCCCAAGCCGTCCGACCACGCACCCGTGCTGATCGAACTCGCAGACGCCTGAGACGCGACCGCCAGGATCGTCAGAATTCTTCGCCGCGCCCCCTTCAGAGGCGCGACCCCGTGCCGAACATTGCCCTGTCACCCGGCTTTCGGTCGCGCGCGTTCTGCCTGCGACCGGGGATCGGATGGCCGAGACGAACGGGCAAAGCCGGCGAAAGCCGGTGACGCAAAGACACGGGCCTACCTCCACCGCGCAGGCGGGGACATGGCAGCCGGTCCACCGAATCGAGCCAGCGTGTGTCTCATCTGAGGCGTGTCTTCCTCTCCTCCCTGGCGGCGACGCTCATCGTCGCCCTCACCGCGGCGCCCGTTGCCGCGGCTACCGGCACGTCTGGCGACACCCCCGAGGCTCCGGCGGCCCCCGCCGCCGGCAAGGGCAAGGGCAGTGGCTCAGCGCCCGGCGAGGGCAGCCCCGGTCAGCCTCCCGAGAATCCAGGCGGCGGCAACTCGGGTGGCGGCAACTCGGGTGGAAGCGCAGCAGCCCCCCAGGACGACAACCCCGGCAACGGCAGCGGAGGCAACGACACTCCCTCCACGCCCGAGGGCCCGTCGTCCCCCGACCCCGCCCCCACGCAGCAGCCCGGAACGCCCCAGCCGCCCGAGGGCGTTCCGGGCCCCTCTGACCCCACCGGGAACGGCAACGGGAACGCGACGCCGGGAGGTGGCTCCTCGAACGGCGGGAACGGCAACGAGAACACGACGCCCAGGGGCGGCTCGTCGAACGCTGGGAACGGCAACGGGAACGCGACGCCGGGTGGTGGCTCCTCGAACGGCGGGAACGGCAACGGGAACGCGACGCCGGGCGGTGGCTCCTCGAACGCCGGGAACGGCAACGGGAACGCGACGCCGGGCGGTGGCTCCTCGAACGCCGGCAACGGCAATGCGTCGCCTGGCTCCTCGAACACCGGGAACGGCAACGGCAACGGGAACGCGACGCCGGGGGGTGGCTCCTCGAACGCCGGCAACGGCAATGCGTCGCCTGGCTCCTCGAACACCGGGAACG
>JAWLHV010000001.1:202888-853017 GCA_041690175.1 Dehalococcoidia bacterium
CAACGGCAACGGGAACGCGACGCCGGGGGGTGGCTCCTCGAACGCCGGCAACGGCAATGCGTCGCCTGGCTCCTCGAACACCGGGAACGGCAACGGCAACGGGAACGCGACGCCAGGTGGTGGCTCCTCGAACGGCGGGAGCGCCAATCCGGCCGCGGCCGGCGGCACCGCGGGCAACGCCAGCAACGGGAACGCCGGCGGCCAGCCGGGCGCATCGAGTGGCGCCGCTCCGCTCGAGGGGGCGGGCGATACGCCCGACGCGACGGACTCAGCACCAGTAGACGGAGAAACCGGGGATACGCTCCCAGACGATCTCGATCCGGGAGGGGAAGCGGGCCCCGCGGGTGCTCCTGAGCCCGAGCCCGCGCCCGAGGTGCCGCCTACGGCCACGCACGCGCCACGGGCATCCGGATTCGTCGGCGCCGCGGCCAGCGGCGACGGAACGCCCGAGCGCGCCCGAGACAGTGCGAGTCGCATCGTGACGCCGGTCCGCGACAGTGGGTTCCTGGCCGGGAGCAGCATTCCAGCCCCGGCACCCCCCGCCCGGGCGCCGCAGCAGCCGGAGCCGGCACCTGCCGCCAGCGGCTTCCTGGGCACCGCCGATGCGGTGCAGCGGGATGGGGACGCGTCGGACGCTCGCGCCACCGGATTCCTGGGACGGTAGCCGGGCGGCCACCCCCAAACCCGGCCGTCGCGCCCCTGGGTGTTCCCGCATTTCTGACGGTCCTGATGGTGACTGGCCGCGGCCCCGTCCCGGTCGATAATCAGGACGAGGCTCGAGGGGGACTGCGCTATGTGGCGCATCGGCCTATCCGCACTGGGCATCATGGCAACCGTGGCGGCGGTGGCCCTGGGTCTGCACGCCGGACGGGCCACGGACTCCGGGCCAGCCGCCAGCGCCCTGGCGGCGCTGCGGCTGGAGGTGGTGAACCTCGTCGCGGAGACGGATGGCGCGCGCGAGTCCGGTGACCCCGCGATCCTGGAGAGTGCAGCGGCCCTGCTCGCGGAGCGAGAGGCCGTTCTGCGCGACAAGGTTGTCGCACTAGGGGTATCGGCGAGCGCGCTGGAACCGCTGTCCGCGGATGTTACGAACCTGGTGGACGCCGCGCGTGCCTACGCTGCCGGGGAGACGCCGACCGGTGCGGGCGCAGCGGCATATGACCGGAGCCACGCCGAACTCAGCGCCCTGGAGTCCGTAATCCTGGCGGAGGCCGCGCGCCGCGAGGCCGCCCGTGACCAACTGCGCTCGGTGGCACTCGCCCTCGGAGCGGCGGGGGCTGGGCTGCTCGTCGGCACGGGCGGGGCCATCGTGGCGCTGGAGCGCCGCGCGGCCCGCCAGCGCGCGCAGCGCGAAGCGGTGGCACGCCTCTCCGAGGAAGCGCCCGTGGCGTTCTTCCGGACGGGCGAGGCGGGCCGCATCGAGTACGTCTCGCCCCAGGTGGAGCGGGTCATCGGCGTGCCGGCCTCGGCGGTGCTGGGGCTCAGGCTTGCGGACGTACTCACCCTGCCGGCCGGCGAGCCCTCCTGCGGACCTTCCGCCACGCTGCGGGTGGAGTGGGAGGACGCGCACGGGCAGCCTCGACGCACCGTGATCTCGGGCGTGGTGCGGGAGGACGAGCACGGCTTCGACCGGGGCTGGCTCCGCGACTCCACGGAGGACCTGGCGGAGTTCCGCGCCCTCCGGGCCTCGGAAGAGCGCCTGCGCGCCGTGCTGGACCACACCGAGCACGGGGTGGCCATCATCGCCGGCGGCGGACAGATCCTGTTGCACAACCGCCCGCTGACGCTGCTGCTGGGCTACGAGTCCGCGGAGTTGGAGCACCTGACGCTGGCGGACCTGGTCCCCGTGGACCAGTTGGACCAGGCAATGGCCAGCATCACCGCGCGTCTCTGGTCCAGGATGGCGCCCACCACACACGAACTGACCCTGGTGCGTCGCGACGGTGAGCACCTGGAGGTGGAGGTCTCGCTGGACGGCTTCAGCCACGGGGACGCCGAGCCGATGGTGATCGCGGAGATCCGCGACCTGACCGCCCGCCGCCAGGCGTCGGCGGCGCTCCGCCGGTTGGTGGAGTCAGACGCGCTGACGGGCCTGCCCAACCGCGAGGCCTTCCTCCGCTACGTGGACGTGGCGGTGCAGGACGTGCTGGGCACCACCAACCGCGTGGCCGTCCTCCACCTGGACGTAGACCGCTTCAAACTCGTGAACGACACGCTGGGCCATGCGAGCGGCGATCAGTTGCTGCGCAAGGTGGCGGACCGCCTGCGGGGCGCCATGCCGCCCTCCTGCGTGGTCGCGCGCTTCGGCGGGGACGAGTTCCTGGTGATGGCGCCGGGCCTGCCTCCCGGCGGCCGCGAGCGAGGCATTGCCCGTCGCGCGCTGGACGCGCTCGCCGAGCCCTTCGAGCACGAGGGCCGGGAGATCCGCCTGCATGCCAGCGTGGGCCTGGCCGTGGCGCCGGAGCACGGCTCCCATCCGGACGACCTGGTGCGCCACGCCGTGGCGGCGATGTACCGCGCGAAGCACGGCGGCGGGAACGCGGTGGTGGTGCACGACCCCTCGCTGGACGCCGGCAGCGACGAGCGGCTGGCGCTGGAGTCTGCCCTGCGGCACGCCTTCGAGCGCGACGAGTTCCTGCTCCACTACCAGCCGGAGGTGGACCTGGCGACTGGCCGGGTCGCGGTGGTGGAGGCGCTGGTGCGCTGGGAACGGCCGGAGCACGGCCTCATCGCGCCGGGGGACTTCATCCCGCTGCTGGAGGAGACCGGCGACATCCAGCGGCTAGGCACGTTGGTGCTGGAACAGGCCTGCGGCCAGGCCGTGGCCTGGGAGGCAGAGGGGCTGCCCCCCGTGCGCATCGCCGTGAACCTGTCCGCGCGCCAGTTCCTGGACGAGGGGTTGGTGGGGACGGTCGCAGAGATCCTGGAGCGCACCGGGCTGCCGGCGGAGCGCCTGGAACTGGAGATCACGGAGAGCACCGCCACCCTGAACCAGGAACGTGCCATCGAGGCCACTTCGGCGCTCCGCGAGTTGGGCGTGCGCATCGCCATCGACGACTTCGGGACCGGGCATTCATCGCTCCAGCGACTGAACGAGTTCCCCGTCCACGTCCTGAAGGTGGACCGGTCGTTCGTGGCGGCATTGGGCACGGACTCGCAGCGCGCCCTCCCGATCCTGAAGAGCATCGTCGCTGTCGCCCACGCGCTGTCCCTGGAGGTGGTGGCGGAGGGCATCGAGGGCGAGGTGCAGACCCACATCCTGCGCGGTATCGGCTGCGACCTGGGCCAGGGCTTCCTCTACGCGAAGCCCATGCCGGCGGATGACCTGGGCGAACTGCTGCGGCGCGGCGCGCTCCTCCCGGGCCACCGCGCCAGCGGCGCTGCCTGAGGCCCCGGCTACCGCCGCCGCGGCTGATCCTCGCGCCACAGGAACATGTTGAAGCGCGCAATGCGGCGGGTCCGCCGCCACGCGTTGCGCAGCGTGAGCGGCTCTCGAGGCAGGACCGAAAGTTCGCGGAGCGCAGCCCCAAAGCCATGGCGTACGGGGTAGCCGTGCCCGCGAGCCCCACCTCCGGCGCTTCCTCTGCAAAGGCGCGGAGCGTCTCCAGGTAGCGCCCGTCGTCCCGGTTGGCGGCCACCATGGATCGCGCCAGGCCGTCGCGGTGCGAGATCACCAGGTCCCCCACGAAGGCCACGCCCGCCCCGCGCAGCACGTAGCAGGTGGAGCCAGGCGTGTGGCCGGGGGTGGGCACGGCCTCGATACCGGGGGCGACCTCGCAGCGTGTCTCCAGAGGGAGATGCACGGGTATGGGCGCCTGGGGGCCCAGCGGCGGCAGGAAGCGCTGCGCGAACCCCTGGAGGCGGCCGGTGCGCATCGGCTCGTGCTCCACCTGCCAGCCGCCGTCCGCCGTGCGCTCGCAGTCACCGAGGCCCAGCGCGATGCGCGCGCCGAGGGCGTCGGCGACCTCGCCGGCGGCGGCTACGTGGTCGAAGTGGTCGTGTGTGAGCAGGACGTGGGTGACGGGGGCGTCGCCAGCCACCTGGCGGGCCTGCTCCACGATGGCCGGCGCGTTGAAGTGGAAGCCTGCGTCCACCAGCACGAACGAGCCGTCCGCCGCCCGCGCGAGGTAGACGTTGCACCCGCGGGTGCGCTCCAGCCACCACACACCCTCGACTACCTCGACCGCCACGGTTCGCCTCTTGTCCTGCGCCTGGTTGTCCCGCGTCTGCTTCTCGCGGACCTGGCAGTGTCGCGCTAGTTCAGGCGCTCGTCCTGGGGGTACCAGCCGTATATCGCCAGGTCGCCGCGCTGGCGGCGGAGGACCTGCTGCCAGAGGTCGCCCGGTTCCTGGGTGAAGGCATCTTCCGGGCGCGCGTCCACCACGAACCAGGCGTCCTCGCCGATCTCCATGTCCAACTGGGCGGCGCCCCAGCCGGCGTAGCCGTGGAAGATGCGCAGGTCCTGCAGCGCCCCGGTCTCAGCCGGGTCGGCCGCCAGGTTCACCAGCCCCAGGCCCGGCCCTCGGCGCCCCCGCGCGAGGGCGGTCCACCACTCCGGGTGCCCCTCGGCGGCGTCCATCAGTCCGATGCCCAGGAACGCCGAGCGTTCCACCGGCCCGCCGGCGTGGAGCGCGCCGGGCGAGGAGATGCGCTCCGCCCAGTCCGGCACCAGGTCCGCGGCGCGGGCCTCCACCGGGCGGTTCAGCACCACGCCGAACGCGCCGTTGACGTCGTGAAAGCAGACCAGGACCACCGTGCGGTCGAAGTTGGGGTCGGTCAACAGCGGGGTGGCTACCAGCAGGCGCCCGGCCGCGGATTCCAGCATGGGCCCATCATCAGGGGCGGGGCAGGGAAGGCCAACCCGCCGGTGGCCGCCGTGCGGGGGTCAAGCGTGCGGGTGGCCGTGGGCGGAGAGCGGCTCCAAACCGTGCGCGCCCAGCAGAGCGGCGTCGTTCAGGATGTCGCGGGTAGGGCCGTCCGCCACCACCTGGCCCTGGTCCAGCAGGACGGAGCGCGGCAGGAGGTCCGCCACCATCGCCAGGTCGTGCGTGGCCACCAGGATGGTGAGCGGCAGCCGGTCCAGCAGCGTGATCAGTTCTCGGCGGGAGAGCGGGTCCAGGTTCGCGCTGGGCTCGTCCAGCGCCAGGATCGGCGTGCCCATGGAGAGCACGGTGGCAATGGCCACGCGCTTCTTCTGGCCCAGGCTCAGGCGGTGCGGCGGGCGGTCCGCGTACTCCTGCATGCCCACCGCCGCCAGCGCCTCTTCTGAGCGGCGGAGCACCTCGTCCCGCGGGAGCCCCATGTGCAGCGGGCCATAGGCGACGTCGTCCATCACCGAGGGCGAGAACAACTGGTCGTCCGGGTTCGAGAAGAGCAGGCCCACCTTCGAGCGGATGGATCGCACGGTGGCTTCGCCCAGGGTCTCCCCCAGCACGCGCACCGTCCCCGCCTGGGCGCGCAGGATGCCGTTGAGGTTCAGGAGCAGCGTGGACTTCCCCGCGCCGTTGGGACCAATGAGCGCCACCTTCTCGCCCGGCGCCACCTGCAACGAGAGCCCTCGCAGCGAGGGCGTTCCGTCCGGGTACGCGAACGACAGGGCGTCCACCTCCAGGGCGGAGCCGTCCGGGGCATCGCGCCGCTCCACCGGGTCCTCGCGCGCGATCATGCGAACCTCGCGGCGGCCTGCACGAGCCAGCCGTATGCGACGACCAGCGCCGCCCACGTGGCCTGCGAGGGCGCAAAGGCGGGGTGGTCCAGGAAGCGCGGCTCGCCCGCGTAGCCGCGCGCCTGCATGGCCGCGAACACGCGCTCGCTGCGGTCCAGGCTGCGGACGAAGAGCGATCCCACCATGTAGCCGGCCACCCGTGCCCGCCAACGGATGGAGCCGCCCGCGCGGTAGCCCGGCAGGGCGGCGCTGCGGGCGTCGCGCGCGCGCAGCATCCGCTGCGCCTCCTCGCCGATGACGAAGAAGTAGCGGTAGGCGAAGAACACCGTGGCCACCAGGATGCGCGGCACCCGGAACGTGCGCAGCGCGCGCAGGATCTCCACCACGGTGGTGGTGGAGACCAGCAGTGCCGCCACGCCCACCGCGATCCATGACCGCGCCAGGATGGTGGCGACGGCCTCCGCGCCCTCGCGCGAGGCGGTCCAGCCGGTCAGGGGCATGGTCCAGAACGTCTCGCCCTCGCGCGTGAACAGCAGCGGCAGCGCGACCAGGACGAACGGCAGGGCGAGGAACGTCCGGCGCAGGACGAACCATGGGCCCAACCGTGAGACGAAGGTGGCGGCTACCACGGGCACTGCCAGCGTCAGCAGCACCCACCAGTCACCCTCGCGGGTGGTGGTCACGGCCAGGATGTAGAGGAACGCCGCCGGCACCTTTGCCCGCGCGTCCGCGCGGTGGAGGGGGCTCTCGCGCTCCTCGTACCGCTCGACGACGGCGGCGAAGGCGGCCATCCGAGGGCTACGAACTACTCGTTCGGCGGGAGCGCAGCACGTAGCCGGCGCCCAGGCCGATGGCCGTGACCACGGCGATGCCGACGATGCCGGCGAGCGCGGTGGAGAGTTGTTCGTTCTCGATGCCCGGGATCGTGTAGTCCGGCAGGATCTCGTACCCCGGGTCCTGGGCAGCCTCGTCGAAGCCCTTGTCCTCCGCGACGCGTTCCAGGCCGTCCGGATCGGCGGAGGCGAGCCAGGCGGAGGAGATGGCGACGACGCCGGCGATCAACAGGCCGACGGCGACCAGGACGGCAGTGCGGTTGCGTGTCATGCGGTCCTCCTGCGCCTTACCCGTGCGCCTCGACCGTCGCGGACGGCGCCGGCGCCACGTCCGGCACCAGGTCCGCGCGGGTGGAGAGGATGAAGCCGAACGCGGCGGCCGTGATCAGGCCCTCGCCCACGCCGATGAGCGCGTGCACGCCCACCATGGCCGGCAGCGCTACGTCCAGCGGCGACGTGTCCGAGGCTGCCAGTTGCAGCGTGGTGGCCAGCGCGGCCACCTCCACAGACACCCAGGCCGCCACGAACGACACGATCAGCAGGCCTACGTGGTTTCCGGCCACCACGGCGCACCCGGCGCGGTAGAGCGCGTAGCCCACCAGCGCGGTGAGCATCCCCATGTTCAGGATGTTGACGCCCATCGCTGCGATGCCGCCGTCCTGAAACAGCACGGCCTGTAGGCCCACTACCGCGGTCATCACGATGATCGCCGCCCACGGGCCCAGCAGGATGGCGGCCAGCGCGCCGCCCAGCAGGTGGCCGGACGTCCCACCGGCCACCGGGAAGTTCATCATCTGCGCCGCGAAGATGAATGCGGCCATCACCCCCATCAGGGGGACGGCGCGCTCGTTCAGGTCGCGGTTCGCGAAGCGCACCGCCACGGCCAGGACGGCCACGGCCGCCACCCAGCCTGCGATGGCCACCGGCGTGGAGACGAAGCCGTCCGGGATGTGGAGTGCGGGCCCGGCCTCGACTAGGCCAGGTGTTGAGATGGCAAGGGCCAGGTTCATGCCGCCCCTCCTTGGTGCTGGAGTCGCTGATCGTGCGCGCCGCGGCAGGGCGCGCAGGTGCCACGCAGCGCGAGGTGCCGCACCCGAGTCCGGAAGCCGTGAGTCCGTTGTACCTCGCGCTCCAGTGAGCGTGCGGCGTCCAGCGACACCTCCGCGATGTGTCCGCAGTCGTCGCAGATCAGGTGGTGGTGGCCGTGGTCACCGTCCCACTCAAACCGCGTCTCCTCCTGGCCGCCGCGCACGGCAACCACCAGGCCAGCGCCTTCCAGCGCTTCCAGCGCCCGGTACACCGAGGAGCGCGCGATGCCGGCGCCCTCCGGGTATTCACGGGTGATGTGTTCCTGGATCTCGCCCACGGTCAGGTGGCCGGGGTGCGACTCCAGCACCCGCGCGACCACCGCACGGGGCACGGTGCGCCGGAGTCCACTCTCCCGGATGGCCCGGTCGGTCTCGCTCACGCTCGGCTGGCCTTCGCTGCTTCTTGCGATATGTCGCAGATAGGAATAGTAGCGAGAAGCGCAAGCCCACATCTCCGGAGAGTGGCACGAAGAGGGGCGGGCCGTGTGGCCCGCCCCGGATTCCGCGGATACGAGTGTTGTCGCGGTCCGCAGCGCGTGCCTAGGACGCGTCCCCGAGGGGGGCGGTGCCGAAGATGCCGCCGAAGCCGCCGGGACCGTGGCCGCGACGGCCACCCGCGCCGAACGGGCGCTCCCCGGACTCGATCCGCTCCAGCGCGGCATCCGCCTGCTCCTGCGTGATACGGCCCTCCGCCAGCGCGTCCGCGATGCGCTCCTGCGCCTCCGCGATCCGCTCCGCCTTGAAGGCGGCGATCTCCTCCTCGGTCGGCTGGGCGGCCTCGAAGGCGGCCTCCACCGCCGCGGCGGTCACGCCGAGTTCGGCGGCCAGCGCCGCGTGGAACTCCGCCCGCTTCGCCTCGCGCTCCTCCTCGGTGGGGGGCTCGGTCGGGCGCTCGGCGGGCTTTAGCGCCTCCTTCACGGACCGCATGGCTTCCCGAAGCGTGTCCGCGGTGACGCCCAGCGTGTCCGCCACCTCTTCCAGGGCCGCGCCGTGCAGCCCTCGCGGGCCGTGCCGGTGGCCGGCCTCCTGCGTGGTCGTGCCCGCGTCCGGCGTCTGCGCCAACGCCAAGCCCGGGGCCAGCGCGGCGCCCAGCACCATCACGGAGACGGCTCCGGCTGCCAGTCCCTTGCGGTTCAGTCCAATACCCAGCATGTGCGTGTCCTTCCTCGAGAGCGGTTCCTGCGCTGCCGGGCTTGCCCGGCTCCAGAAACCTACGGAAGGACGCATAAGGCCCGCGTAAGCGCGGGCCTTATGGCTTCTTGAGGGTGGGGACCGTTGCGGTGGCGGAGCCGCACTACTGGAGCGGCGCCACCGTCCGAGGTGGCTCGGAGGCGTCGCAGCCGGGGATCGGGTCCACCACCTGGTCCACCGGGTCCGGCAGAACGTGTGGAGAGGCCGGCACACGACCGGCCTCTCCACAACAACCACTCGGCCTCGTGTCGTGACGGAAACTCGTGGGGGGCATGCGGGGAACCACCACGGGTCGGGTCAGCGTTGCACGAGGCATCGAGTCGTCCTTTGGCGCCCGCTACGGGCTCGTCGCTTCCCAGGACGGCGACTCGGCTAGTCCGGAGTCTGTGTCACTGGGCCTGGGCGTGCTCCTGGCGGTTGTGCTGCTGAAGTTGCTGTTCGGACTCGAACTCGGCCCCACAGCGGTCGCACTTGCGTTGCTCTTCCTGGTGAACCAAGCGCGCTCCTCTCCAGCGTGCCCTCCACGGAGGGCGGTAGCGTTCCGTCCGAGGACTGTGCCTCTCGGCCCATCCCGGCGGCATCACGCAGGGGCGACGCGTGTTGCAGTTCAGTGGCTCTGCCCGATTGCGTGTCTCCGCGCGTCACTCGTGCCGGGAGCCGACCTCGCGGTCGAGTCGCGAGCCCTCGCCATCGACCGGCTGGACCGTCAGTTCGAAGAGGGAGGCCCCCAGGAGTTGGCCGGGGGTGTTGGAGATCATGGCGTACTCGCCCCGCTCCAGCGGGAAGGTCACGGTCTCCGCCGTACCCGGTTCGATGCCCATGACGCGACCCACCACGGCGATGTGTTCCTCGTCCAGCGGGGCGTCCATGTCCAGACGGCGGTGGGAGCCCTCTGGCAGGCCCACCAGCGCGAAGTCATGCGGGGAGTCACTGCTGTTGAGGATGACGAACGTGACGTCACCCTCCGGCGCCACGCTCGCCTGCGGCTCCAGCGCGTCGCCCCTGAAGATCACTTCAAACTCGGGACCCTGCTGGTCCTCGCGTTCCCAGTCGACCATGTCACACTCCATCAGTGCCCACTCAACGTGGGGCTCCGGAGTGGTGCGATGCATCACACGTACGGGGCGCGAGTTCCGATCACGTTGCAGGTACCGAGGAACTGCGCAGGAGTGCGTGAAAGGGACTCAGGCGACCCGTGCGGGCAGGCGCACGGTGACCTGGAGGCCGCCCTCCGGCAGCGCGTGGGCGTGCGCCTCGCCGCCGTGGTGCCGCGCCACGGCGCGGACAATCGCCAGGCCCAGGCCGTGGCCGCCCGACTCGCGGCTGCGCGAGTTGTCCAGGCGGCGGAAGCGCTCGAACAGCCGCCCCACGTCCTCCGCCACGAGCACCGGACCGCTGTTGGCCACGCGCAGCACGACCTCGCCGTCCTCGATGGCGGTCGCCACGGACACCCACCCGCCGGAGGGCAGGTTGTACGCCACGGCGTTGCCCAGCAGGTTCTCCGCCATGCGTTCCAGCAGCACGCCGTCGCCCGCGACGGCCGCCGGCCGCAGGTCACGCCGCACCTCGATGCCTCGCTCCGCCGCCTGCGCGCTCCACCGCTCGAGGAGCCCGGCCACGCGCTCCGCCAGGTCCACCCGCTCCGAGGCGGTCCGCGGGGCATCCGCCCGCTCCACCGTGAGCAGCGCCGCCACCAGCGCCTCCGAGCGGTCGATCGCCCGGCGCACCACCTCCGCGGAGGCGCGCATGTCCTCCGTGGTGGCGTCCGGGTCCGCGAACGTCACGTCCAGTTCGGTGCGCATCACCGCCAGCGGCGTCCGCAGTTCATGGGAGGCGTTGGCGACGAACTCGCGCTGTGCCCGGAAGGCCTGGTCCAGGCGGTCCAGCATGGCGTCGAACTGATCCGCCAGTTCCTTCAGTTCGTCGCGCGGACCCTGTAGCGCTACGCGCTCGTGCAGGCGCTCTCCGCTGATGCGGCCCACGGTGCGGGTGATGTCGCTCACGGGGCGCAGCATCCGCCCGGCGACGACCCATCCCGCCAGCACCGCCACGGCAAGCATGGCCACCAGGCCCACGGAGGACTGCACCACCAGCGTGTCCAGCGCCTGGTCCCGTGCCTCCGCCCGCCCCGCCTCCACGAAGTCCAGCACGGCCTGGAGTTGGCGTTCCTCGAATCGGGGCGGCGGCTGGTTGGCGCCCGGGCCCCGGCGGGGGAGGAGGCCCAGGTCCTCCAACGCGTTGCGCTGGCCCTGCACCGCGGGTCGGTTGCCCAGGCGGTCCACGAAGCCCGGATCCTCCGCCGGGAAGGCCCGCGCCACCAGCAGGTAGACCGCCACCAGCAGCACCAGCCCGGCGAGCGCGAACAGCGCGGCGTACCAGAGCGTGAGGCGGAAGCGGATGGTGCCCACCGCTAGATCCGGTACCCGGCGCCCACTACGGTCTGGATAACGGCGGGCTCGCCCAGCCGCCTGCGCAGCGTCATTACGGTCACGCGCACCACGTTGCTGAAGGGATCGGTGTGCTCGTCCCAGACGCGCTCCAGCAGGTCCTCAGCGCTCACCACGGCCCCGTCCGCCCGCAGCAGTTCCTCCAGCACCCCGAACTCCTTGGGCGTCAGGTCCACCGCCGCGCCGTTCCGCGTCACCCGCCGCGTGGCCGGGTCCAGAACCACACCGGCGCGCTCCAGCACCGGAGGGCGCGCCGGGCCGCTGCGGCGGGCCAGGGCGTGGACACGGGCGCGCAGTTCCTCGAAGGCGAAGGGCTTGGGGAGGTAGTCGTCAGCGCCGAGGTTCAGGCCGTCCACCCGGTCCGTGACCTCCGCGGCGGCGGTGAGCATGATGACGCGCGCGTCCGAGCCGTGCTCCCGCAGTGCTCGGCAGACCTCGTCGCCGTGGAGGCGGGGGAGGTTGCGGTCCAGGATGACCACGTCGTAGCCGTTGACCAGCGCCTTTTCCAGGCCGTCCTCGCCGTCGTGCGCCTCGTCCACGGCCATGCCATCGCGACGGAGGCCGCGCGCTACCGCAGCGGACAGGTCGCGCTCGTCCTCCACGATCAGCACCCGCATGTCCGAGCCTCCGCCAGGCGACGTCCCAGCACCGCGGCCCACCATAGGAGCGCGCGCGTAAGGACCGGATAAGGATGCGCCCTCCGGAGCCTAGGCGAGTGCGCTACGTGAGCGAGAACTCCAGCGCCTCCGCCGGGTCGCCGGACTCCTCCGGGTCGAGCAGCGGCCCGCGGTCCACGCGCTCCCGCGCCTCCGCCAGCGCGCCGTCCACGTCCGCCCATTCCGGTTCCACCAGTTCGCCCGAGCGCAGGAAGAGCAGCCCGATGCGCGGGCGCTCACCCGTGGCCGCCTCCAGCGCGCGGCCGTAAAGGCCAATCTGTACCAGGTAGCGCTCCGCCACGGCCCGCGCGCCGCCCGCGCCCAGGCGGTCCGTCTTGAAGTCCACCACGTGCCAGCCGTCCGTCGCGCGGTAGACCAGGTCAATGGAGCCATGCACGGGGATGCCGTCCCAGTCCCAGGCGAACGGCACCTCGAAGCGCGGCTCGGCCTCGGGGCGGTGCAGGGCGGCGGCCAGGTCGCTCGCCTCGAAGAGGTCCAGGACGCCGGCGACCTCGCGGGCCACGGCGTCCAGCGTCTGCGCCTCCAGCGCGCGCTCCGCCTCCTCTCGCGCCAGCGTCACCAGGTCCGGGCGCGCGCCGTCTCGGAACGTGGCCTCGATGGCTCGGTGCGCCACGTTGCCGCGGAGGGCGCCCAGGCCATCGCCCGCCGCGGCGGCGCCGGAGGCGTAGTCCGGCGCGGGCATTGGCGGCTTCAGCGCCGTCACCGGCGTGCTGGAGCGCAGCGGGATCACCGCCGGACGCTTTACGAGCGGCGAGAGGTACGGCCGCTCCCGCCCGGACTCTGGCGGCGACCACGAAGCGCGCCGCTGCTGACGCAGGTCCTCGTCACCCACCATTGAGGCCGGACGGTCATCGACGTCTCTCAGCGCGCCCTCCGTGAGCGCCTCTCGCACGTCGCCCAGCCAGCCGCGAGCCCCCTCGTCGCCGGAGAGATAGAGGCGGTCCGCAGCCCGCGTGGCGGCGACATAAAACAGGCGCAGGTGCTCAGAGTCGTCCGCGCGCTGATCCAGGTGCTGGAGCATCGAGTAGAACGCGGGCCGCGGGCGGCGGGTGTCGCCCTCCTCCGGCTGGAGCGTGACCGAGACCCCGTCCGCCGAGCGCCAGCGGATGGCGTCCCAGGAGGAGAAGGTGTCCACCTGCGCCTCCGGCACGAAGACCACCGGGAACTCCAGCCCCTTGGCGCCATGCACGGTCATGATCTGCACGGCGTCCAGCCGGTCCAGCACTGCCGGCCCCTCGCGCGCTGCCAGGTCGTCCCGGCGCTGCTCCAGGTAGGTCACCACCTCCGCGAGCGTGTAGCCCGCGAGGCCCCGCACCACGCGGGCGAACTTGCGGATGTTGGCCAGCGCCTGCTCGCCGCCGTCCAGCGGCGCCCACGCCGCCTCCACGCCGGTGGCGTGCAGCGCGCGCTCCAGCACGGCGTCCGGGGCGGCGTGCGCCGCCAGGTCGCGCAACTCCGAGAGCACCCGCCCGGCGTGCGCGCAGCGGGCGCGGTCCTCCTGGGAGAGGTGAGCGGCCACGTCCTCCGGGAGCCCGCGCAGGGTGCGCCACAGCGCGCGCCGGCTGGCGAGGTGAAGCAGCGTGTCGTCCGCCAGCAGGAACATGGGCGAGCGCAGCACCCCCGCCAGCGCGATCTGGTCCTCCGGCTCCGCCAGCCAGCGCAGGAGGTTGGTGAGGTCCAGCACCTCCTGGCGGGTGAAGAAGCCGGTGCCGCTGGGGGTGGCGTACGGGATGCCGTGGTCCTCCAGCGCCTGCTCGAAGATGTGGACGTGGCTGAAGCGCCTGAGCAGGATCGCGATGTTTCGTGGCTGGATCGGCTCGTACTCCTGCGCGCGCTTGTTCCAGACCGGCAGCTTCTCATCCACCAGGCGCGCGATCTCCCGCGCCACCAGCCACGCTTCCAGGCGACGGCGCTCGTAGTCCGAGGTGTTCCGCCCCGTGACGTCCTTCTTCGCGACGGGCAGGATCGTGAAGTGCAGGCCGTCCGGGCCCGGACCGCGGCCTGACAGGGGCTCCATGTGGGCGCCCTGGGCCGGGTCCGCGTCAAAGACGTGCTGGAACAGTTCGTTGAAGCGCCGCACCAGGTCGTCATGGGTGCGGAAGGAACGCGAGAGCGGCAGCAGTTGTCCGCCGCGCCCGGCCACCTCCTGGCGCAGCGCCTCGAACTGGGTGACGTCCGCGCCCCGGAAGCGGTAGATCGACTGCTTCACGTCGCCCACCAGGAAGAACCACGGCCGCCGTGCGGGTGGCTCCGCCTGGCCCGCGCCCAGCATGCGCATCACCAGTTCTGCCTGGATGGGACTCACGTCCTGCGCCTCGTCCACCATCAGGTGTCGGAAGCGCTCCTGCGTCTCGCGCGCCACGGAGGGGTGATCGCGCAGCAGCGCCACGGCACCGACCTCCAGGTCCAGGAAGTCGAGCCCGTGTCGCTCGCGCTTGGCCGCCTCGTAGCGCGCGCTGGCGTCTAGGAAGAGGCCGCGCAGTCCGTAGAGCGCGCCGAGGGCTGCGGCGTCGGCCTCGTTCCACTCGGGGACCTTCGCCAGGTCTTGCACTGCCTCCTTCAGGACCTGCATGGCGTCCTTCGCGACCATGTCCGGGGATCCCGGCGCGCGGCCGCCGGGCCGGCGGTTCACCGCGCCGGCTGCGCGTTCGGCGCGCTGCATCCACGCTCCTGGGCCATCCATGTGCCCCAGGATGTCCTCCACGACCACGCTCACCTTGTCGCCGACCAGCGAGCGCTGCTCCCGGATCTCCTCGAGGGCTGCCTCGGCCTCCGAGACCAGCGGCGCGCGCTCGGCGCCGAACACCTCGTCCAGCCGACGCCGGACGTAGTCTTCCCAGTCCGCGGGGTCGCCCATGGCCGTGAAGGCACGGTGGAGGTCGTCACGGCTGGCGACCATGGCGGGGAGGAGACGCTCGGTCCAGTACGGCCCCAGCGCACCCAGGGCCTCCGTGCGTTCGTCGCCGGACTCGGCAGCGGCGTCCACCGCCTCCTTGCAGGCGGCGCGGCGCAGAAGTTCGGCCTCGTCCTCCGCCAGCACCGCCGCCGCGGGGTCGATGCCCGCCTCCACGGGATGCTCGCGCAGCAGGCGCAGGCAGAGCGAGTGGATGGTGCCGATGACCGCCTCGTCCAGGTCGGCCCGGTGGCCGTGGAGGGCATCGCGCTCCATCACCGCGCGGCGGACGCGGTCGCGCATCTCGGCGGCTGCGGCCTCGGTGAAGGTCACGGCGGCGATCTCCGGGACGCGGCAGGACTCCAGCAGCGCGATGTAGCGCTCCACGAGGACGTGGGTCTTGCCACTGCCGGCCCCGGCGCTCACCGCGATGTCGCAGTCGCCGGCGCTGAGGATCGCGGCCTGCTCGGGGGTGGGGTTCATTCGCCCCACTCCTTGCTGCGGGACGTGTGGCTCACGCGACACATGTGCTGGAACGCGCAGTACGAGGGGCATGGATCGACCACGGGCGCCACGGGGAAGCGGCCCGCGGCGGCCAGTTCGCGCACCTCGCTCGCCACGCGCGCGGCGTCCTGGATGATGCGGTCGTGCGAGGGGTTGGCGGAGTCCAGTTCCCACGGATCGCCGTCCGGCCGCAGGTAGGCGTAGCGCGCTCGCACGCGCCGCACGGTGGGGTACTGCGCCTGCGCGCCCAGGGCGTACCATTGCAACTGGACGCGCTTGCCCTCCTCCACGTCCTTGCGAGGGATGGGCTTGCCCGTCTTGTAGTCCACGATGCGGGCGACGCCGGGCCCCAGGTCCAGCCGGTCGATGCCCACGAACATCCGCATGGGCGGGTCCACGCCCGGCGCGTCCACCACCACCCTGGTCTCCAGCGCGGCCACGCGGGCCAGGTCCGCCGGCCAGTCTGCGGCCTCCGCCCGCAGCAACGACTCCACCCGGTCCAGCGCGTCCGCGCGCTCATAGCGCCAGAGCGCGGCGCGGCCAAAGGCGTGCTGCTCCGGCGCCCGGTCCCAGATCCCCGGCCCCACGTCGCGCATGCGGGCCACCACGCGCTCGATGGTGGAGGCGTCCAGCGGCAGGCGCTCGTCCACCAGCGGCTGGAGTGCGGCGTCCAGGATGTCGTGGATCACGGTGCCGCGGACGGCGGCGTCCGCGGTCTCCTGCTCCTCTTCCAGTTCGTCCAAGTGCAGGCCGTAGTTCGCGAAGAACTGGAACGGGCAGGTGCGGTACGCCTCCAGGCGGCTGGCGCTCCACTGCGACTCCGGCGCGAGCACGCTGGGCAGGTCCACCGGGACGCCCAGGAGGTGCAGGCCGCCCTCGTAGCGACCGGCGGGGAGCCAGCCGCGGCGGCGCTGCTCCGTGGGCGCCGCGACGCGCACCACGTCCCACGCCTCCAGCCCGTCCGGCCGGCGCTGCTCCCCCTGCCGCCACCCACGGGCGAGGGCGACCGCGAGTTCCGGGCGGGAGGCGGTGGCCTCCGCCGCCACCTCCGCCGGCAGGTCCACGATGGCCGCCCCGGCGGAGGCGAAGTAGTAGGAGGCGGCCACGGGCCGCCCTCCACCGTCCAGGCGCGGCCGCCAGAGCGACGTGATCGCCTCCGCGCGGGAGACCACCGTGCGCCACAGTTCGTCCTCGGTGGCGCGGGCCTCCGGCGGGAGCGCCAGGCCGGCCGCCGCCAGGCGTTCGCGGGCGCGGCGGTCCAGCAGCGAGGGCGTGCCGGAGGGTGCGGGGAACTCGCCCTCGCCCAGTCCGCCGGCGTAGATGGCGTGGAAACGCAGCCCGTGCAGCGTGTGCATGGGCGCCAGCAGCACGCCGCCAGCCTCCCGCAGCAGGGTGCTGGGCCGGTCCAGCCGCTCCTCCAGCGCGTCCACGAAGCGCTCGAAGGGCACCGCCGCCTCGTCCAGTTCCTCCTCCACCACGCGGAACGAGCCGAGTTCCGCGCGGAGCGTGCGGATGTCCACCTCCAGGCCGTCGTAGCCCTCCACCCGCGTGCGGGCGATGCCCCCCGGGCCGAAGAGCGCGGCGTCCACGGCTGCGGCGTGTTCAGCGGGCGTGCGCTCGCCGCTATCCAAGAGCGCGTCCAGCGCAGGCAGCGCGGCCGCGAGCGCGGTGCCGGCGACGTCCAGCCGGTCCGCGTACGCCTCGCTGCTGCCGGCCTCGCGGGCGCGTGCGCGGACCGTGGCCGAGCGCTGGCGGATCGCCTCGCCCAGCGCGTCCAGTCGCTCGCGCCCCGCCCAGAGCAGGTTGCGGCGCGCCACTTCCGCCAGGTGGTCCGGCGTGTCGCCCTCGATGCCCCATGGCCGACGGTCCAGGAAGCCCGCGCGCAGGAGGTCCGCCAGGTGCTCCATGCGCCAGCCATGCACGCCCAGGCGCAGCAGCCGCAGCGCCCACATGCCGAAGGGCCTGTGGGCCAGGCGCTCGCCGGCGGCGGGGTCCAGCGGCAGGTCGAACTCGGCGAAGACGCGGCGTGCCAGCGTCAGGTGGGGCGTGACCTGCCGGAAGGTGACGGCGAAGTCGGACGGCCGCAGCGAGGAGTCCGCCGCCAGCCGCGCCTTGATCGACCGCGCGATCTCCCGCAACTGCGCGTCCGCATCCGCTGCCGTCGCTGCCTCCACGGCCGGCGCGCCTGCTCGAGGTGGCAGCGCCTCCTGCCGTGCGCCCGGCACGCGACGGAGGAGGCGCTCCGCCGTCCAGGCGGCACGCGCCCCGGAGTCCGGGTCCAGTGTGACCAGGACGTCCGTGCGCTCGGCCAGCGCGGCCACCAGTTCCACCTCGCCCGCGCGGAGGAACTGCACGCCGTCCACCAGCACGAGGCCGGGCAACGTCCCCCCGCCCGCGACCACCGCATCCGCCGCGCGCCATGCCGCCTCGCGAGGGTCGTGCCAGCCGCGCTCGGCCAGCGCAGCGCGGTACGCGGCGTAGATGTCCGCGAGCGCGAGGAGATCCTCCTGGCCGCTTCGCGTCGCCGCCTCGCCCAGCGCGTGTGCGTCCACGCCCTCTGAGACCAGGTCGCCCACCGCGCGGCCCACCAACTGGTGCAGGCCAGGGGTGTGCGCGATGGGCGCGAACCGCCCCGCGCCGCCGGAGCGCACGCGCTCCGTGGTGGTGCGCCGGAGCAACTCCGCGGCGACCTCGGATGGTGCGAGGTTGCTCGGGTGACGGTGGGTGAAGAGCGACAGCGGCGCCACGTCCAGCCCGAAGGCGACGCGGCCGCCCTGCACCAGGCGGCGCCGGAACTGGTCCGCGTGGCGGGCGGTAGGGACCAGCACCAGCAGCGGCGCGAACAGGTCATCCGAGGCGCGTGACTGAGCCGCCTCCACCAGGTGTTGGGTCTTGCCGCTGCCGGCCGGTCCGGTGATGAGTGTGAGCCCCGCCATCGCGACGCAGCCTACTCCACGTACGCCCGATGCAACCGTCAGGTTGGCACCGTCGCTCGCTGCGTTAGAGCACCGCGCAGGGACGCTGCCAGCGGGCGCGGGTACCATGGGGCCACGAGGGACGCGCGCGGGATCGGGAGGCGGCGTGACGCCAGACGGCTTCCCCGTGGTGGGCATCGTCGGCGGGGGCCAGTTGGCCCGCATGATGGTGCAGGCCGCGATCCCCCTGGGCATCGGCGTCCGCGTCCTGGCCGAGCGCGCGGACGACTCCGCCGCCCGCGTCACTCCGGAGGTGGACCTGGGCTCCCCGGACGATCCGGATGCGCTCCGCGCCTTCGCCGCCACCTGTGACGTGCTGACCCTGGACCACGAACTCGTGAACCTCGACGCGCTGGAGGCGATCGCCGCCGAGGGCAGCGTGGTGCGTCCGGGCGCGGAGACGCTGGCGTACGCCAAGGACAAGTTGCACCAGCGCACCCGCTTCGCCGCCGCCGGCCTCCCCGTGCCGGAGTTCGCCCCCGTGGTGGACGCCGGCACCATCGAGGCGTTCGCGGCACGCCTCGGCTGGCCCGTGGTGGCCAAGGCGCAGCGCGGCGGGTACGACGGCCGTGGCGTGTGGGTGCTGGACGGCCCCGCCGAGGCGCGCGACCTCGTGGAGGAGAGCGCCGGGCGCGGCGTATCGCTGCTGGTGGAGGAGTTCGTCCCCATCCAGCAGGAACTGGCCGTGCTCGTGGCGCGCCGCCCCGGCGGCGAGTGCGTGACCTATCCCGTGGTGGAAACGGTGCAACGCGACGGCATCTGCCACGAGGTGCTTGCCCCAGCGCCGGTCTCTGAGGCCGTGGCAGAGGAGGCCATGCGCATCGGCCAGCGGATCGGGGAACTGACGCAGGCCGTGGGCATCGTGGCCACGGAGTTGTTCTGGACGGAGGACGGGCGCGTCCTGGTCAACGAGATCGCCACGCGCCCCCACAACTCCGGCCACTTCAGCATCCAGGGCGCGGCCACCTCGCAGTTCGAGAACCACCTGCGCGCGGTGCTGGACTGGCCGCTGGGCCCCGTGGACCTGCTGGCGCCCGCCGTGGTGATGGCGAACCTGCTGGGCGAGGACGCTGAGTCGCTCGCGCCCCGCCTCGCCACCACGCTCGCGGACGAGCCGGGGGTCTACCCCTACCTCTACGGGAAGCAGACGCGCCCCGGCCGCAAGGTGGGGCACGTGAACGCGCTGGGGCATGACCTGGAGGAGACGCGCGTTCGGGCCGCGCGCGCCGCGGCGTCCCTGGTGGGGCGCCAGCACGTCTCGGTACCCGGCGGGGCGGACTAGCACTCGATCCGGGCGCCCTGCGAGGGGCCGGCCGGGGAGCGGAGGGTCGGATGGCGGATCAGCAGGCACGTCCCGTGGTGGGCATCGTGATGGGCAGCGACTCCGACTTACCCGTGATGCGGGAAGCGGCCGTGGCGCTGGAGGAGTTGGGCATACCGCACGAGGTGCGCGTGGTCTCCGCCCACCGCACGGCCGCCGCCATGCTGGAGTACGGCCGCACGGCGGCGGACCGCGGCCTGCGCGTGGTCATCGCTGGTGCGGGCGGGGCGGCCCACCTGCCGGGCATGATCGCCTCCGTGACCCCGCTGCCGGTAGTGGGCGTCCCGGTGCCGCTGAAGTACCTGGACGGACTGGACTCGCTGCTCTCGATCGTGCAGATGCCCGCGGGGGTGCCGGTGGCCACCGTGGCGGTGGGGAACGCCCGCAACGCCGGCCTGCTGGCGGCCCGCATCCTGGCCGCCAGCGACGACGCGCTGCGCGGGCGCATCCAGGACGCCCAGCGAGCGTTGGAGGAGATGGTGGCCGAGAAGGACGCACGAGTGCGCCAGGAATACCCCAACCGCGCGGATTGACCTCCCGCTCCCGCTACTCTGTGCATGCCGCCTCGCGAACGCGCGCCGCAAGCGCGCGCTGTGCGGGTATCGAGGTCCGCGAAGTAGCGGGCACGCTAGAGGCGCCGGAGGTCGCGCGGCCACCGGCAGGTCCTGGAGGTCACGATGGCTGACGGCACCGGCATGAAGTTCTGCATCATCATCGTCCCTGCATCCGACGGCGACCGGTTGCTAAACCGGATGGCCGAGCTGCATTTTCCGGCCACTCGCGTGGGGTCCACGGGCGGCTTCCTGAAGCGCGGGAGTTCCACGGTCTTCTCCGCCCTGGAGGACCATCGCGTGACGGAACTGGTGAACCTGCTCCACCGCGAGTTCCCGGAGGTGGTGGAGTCCATGCCCATCGCGTCGCTCCCCTTCACGGACGACCTGGAGATGACGCCGTCCTCCAACGTGGAGGTGCGCGTGGGTGGCGCCGTGCTATTCGTCCTGCCCCTGGACCGCATGGTGCGCGTGTGACCGCAGGTCCCCATTCACGGCCGCGCCGGACACTCGGCGCCTGGACGCTCTTCCCGCTCCTCGCGGCGTTGGTGTCGCTGGTCGCACTCGTCGCCGCCGAGCCGGCCGAGGCACAGTCCGCGACGGTCGGCTCGCTCCAGCAGTTGAGGGCGCTCTACGGCGAGGAGCCGCGCGCGGATGACGCGCGGCTGCGCATCCCCTCCATTGGCGTGGATGCCGCCGTGGGCCGGCACGTAGTCGCCGAGTCGGACGCGGTGATGCCCATGCCGTACGGCCCCGCGGACGTGGCCTGGTATGACTTCCAGGGCGCCCACTTCGGCGGGACGCCCGGTGGCGGGGGCAACGCCGTCTTCTCGGCGCACGTGGACTACCACGCCAACGTCTCCTACGCCGGCGTCCGCTACCGAGGCCCGGGCATGTTCGCGGACCTGGACCGCCTCCGCCCAGGTGACGTGATCGAGGTGGTGCGGGCCGGGGAGACGCTCCGCTACGCCGTCTCCTGGTCGCGCGTGCTGCCCGCCGCGGACTTGGAGGCGTGGGGCGACGTGATCGGGCGGAAGACGCCCATTGACTCCGTCACCCTCTTCACCTGCGACGGCATCTTCGACGGCCGCACGATCTCCTATTCGCACCGGTTGGTCGTCCGCGCGGAGCGACTGACGGGGACGCCTCGACGGCTGGGGGCACCCGTGGCGGGCTCCGCGAGCGTGGGCGTGTCCGGCACCACGCACCCTGCCGCGCTGGCGGGGGCGCAACGCTGGCCGGTGGACGCGATCTTCGCGCGCGCGGAAGGCGCGGAGGAGTGGCTCGTGTACCGGCCGGGGGCGCCGCGCTTCGTGAGCACGCTGCTGGGACACCTGCGAGAGGACTCGTTCGTCATCGTTGTCTTTCGCTGACGCGGGGTTCGGGTGACAGGTGGCGTTGGCCGCGCTTGCGGGCAACAGGCATCATGGCGGTGCCGCCGGTACAGGAGTCCCAGCATGACCGTGCTCCAGTCCACGCAAAGCGCGCATCTCAAGCCGACCTCGCGCAGGCGGACGCCTCCCGTGGACCTGCTGGAGGATCCGCGCCAGGTCCAGGCGCTGGCGTCCGTGGAGCGCCTGGAGATCGTGGACGTGCTGGACCACGCGGGGCCCTCGTCCGTCGCGGAAGTGGCGGCGCACCGGGGGCGCGCCGCCCCGCCGCTCTATCACCACTTCCGAGTGCTGCACCGAGCCGGCGTGGTGAAGAAGGTCAGCGGCCGGCGTCCCGAGGGCCGCACCGGGACGCTCTACGGCCTGACCGACCCTCGCTTTGCACGCTCCGTCCGCGCCTCGCGCCGCAGTGGCCGCTCCTCGCGAGCCATCGGGGCTACGCTCCGCGCCGCGGAGCGGGAGTTCCGCACGGCCGTGGAGCGCGAGGTCACCACCGGGCGGCCGGTGCCCTCGCTGCGGACCATGCGCTACACCGCGCGGGTCACGCCGGAGGTGTTGGCAGAGGTGGACCGCCGCCTGGACGAGATCGCCTCCCTCCTCCAGCAGGCTCACGACCCGCTGGGCGAGGGCGAGGTCTACGCGTGGACCACGGTGGTGGCGCCCACGGTGGGCCGCCGGCCCCGTGGCGCATGAGTGACGCCGTGATCGCCTGGCCGGACGCGCTCCTGCCCTCGATGGACACGATGATCGAGGTGGGCCGCGACCTGTGGGGGGCGCGCCTGGTGACCTCGCACGGGGGGAACCTGTCCGTGCGCTGGGAGCAGGGCGCGTGCGTCACGGAGACGGGCGCCATGCTGGGCCGCCTCACGCGCGATCACTTCGTGGCCGTGGACTCGCGAGGCCGCCCCAGCGCGCACGGGCCCAGCGACAGCCCGAGCAGCGATACCGCCATCCACCTGGCGACCTACGCACGGGTACCGGAGGCGCAGGCGATCGTCCACGCGCACCCGCTGCACGTGATTGCGCTGTCCCTCGAGTGGAACGCGTTGGACCCCCCGAACCTGGAGGGCCGGATGTTCCTGGGCCGCGTGCCGGTGCTGGACGTGAAGTGGGAGGAGTCCGCGGAGCCGATCGCGGACGCGCTGGCCCACCATCCACTGGTGGTGACCCGCGCCCACGGTGTCTACGCCCGGGGCAAGGACCCCTGGGACGCCCTGAAGTACGTCTCTATCGCGGAGGAGTCCGCCACGATCCTCCACCTCTCCGGCGGGTAGACGGGGAGCGCCCGGGCCCGACGGTGGGCGTCCTCGAGCCGCCTTCTGTGGCCCTGCCGGGGCTACCACTCCGACGAGATCCCCTCTCCCTAACCCTCCCCCTCGAGGGGGACGGGATCGATCATGACCACCGCGACGGCACGTGCGCTCCGGCGACGTCCCACTGATGCCGAGCGCCGCATGTGGTCGTTGCTCCGAGCGAGGCGCCTCGCCGGCTACAAGTTCCGTCGGCAGCACCGGATAGGGGCTTCGTGGCGGACTTCGCGTGCATCAGCCGGCGCGTGATCATCGAGGTGGACGGGGATGCGCACGCCAGACAGTCAGACGCTGACGCCGCGCGGACCGAGGCGCTGCGAAGTCGCGGTTTCCGGGTGCTGCGATTCTCCAACCGCGAGGTGCTCACCGCCCGCCCCGCTGTGCAGGAGGCAGTCCTCCGAGCGCTCGGAGGACTGCCTGTGGAGTCCGCCTAGGCGTAGACCAAGTTCCGGTCGATCAGGGCCTTGGCGATGATCGTGCGCTGAATCTCGGAGGTGCCCTCCACGATCATCAACTGGCGCGCGTCGCGGTAGTGGCGCTCCAGCGGGTGGTCCTCCATGTAGCCCTGGCCGCCCAGGATCTGGATCGCCTCGCTGGCCACGCGGTTCGCCATCTCCGTCGCGTAGGCCTTGGCCACCGACAGCATGTGGCCGTCTTGTGGGCCGAAGCGGCCCTGGTCCACCAGCCAGCAGCCCTGCATCACCAGCAGGCGCGCCGCCTCGATCTCGATGGCCATGTTCGCGAGTTTGAACTGGATGGCCTGCAAGTCGGTCAGCGGGCCGCCGAAGGCGCGGCGCTCGCGGGCGTAGTTCAGGGCGTACTCCGTGGCGCCCTCCGCCAGGCCCACGCCGCGCGCTCCCACGGTGGGCCGCAGCGAGTTCAGCGTGGCCAGGGGGCCCTTCATCCCGATGGGCTGTCCGCCCACCATCGCGTCGTGCGGGACGCGGACGCGGTCGAAGGTCAGCACGCCCGTGGGCACGCCGCGCACGCCCATCTTGCGGTCGATCGAGGTGACCTCGAAGCCCGGCGTGGTGGTCGGCAGCACGAAGGCCGCCAGGCTGCGGGGGTCCGGGAAGTCCGTCTTGGCGAAGACGATCACCTGGTCCGCGACCGGCCCACCAGAGATGTACTGCTTCTGGCCGGTGATCACCCACTCGTCGCCGTCGCGCTCGGCGCGGGACTGGAGGTTCGCCACGTCCGAGCCGGCGTCCGGCTCCGTGAGGCAGAACGCCGCCTTGATCTCGCCCCGCGCCACCGGGCCAATGAAGCGCTCCTGCTGCTCCGGCGTGCCGAAGAACTTGATGGTGTGCGTGGGCAGGCTGGAGAGCAGCAGCATCAGCCCGGCGCTGCAGTCGAACTTGGCCACTTCCTCGATGGCGAGTCCCAGCGACATCAGGCCGGCATCCGCGCCGCCAACCTCCTTGGGCAGGGTGATGCCCAGCAGGTCCGCGCGCTTGAAGGCCTGGAAGTAGTCCTCCGGGTACTCCGCGGTGCGATCCACCTCAGCCGCGCGCGGGGCAATGACCTCGCGAGCGACCCGGCGGGCGGAGTCGCGGATCAGGGTGTGCTCCTCAGAGAGGGCGAATTCCATCAAGGGCCTCCAACTAGCGGAACTACGGCGGACCGGTCGTGTGCTGGGCCACTCCGCGCCCTGATGGTGGCTCCGCCGGGCGCGTGGGGGACGGTGGGTCAGACTACAGGATGCTCCCCCTTGGCGGGCCCGCGGTCGACCCGCGCGGTGCCTGCACGGAGTTGCGGACGGATCCCCGCGAGCATTGCAGGCCGATAGAGTGCCCTCTACGCTCGTGCGCGCGACACGGCGTGGTGGGCGCCCAGCATCGCGGATGAGGAGCGGGGTCGTGTCCCGAGTTTCGCGCGCCGCCTTCGGCGCCCTTGTGGCGCTGACCATCCTGCTCGTCCAACTGGGGCTTCCGAGCACCGCCTCCGCGCAGGTCCCGGACGACACGCCGTTGCGCGTCCGGTGGGTCTGGGCCGGGCCCGTCACCTTCTGTGCGGACACCTCGATGCTGCCTGCGGGCCTGACTGTTTCCACCTTCCGCTCGTGGATCCAGGAGGCAATCGACGCCTGGAACCGCACGGACGCGAACGTGGAACTGCGCCTGACCGCGGACGACTGCACGCGCGCAGCGGGCAACCTCCGCAACGAGGTGGGCTTCGAGGTCTACGACGAGGACGCCGCCGAGGTAGGTCGCGCCTACTCCTCCACGCAGTCCGGGGTGCCCGTGGAGGGCGACGTCACCCTGCGCCTCAACTGGGAGACCCAGGCCCACTGTCGCATCTCCGCGCTGGTGCACGAGTTCGGCCATGTGCTGGGCTTCTCCCACTCCGAGTTCGAGACGGACGTCATGGGCTACGGCCCGTGCGCGGTGCTCCAGCCCTCCGACCAGGAGGTGGGCATGCTGGCCGTCGCCTACGGCGCCCGCCAGGCGCCGCTGGACCTGCTCACCCCCGTCCCGGACGGGACCTCCGCGTTGACGCTGCAGACCACGCAGGTGCCGTACACGGCCCAGGACGGCGCGTTTTACTTCAACGCCTATGTCGGGCTGACCGGCGGGGGCGCACACGCGCTCCGGGCGGTGGAGTGCTTCACCGCGGACGCCCCCACTGACGAGGAGTGCACGGAGGAGTCCTCGCTGCCGGCCGGCTTCTGGCCGGCAGTCTCCCGGCAGTCGCCGCTGGGCGAGGTCTTCCAGGCACAGGGGCAGACCGTGGTGGAGCCCGCCTCGCAGTTCGGCCACTTCGCGCGGCAGGTGCAGGCGTGTAACGCCGTGGGCTGCGCGGAGGCGTTCGGGGTGCGCGCGGGCGACGTGCGGGTGACCGGGAGCGGCGTGGACTTCGCCTACCTGGTCTACGCCACGCCGGACGGGCAGGTGTCCGTCCAGGTGGCCAACGTCTCCTTCTTCGTCCCACCCACCTTCCTGGACGTGAGCGCCGCCTTCGAGGTGCGTCAGCGCGGCGTGTCCGGTGCCGCTGGCCTGCTCGGGGCGTGCGAGCGCTCGCTGGGCCAGGTGTGCGAGGTGAAGGGCGCCTTCGCTGGGATGGACCTGGAGATCCTGGTCTATATGCCGGAGGCGGCCGCCCGCAGTGGCGTCTGGATCCAGGGCGTGGAGGGACTCCAGGGGCAGGTACCATCGCCCGACCCCAGCGTCCCCGCGGGCGTCTCGCCCATCTCTGGCACGCTGCCCGCGGCCGGCTTCACGCTCGCCCTCTGGGGCGGCGGCCCGGTCACACAGGCCGCAGTCAACCCGAGCGTGGGGGCGATCTTCGTCTCCAGCGGCGGGGTGCTGCGGGGCTACGTGGTGGGTGCGCCGGCCTTCGTGAACTCGGCCTTTTTGGCTGCCGTGGGGACGGACATCCCTGCCGGGACGCCCGTGGTGGTCGTGGTGAAGTAGGGCGATCCTGGCGGCCTTCCGGCCTCCATGGGGGCCGAGGAGACCGAGTCCGGCGAATCTGGCTCGTTGACAGCACGGGGCCACGTGCGTACGGTTGTCATTCTGCTCACGTGGGCGTACACTTCAGGTTGCGTGGGGCGCTGTCAGAATCACGGTAACGAGGCGTAGGAATACCCCGACGGCACCAGGGCCGGGTCGGGGTCTTGTTGTGTCTAGGTTCTATCTGGGTTTCGCATCTACCCGAGCATGGGCCCAGGGCGCCTCAGCGCCCGTCCCGGCCATCCTCCGGGGTATGAGCGAAGCATCCTCGCCAGCCGTCAGTGACATGCCGTCTTTCCACGCACAGGACTCGTAGATCAGCACCCACCGGACTGGACTAGCCAGCCCGAGTCGGTGAAGGGGAGCACCTGTTGGCCAGCAACCGTCGTCTCGTCCTCTCGAACCGCCGCATCCCAACGGACCGGAAGGTCTTCGGGACCAACGCGCCCGAGATGGAGATGCCGAACCTCATCGACATGCCGCGCCGCTCCTACGAGCGGTTCCTGCACGAAGGGCTGCGGGAACTCTTCGACGAAATCTCGCCTATCGAAGACTTCACCGGCGGGCGCATGGAACTGCGCTTCGGCGAGTACCGCTTCGAGGAGCCGAAGTACTCCGAGACCGAGTGCCGCGACCGCGAGCGCACCTACGCGGCGCCCATGCGCGTGCGCGTGGAACTCCTGGTGAAGGAGAGCGGCGAGGTCAAGGAGCAGGAGATCTTCATGGGCGACGTGCCCATGATGACCGGCCACGGCACCTTCATCATCAACGGCGCCGAGCGCGTGGTGGTGTCCCAGTTGGTCCGCTCGCCGGGCGCCTACTTCACCGCGGACATTGACCCGGCCACCGGCCGCAAGTTGACCGGCGCGAAGTTGATCCCCAACCGCGGCGCCTGGCTGGAGTTTGAGACCTCCGCCCGCGACGTGGTGTCCGTGAAGGTGGACCGCAAGCGCCGCATCCCCGTCTCCGTCCTGCTACGCGCCATCGACATCGAGGATGGCCTGTCGGACGAGGAACTGGGCACGGACGAGCGCGTCCGGCGCCTGTTGGCGGAGGTGGACAACAACGAGGAGCACTCCTACCTGGACTCCACGCTGGCCAAGGACTCCACCACCAACAAGAAGGAAGCGCTGGAGGAGTTCTACCGGCGCCTGCGCCCCGGCGACCCGCCCACCGCGGACAACGCCCGCGAATTGATCGAGACCCTGTTCTTCGCGGACCGCCGCTACGACCTGGGCACCGTGGGCCGGTACAAGTTGAACAAGCGGCTGGCGCTGGTGGACGCGCCGGAGCAGCGCACGCTGCGCCGCGCGGACATCGTGGCGATCATCCGCCGCATCATTGACATCAACAACGGCCGCGGCAGCGCGGACGACATTGACCACCTGGGCAACCGCCGCGTGCGGTCCGTGGGCGAGTTGATGCAGAACCAGTTCCGCGTGGGCCTGCTCCGCATGGAGCGGGTGGTGCGCGAGCGCATGACCATCACGGACCCGGACGAGGCCACCCCCTCCGCCCTCATCAACATCCGCCCCGTGGTGGCGGCGATGAAGGAGTTCTTCGGCGGCTCGCAGTTGTCCCAGTTCATGGACCAGATCAACCCGCTGGCGGAGATCGCCCACAAGCGGAAGTTGTCCGCCCTGGGCCCGGGCGGCCTCTCCCGTGACCGCGCCGGCTTCGACGTGCGTGACGTGCACCACAGCCACTACGGGCGCATCTGCCCCATCGAGACGCCGGAAGGCCCGAACATCGGCCTGATCGGCTCGCTGGCCACGTACGGCGTGGTCAACGACTTCGGCTTCATTGAGACGCCGTACCGTGTGGTGCAGCACGAGATCTCCAAGAACTTCAACCGCCAGTTGGAGAACCGCATCCCCACGGAGGACGTGAAGTCCCCCACCGGGAAGATCCTGGCCCGCGCCGGCGAGCGCATTGACGCGGACGCGGCCCGAGCCCTGGCGGACGCCAAGGACGACACCATTTCCGTGATGCCGTTCATCACGGACGAGGTGGTCCTGCTGGACGCCCACGAGGAAGAGAAGTTCCGCATCGCCCAGGCGAACTCCAAGGCGGACGAGTACGGCAACCTGTACGAGTCCAAGATCGAGGTCCGCCACGGCGAGGACTACTCCGTGGCGAACCCGGTGGACGTGGACTACATCGACGTGTCGCCCCGGCAGATCGTGTCGGTCGCGGCGGCGATGATCCCGTTCCTGGAGCACGACGACGCCAACCGTGCCCTGATGGGCGCCAACATGCAGCGCCAGGCGGTGCCGCTACTCCGCCCGGAGGCGCCGCTGGTCTCCACCGGCATCGAGTCAGCCGCCGCGGCGGACTCCGGCCAGGTGATCAAGGCGGAGGAGGACGGCGAGGTCATGGGAGCCTCAGCCGAGTTCCTGCGCGTGCGCTTCGCCTCCGGCCGCGAGGAAGCCTATCCGCTGCTGAAGTTCGTGCGCTCCAACCAGGGCACGTGCATCAACCAGCGCCCCGTGGTCGCCAAGGGCGACCGCTTCAAGAAGGGGCAGACGCTGGTGGACTCGTCCTCCACGGACGCCGGCGACCTGGCCCTGGGCCAGTCCGTGCTGGTGGCGTTCATGTCCTGGGAGGGCCTGAACTTCGAGGACGCGATCATCCTGAGCGAGTCCATCGTCCGGGACGACAAGTTCACCTCGATCCACATCGAGAAGTACGAGGTGGAGGCCCGAGACACGAAACTGGGTCCAGAGGAGATCACGCGCGACATCCCCAACGTGGGTGACGAGGCGCTCCGGGACCTGGACGAGGAAGGCATCATCCGCGTGGGCGCGGAGGTGCGTGAAGGCGACATCTTGGTCGGCAAGATCACCCCGAAGGGCGAGACCGAGTTGACGCCGGAGGAGAAACTCCTCCGCGCCATCTTTGGCGAGAAGGCCCGCGAGGTGAAGGACACCAGCCTGCGCGTCCCCCACGGGGAGCGCGGCAAGGTGATCGACGTCAAGGTGTTCCGCCGCGAGAACGATGATGAACTCCCCGCGGACGTCAACATGATGGTCCGCGTCTCCATCGCCCAGAAGCGGAAGATCACCGAGGGCGACAAGATGGCCGGCCGCCACGGGAACAAGGGCGTGGTCTCCAAGATCATGGCCGTGGAGGACATGCCGTACCTGGAGGATGGCCGCCAGGCGGAGGTGATCCTGAACCCCATCGGCGTGCCGTCCCGCATGAACGTCGGCCAGGTGCTGGAGACCCACCTCGGGTGGGCCGCCTCCACGCTCGGCTGGCGGGCCGTGACGCCGGTGTTCGATGGCGCCTCTGACGAGGACATCACGGACGCGCTGGCGCTGTCGTGGCTGGCCATCCAGGCCGGCGCGGTGGAGACCGCGGCGTCCTACTCCTCGGACGACCGCTACGGGCAGCGCGTGGACGGCAGCACGCTAGAGGCCTACATGCGCGACGCCGGGTACGACCCGGAGGAGACGCTGCGCAACGGCCAGCCGGGCACGGTCACCCGCGCATCGCTGGAGATCTGGCTGGAAGGCCTGGGCGAGAAGAACGTCCGCCGCCTGACGGACGAGCACCTCCAAGTGCGCGTGCGCGAGGTCGCGGAGCGCACGAACACCGCCCCGCCCGTGTGGGGCAAGCAGGTGCTGTACGACGGCCGCACCGGTGAGCCGATCGACCAGCCGGTCACCGTTGGCTACATGTACATGCTGAAACTGATCCACCTGGTGGACGACAAGATCCACGCCCGCTCCACGGGCCCCTACTCCCTCATCACCCAGCAGCCGCTGGGCGGTAAGGCGCAGTTCGGTGGCCAGCGCTTCGGCGAGATGGAGGTGTGGGCGCTGGAGGCCTACGGCGCCGCTCACGTGCTGCAGGAAATGCTGACCGTGAAGTCGGACGACATCGTCGGCCGCGTGAAGACCTACGAAGCCATCGTCAAGGGCGAGAACACCATGGAGCCGGGCGTGCCCGAGTCCTTCAAGGTGCTCGTCAAGGAGCTCCAGTCGCTCGGCCTGAGCGTGGAGATCCTGAACGACGACGAGGAAGACGTCGGCTTCGGAGACGACGATGGCGAGGCGCTCCCGCGCCTTGGCATCAACCTCTCCGGCCGCGAAACCCGGGAGGACTAAATGCTCGAGGTCAACGACTTCAACGCCATCCGGCTGTCCCTGGCCTCTCCGTCCCAGATCCGGTCCTGGTCGTACGGCGAGGTCACCAAGCCAGAGACGATTAACTACCGCACCCTGAAGCCGGAGAAGGACGGGCTCTTCTGCGAGCGCATCTTCGGCCCCGTGCGGGACTTTGAGTGCCACTGCGGCAAGTACAAGCGCGTCCGCTACAAGGGCATCGTCTGCGACAAGTGTGGCGTGGAAGTGGCGCGCTCCAAGGTGCGCCGCGAGCGGATGGGGCACATTGCCCTGGCCGCGCCCGTGACCCACATCTGGTTCGCGAAGGGTGTCCCCAGCCGGCTCGGCCTGCTGCTGGACATTGCCCCGCGCACGCTGGAGCGCGTGGTCTACTTCGCCCAGTACGTGGTGACGGAGGTCAACGAGGACGCCCGCAAGCACGCCCTGGAACTCCTCTACGAGGAGATCGACGAGGTCGCCTCGCAGCGCGAGGGCGACCTGGGCAAGGGCATCCTTGTCCGCGAGCAGGTGCTGGAGCACGACCTGGGCGAGATCCAGGAGCGCAAGGCCCAGCAACTGAAGGAAGCGGACGAGCAGTACGACGCCGACCTGGACGCCCTGATGACCGAGGGCCGGGAGATGGAGCAAGACCTCCAGTCCCGCCAGGGCGAGAAACTGCGCGGCAAGCTGGTCTTCCGCGACGAGACGCTGGCGCAGCGCGGCGAGGAGATCTCGCAGGAGACGCTGGCCGCCCTCAAGGAGGCGGTGTCCTCCGCCATGTCCGCGCTGGAGCAGTCCGTCGCCGACAAGAAGGCGGACGTCCAGTTGATGGCGGAAGCCGCCTCACAGCAGAAGCGCGACCAGGCGCACAAGGAACTCCAGCCCATGCGGGACCAGTCTGCGGCCATCCGCGACCAGGTCCAGAAGGAGTACCAGGCGCTGGTCAAGTGGCTGGAGAAGCTGCGCGACCCCGTGGAGGCGGACAACCTGACCGTCCTGACGGAGGCCGAGTACCGCGACTACGAGGAGCGCTTCGGCCTGGTCTTCAAGGCCGGGATGGGCGCGGAGGCCGTGCTGGCCATCCTGGAGCGGATCGACCTGGATGGGCTGTCGGAGCGCCTGCACCGTGAGATGCAGGACACCTCCGGCCAGCGCCGCAAGAAGGCCACCAAGCGCCTGCGCGTGGTGGAGTCCCTGCGGAAGTCCGGCAACCGCCCGGACTGGATGATCATCACGGAACTGCCGGTGTTGCCGCCGGACCTGCGCCCCATGGTCCAGCTGGAAGGCGGCCGCTTCGCGACCTCCGACCTGAACGACCTCTACCGGCGCGTGATCAACCGCAACAACCGTCTGAAGCGTCTGCTGAACCTGGGCGCCCCGGAGATCATCATCCGCAACGAGAAGCGGATGCTGCAGGAGTCCGTGGACTCGCTCATCGACAACGGCCGGCGCGGCCGTGCGGTGGCCGGTTCCGGCAACCACAAGCTGAAGTCGCTCTCTGACCTGCTCAAGGGCAAGCAGGGGCGCTTCCGCCAGAACCTGCTGGGCAAGCGCGTGGACTACTCCGGCCGGTCCGTCATCATCGTGGGCCCCACGCTGCGGCTCCACCAGTGCGGCCTGCCGAAGAAGATGGCGCTGGAACTCTTCAAGCCCTTCGTGATGCACGCCCTGGTGAAGCAGGGCCTGGCGCACAACATCAAGAGCGCCAAGCGCATCGTGGAGCGTGCGCAGCCGGAGGTGTGGGACGTCCTGGAGCAGGTCATCGCTGACCGTCCGGTGCTCCTGAACCGCGCCCCCACGCTGCACCGCCTGGGTATCCAGGCCTTCGAGCCGGTGCTGGTGGAAGGCGCCGCCATCCAGCTGCACCCGCTGGTCTGTTTCGCCTACAACGCCGACTTCGACGGCGACCAGATGGCCGTCCACGTCCCGCTGTCCTACGAGGCGGTGGCGGAGGCGCGCCAGGTGATGCTGAGCACCAAGAACCTGCTCTCGCCGTCCAACGGCGAGCCGGTGGTGGCGCCCACCCTGGACATGGTCCTGGGCTGCTACTACATGACCTTTGACCGTGGCGACTACGAGGGCGTCCAGCGGAAGACCTACGGGGCCACCGTGGACGTGGTCCGCGAGTACGCCATGCACCTGGTGAAGATCCACGACCCGATCCGCCTCCGGCTGCCGGACGGCTCGCGCGTGGACACCACCGTGGGCCGCGTCCTGTTCAACGAGATCGTCCCGGACGAACTCGGTTTCGTGAACGAGATGATGGACAAGAAGCGGCTCCGCGAACTGGTCTCGCGGACGCACCAGGAACTGGGCAACGACGTCACGGTCCGCCTGGTGGACGCCATCAAGGACATCGGGTTCCACTACGCGACCCAGTCCGGCACCACCATTGCGGCCAGCGACATCGTCACGCCGCCGGACAAGGCCGAACTGCTCGCCGCCGCGGAGTCCCGCATCGACGAGATGGAAGAGCAGTACGAGATGGGACTGCTCACGGAGGACGAGAAGTACCAGCAGTCGCTGGTGATCTGGCAGGAGACCACGGACCGCGTGCAGGATGCGTTGAACCGCTCCCTGCCGCGCCGCGGCGCACTGGCCATGATGTCCAACTCCGGGGCCAAGGGAAACATCACGCAGATCCGCCAGATGGGCGGTATGCGTGGCCTGATGTCCGACCCGTCCGGTCGGATCATCCCGCTCCCCATCCGCTCGTCCTTCCGTGACGGCCTGACCGTGCTGGAGTACTTCATCTCCACCCACGGCGCCCGCAAGGGCCTGGCAGACACGGCGCTCCGCACGGCGGACTCGGGCTACCTGACCCGCCGCATGATCGACGTGGCGCAGGACGTCATCGTCGGCCTGGAGTCGTGCGTGCCGGAAGGCTCGCCCATCCCGGGCATCTGGATCCGCCACCGCCCCGGCGAGGCCCTACTCGCCGGCATGGAGGAACGCCTGGCCGGCCGCTGGGCCGCGCTCGCCGTGGCCCACCCGGAGACGGGCGAGGTCCTGGTGGAGGCGGACCACGAGATCACGGACTCTGCCGCGGCGGAGATCGTGGCGGCGGGCGTGGAGGAAGTCTTCGTCCGCTCCGCGCTGTCCTGCACGGCGGAGCGCGGTATCTGCCAGAAGTGCTACGGCCGCTCCCTGGCCACCGGGAAACTGGTGGAGGACGGCGTGGCCATCGGCATCATCGCCGCGCAGTCCATCGGTGAGCCGGGCACGCAGCTGACGATGCGCACGTTCCACACCGGTGGCGTGGCGTCCAGCATGGACATCACCTCCGGCCTCCCCCGCGTGGAGGAGATCTTCGAGGCGCGCAACCCCAAGGGGCAGGCACTCCTGGCGGAGATCGATGGCGTGGCCACGGTGGTCCGCAACGGCGACCAGCGCATCCTGACCATCACCAGCACCCGGAACATCTCGGAGGAGTACGAACTCCCGGAGGGCTTCGAACTGCTGGTGAAGGACGGGGACGACGTCCGCGCCGACCAGGTGCTGGCGGAACCGGCCGAGGACACTGAGTCCAACGTGCCCATGGTCCCGCTGAAGACCCTGGCGGACGGCAAGGTGGAGTTCGTGCGCTCCGGCAACCGCCGCCGCCCGACCGCCATCCGCGTGGTGGGCGAGATCCAGGAGGTCAAGGAGTACCCCGTGGCCGCCAGCGCCCGTCTCCGCGTGGAGGCCGGCGAGTTCGTCCGCGCGGGCGAACAACTGACGGAAGGCTCCCTGAACCCGCACGATGTCCTGCGCATCCAGGGCCAGGAGGCGGTGCAGCTCTACCTCACGGACGAGGTGCAGCGCGTCTACCGGTCCCAGGGCGTGAACATCAACGACCGTCACATCGAGGTCATCGTCCGGCAGATGGTGCGCCGCGTGCGCATCGTGGACCCGGGCGACACCGAACTCCTCGAGGACGAACTGCTGGACAGCAACGACTTCCGGCGGCTGGCAGCCGCGCTCGTGGCGGACGGCAAGACGCCGCCCTCCGTGGAGCCGGTCCTGCTGGGCGTCACCAAGGCGTCGCTGTCCACGGACTCCTTCCTCGCCGCCGCCTCCTTCCAGGAGACGACGCGCGTGCTCACGGAGGCCGCGATTGCCGGCAAGATCGACCGGCTGCACGGCCTGAAGGAGAACGTGATCATCGGCAAGCTGATCCCGGCCCGGGCTCAGATCACGGTGGAGCGGCCCACGCCGATCGCCGAGATCGCGATGCCGGAGTCGCTGATGCTGCCGTTCACGTTCGACTTCGAGCGCCAGGAGATCATGCTGGGCGAGACGCCCTCCGTGTTCGAGCCGACGGACGAGATGCGGGCGGAACTGGCCGGGGTCACGTCCTACGTGGCGGAGCCGGAGTAGCCCTCGGGTCACCGCGGCGTCACCACGCCGCCAGGACAGGGCCGCGAACACCACGAAGCCCCGGGCACCCGCCCGGGGCTTCGTTCGTACAGCGAGGCGTCCGGGGCGTGGTTACTGGACTCGGTAGTTGAACATCTCGTCCACCTTCTCCTGCGTCACGTAGAACTCCCACGCCTCCGCGATCTTGCCGGCGGGCGACATGCGAAAGACGTGTGCGCCCTCGCACTCCACGATCTTGTCCGCGCGGCGGGCGTTGAGCAGGAAGGTGGCCACCACCATCTCGCCGTGGGTCATCACGTGGCGGACGTCCACGCGCCACTCGTCCAGAGGCTTCATGCGGTCTGCCATGACACCAAAGGCCTGGTCGATGCCCCGGTATTCGCCGGAGACGGGGTTGTTGCCAGGGACGTGCCAGACCACGTCGGCCTCGGCCATGTCCGCGTTCGGACGGTGGTCGGCTGGCTCGTATAGCGCGCGGATCACATCGACGTGTTCGGCGACTGGCATTGGGAGACCTCCTTGCGTGCGCGAGGATCGTCTCAGTGCGGCGGTTGCCCGGACGTGTCAGCCGGACTGCTTCCCTGACGCTTCCATCCGTTACCCTCGATGACCCGGGAGGGCCTCTGTGACGGCGATCATCCAGGCGCAAGCGCTGGTCAAGCACTACGGCGACTTCACCGCCGTGGACGGCATCGACTTCTCCGTGGAAGCGGGGGAGTTCTTTGGACTGCTTGGCCCGAACGGCGCGGGGAAGACTTCCACCATCAAGATGATCGCCTGCGTGCAGCCGGTGACCGCCGGGGACCTGGCGGTGGACGGACTGGACGTCCGCACGCACGACCGCCAGGTGAAGTCCCTGCTGGGCGTGGTGCCGCAGGACGACAACCTGGACCAGGACCTGACCGTCCGCCAGAACCTGGAGGTCTACGCGCGCTACTTCGACATCCCGAAGCGCGTGGCCGCCGAGCGCATCCGAGACGGCCTGGACCTGATGCAACTGGCCGACCGCGCGGACGAGAAGATCGATGCGCTCTCCGGTGGCATGAAGCGGCGCCTGGTGATCGCCCGGGCGCTGGTCAACGAGCCCCGCGTGCTGGTGCTGGACGAGCCCACCACGGGGCTCGACCCACAGGCGCGGCACCTGGTCTGGCGGAAGTTGCGGCTGCTCCGCGAGCGCGGCGTGACCATCCTGCTCACCACCCACTACATGGACGAGGCGGAGTACCTCTGCGACCGCTTGATCATCATGGACAAGGGCCGCGCGCTGGCGGAGGGCCACCCCCGCGACCTGATCGCCCGCCACGCGGGCCGCGAGGTGCTGGAGATGCACCTGTCGCCGGAGGAGAGCGCGCGCGTGGTGGACGCGCTGCGCCCGATGGTGGGGGAGGGCGGGCGCATCGAGCAGATCGAGGACGTGGTCTACATGTACGGCGCCACCGAGACGCACCAGAGCGTAGCGGAGGACCTGGTGGCGGACCCGTACCGCGTGCTGTTCCGGCGCGCGAACCTGGAGGACGTGTTCCTGACGCTGACCGGGCGGGGGCTGGTGGAATGAGTACGGCAACGCCTCCCGTCGAGTCGCCCTCGACGCACGCCCGGCCGTCCGGCGGCGTGGTGCCTTGGCTGGGCATCGCGGTGCCCGGGCGGCGCTTCTACCGGGTATGGCAGCGCAACCGTGATGTGTTCTTCCGCCTCTGGCGCGCCGAGGTGCTGCCCCCCACCATCGAGCCGTTCGTGACGCTGCTGGGACTCGGCCTGGGCCTGGGCGGGTACGTCTCGCTGGGTGGGGACCTGGAGTACGTGCAGTTCCTGGCGCCGGGCATGCTCATGGTGTTCCCGATGTTCGCCGCGATGTTCGAAGCGTTGTTCGGCTCCTACTTCCGCATGGACCAGCACGGGACGTACGCGGCCATCTACGCCACGCCGCTACGCCCGGAGGAGATCGTGCTGGGGGACATCGTGTGGGCGGCCACGCGCATGGCGATGAACACCGGCCTGGTGATCCTGATCCTGCTGGCGCTGAGCCCGTGGATGGACCTGATCCAGTCGCCGTGGGTGGTGATGACCATCCCCCTGGGCTTCCTGGCGGGGCTGATGATGTCCGGCCTGGCCATCGCCTTCACCAGCATCGCGCGGTCGCTGAGCCAGTTGTCCTACTTCTTCAGCCTCTTCGTGCTGCCCATGTTCTGGTTCAGCGGCGGGTTCTTCCCCACGGACCAGTTGCCGGACTGGGCCGCGAAGATGTCCGCGGTCTTCCCGCTCTACCACGCCGTGGCGGTCAGCCGAGCGCTCACCACCGGCGCCTTCGAGTGGGGGATCCTGGGGAACCTCGTGTGGCTCCTGGTAGCCACCCCACCGGCGCTGTGGCTGGGGATCTGGGCCATGCGCCGCCGCATCATCTCCGGGTGACGCCCCCTCGAGGGCGCGCTGGCTCGCCCGGTACACTGAGGGCATGACGTCCGAGCGTGCCGACCTCTGCCCCATGGGCTGCTACTGGGAGTGCGAGCATCGCGCGCCATCGGCGCCCGCCACCCCCGAGGTCGCCCCGCCCGCGGGTGCGGGCTTCGGCCTGTTCCCGGTGGAGGACACACAGGGCCGGGCGCTTCAGCGCTGTCGGGACTGCGGTGACTTCTTCCACTCCGCGCCGGAGCACGCGCGGGACCACGAGCAGTTGCGCCAACTGGGCATGATCCCGGACGACCCGCTGCCTCAGCCCTGGGGCGAGCCGCCATGGGACGATCCGGCTGCGTGGCGCGGATCCGGAAGGCGGGCGCGCCGCCCACGCCGCTGAACTAGGGGTAGATGCCCCGCAGCATCAGCGCCTCTACCACTCGCTCGATGCCCACCCAGTTCGCGGCCTGGCGGAGCGTGGAGCCGTCGCGGGCTGTGGCATGCCGGGCTGCAATCGTCTGATACGCCGAGGAGATCAGGCGGCGAAGTTCTTCGTTCACGCGCTCCTCTGACCAGCGGATGTACTGGCGCGCCTGCACCCACTCGAAGTACGAGACGGTCACGCCGCCGGCGTTGGCCACGATGTCCGGGATCACGGTGATGCCGCGCTCCTGGAAGACGCTGTCGGCCTCTGGCGTGGTGGGGCCGTTGGCGCCCTCCAGGATCACCTTCGCCTGGACGCGATCGGCGTTTCCCTCGTGCAGCACGCTTTCGACGGCGGCGGGGACCAGCACGTCCACGGGGGCGGACAGCACCTCCTCGTGCGCGATCACCTCCGCCTTGCCGTGCGCTTCGTTCCAGCCGGTCAGCGTCCCGCCCTGCTCGATGAAGTTGAACGCCGCCGCAGCGTCCAGTCCGCTGGGGCTGTGGAGGGCGATGTCCGCGTCCGAGATGTGGGTCACGCAACCGCCGGCCATCTGGATCTGCTTGGCCACAACGCCGCCCACGTTGCCGAACCCCTGCACGGCGTACCGGCGACCCTCCACGCCCCCGGACTCGCGCAGGTGCTCCTGCAGGATGTAGAGCAGGCCCCGCCCGGTCGCCTCGTAGCGCCCCGCGGATCCGCCGAGGGCCACCGGCTTGCCGGTCACCACGCCGCCCACGGTGTAGCCGTGGTTCATCGAGTAGGTGTCCATGATCCATGCCATCACCTGGGGGGTGGTGCCCATGTCCGGCGCGGGGATGTCCTTGTCCGGCCCGATGATTGGCTCGAGTTCGGAGGTGAAGCGGCGCGTCAGGTTCTGGAGTTCGTCCTGGCTCAGGGTGCGGGGATCCACCAGCACGCCGCCCTTGGCGCCCCCGAAGGGCACGTTCACCACGGCGCACTTCCAGGTCATCAGCATCGCCAGCGCCTTGACCTCGTCCTCGGTCACGTGCAGGGAGTAGCGGATACCTCCCTTCGCCGGCCCGCGCGCCACGTTGTGGTGCACGCGATAGCCCTGGAAGATGCGGAACTTCCCATCGTCCATTTCCACGGGGAACTGCGTGTGGAAGGACGTCTTGAAGGAGGTCAGGTAGTCCCGATGTTCGTCGCTCAGCCGCAGTTGGTCCGCCGCCTTGTGGAACTGCGAAAGCGCCGTATCGAGCATCGACTGCATGGGTCCCCCGTTCTGCCCACCCCATCGTAGGAGGCGAGCGCCGGAGTTGCCCGCAGCCGCGGCGTCTAGGCTGGGCGCAGGAGGGCGCCGACCAGACAGGCGGGGATGGGCACGTTGCGCCCCGACGCCCGGTCGACGACCGCGTAGACCAACCGGGCCTCCTCCAGCGGGCCGCCACCGCCCGGCCCGCAGATGGCGCCCTGGAACTGCAGCGCGGAGTAGCCGATGGCCGCCGGCCGGACGGCCACGGTCACGGTCACCGCGTTGCGCACGCTCACGTTGCGCGCGCCCACGTCGCCGTGCGGCAGCGTGGCCTCTGTCAGCACCAGGTGCAGCCCGGTGGGCCAGCGAAACCCGCGAGCGCGGAGGAAGTCGGCCACCGCAGCCTCCAGGTGCGCCCGCGCCCGGGACTGCAGGAGGCGGCCATGGTCATCCAGGTCGCCCTCGCGTACCGGCACCTCCCGGCTGAACGAGTAGCCCTCGAGGGCGGGACGCGCGCCCGCGGTCACGAAGTCCCGCCCGTCCCGCTGGCCTGGTCGATGTAGTCCAGGTGCTCCAGGTAGTGGCCGCGCGCGTTGCCGTGGTACAGCGCGGCGATGCGCGTGGTCCACTGCGCGGCCGGTAGGTCACGCACGGTGTCCGCGAAGCGGTCCCTCGCGAGGAATGCCCGCCGGCGCGCCTCCGGGAACGCCACGTCCCGGTCCTGCTCGATCCACCGGGCGTTCAACTCGTCTACGGACGCGGGGAGGTCCGGGACCGCGCCAGTGGAGGCGAAGGTCTGCACGCGCGGGATGTTCGTGGTCATCCAGCGCTCCAGGTGGGTGTAGATGTCCCGGGCCGTCCAGTCCTGGCCGTCCTCGCCCGAGTGCAGGACACCCTCCGGCCGCGCGTCCAGGAGCGCCGTCAGCCGCTCCCACTCCACGGACTCGTGGGCGAGTTCGCCCCGCACCAGGTATCCCCAGTGCTGGTCGAAGTGGTCCACCAGGTTGCCGCGCAGGCCCCGCACCAGGCGCTCCTGCTCCGGGAGCGCGCCCGCGAGCCGCACGATGGCGTCCCGGTACGACTCCCACGCGCGCGTACAGCGGGCCAGCGCGTCTTCGAAGGGGAGCGCGGCGTCTTCCGCGGCCCAGCGGGCGTTGGCGGCGTCCTCGTCCTCGATGCGCTCGGGGGCGGGGGCGTCCTCGAAGCGGGCCAGCGTCGCGGCGCGAGCGTACTCCAGCCAGTGCGCGTGGTGGCCGAGTTCCTGGGCCGCGGTGAAGGGGTCCTCCGGGCCACGGATGCGCAGGTCACGCGCCACGCCCAGCAACTGCGTGTGGCGCTGCCAGCGCTCCTCGGCCTCCCCCAGTGCGGCGTGAAGGTCGGCCATTACAGAAACCTCCCCACCAACGGCAGCGCGCCACGGCCCGCGCGAGGCTCCCGACGGCGCTCGCCGGCGAGCCGGCGGTTGGCGCGCGGGTAGTCCTCTGCCCGGCGCGCGGCGATGGTCTCGATCTCGTAGGGGCTCACCCAGTGCAACATGTCCTGCTCCGTCACCACCCAAATCGTCTTTGCTGGTGACACTCTACTCATCACGGCGTCACCAGTCAACAGCAGAATGGCAGTGATGGTACGATGTCAGGGATGAGTACCACCGAACCGCTCGCACTGCTCCAGGCGTTCCTCAACAGCCACCACAGCAATGGCCGGGACGACTGGTTCGATCCCGCGGACCCGGAGGCCTTCGACGAGTGGGCGCACGGCCCCACCGCGGCCATGGGCGCCTACTACGCCGGCAAGCAGGCGGCCCGCGAGGCGGGCCGGCAGGTCAGCGCCATCGTGGGGGCGGAGCCATCCCGGGCGGAGGACGTCGCGATAGCGCGCGACGTGCGCGACGGCCTGCTCGCGATGCTCGCCGAGGGAACCCCGCCCGAGGACTTTGACCGAGTGGTGCGGCAGGCGCCGGTCCGGCTGGGCGTCACCGGCGGCGGCGTGTCCGTCCTCCCGGCGGTGCAGGGGCCGGTGGGCCTGGCGGCCTCCGCCGTGCTGTGGGCGCTGGAGTTGCAGTGGCGCGGCGTGTGGGAACGCCTCCGGCTCTGCCGCTCCGACAGTTGCCACTGGGCGTTCCTGGACCAGTCCAAGAACCGCTCGCGCGTGTGGTGCGACATGGCCACCTGCGGCGCCAAGGCGAAGGCCAAGGCGTACCGGGAACGCCGCCGCTCCGGCTAGCGCCCTCTTCCCTGGTTGGACAGCGAGCGACCCGCCGCGCGACGTGGAATACTCCACCGTGGCTGGTCGGCGGTCCGTGACGTGACCCGAGCCTGGAGGAGGATGCGGTGAAACTCGGTCTGAGCATTGGCTACTCGGGGGCGGAACTCCAGGTCCCCATCGCCCTCATCCAGCACGTGGAGCGCCTGGGCTTCGACTCCGTGTGGACCGCCGAGGCCTACGGCTCGGACGCCATCACGCCGCTCGCCTACATCGCCGCCAAGACGGAGCGCATCCGCCTCGGCACGGGCATCATCCAGGTGGCCGCGCGCACGCCCGCCGGGACGGCCATGGAGGTGCAGACCGTGGACGCCCTGGCCGGCGGCGGCCGCGTGATCGCGGGCCTCGGCGTCTCGGGGCCGCAGATCGTGGAGGGCTGGTACGGCGTGCCGTGGGGCCGGCCGTACTACCGGCTCAAGGACTACATCACGATCATGAAGAAGATCTTCGCGCGGGAGGAGCCGGTCTCCCATGACGGCCCGGAGATCGCGCTTCCGTACGAGGGGCCCGGCTCCGCCCACATGGGCAAGCCCCTGAAGTCCATCCTGCACATGAACCCGCACCTGCCCATCTGGCTCGGCACCGGCAACCCCTCCAACCTCCGCCTGGCCGGCGCGCTCTGCGATGGCATCCTGCCGCTGGGCTTCGTGCCCGGCCGCATGGCGGACTACACGCAGCACCTGGAGGAGGGCTTCCGCCGCTCCGGCCGCGACCGCGCGATCGGCAAGGACTTCGAGTTTCAGCCCAGCGTCAGCGTGAACGTCACGGACGACGTGGCCGGCGCGCTGCGCGCCATGAAGCCGCGCGTGGCGCTCTACGTGGGTGGCATGGGCCACGCCGAATTGAACTTCCACAACCAGCAGATGGTCAGGCGCGGCTACGGCGAGGCGGCAGCGCGCATCCAGGAGTTGTACCTGGCCGGCCGCAAGGCCGAGGCGCTGGAGGAAGTCCCGGACGAGTTCTGCGACGAGGGCGCCCTCGTGGGGCCTCCCGCTCGCATCAAGGAGCGTTTCAAGGCCTGGCAGGACAGCGGCATCACCGGCCTCACCATCCAGTCCCGGCAGCCGGAGGCACTGGAGCTGATGGCGGAACTGACCGGCGCCAGCAAGGGCGCTACCGCCTAGGCGCCGATACACTCCGCCCCGAACGCGGGCCGCCGGACTACGAAGAAAGTTCAGCCCGGCGCGACCACCAGGCCTCGGCGGCGGTCATTGCGCTCTCGGCCTCCTGGATGCCGTCGCCCACGAGCCCTGCGGTGGCAGCCCAGTGCAAGGGCACGAGGGCAAGAGCCCCGGGGAGCCACCGGTGCTCGTCGCGAGTGAGCGGTTCCGGAGCCGTGCCTTCATAAGCGTCGAGCAGTCGTCGCGGCTCGAGCAATCCGCCGCCCTGTGCGGCGTGGTGCAGGCTAGCCGCGATGTCGTACAGCCGCTCCCTGACCCTCACAAAATCCAGGTCGAAGGTGGCCCATGAGCCGTCAGACAGTTCTCCTGCGTTGCCCAATTTGTAGTCCCCATGAATCGGAGTGCATGGCAATTCGACCTCCTTCCGCAGCCTCGAGAGCTCGCCAGTCAGTTGGCGCATCCGATGCACGACCGGCTCGCTGCGGGGCCCGAGCCTGCGGCGTGTGAAGCCGACCGAGTAACGCAGTTGGCCGAAGGTTCTGTGGTCGTCGAGGGGTTCGGGTGGGCTGGGCTCCCAGACTGCTCTGAGCGCAGTGTGAACGCGTCCAAGCTCCTCGAACAGGCGGACGTAGGAGTCCTCATCCGCCCGTGGGTGGACGTGATCGATGAACTCCTCAATCTCAGCCCAACGATCAGCGACTCTCAGGAGGTCGCGGCCGGAAGTCCGCATCGGCCGAGCGACGCGGACCTGCGTCCGCTGGAGCCGCTCCCGCAGGCGCCGCAGTCCCGCTACCCGGCCGCGCCGGACCCAGGGCCTATGGACCCGGAGGACAACCGGCGGCTCAGCGTCAATCCGCACGTTGAGGTTGAACCCACCGCCAATGTCTGCCCATCCCGCCCCTCGCGCGACGCGGGCGATCAGGGCCGAGACGGCCGGGTCATCCGGGCTGGCTCTCGGTCCGAACCAGCGCGGCAAGGGAGGGGGAGAGGTCGAGTCTTCGACTCTGGTCATGGCCATGGCCCACCAGCGCACCACCCGCTAGGCGCGCGCCTCCCCATCTTCGATCCGCGCGGCGCAGACCACGAACTCCAGGTCGGCGTCTGCGTCCGCGTGGATCTCGTGCGGCACCTGCGCGGGGAAGAAGAGGAAGTCGCCCGCCCGCACCGGCGAGGTGTCGTCGCCGCAACTGACGGTGCCCGAGCCGCTCAGGAAGTAGTAGACCTTCTCCACGTCCTCGTGGACGTGCCGCTCGTTCGCTCCGCCGGCCGGCAGCCGGTTGTGCAGCACGAACTGGAGGTCGCTGCGGAACGGCATGCTCCCCGCCTCAAACACGCGGCGCACCTGCAGGTTGCCGCGCGACGGCGCGTACGCCACGTCCGAGGCCGCCCGCACTACCAGCCGTTGCTCCTGTGGCGTGCTCATCGCGCGGCCCCTTCCAGGAACTCGAACCGCAGGTCCATCTCCGCCGCGGTGGCGGCGAACCAGTCGATGACCTCGGTGTGATACGGGATGCCCTCCTCCGTGCGTCGCGCCACCTCTTCCGCCTCCAGCAGGCCGGGGTAGACCACGCGCTCGTGCCCCGGGGCGGGAGGGGTCTCGCAGAGGCCGCCGAGGAACGCGTCCATGTCGGCCTTGAACTGCGCCGTGTCCAGGAACGCCTCGATGTTGTAGGCGATCAGGTGGTAGCCCGCGCGCAGCGCCAGGAAGCCCGGGCCGATGCCCGTGAGCGTGCTGCACATGATGTCCACGATCGACCCGAAGCCGAACCCCTTGTGCGAGCCCTGCTCGCGCGTGCCGCCCAGCGGCAGCAGGTAGCACTCGTCCGGCACGGGGACGCGCTCCATGATCGGTGAGCCGTCCGTGCGCGCGATCCAGCCCGGTTCCACCAGCGCACCCACGCGGCGTGCCAGCCGGAGTTTGTTCTGCGCCACCTGTGACGTGCCGACGTCCAGCAGGAAAGGGGGCATGGTGGCCGCGGGCGCCGCCCAGGCGATGGGGTTCGTCCCCAGCCGCGGCACCGCGCCGAAGGTGGGGAGGACGGAGGGGATGCCGCTGGAGGACATCGCCACGCCGATCATGTCCCCCCGCACGGCCCGCAGCGCGTGGTACCCCGCGCCGCCCATGTGCCCCACGTTGTGCACGCACACCGCGCCAATGCCGGTCTCGCGCGCCTTCGCCATCGCCAGGTCCATGGCCCTCGGCGCCACGTGGAGGCCCAGCCCGCCGCCGCCGTCCACAACAGCCGTGCCAGCGGTCTCCCGCTCCACCGTGAGGGCGGGCGTCGGGTTCAATTGGCCGGAGCGGTAGCCCGCCACGTACGAGCGCAGCATGTTGGACACGCCGTGCGACTCGATGCCCTGCAGGTCGTTGGAGATGAGGACGTCCGCGGAGAGGGCGGCGTCTTCCGGCGAGAGGCCCACGTGGAGGAAGATCGCCTCCGTGGCCCGTCGCATCTGGTCGGCCGGGACGTAGACCCGCGCATCTGCCGGGACCTTGAAGCGTTCGAGCATGCGCCACCTCACCTGTCTGCGCGGACTGGTGGCGGGAGTCTACCCTCAACAGCGGCGCCCGCAGCAGGCGCACCATCCGGAAGGACGTCCATGAAGGCCACGGTGCTGGCGGTCCAGCCGTACGAACTCCACGGCACGCTCTACTACCGGGTGATCTACACCCCGGAGGGACAGGAGCAGCCTCGCGAGGCGCGGCTGTCGCATGACATGGTCTACGCCGACCCGCAGGCGGGCGACGTGGTGGAGGTGCACGCCATCCTCGGCGTGGTGGACGGCATCCAGAAGGTGGAGGCCTGAGCCGTCGAGGGCGGCGACCTTTCCTCCACGTCCCTGCCGTGCCGGGGCACTAGATTCGCGACTCCACCAGGTCCGTCACTCGACCCGAGGCGCCCGATGACTTCCAGGAAGTTCGCCCCCTTGGAGCAGATCAAGGGGGCGGCGCTGCGGGCCCTCTCCAGCGACTCCATGCTGTCACGCCAGATCGCGCGGGCGTTCCACGTCCACTGGCACTACTCCGGAGCGTGGACCAAGACCATGTTCCTGGGGTACCCGATCCAGCAGTCGCCCTTCGACCTGCAGGTCTACCATGAACTGATCTTCCGCCTCCGTCCCGAGGCGATCGTTCAGACCGGCGTGGCCTACGGTGGCTCCCTGCTCTACTTCGCCACGCTGCTGGATGCGATTGGCGCCGACCCCTCCGCCCGCGTCATCGGCATCGATGTCCGTCTCTACGACGCGGCCCGCACGCTCACCCATCCGCGCATCACGCTCATCGAGGGCAGTTCCACCGACCCCGCCACCGTGGACCGGGTGCACGCCCTGCTGGGCGACGGCCCTCGGGCGCTGGTCTCGCTGGACTCGGACCACACGCGCGACCACGTCCTCCGCGAGATCGAGGCCTACAAGGAACTGGTGGCGGTGGGCTCCTACCTGGTGGTGGAAGACGTGGACCTCAACGGCCATCCCGTGCTTCCGGGGTACGGCCCCGGCCCGTACGAGGCCGCCCAGGCGTTCGCAGGGAGCGACGACCGGTTCGTGCGGGACGATGAGATCTGGAAGAGCAACCGGATGACCTCGCACGGCTGGTACCGCCGCACCCGTGAGCATCCCGTCCGTGGCTACATGCGCTCGGCCTACCCCACCGCGCATGTGCTGCCCCCGCAGGCCGGCCGCTTGCCGAACGGTGCGGTAGCCGCTGCCGAGGTCGCCGGAGTCGCGGGGGTCGCCGGGGCCTGAGGGCAGGGCCTCGAGGCGCGTCAGTCCTGTCCGGCCGCTCAGGCGGTCCAGCCGAGGGCGAGATCGCCGATCGTCACCACGGCCGCCCAGAACGCCAGGGCGGCCGGGGGTAGGGCCAGCGTCCACCACGAGCGCCTGCGAGCCAGGGCAACTGCCGCGGCGCCTCCCGCAGCCCACCCGATCACCAGGAACGCCACGCCGGCCGCAGGGGCGAGGAGGGCGGAGGCGAGGAACGGGAACGGGAGCATCAGCGCGTACAGCGCCAGTGCTCCGCCGAGGGCCAGGGTAGGGGCGGGAGAACGCGCCGGCATTCGGATCCTCCGGTGAGAGTCAGCCACTGCCGTGCACGATATCGGGTGGGGGCGTTAGAGCCGCCCCGGCGCCACACGCGGCGATGTCTGCGGGAACGGTTGCCATCCTTGCGGGCATGCGTCGGACTCTGCTAGTTTCCCGTCGGCGCGGAAACGATACCGCAGAGTGGGTCCGCGGACCGGCGCGGCCAGGACGGGACGCCTCGTGGCCGACGAACCGCTGGTGCTGATCGAGCGAAACGACCGCGTGGGTGAACTGGTCCTGAACCGGCCCCACCGCAGGAACGCGCTGACCGGTCCCCTGGTGGACGCCATGAAGGTCGCGCTGCAGGAACTCATCGAGGACGAGAGCGTCCACGTCATCCTGATCCGGGGTGCGGGCGGCGCCTTCTGCTCCGGCAACGACCTCAAGGAGTTCGGCGCGGAGCCGCCGCCGGACTGGCTGGCCAGCCAGGAGGCGCGCTGGATCGACTTCAACGACATGATGTTCCGCTGCCCCAAGCCCACGGTGGGCGCGCTGGAGAAGGCGGCCATCGGCGGCGGGGCGGCGCTGGCGAACGCCTGCGACTTCCTGATCGTGGGTGAGCAGGCCTTCCTCCACGTCGGCGAGCCCAGCGTGCAGGTGGCGAAGACGCCGCACGTCAACACGGTGTGGCTGCTCTGGCGCCACGGCGTCTCCGTGGCCATGCAGGTCGCGATGACGGCGGTGCCCCTCACGGGCCCGGAACTGGTGCAGCGCGGCATCGCCGTGGCCGCCGTCCCGGACGCGGAGGTGCTGGACGCGACGCGTGCCTACGCCGCGCGGATCAGCAACACCATGCCGGGCATCGTCGCCGACGTGAAGGAGAGCCTGCGCGAACTCACGGGCGTGCACGACTTCCGGGGCGCCGCCACGCGCGTCCTGGAGATGCAGAGGCGCACCTCGTCCGGTTGGGCCGGCACGCGAGGCTTCCTGGGCGACTAGCGCCATCCATGCTCGACCCGGAGTCCCTGGCCGTGGTGGCGTTCGGCTTCGGCGCCGGCGTCTTTGGCGCCGTGATCGGCGCGGGCGGCGGCTTCCTCATCGTCCCGGTGCTGGTCTCGGTGTTTGGTCGCGCGCCTGAGGAGGCGGTAGGGACCACGGCGCTGGCGGTCATGCTGATCAGCATCGCCGCCACGGCGTCCTACCTCCCCAGCAAACGCGTGGACACGCGCAAGGCGCTATTGGTGGCGGCACCCGGCATCCCCGCGGCTGCCGTGGGCAGTTGGCTGCTCGCGGAGGTGGCCTCTGGCCCGTGGTTCGCGATCGCGCTCGGGGTCGGCTTCCTGCTGCTGGCGGCGCTCATCCTCGCGCAGGCGCGGCCCTTCACCGTCCCCCGCAGGGCCGTCCCCGGTGCGGGGCTGGCAATGGGCGGGAGCCTCGTGGGTGTCGTGACGGGCGCGTTCGCTGCCGGTGGCGGCCTGCTCACGGTGCCGCTTCTCATGCGCTGGGGCGCCCTCCCCATCCAGCGGGCGACGGCCACCACCGCGCTGGCCATCCTCCCCAGCGCCGCCGCCGCCGCTGCGATCCAGGTGTGGCTGGGCCACGTCCCCGCCCGCGGCCTCGCCGTGGCCACTGCCGCCGCCCTCGGCGCCTACGCCGGCGCCGCCTGGTCCGGCCGCTGGCACCCCGGCGGTCTCATCCGCATCACCGCCGCCTCCGTCGCGGCGATGGGCCTCCTCACGCTCGGGCGCACCGTCCTCGGGTGATCCGGGGTCGCGGCGGTGGGGTGATCTTCGGGAGACGACTGGGCCGGTCGCAACGGTCCTCGTCGCGACCTGGCATCCCAATCGTCGGATGCCATGTGTCTGGCCGGGTATGAAGCGGCCCGGCCGTACGGGGGGGGGGCCGGCCGGGCCGCGGAGGGGGCTGCGATGAAGGGCGCCTACCGCGCCCCTCGGAGGCGGGGATCCAGGACGTCGCGCAGCGCGTCACCGATCGTGTTGATCGCCAGCACGGTCACGAAGATCGCAATGCCCGGCGCCATCGCCAGCTGTGGCGCTACCCGGATGAGGCTGAGCGCCTCGGAGAGCATTCCGCCCCAGGTCGCCGTCGGTGGGGCTACTCCCAGTCCCAGGAAGCTCAGACCGGCCTCCGCGAGGATCGCAGTTCCAACGCCCAGCGATGCCTGGACGATCACCGGGGCAACCGAGTTTGGCAGTAGGTGAGCGCGAATGATCCGGAGGTTCCCCGCGCCGATCGTCTTGGCGGCCGAGACGTACGGTTCCTCCCGCACGGACAGCACCTGCCCCCTGATGAGGCGCGCGTAGAACGGTACCGAGTTCAGCCCGATCGCGACCATGATCATCACGATGCCGGGGCCGAAGATTGCGATGAACGCGAGCGCCATGATGATCGATGGGAAAGCGATGATCGCGTCCATCGCTCGCATGATCACGGCGTCCCATACGCCGCCGAACCATGCCGCGATGATGCCCAGCGGGATGCCAACGCTGATGGCAACGCCCACCGCGATGATCCCGACCTGCACCGAGATGCGGCTCCCGTACATCAGTCGCGAGAGGACATCACGGCCGAGGCGGTCCGTCCCCAGCGGGTGGTCGAGGCTCGGCCCGGCAAGCCCGTGTCGCGAAGGTGTGCCGGAACCGGTGCGGATGCACCTTCTTCACACCACTGTCCTCCCAAATGCGTCGCAGGAGCACCTCTAGCGTCCCCGCCGAGAGCATGCGCTGGTGCCTACTTGTCTGGAACAGGCTCCCGTCGCCGCCCCTCCGGAAGCCATGGACGTAGCGGCGAAGTGCGGCGTCGGTTCGCTCGCTGAACCCGACCCAGCGCTGCTTCTCGCCCTTGGCATGCCGGATGAAGGCACGACGTCGTTCCCAGTCGATGTCCGCGAGGTCGAGTCCGATGCATTCGGATGCGCGAACGCCGGTGTCCAGCAGGAACAGGATCAGCGCGTAGTTCCTCGCCCCCGTCAGCGAACCGACGTCTTGGCTCTCGAGGAGCGTTCGCACGTCGTCCGGCGAGAACGGTGGCTTCACGAGGTGAGGTCGCTTCACCAGTGGAACCTTGGCGAAGACGTTCTCCTCCACGATGCCCATTCGCTTGAGCCACGAGAAGCACGTCTTCACCTCGCGGTGGCGCCGGTGCTGATACCCCGCGGAAGCGCCGCGCTCGCGCAGCGCCGCAAGGAACGCGTAGACGTGTTGGACGGTGAAGGCCGCGGGATCTTCCGGGAAGCCGAGCCGCTCGCCGGTGCGCTGGAAGTCCCTGAGCGAGTTCTCATAGCTGGCGATCGTCTTCTCGGTCTTCCCTTCGATCTTGATCGCCTGCAGGTACGTGCGGATGTGTTCGTCGAGCGTTGTCATGGGCCGTCCTCTCGATCGGGACGACATGACCGCTCTGATCCCGGCGCGCAGCAACCCCATGATCGACTTTTCCGAATCCATCGATCATCGGCGCCGAGTGGAGGGGCCGGGCGACCGCGAACGGGAGAGTACCTGCGCGACCGGGAGAGGTGACGCGCCGAACGATGCCGGCGGGAACGGGACGCGCGGTGAGGGGGGCTGTCGGGTGGCGAGGAAGGATGGTGAGCCCGCAGGGATTCGAACCCTGGACCGATGGATTAAAAGTCCACTGCTCTACCGCTGAGCTACGGGCCCAATCGTGAGGTTACTCGCTTGAGGACGGCGCGGGCTAGGCGAGGGCGCGCCAGACGCGGCGGCCCTCCACGCGCACAATGTGGCCTAGGCCGGGGGAGCGCAGGTGCGCCGCGCCCACGAGCGACCCTTCCGCCTCCAACCGGTCGAGGATGGCGTGACGGGTGCGACGGGCGACGTCCTGGTCGCTGTCGAAGTTGCTGGACCAGTCCGGTTCCTCCACGTCGATGGTGGTCAGGAAGACGTCTCCCAGGATGAAGGCCTGCTCGCCAGCGGAGGTCACGGCGATGCTGGTGTGCCCCAGGGTGTGGCCGGGGGTGTGCACCGCCGTGAGCGACGGGCCGAGCACGTGGCCATCATCGATGAGGTCTATGCGCTCAAGCGCGCGCAGGGGGGCGATGTCCCGGGTGAACGAGCCGGCGGGCTGGGACCGCGCGGTCTGGTCGTCCCAGTCGCCACGCGGGACCAGGTAGCGCGCGCTGGGGAAGAGCGGCTGGCCCGTGGCACGGTCTAGGTTCCAGCCGGTGTGGTCGCCGTGGAGGTGGGTGAAGACCACCTGGTCTACCTCCTCCGGCGAGACGCCGGCCTCGCGCAGTTCGTCCAGTAACCGGCCGCCCGCCTCCGGGCCCATGCCCGTGTCCACCAGCGTGGTGCGGCCGTCCGCACGCAGGAGGAAGCAGAGGCAGTCCATGCCGATGTCCCCGTTGGGCTCCAGGCGGTTGCGGTAGGCCTCCAGGCCGGCGCCCGCGGTGGGCCAGGTGCGGGCGGCGTCAAACCCGAAGTAGAGGTCGAACAGCGAGACGATCTGGACGTTGCCCACCTGGACCTGTCGCACTGGACGGCTCCCATCACAGCGCGGTGAACGTAGCAGACCGGCGGCCGGCAGGCCCCGTCGCCACGCCATTCGGGGGGCCCCGAACTGTTGCGACTTCGCAAGCCGGGAGGGGAGCGGGTGACGGGAGGCTGGCTCCGTGACGGTTAGCGTGTCCGGGAACGAACGCGTGCGGGCGCACGCGTCACGAGAGGAAGGAGGTGGCCCGTGGCGATCGGAATCAGTCTCATCTTGATCGCGGTTGGCGCCATCCTCACCTGGGCCGTGACCGCGACGGTCAGCGGCGTGGACATCACGGCCGTGGGTGTCATCTTGATGGTGGTTGGCATGCTGGGGTTGGTATTGTCATTGCTGTACATGGCCGCCTGGTTCCCGCCGGGCCGGACACACGCGCACCCGGTGGATGAGCGCGATCCCGGGCGCCTGACCTAGGCCACAACGTCACGCGGATCGGGGTGTGGCCAGCGCCTCTGACCAGGTTCCGCACCACGCGTCGGGGCCGCCCCAGGGGGCTGGCGGCCTATCCCAGGCGCTCGATCCGTGCGGGGTCGGTGGCGACCGCGTCCGCGAGCATGCTCTCCACTCGCTGCAGCAGGTCGTCCAGGTCAAAGGGCTTCTGGATGATCGCCGCCCCCAGGCGCATCGCCGCCTCGCGTGCGCCTCGGGAACCGGACAGCACTAGGATGGGGATCGATCGCGCCTCGGATGGCAGGTGCCGGTAGAAGGTCTCTCCGTCCATCACCGGCATCATCAGGTCTAGCAGGATGAGGTCCGGACACTCCGGGTACCACTCGGCCAGAAGGTCCAACGCTTCCTGCCCGGTACACGCCGTAGCGACCTCATACCCCTCGTCGCTGAGGAGGTCGTGGGCAAGCCGCCGGATGGCGACGTCGTCCTCGACCACGAGGATTCGACTCACGTAGTTACCCCTCCCATCACACCTACCGCACGGTTTGGGTCGCCTACGGGCGCCAGCGGGAGCAGGAGCCGGAACGTGCTTCCGTGCCCTTCGCCAGCGCTCTGGACAACCAGGGTGCCCCCGTGCGCCTCCGCCAGGCGTCGGGAGATGTAGAGCCCGAGTCCCATCCCGGGAATGTTGGCAGACACCGCGTTGGGCGCCCGCCCGAAGGGGGTGAAGAGCGTGCGTTCCGACCCGGGCGGTAGGCCAATGCCGTAGTCGGTCACAGCAACTTCCAGTCTGCCCCCTTCGACGCGCACTACAAGGTCAATTGGGGTGGAGGATGGAGAATATTTGGCGGCGTTTTCGAGCAGGTTTTGGAGAATCTGTTGCACGCGATCCGGATCCGCCAACAGTTCGAGTGCGTGCTCCAGTCCGTCTACTCGCACCTCACGTCCCGCCAGCGCTTCGGTGCTCGTCGCCTCGCGCACCAACGTGGCGACATCTATCGATTCCATCCGCAACTGGAACTGGTCGCCTCGCAGCCTCGAGACGTCCAACAGGTCCTCCACGAGGCGCGCGAGCCGGTCTGACGTCCGGACGATGGTGTCCAGGTATTCTCGCTCGGCCCGCTCGGAGAGTGAACCGCGGTCGGCGAGGCGCCGGATCAGTTGCCCCGTGCCCTTGATTGCCGCCACGGGGTTTCGGAGTTCGTGCGAGGCGATGGAGAGGAACTCGTCGCGGCTGCGCACGGCGTCCTCCGCCTCAGCACGCGCCCGCTGTTCCGCGGACAGGAGCCGGGTGCGCTCCTCCTCCACCTGGTGACGCGCCGTGACGTCGATCATGATGCCGCGGAGCAGTTGGGCGCTGCCGTCGTCGCTGAGGGTCGCGCGGATCATGTCGGCGACCCAGATGACGCGTCCGTCCGCGTGGATCGCGCGGTACTCACAGGAGTGGTCGTGGCCCTCGCGCAGTTCGGCCACGCAGTGCTCGAGGGTGAAGGCGGCATCGTCCGGGTGCATCTGGTCGCCCCACCGCGACGGGCCGGCGAGCCAGTAGTCCGCTGGATGTCCCAGGACGGACTCGGAGGCGGGGCTGACGTACGTGAAGGTCAGGTCGTCCGCGCGCGCCTCCCACACCACGCCGTCCAGCCCGTCCACCAGGTCCGCGTACCGCTGCTGCGAATCCTGCGCGCTCCGGCGCTGCAACTCCGCGTCCTGCCGCGCCCGCTGCTCCGAGGCGTACGACCGGGACACGAGGCCACCGAGGACCCATCCGATGGCGAGCACGGCCACGAGCGTGACACCCAGCAGGCCGGCGCCCTGCAGCAGGAGTTCCCGCGCGGGCGCGAAGGCGATGGACGATGGCTCCGAGATCACGACGGTCCAGCCCACAGACGGGACCGGCGCGTACGCGACCAGGCGCTGGACGCCGCCACGGTCGCCGATCAGGCTGCCCATCTCGCCGCGCTGGGAGGCCAGCACCTCTTCACGGTCCGCCATGGACGTCAGGTTGGCGACCTGTTCAGGGTCGGGATGGACCACGATCTGCCCGGCGCCGTCCACCAGCATGACCCGGACCCCGTCCGCACCCAGGGCCGACAACATGCCGGTGGAGAGACTCTCGAGGTGGATCGGAGCGACCAGCACCCCGCGTTCCCCGTCCGCCATCGGCAGGGGCACCGCGAGCACCACCGTGGGCCGGCCGGTACCTCGTCCGATCACGGCGTTGCTGACCGTGGGCTCACCAGTCTCCTGGACGCGTTGGAAGTAGCCGCGGTCGCTGATCGATACAGGCGGCGCCTCCGGTGACTGCTGGAGCGTGCCGACGAGTCGAGTACCCTCCGAGTCGTGGATGCCGAGGCCGGACCACGGGTTCGACTGCTGCTTGAGCGAGAGCCACGGCTGGAGCGTCCGCGCCTCTTGTGGACTGACGCCCGCCAGTTCGGCAGCCACCACCTGCAGGGTGCGCAGATTGCCTTCCAGGTAGGCAGTCACCGTGAGCGCGCCCGCCTGGGCCAGCGCGACACGGTCCCGTGCAATGCGGTTCTCTACAGCCTGCGCGTCACGCCAGAGCAGGCCCAGCGCAAGTAGCACCAGCGGCAACATCGCCGCGGCCAGGGTCAACATCAGCCGCCCGCGTTGAGACACCGGCCCCTCTTCCCGACGATCCGAGCCAGCATATCGCCGTGTCTGGCCGGGGCTATGGAAAGCGGAGCGCCTCACGATCCTGCAACGGATTCGCAACGATCTGATGCACCGGAGCAATAGCCCTGCCCCGGTTGTGAAATGCGGCGCTAATCATCGGTCAGGCCGGTGAAGGCCGCCGCGGGCCTACGGGATGAGCAGCACCCGCCCAAAGGCGCTGCGGCCCTCGATGTAGCGGTGTGCCTCGGCGGCCTCGCTGAGCGGGAAGCGGCGGTCGACGACGGCGCGCAACTCCCCTGCGGCCATGTCGCGCAGGTGGCCGGCGATCATGTCGTAGGCGCGGCTGCCCCTCGCGAGTTCCGCGCCCAGGTAGACGCCGGTGATGGACTGGTTGCCCTGCCCCAGCGATCCGAGGTCCACCGTCCGCGACTCGCGCCCGGCGTTCCCCACGGTGATCGCCCGCCCTCGATAGGCGAGGCACTGCAGGCTGCCCTGGAGTACGGAGCCGCCCACGGGGTCCACCACCAGGTCGCAGCCACGCCCCTCCGTGATCCGCATGACCTCGCGGACCAGGTCGTGGGTGCGGTAGTTCACGCCGTGGTCCAGGCCGTACTCGCGGAGCGCCTCCAGTTTGTCGTCCTGCGAGGCGGTGCCGAGGACCGTGGCGCCCGCGCGCTTCGCCAGTTGCACCGCGGCTACGCCCACGCCGCCGCCGGCGCCCTGGATGAGGACGGTCTCGCCCGCCTGCAGGCGGCCGAACTCGAAGAGGCAGTCGTCGGCGGTGCCGAAGGGGACCGGGACGGTGGCCGCCTCCTCGGTGGAGAGGGTGTCCGGGATCAGCCAGGAGGACGAGACGGGCACGGAGCGCAGTTCCGCATGGGAGCCGAAGGGCGCGGTGGTGACCACGCGCTGGCCCACCTCGCGGTCGGTCACGGCCTCGCCCACCTCGACGATGGTGCCGGCCGCCTGGTAGCCCACGACGTGCGGCTTGCTCGCCATGGCCCCGCCCGCGCGGTTGAGGACGTCCCCGCCCTCGATGCTCACCGCCTCCACGCGTAGCACGATGCCGCGGGGGTGGCAGGTGGGGTCCGGGACGTCCTCGTAGCGGAAGACGTCCGGCGCTCCGGTCTCGTAGTAGACGGCTGCTTTCATCGTGGCCCTCCCCGCTCCCGCCGGACGGAAGCCGGCGCCGGCGCATGGTAGCCGCTGCCTCCATCCGGCTGCGCGAGGGGAACCGCACGCCGGTGCGCCTTGCTGTCACGGGGCCGCGAGGGCTCACTGCCTACGTTCTATTGAAGGATGGGAGGCCCCATGAGCCTGGACGACCTGACCTGCGAGGTCTGCGGCATGCGCTACGGTGACGTGGACCTGTACCACCTGCACATCGAGGAGGCCCACCGCGAGGGCCAGCGCCTCCGCGAGGACCGCCTGCCTGAGCACGTGCACGAGGACGACGGCGGGAACGGCCCCGCCTGAGCCGCCCTCAACCAGCGGCTCGCTACATCAGCCCGCGCTCTGCCAGGAACTCCAGCAGCAACGGCCGGAAGACGTCCGGCGTCTGTCGGTACACGCCGTGCCCGGCGTGCTGCACGATCTCCAGCCGCGAGCCCTCGATCTGCCTCGAGATGATGACCGAGCCGCCAGCCCCGGCGACCGTGTCCTGCCCGCCACCGACGACCAGCGTGGGCGCCTTGATGCGGTGCAGTTCCGGCGTCAGCGGGTGCTCGCGCAGCGCGGCCACCGTGCGGCACTCCGCCACGTAGGAGTCCAGGTGCTCCGGCTTGATCTTCGGCGCCTCCGGCGTCGCGGAGACCGTGCGATGGCCCTCGAAGGCGGGCTGCATCTGCCGGCCGGCCAGGGCGGCCTCGCCCAGGCGGGCGAGTTCGCCACGCATGTACCAGTTCTCGCTCGCCCGCACGTTGCTCTCGCTGGAGGTGGAGTCGAGTACGAGCGCGGCCACCTTCTCCGGGTGGTCCAGCGCGAACTTGATGGCCGTCACGCCACCCCACGACACGCCGAAGATGACCGCGCGCTCTACCCCGAGGTGGTCCAGCAGCCTCGCGAGGTCGCCCGCGTACAGGTGCAGCGCGTACTTGTCCGCCTGGCTGGAGCGTCCCAGGCCCCGGTTGTCCCAGGAGATCGTGCGGAAATGCTGGGCGTACCAGTCCAGGTCGGTCTCCTCGAAGCCCTGTCCTGATCCGCCCAGTCCGTGGCAGTAGACGTAGGTCAGCGGGCCCTCGCCGCGCATCTCGTAGTGGATGGAGACATCACCCAGGTCGGCCATCGGCATCGCAGCACCTCCTCTGGGCGCCCTCGGACGGCGCGCCGCTCGGCGCCGTTCTACCACAAGCGGGATGGTGCGAGGGTGAGGCCGGCCCCGCTCGTTCTCCTGTAGGGGCGCAGCGTGCTGCGCCCATCCTCGACGCCGCGCGCGTGCTCGGAGGCTCACGTCCCCCACCCCAGCCCTCCCCCGCGAGGGGATCCGTGGCCTCCTGCGCGATCCTCGGACGCGCGGTAGCCTGTGATCTCGCACCCGTCTCTCGAACCGAACTCCCGAGGAGCGCACGCGCATGGCACCTCAGCCCGCCGCCGTCATCGACGCCACGGACGACACGTTCGCCACGGACGTGCTGGAGGCGTCTCGCCAGGGCCCGGTGGTGGTGGACTTCTGGGCGCCCTGGTGCGGCCCCTGCAAGATGCTGGGTCCCACGCTGGAGCGCGTGGCGCAGCAGAGCGGCGTGACGCTGGTGAAGATCAACACGGACGAGAACCCGCGCGTGGCGCAGGCGTTCCAGATCCAGAGCATCCCCGCCGTCAAGGCGTTCCGCGATGGCCAGGTGGTGGACGAGTTCCTGGGTGCACAGCCGGAGCCGGAGGTGCGCCGCTTCGTTGACCGCCTCCAGCCGTCCGAGGCGGACCGCCTGGCGGAGCAGGGCGCGGACGCCCTCCGCCGCCGCGACCTGGCCGCCGCCCGCGAGGCCTTCGAGGCCGCCCTCGCGCAGGACCACGCGCACCCCCGCGCCACCGGCGGCCTGGCCGCCGTGTGCATCGAGGACGGTGACCTGGACGCCGCCGAGGAACTGATCGCGCGCGTGCCCATGGCGCCGCAGGTGCAGCGACAGGCCGCCCGCATCCGCTACGAGCGGGGCATCCTGGCCTCGGACGGCACGGTCACGGACGAGGCTGCGCTTGCCGCCCGCGTGGAGGCGGACGAGGACGACGTGGAGGCGCATTACGGCCTCGGATGTCACTGCGGCCGCCGCATGGACTTCGCGCCTGCGCTGGAGCACTTCCTGGAGGTGGTTCGCCTGGACCGCAAGTTCCGGGAGGACGCCGGCCGCAAGGCGATGCTGGAGATCTTCGAGATCCTCGGCGACGAGCACCCCCTGACCCAGGAATACCGCCCCCGCCTCTCGATGATGCTGTTCTAGGCTCCCACGGGCCGGAGGGGTCGTGACACGCGAGTCGGGAGCGAGGCCCTCCGCCGTCCCCGTAGGGGCGCACCGCGCTGCGCCCGCTCACAGCCCCTCGACGTGGTGGGGCGACCGCCAGTCCGCTCACCCTGAGCCCGTCGAAGGGCGAGCGGCGTGCCTCGATCCTCCGATGGGCCGCTGACCCTCGCGCACTCCCGCGGCCAGCCGGTACACTGAGCGGCGTCTCGTAGCGATACGAAGCGATGACGGAGACGAGTAGCCCTGTGGTCCTTCCTCGGAAGGAACCGCATAGCGAGCCCGGGACGGTGGAAGCCGGGTGCGTGCCACGCGGGGTGAAGATCCCTCCCGAGCTGCCGCCCGAAACCGTCCCCAGCGAGGGCGGGGAGTAGACGCGGCCGGAGCGCCCACCGTTACCAGGGGCAGCGCTATCGGCGGGCGTGCTCGCCCGTAGCGCGGTGAGTGGCGGTTGCCCTCGACGCGTTCGAGGCCGACCGCAACGCGGGTGGTACCGCGGGCACTCCTGTGAGAGCAGGCACGGCCCGTCCCGCACCGATGAGGTGTGAGGCGGGCGTTTTTGTTGCCCTCCTCCAGCAGTAGGAGTGCGTGCCATGGTCGTCTTCGAACCGGTGCCGTCGCGAGTGTCCTTCCCGGAGCAGGAGCAGCGCATCCTGGAGTTCTGGAAGGAGCGCGACATCTTCCGCCGCTCCGTGGACGAGCGCCCGGCGGACCGCGTCTTCTCCTTCTTCGAGGGGCCGCCCACCGCGAACGGCAACCCCGGCATCCACCACGTGCTGGCGCGCGTCTTCAAGGACCTGATCCCCCGCTACCGCACCATGCGCGGCTACCGCGTGCCGCGAAAGGGCGGGTGGGACACCCACGGCCTGCCCGTGGAACTGGAAGTGGAGAAGGCGCTGGGGCTGTCCAGCAAGCAGCAGATCGAGGCCTACGGCGTGGAGGAGTTCAACCGGCAGTGCCGGGAGTCTGTCTTCCGCTACGTGCAGGCCTGGGAGCGGATGACGGACCGCATCGGCTTCTGGATCGACATGTCGGACGCCTACGTCACGTACTCGCCGGAGTACGTGGAGTCCTGCTGGTGGATCTTCAAGCGCCTGTGGGAGAACAACCTGGTCTACCGCGGCTTCCGCGTGACCCCCCACTGCCCGCGCTGCCAGACCTCGCTCTCCTCCCACGAGATCGCCCAGGGCTACGAGGAGGACACGCCGGACCCCGGCGTCACCGTGCGCCTGAACGTCACGGCGGAGGACAACCCGGACGCTTCGGAGGCGCTCCGCCTCTCGGAGGGCGTGCCCACCTCGCTGCTGGCGTGGACCACGACGCCGTGGACGCTGTCCGGCAACACGGCGCTGGCCGTGGCGGCGGACGCGGAGTACAGCCTGGTGGAGGTCACGACGAAGTGGCACGGCCGGCTGCGGTTCGTGGTGGCTTCGGCGCGCGTGGCGGAGACGCTGCTCGGCGTGCCCCTGGAGGACGAGAGCGAGCCCCGGACGCTGGCGACGTTCACCGGCGCCACGCTGCTGGGCCTGCGCTATGAGCCGCTGTTCGAGGCCGTGGCCTTCCCCGGCGTAGACCCGATGGTGTTCGTGGATGGCCGCGCGCAACAGCCCGCCTCCGTGGACGACCTGCCGCCGCGGCGCGTGATCGCCTCGGACGAGGTGACCACGGACGAGGGCACGGGCGTGCTGCACGTGGCGCCGGCCTTCGGCGAGGCGGACTACGCGATGGGCCGCGAGTTCGGCCTGATGTTCCTGCAGCCGGTTCGGCTGGACGGGACGCTCATCGGCGGACCGGGCGACGGCCTCTTCGCGAAGGTGGCGGACGAGCCGATCACGGCGGACCTGCGCGAGCGCGGGCTGCTGTTCAAGGCGGAGACCATCCGCCACACCTACCCCTTCTGCTGGCGCTGCGGGACGGCCGTCCTCTACTACGCCAAGCCCTCCTGGTACATCCGCACCACGGCGGTGCGCGACGGCCTGGTGGAGAACAACTGGCGCATCCACTGGGTGCCGGATCACCTGCAGGAGGGTCGCTTCGGCGAGTGGCTGGAGGGCAACATCGACTGGGCCGTCTCCCGCGAGCGCTACTGGGGGACGCCGCTACCGATCTGGGTCTGCGAACTCTGCGACCACCAGGAGGTCATCGGCTCCTACGAGGAACTCTTCCGCCGCGCCCTGCCCGGCACCGCCGACGCGCTGCGGCGAGAGGGCGTGATCGACCCGCACCGGCCGTACATCGACCGCGTGGAACTCGGGTGCCCTCAGTGCAACGGGTCCATGAAGCGCACACCGGAGGTGGCGGACGCCTGGTTCGACTCCGGCGCGATGCCGTACGCGCAGTGGCACTACCCATTCGACAACGCCGAGACCTTCGACGCCCGCTTCCCGGCGGACTTCATCTGCGAGGCCGTGGACCAGACGCGCGGGTGGTTCTACACGCTGCACGCCCTGGCCACGCTGCTGAACCGCACGGAGGACGTGCCGGAGGGCATCGCGTTCCAGAACGTGATTTCGCTGGGCCACATCCTGGACGGCGAGGGACAGAAGATGTCCAAGTCGCGCGGGAACGTGGTGGACCCGTGGACGGTGCTGGACTCGCAGGGGGCCGACGCCACCCGCTGGTACATGTACACGGCCTCGCCGCCCGGGAACTCGCGGCGGTTCTCCGTGGACCTGGTGGCGGAGGCGCAGCGGCGCTTCATGTCCACGCTCTGGAACACCTACTCCTTCTTCGTGACCTACGCGAACACCGCGGACTTTGACCCCGCCTCCGCGGCCCCGACGCAGCGGAGCGAACTGGACCGCTGGGTTTTGAGCGAACTCCACCGCACCGTGCGCGAGGTCACGGAGGCGCTGGACGACTACGAGCCCGCCGAGGCCGCGCGGCCCATCGAGGCGTTTGTGGAGCAGTTGTCCAACTGGTACGTGCGCCGCAGCCGGCGCCGCTTCTGGCGCTCGGGGGACGATGCGGACTCGCAGGCGGCGCTGCACACGCTCTACGAGTGCCTGGTCACCGTCTCGCGCCTCCTCGCGCCGTTCACGCCGTTCATCGCGGAGGCGCTCTACCAGAACCTGGCTGCCGGGCGGCTGCCGGGGGCGGCGGACTCGGTGCACCTGGCAGACTGGCCGGAGGTGGACGCCGGAGCGATCGACCCGCAGTTGTCCTCGGACATCGCGCTGGTGCAGCGCATGGTCTCGCTGGGCCGCGGCGCGCGTTCGAGGGCGAACGCGAAGGTCCGCCAGCCGCTGGCCACGGCGATCCTGGTCCCGCGCAACGCGCAGGAGGTGGAGCGGCTGCGCCGCTACACGGACCAGGTGGCGGAGGAACTGAACGTGAAGGCCGTGGACGTCATGGACGACCCCGGCGAGCGGATGACCTACATGCTGCGTCCCAACCTCCCCGTGCTGGGCCCGAAGTACGGCCAGCAGGTCGGCGCCATCCGCGGCGCCCTGGGGCAGGCCGACCCGGCCGAGGTGGTGCGCCTGATGCGCGCCGGCGAGCCCGTCCCGCTGGGCGACTTCACGCTGACGGCCGCCGAGATCCTGGTCACGGTCGAGTCATCCGAGGGCTGGTCCGCTGCCGAGGAGTCCGGCTACGCCGCCCTGGTGGACACCCGCATCGACGAGGCGTTGCACCTGGAGGGGCTGGCCCGCGAGGCGGTGCGCCGCATCCAGGACCTGCGCCGGGAGGCGGACCTGGACGTCTCCGACCGCATCTTCGTCTCGTGGCAGTCCACCGATCCGCTGTTCCCGCGGATGCTGGAAGCGCACGCGGACTACATCGCCGGCGAGGTGCTGGCGCGAGAGATCGCGGATGGCACGCCGCCCCCCGGCGCGACCCGCTTCGAGGGCGACCTGGACGGCGTGGCCGTGACGCTGGGCGTGGTGCGCGTGTAGGTCCCCTACTGATTCCGCTCACCCTGAGCCTGTCGAAGGGCCATCGCGTGGCACCTCAGCAGCCCGCTACGCAGATCCCCCTCTCCCCAACCCTCCCCGCGAGGGGGGAGGGGGTCGGTCTGCCGCCTCGGCGGTCCGGGGAGAAGGCTGTGAGTCCGCAACCGCTTCCGCTCCCCCGTAGGGGCGCAGCGCACTGCGCCCGCTCACCCCGAAGCATCGCTCCGCCTCGACGTACCGGCCGCCCCTCCGCTCACTGACCCCGTCGAGGGGGAGCGGGAGGGTTCTCGATCTCCCGAGACACAAGGCTGGTACTCAGATGCCGGCGGCCTCCAGCAGGATGTGGGCCTCCTGCTCATCGCCGGGGGCGAGCACCAGTTCCAGGTCCGTGGAGGACTCCGGCACGCGGAAGCGGAGCGCTGACTCCGTGGTCGTGCCCGGTTCGTGCGGCATGTACCAGGCCTCGTCCAGGTTCTCCGGCTCGAAGACGTTGCCCTCGCCGTCCCACAGTTCCACTGCCGGCGCGCGGCCGGCCTCTCCCAGGCGGCGGCCTCCGCCCTCGATGGTGGAGTGGACCACCAGCAGGTCGTTGCCGGCCTGCTCCGGCGCGCGCTCGTAGCCACGGAAGTGGAACACCAGCGAGCCGACGATGATCGTCTCCTCGTCTGGGTGGGCGCGGTCCCCCGTGCCGTTCGCGTTCCCGTTGCGAGGCGGGCTCATGCCACCACCAGCACAACGAGCCACACCACCATCACCAGCGCGACGAACCACAGGAGGTCGGCCCAGTACCACCACGGGTCGTCCGAGGTCTGATCGTGGGCTGAGTCGACCGGCACGTCCGCGTCCGTGAGGTCCGTGGCGCTATAGCGCTGGCCGCGCCGCCGCCGGTAGACGGAGGGATATGGGGCGCCCCAGCGGGGGACGAGCCAGAAGAGGGGGAGTACGAAGAGCAGCCCAAAGAGGGCAAGCCAGATTCCGGCAATCCACATGCACCCAGCGTCACCGGCCGGAAGGCACGAACGCGTACAACCCTGGGCGCACCTCGTTGCGGGCGCCTTGCAGTCTCCCCTGCGCCGGGGGCTCAGCCGGGGCCGGGCCCGCGCTCAGTTGCCCGCGGCCCACTCCTCCCACTCGTCCAATGCTTGCTTGGTCGTGTACAGCGTGAGGGTGGGGACCTCCGATACCCGCCCGAAGCCGCACTCACCCGGGTTGGGGTCCTCCTCGATCACCGTGCCCTCCAGCGAACGGACGGGCTGGTGGGCGTGGTAGTGAGCGGAGTCGCAGGCGTCCGCCTGCGCGCCGATGAACTGCTCCGCCGGGAAGTGCTCGCCCTCGATCACGAGCACCACGACCTCCGGGGTGGCCTCGGCCAGCGCGTCGCCGGTGCTGATTGCAGGCGTCGGTGTGCGCGGGTCAACGCCGCTGGTGGGCGTGGGCTCGGCCGCGAGGCAGCGGCCCTTTGCGATGTGGTCGTCGCGGTTGGGGATGACGCCGGAGACCTCCGGCCGCTGGTTGCCGTCCAGGTGGATCTGCGCCGGCGACTTGGCGTTCGCCTGGCGCACCGTCACCTGGTACTCGCCGGCGCTCTCCGCCGTGACCTGCGTGACGATGAGCGACTGGAACTGCCACTGCGGCTCCACCTGCACCACCGCGCAGCCCGTGAGGGCGATCACCTGGTTCGCGGGGAGCGAGGTGTCCATCAGGGCGTCGAAGCCGATGAGGATCGCCGCCTGCCCACCGACGATGATGTCCGGCAGTTCCGCCACCGGCACCGCCGGCGAAAGGACGGTGTCGCCGTCCGGGCTGCCGTCCACGTAGCGGAAGCCGGAGTGGAAGCCGCCCTGGGCCCACGCGAGCGAAGCCGAGCGATACTGGCCGTTGCCGTCCTTGCCGGACCAGCGCCCCCACAACTTGGTGGTGTCCGGGAGCGCGATCGCGCACGAGGTGACGATGGCGTAGCCGAAGAACTCGCGCGCCGCGAACGCCGGCGCGAGGCCGGCACCGTTGCACGAGGCGGAGTGGACGATCGTGTCGTTGCTGCGCCAGAACGCCCTGATACCGGCCGGGGTGAGGTCCAGCCACCACGGCCCGTTCGCCCCCTCCCGCCACCAGCGGTAGAGCCCTCGGTCCACGCGGTTGTTTTGGAGCAGACGGCTGTAGCGGGCGGCATCCTCGTTGTTCGGGAACAGGGCGACGGACAGGCCCGCCGGGCTGCTGTGCGTGACGTTGTACAGCGCGCCGGTTTGGCTCGTGGAGGCAAAGGAGTGCGCGCTGGTGGGGTTGCGATAGACGAGCGCCTCGTAGCCTTCTTCGCGGATGGCGTCGAAGTACGGGTAACTGTCGGACTCGTTCAGGGTGGTGAAGGTCAGGCCGTAGCCCTGCTTCTTGCCGGGCGTCTTGGCGCTGCCGGCGGCCAGGTGCACCACGTCGCCCTCGGCCGCGCGGCGCGCGAGTCCGGCGACCGGGTGGACGTCGTGGCCCTGCCGGCCGAGGGCTGCCGCCGTGGCGTAGTCCTCCAGGCTCGGGGGCGTCCCGCCGTGCTCCTCGATGAGCGCCGGCGCGGACAGGAGTTCCGTGAGGGCGGCGTCCTTCGCGCTGCCGCTCTGGCCGAGCGCGGCCGTGAGGGCGGCGTCGAACGCGGGGACGTCGGTGGGCGGGATCAGCAGGGCGACGCCGGTGCTGGAGGCGACGATGCCGCCGCCGGCCTCCAGGTGCGCCTTCCACTGCTCCGCCACCGCGGCTGCGGCCTCTTCGCCGCCGTCCGTGACGGCGCGGGCCTCGGTGTCCGGCACCTCGTACTGCAGGTCTGCCGTCAGGCCCGCGGCGTCCGTGACCTGGATGCGGTTGGGCTCGGAGACGCGCTCGAAGGTCGGGTCCGCGGGGTGAGCGGCCAGGAGCGCCAGCGCGGCGTCCGCGCCCGCATCCCCGCCGCCCGCCGCATCCGAGGCCTGCCCGGCCTGCTCCACGATGGTGAAGACGTCATCGCCGGCGGCGGGGGCGCCCACCGTGCTGGTGTTGGTGACCGGCGCGAGCGACTGCGCGCGCACGTCATTCACCAGCACGTCCGCGCCGCTGCGCGTGACTTCGTAGGGTGGGTCCAGCCGCTCCCCGTCCACGATCACCAGTGGCGAGAGGTCGCCCGCGTCGCTGCCCCCACCCGGCATCAGGGCGAAGACCCCGAGCGCGACCAGGACCAGCAGCGCGACGCCGCCTGCTGCGTAGAGGGCGATTCGTTGAGTGAGCATGTGCGACCCCGCGTGACCTATCTCCGTATCTGCGTGTGTCATACGCCGGAGTGGTGATCGAGGCAAGCAGGGATGACGCTGCTAGGGACCGCCCGGCTTGTCCCGGGAGCGTCGCGGCGTAGGCGGGGCCTCCTCGTCGTCCTGCACCATGAAGAGGCCCTGGACGAAGCCGAGCATGGCCATCTTCCAGTCCCCTTCCTCCTCCTGGGTGCCGTGACGGGGCTCGTCTCGCAGGACGTGCGGGATCTCCGCGGCCACCTCGCCCCCGAAGATCAGGATGTTGGAGGTCAGGTAGACCCAGAACAGCAGGACGATCACCGAGCCCAGCGAGCCATAGATCGACTCGTTGAAGAGGTTCTCCAGGTAGAGGCCGAACCCACCCTTCAGGCCCTCGAACGCGAGGGCTGCGAGCAGGGCGCCGGGCGCGACATAACGCCAGGGGTGGCTGCGGTTGGGTGCGATGCGGTAGAGCGCCGCGAAGGCGATGAACGACATCAGCAGCGGGATCAGGAAGGCGCCCACGTCCCACGTCCAGGCAAAGCGGCCGTCCAGCAGGCCGAACTCGTCGTCCAGCGTGCGCTCGAAGATGCGCCAGAGCGTGGTGAGGACGATGCCGGCCACCAGCGGCAGCCCGATTACCGGCAGCAGCACGAAGTCCACGAGTTTCGCCCGCACCATTGGCCGCCGCCGCCCGGCCTCGAAGACCACGTTCATCGAGGAGCGAATGGCGGCGGAGAGGGCGCCCGCGCTCCACACGGCGCCGAAGAAGGAGAGGATGGAGACCGTGGGGCCCAGGTCCGCCGCCTGGCCCAGCAGTTCCTCCACGGTGCTCTCCTCCAGCGGCACCAGGTCGCTGATGCCCCCCAGGACGCGCGCCTGCACCTCCGCGTCCCGCAGGACTATGCCGAAGATGGCGACCGCGAGCAGCGTGACCGGGAACAGCGCGAACAGTGTGTAGTAGGAGATGGACGCGGCCATCTGCGTGCCGCGGTCCTCGCCGAAGTTGGAGGCGGCGCGGCCCAGTACGCGGGCGGCCAGGCGGTACCAGGGCGGACGCGGGGCGGCGGTGGGCGTGCTCAGGGTCTGCAGACGTCCCTCCTCGGTGTCGCCTGGCGATGGCCCCCTGCGCGCGGCCTCCCTCGACCGCTGCGCGCCGCTGTCCCATGCTAGCGGGGACGGCGCGGTTGGGCCTCCCCCTCGGGTCGGCAGGGGAGCCCGGATCGCCGCCGCGAGGGGACGCGTGATGACCGGCGAGCGGCTGACACCGCAACGCACACAGTACCGGCGCGTAGTGGTGAAGGTGGGCTCCAACGTGCTCACCGCGGGCACGGACGCCCTGAGCACCGCCACCATGGCCCACCTGGTGGACCAGATCGCGGACCTGGAGTCGCGCGGCGTGGAGGTGGTGCTGGTGACCTCCGGCGCCATCGCCGCCGGCCGCCACCGTCTGCGCACGGACCGCGAGGCGCGCGCCCTTCCCGCCCGGGACGTGGAGTCCCGCCAGGCGCTGGCGGCGGTGGGGCAGTCGCGGCTGATGGCGCTGTGGGACGAGCTCTTCGAGCAGCGCCAGACGCCCATCGCGCAGGCGCTGCTGACGCGCCGCGACCTGGCGGACCGCCTGGGCTACCTGAACGCCCGCAACACCCTGCTCAACCTGCTGGACCTGCGCGTGGTGCCCGTGGTCAACGAGAACGACGTGGTCTCCGTGGAGGAGATCAGCGACTCCAAGATCGGTGACAACGACAACCTGTCCGCACAGGTGGCCAACCTGGTGGACGCGGACCTCCTGCTGATCCTCACGGACATCGCCGGCCTCTACACGGCGGATCCCGCCAGAGACGCCACCGCCCGCCTGATCGAGCGCGTGGAACGCATCGACGAGGGTGTGATGCAGGCGGCAGCCGGGGCGCCCGGGGCTCGCGGCACCGGCGGCATGGCGACCAAGGTGCAGGCGGCGAAGATCGCGACCAGCCACGGGGCGCACGTGGTGCTGGCGGACGGGCGGGCGCGCGACATCGTCCTGCGCGCGGTGGCGGGCGAGCCCGTGGGGACCCACTTCCTGCCTACCGGCGACAGGGTGGAGAGCCGCCGCCGCTACCTGCTCTCCGGCCTGCAGACGCGGGGCGGCGTGGTGGTGGACGAGGGGGCGGCGCGGGCCCTGCGCGCCGGCGGCAAGTCCCTCCTGCCCGCGGGTGTCACCGCCTGCGAGGGCGACTTCCACCGCGGGGACGTGGTGCGCGTGCTCTCGGCGGACGGGCGGCACCTGGCCTCCGGCCTCTGCAACTACGAAGCGGACGAGGTGCGCCGCATCCTGGGCAAGCACTCCGACCAGATCGTCACCACGCTGGGCTACGAGTACGGCGAGGAGATCATCCACCGCAACAACCTGGTGCTGGTGTGACGGGTCCTGGTCTGGTGGCTCGTCCCGGCGTGATGGCTCGTGTAACCTTGGACTCCTGATGACCGCGACCATGCCGCCCCGCGTGAGTGAGTCCGAGGCCTTCCGCAAGGCCGCGCTGGCGCGCGCCGCCAGCCGGCGGATGACGGCCGTTTCGACCAGCGCGAAGAATGCCGCGCTGGAGCGCATCGCCCAGGCGCTGGAGGCGGAGACGGACCACATCCTGGCCGTGAACGGCCCGGAGGTGGAGCGCGGGCGCGAGAAGGGCCTGACCGGCTCCTTCATCGATCGCATGGTGCTCACTCCGGAGCGCATCGCCGGGATCGCGCGGGACGTGCGCCAGGTGGCGAGCCTCCCAGATCCGGTGGGCGAGGTCTTCGACAGCCGCACGCTGCCCAACGGGCTGCAGATCGGCAAGGTCCGCGTGCCCCTGGGTGTGCTGGCCTCGATCTACGAGTCGCGCCCCAACGTCACGGTGGACATTGCCGCCATTGCGCTGAAGTCAGGTAACGCGGTGGTGCTGCGCTCCGGCTCGGACGCGCACGCCTCCAGCCAGGTGCTCGCAGGGATCGTCAGCCGCGCGGCGGAGGAGGCGGGCCTGCCGGAGGGCGTGGTCCAGTTCATCGACTCCACCGACCGGGACGAGGTGGGGGCGCTGCTGCAGGCGGACGAGTACGTGGACCTGATGGTGCCGCGCGGCGGAGGCGACCTGATCCGGCGCGTAAAGGACGAGGCGCGGATGCCCGTGGTGGCGGGCGGCATCGGCGTGTGCCACACGTACGTGGACGCCGGGGCGGACCTGCGCAAGGCCGTGGACGTGGTGGTGAACGCCAAGACCGTGCGTCCCTCCGTCTGCAACGCCATGGACACCCTGCTGGTGCACGCCGACATTGCCGAGGCCTTCATCCCGCTGGTCGCCCGCGCGCTGGGCGACCGCGGAGTCACGCTGCACGTGGACGAGCGCGCCGCGCCGCTGGTGCTGGGCGGGGCGCCCTCCGTGCCCGTGGTGCCGGAAGACTACGACCGCGAGTGGCTCTCGCTGGACTGCTCCGTGCGCGTGGTGGATTCGCTGGACCAGGCGATGGAGCACATCGCCGGCGTGGAGGGCAGCGGCCACTCCGAGGCGATCATCACGGAGTCCTACGCCAACTCCCAGCGCTTCCTGCAAGAAGTAGACGCCGCCGCCGTCTTCGTGAACGCGTCCACTTACTTCAACGACGGCGGGCAGTTCGGCCTGGGATGCGAGGTAGGCGTCTCCACCCAGAAGATGCACGCGCGCGGCCCCATGGGGCTGCGAGAACTCACGTCCTACAAGTGGATCGTGCGCGGCGACGGCCACGTCCGCTCCTAGCGGGAGCGTCCCGGTGGCCCTCTACACCTTCGAGCAACTCTTCCGCACCACGCAGTCCGAGCAGTGGAAGGTGCTGGACCCCGCCGGCGTGGCTGCGGGCCGCGTAGACGTCCACTTCGAGCCCGGCACGGCGCGCGTGACCCTGGTGGTGCGCGACGACGTCACCGAGGACGACGTGACGGACCTGCTCTCCACCGTGGACGAGCGACTCGTGCCGCAGAAGGCCCGAGCGGACGTGAAGGTCACCGTCTGGCGGGGCGCCTCGCTGGGGACGTTCGCCCCCGAGCGCTAGTCCTGCGGCGACCGCCGGCGGGCAAGCCACATTGCGCAGGCCGCGCCGATGGCGGCAGGGATCCAGAGCGTGGCCACGCGCGCGACCAGCGCGGCGGCCGTGGCGGTGCCTCGGTCCAGTGCCGCGATGAGCGTGACCGAGATGCCGGTCACGCCGCCCTCCAGGACCCCGAGGCCGCCCGGCGTCAGCAGCAGGCCACCGGCCAGCGTGGCCACGGCCCAGGTGAACGTCGCGCGGTTGAGGACGGCCGCAGACCACTCGATGCCGAAGCCCTGCAGCACCGCCACGTAGGCGAGCGCCTCCAGTGACCAGGAGATCGCGGCAACCGCCGACATGATCGGGATGCTCTTCCACGTGAGCAGCGCGCCCGCGGCGTCCGTGAACTCCTGCGTGTGCGGCACCACCCGCCGCACCAGAGGGATCCTGCCCACGGATCGCGCGACCAGGCGCGCCGCGCGCGCGCTCTTCATGGTGGTCACGATCGCGACGGCGAGCGCGGCGGAGATGCCCACCACCCACGCTGCCTGTCGGTAGGCCAGCACGCCCGCGAGCGAGACGATGACCAGGCCGATCATGTTGGTTGCCCGCTCCGCGAGGACGATGGGCGTGGTGCGGGCGGCGGAAGGCCCGCCGTCCAGCGCCACGTAGTACGGCTTCACGAACTCGCCCACGTGGCCGGGGGTCAGGAGCATGGTCACGCCGGTCATGAAGATGGCAGCGGACTCCTTGATCCCCAGGCGGCGGTCGTCGGGGTGGGTAACCAGCCAGAGGTAGCCGTGCCACCGCGCGAAGCGCGCGGCGTGTGCCGCCAGCGCCGCCCCAACGGCCAGGGCGAACCATCCCGGCCGGAAGCCCTCGAATGCCTCGGCGACCTCACCGGCGTCCGAGGTGACCGTGAGCCCGATGGAGACCGCGACGCCGAAGGCGATCGCCAGGCCGACGACGCGGCCGAAGCGGGGACGCGCGGGGGCGTCAGGTGGGCTCGCCGGAGCCGTTGGTGAGGGACGTTCCGGCGCCGGGGACACGGGGGTGTGGATCAGCCCTTGCGGGCCAGGACCTTCCGCGCGGCCGCGGCCACGCCCTTGTCGGTCAGGCCCATGATCTCCAGGACCTCGTCCCACGTCCCGGACTCGCCGTAGCGGTTGGGCACGCCGACGAACTCGATGGGCGCGGGGGCGCACTCGGCCAGGGCCTGCGCCACCATGGCGCCCAGGCCCGTGTGGACCAGGTGCTCCTCGGCCACCACCAGGGCACCGGTCTCGCGCGACGCGCGTTCCAGCGCCTCCACGTCCAGCGGGCGGATGGTGGCCATGTTCAGTACGCGGGCGGAGATGCCCTCCGCCGCAAGCGCCTCGGCCGCGCGCAGCGAGCGCTCCACCATCAGGCCGCAGGCGACGATGGTCAGGTCGCTGCCGTCACGCAGCATGTGCGCCTTGCCCACCTGGAAGCGCGGGCCGTCCGTGTAGATCACGGGGATCTTGGGCCGGCCGGTGCGGATGTACCACGGGCCAGGGTTGCGGGCCGCTGCCTCCAGCACCGCCTCCGCCTCCACCACGTCCGCCGGCACCACCACGGTGAACGTGGGCAGCGAGGCGAAGAGCGCGATGTCCTCGATGGACTGGGCGGAGGCCCCGTCCTCGCCGGTGGAGACGCCGCCGTGGGAGGCGACGACCTTCACGTTGAGGCGCGGCTGGGCGATGGACATGCGGAGTTGGTCGAAGCCGTGCTCCGCGAAGACGGCGAAGGTGCTGGCGAAGACGGTGTAGCCCAGCGTGGCCAGGCCCCCGGCCACGGAGAACATGTTCTGCTCCGCGATGCCCAGGGTGATGAACCGCTCCGGGTACAGGTCCTTGAAGTGGCGGGCCGTGGTGGACTTGCCCAGGTCGGCGTCCACCACCACCACGTCAGCGCCGTCGCGCTGGAGGCGGATCAGGGTGGGGCCCAGGGCCTCCCGAGTGGCGGCCGGTGCAACGGTGGTGGTCATCTAGGCGCCCAGTTCCCTCATCGCTTGCGCGTACTGCTCGTCACTGGGGGGAGCGCCGTGGAAGCCGGGGTTGTTCTCCATGAAGGAGACGCCCTTGCCCTTGGTGGTCTCGAAGATCACGAGCGCCGGCTTGCCGCGCACGTCGCGCGCCCAGGCCAGGGCTTCCTCCACCGCGGCCAGGTCGTGGCCGTCGATGCCGGCGCGCACCTCCCAGCCAAAGGCGCGGTACTTCTCGTCCAGGGGGGCGGCGCGCATGGTGGCGTCCGTGAAGTCGTCGTTCTGGATGCGGTTGCGGTCGATGATGCCCACCAGGCGGTCCACCTCGTGGTGGGACGCGGCCATCGCCGCCTCCCAGACCTGGCCCTCCTGCTGCTCGCCGTCGCCCATCAGCACGTACACGTGGCTGTCGATGTTGCGGAGGCGCAGTCCCAGCCGGATGCCCAGGCCGAACGAGAGGCCCATGCCCAGCGAGCCGGCGGAGTTCTCCACGCCGGCGGGCTTCCCGATGACCGAGTGGCCCTGCAGGCGGGTGCCCTTCTGGCGGAAGGTGTCCAGTTCCTCCACGGGGAAGTACCCGAACTCCGCGAGCGTGGCGTACTGGACGGGGGTGCAGTGGCCCTTGCTCATCACGAAGCGGTCGCGCTCCGGCCACTGCGGGTCGGCGGGGTTGTGCTTCATGATGCGGCCGTACAGCACCGCCAGGATGTCCGTGGACGACATGGAGCCGCCGATGTGCCCGGACTTCGCGGTGTAGACCATGCGCACGATGTGTCGCCGGACGCGCTGTGTCAGCGCTTCCAGGTCGACCGGCGCGTCGATGACCATAAGGCGCCCCCCTGCCCCTGCGAGTATACGAGTCATTGCACTGGGGTCGAACGTCCATAACGGGCAAGCCTCGTAGCATGGGGGCGTGACCAACCAGACCGCCGCTGCACCCGTCCTCCGCTTGCTGGTCCAGTGCCCGGACCGGCCGGGGATCGTGGCGGCGGTGTCCCAGTTCCTGTTCAGCCACGGCGCCAACATCATGCAGGCGGACCAGTTCTCCACGGCGGACGGCGCCGGCTGGTTCTTCCTCCGCATCGAGTTCCAGGCCGCCGGCCCGGACGTGGACCGGGACGCGCTGGCCCGCCTGTTCCAGGACGAGGTCGCGGGCCGCTTCGAGATGGAGTGGCGCCTGGCCGGCGACCGCCGCAAGCGCGCCGCCCTGCTGGCCTCGCGGACGGACCACTGCCTGCTGGACCTGCTGTGGAGGTGGCGCCGGGGCGAACTGGACGTGGAGATCCCGCTGGTGATCTCCAACCATGACAACCTGCGCGCGGACGTGGAGGCCTTCGGCATCCCCTTCCACAACCTGCCCGTGACCGCCGCGACCAAGGCGGACCAGGAGCGCCAGGTCCGAGGGCTGCTCCGCGAGCACGATGTGGACCTGGTGGTGCTGGCCCGCTACATGCAGATCCTGAGCGGGGACTTCATCCAGGAGTACCCGGCCCGCATCATCAACATCCACCACTCCTTCCTGCCGGCCTTCGCCGGGGCGGATCCCTACGGGCGCGCCTTCGAGCGCGGCGTGAAGATCATCGGCGCCACGGCCCACTACGCCACGGAGGACCTGGACGAAGGCCCGATCATCGAGCAGGACGTGGAGCGCGTGACCCATCGCGAGTCGCGCGAGGACCTGGTGCGCGTGGGCCGCGAGGTGGAGCGCTCCGTCCTGGCGCGCGCCGTGCAGTGGCACCTGGAGGACCGTGTCTTCGTGCACGGCAACCGCACGGTGGTGTTCCGCTAGCGCCATCAAGGGACTGCCACCGGCGCTTACGTACGTTATCGTCCGCGCATGACGCTGATCGAGGACCTCTACCACCAGAACGAGTGGGCCACGCTGCGCCTGCTCGAGGCCTGCCGTGGCCTGTCCGAGGAGCAACTCGAGGCGGACGCCCCGGGCACATTCGGCTCCATCCGGCGCACGTTGCTGCACCTCGTGGGCGCCGATCCGTCGTACGTGACGCGCATCGGCGGCACCTATGAGGGCCCGGCGGTGCAGTACGACGGGCCGCTCGACCTCGATCTGCTCGCCCAGGTAACCCAGCGCTCAACCGTCGGGCTCATCGAGCGTGCCGAGCGATCCCTGGAGGGTTCGTGGACGTTCACTTCCCCCGAGGGCGAGGAGATCGACGCGGAGGTGGTGCTGGCGCAGGCGCTGAACCACGCCACCGAGCACCGAGCGCACGTCTGCACGATCCTCACCACGCTCGGCATCGAGCCGCCTGAACTGGACGCCTGGGCGTGGGCGGAGGAGACCGGCCGCGCGCGGATGCCATGATCACGGACCTCTACCGGCACAACGAATGGGCCAACCTCCGTCTGCTGGAGGCGTGCCGCGCGTTGACTGATGAGCAGTTGGACACACGAGCGGTAGGGACGCATGGGTCGATCCGGGGGACGTGCGTGCATCTGGTCGCGGGGGAGCAGCGGTACATCCGCCGCCTGGGTGGGGAGACCGCCGCCCCGGATGTGCGTGAGACCGATCCGTTCCCCGGTTTCGATGTCATCGAGGCGGCGGTTCGAGACAATGCTCGCTGCTTGATCGACCGAGCGTCGGCGACACAGGGCACCGCCATCGCCTCGACGTTCCAGGGGCGACCTACTCGATCGATGCTGAGATCGTCCTGGTCCAGGCGATCAGCCACGCTGGAGAGCACCGGGAGCAGATGAAGGCCATCCTCACGAGCCTCGGCATTGATGCGCCAGACATCAGCGGCTGGGAGTGGGGCACATCGGAGGGGCGCAACGTCCGGTCCTGAGCCCCTCGTCTCGTCCCCCGATGGACGACCACAAGGAGAATTCGGTCTAGCCTGATTCTAGCGTTGGCATACAGCCAGTCTGCCAATTCCACCCCCTGCCTGGCCGCTGCGAGACCCCCTTGCTATCCCGGTCCTTTGTCGTCCTCTGGGTGGCAATGCTCGTCGCGATGGCGGGCATCTCCATGGTGTCACCGCTCCTGCCCGTCTACGTGCAGGACGACCTGGGCGGCCCCGCGGTGGGCGTCGCGCTGTCCTTCTCCGGCCTGGCCATCGCGCAGATCGTCTTCGCCCCCTTCGTGGGGCGACTGGGCGACCGGTTCGGGCCCAAGCGATTCATCGTCGTGGGCTTCGCCATCTACGCCCTGGGGGCACTGGGCTACCTGTTCGCCCACCACTGGGCAGTGGTGGTGGCGTTCCGGATCCTCTCGGGTGTGGGCGCGGCGGGCGTGTTCCCCATGACGCTCGCGTACGTTGGCCGGCTCGCGCCAGTGGGCGCGGAGGGCCGCTACATGGGCTGGTTCGCCGTCGCCCAGGTGGCGGGCTTCGGCCTGGGGCCGCTGTTTGGTGGCGGCCTGCGGGACGCCTTCGGCTCCCAGGCTGCGTTCGCCGTGATGGCGCTCATGCTCGGGGGTACCGCCCTCGCCACCCTCTTCCTGCTCCCGCGCCGGCCGAGGCGGCGTGGCGAGTCGGACGACGTGGCGGAGGAACTGGGCCCGCAACTCTCGTTCTGGCGCATCGTCCGCATGCCGGCCGTCCAGGCGTCCACGCTCTTCGTCACGCTCACGGCCATCGGATGGGGATCCGCCTCGGCGTGGCTCGCGGTGTTCGTGATCAGCGACCAGGGGCTGGGGACGGACAGCGCGCTGTTCGTGGGGGTGCTGCTCTCCAGCCGCTCCCTGATCAATGCCGTGCTCCAGCCTTACGCCGGGCAGATGGCGGACCGCCTGAACCGGGTGATGCTGGTGACCGTGGGCCTCACCGTTTCCGGCCTGGCGCAGTTCGCGATCCCGCTGGTCCCGGAGGCGGTGCGCGACTCCACCGTGCTGGGCGCCGGGCTGACCTGGGCGCCCTGGGTGCTGCTCGCCATGCTGATCGCCGGCATCGGCGAGGCGGTGGCGCAGCCCTCCCAGCAGGCGGTGTTCGTGGAGGTGGGGCGGAAGGTGGGGATGGGCTCGCTCATGGGCCTGAACTCCATGGGTTCCTCCCTGGGCTTCCTAGGCGGCTCGCTCGTGGGTGCGGCCGTGAAGTCCGCCTTCGGGATTGAGTCCGTCTTCTACATGGCGGGCGTGGCGTCGCTGGCGGGAGTGGTGCTCTTCAACGTCCTGATGCGCCGCGCCGCGCACGAGGACGACACGCCTCAGGCGCAGGACACGCCGGACGCCCCTGCGACCGAAGCCTCCGAGGGCGCGAGCCCCCTCGCGGTGGGAGAGGTGGTTGCGGGCAGCGCCCCGGGCGGGGCTGCCTGAGGCCCCTCGCGCCTCGCTGATGTAATTGGTAACATGTCTCCAATGACTTCTTATCCCCGCGACTACATGGCGCGGATGACCATCCCCCACAGGAATCCTCGATGACCTTGTGCCAGACCGCCGGCGGTGCCCGGTGACGCCACTGCGTGGACTTTTCAAGCGACTGAAGGGTGAGACCACCCCCACCCTGGACGCGCCGACGCCGCAAGGCGGCGTGCGCCGCGGCAGCCGCCCCTCCGTGGCCCAACCCGCCAGTGGCGGGGGCCCCATCCTCACCGAAGACGAACCCAGGAAGCGTCGCCGCGGCCGCCGCGGCGGACGCAACCGTCGCCGCGACGGCGACGGTCCACAGACCGGCACGCCCGAGGCGCCCCGCTCGGAGCGTGACTCCGACCGTGACCCGCGCTCCGGCAGCCGGCGATCGGAGACTCCCTCGACGTCCTCGACCACCTCGCGCTCCGCCTCTTCAGGCTCTGGCGGCCGCAACGGCCGCAGCGCGCGCAGCAACTCCAACGGCCGCACTGGCAACGACCGCTCCGGCGGCGATTCTTCGGGCCGCGCCTCCGGCGACCGCTACCGCTGGGGCCGTCGCGTGGACTCCGGTGAGGCGGACGAGCGCTCACAGCGCGCCAACCGCCGCCGCCGTGACGTCCGTGTCCGCAACCTGGACGCTCCACTCCCAGAGGACATCGCGTTCCGCCCGGGCCAGGAGGGCGGCGACTCCAGCATCCTGCCGTCACGTCGCCGCCGGCCAGGCGGGCTCCACGACACTGCCCGCGTCCTGGTGGGCGGCGCCCGTACGCTGGGCGCATGGGTGAAGCGCGACGAGCGCCACGGCGAAGAGCCGCCACATCCCCCACCCCCGAGTGACCGCGACGAAGACCGCCCGCTCCGCGCCAGCCGCCCCGACGCGCCCCGCGCGCTGCGGGACGAGGACGCCGCCGCCGTGGCGGAGCCCCGCACCCGCGAGACCGCGGAGGACGAGGCCAGCCCCGAGGGCGAGGAGCAGCGCAAGCGCCGCCGTCGTGGACGCCGCGGTGGCCGCGGGCGCAGGCGCCCGGGCACGGAAGGCGCGACGCTCGAGACTCAGGACAGCGTGGACGTCGACGACGATGACGCCCGGGACGAAGCGGACGACACCGACACGGACGACCGCGACAGCCGCTCCCGTCCGGCCGCAGCGGCCGTCGCTCCTCGGGACGTAGATGATGACGACCTCGAGGTTGACGACGACGACGAAGTCGACACGGACGACCTCGATGAGGACGAAGTCAGCACGGACGACCTCGACGAGGACGACGCGCCCTCCGCCGTCGCGGACGACGACGACGAGGACGACGAGGACGACGACGCAGTAGCGGAACGCGCCCCGCGGCGCTCGCCGCGCTCGCGCCGCCAGCCGCAGGCGCCCATCGCGGATGCTGACCTCCCCGCCGCCGTCGCTGAACTCGGCATCCAGCGCCGCTCGCTGGAGGCGCTGGCCAGTTTCGGGTTCCAGGACCCTACCCCGATCCAGGTGGAGGCCATCCCGGCCCTGCTGAACGGCCTGGACGTGGTGGGCATCGCGCAGACCGGCAGCGGCAAGACCGTCGCCTTCGGCGTACCCATGGTGGAGCGCCTGGACGCCCAGTTGCCGGAGGTCCAGGGCATCGTCCTGGTGCCCACGCGCGAACTGGCGCAGCAGGTGCTGGAGGTCCTGAGCGACCTCGCGGAGCCGTGGGGGCTGGAAGCGGTTGGCCTGCTGGGCGGGCGATCGCTGAAGGCGGACTTCCGCGCGCTGGAGGACCGTCCGCAGATCGTGGTGGGGACGCCGGGGCGGATTCTGGACCACCTGCGGCGTCAGACGCTCTCGCTCCGGCACGTGCGCTACGCCGTGCTGGACGAGGCGGACCAGATGCTGGACATCGGCTTCCTGCCGGATATCCGCCGCATCCTGAGCCGCACCCCGCAGCGCCGTCAGACCGCGCTCTTCTCCGCCACCATGCCGGGCTCCATCAAGCGCCTGATCTGGCAGTTCATGACAGACCCGGAGACGGTGCGGGTGGACGCCGAGGCCACCCCCGTTGACACGATCACGCAGATCTACTTCGAGGTCGCCAACCGCGACAAGGTCCGCGCCATGCGCGAACTGATCGAGCGCGAACTGAAGAACCGCTCGCTGATCTTCTGCAACATGAAGCGCGGCGTGGACCACCTGGCCCGCGAACTGGACCGGGATGGCGTCCGCGTGGGCGCCCTCCACGGCGACATGGACCAGCGCCGCCGTGACCAGGTGGTGCGTGAGTTCCGCGCCGGCCAGTTGGAGGTGCTGATCGCCACCAACGTCGCCGCCCGCGGCCTGGACATCCCGGAGATCACCCACGTGGTGAACTTTGACGTCCCCCAGAACCTGGAGGAGTACGTCCACCGCATTGGTCGTACCGGCCGCGCGGGCCGCGAGGGCAAGGCCGTGACCTTCGTCTCCGAGTGGGACGTGGACGCGTTCGACGTCATCAAGCGCGACATTGGCGTGGAGATCTCTCGCGAGGAGTTGGACCTCTACGCCCGCACCGTCGCGCCGCCCCAGTCCGCCCCGGACGACGCCGTCAACTAGCGGCCAGCGCGGCCTCACGGCCGCCCTGTTGCTCAACCACGGCTGGAGACGCGTCGCTTGTACTGCCGCGGGGTCGCCCTCGAAGGGGGCGCGCCGATGTGGCGGTACTACGGGTGGGCCCTGGGCGAGCAGGCGCTGGGGCTCACACCGCTCGGGCGGAAGTTCTACCAGCAGATGGGCTACGTCTCCCAGCGTGATCGCCGGGGGACGGGCACGGACTTTCGGCTCTCATTCCCACTGATCCAGCACCTGCGGGCCCTCACCCCACCCGGCGGCACCGTGGTGGACGTGGGCACCGGCTGGTTCCACCACGAGGCGTTCCTGGCGTGGCTGGTAGGCGACTACCGCATCTACCTGTTCGACGTGGACGACAAGGCGCGGCTCCGGTACATCCGGAACTTCCTGAGCGCCCTGCGTGACCACGTGGACCTGCTGGTGGCCGGCCTGGGCGTGGACCGGGCCTCCACGGTCGCCCGCCTGGACAACGCGCTGCGCCTGGAGTCACGGGCCGAGGTCTACGCGTACTGCGGCTTCCGACCTGTGATCACGCAGGAGGTGGGTGAGCGGTTCCTGCCAGAGGGCAGCGTGGACTTCATGGTCTCCCACTGCGTCCTGAACCACATTCGGCCTGAGATCCTCCGGGTCGAGTTGCCTGCGCTGCGGCGCATGCTGGGGCCGTCCGGGCACATGGCGCACCTGCTGGGGCACAAGGACCACTGGTCGTTCCACGACCGCACCGTGAGCCAGTTCAACTACTACCGCTACTCGGACCGGGCCTATCGCCTCTTTGAGACGCCCCTGGAGTACCAGAACCGCATGGTGCGCTCGGAGTGGGAGCCGCTCTTCGCGGAGTGCGGCATCGAGGTGATCGAGTGGACCTCGGACGTCACGGACGCGAGCAGGCGCGAACTGGCCCGCCTGCCCCGCATCGACCGCCGCTTTGACACGGTTTCGCGCGAGGAACTGGCCTCGATGCACTCCTACATCCTGGCCCGGCCGGCGGGTACGGGCGAGGGTGAAGGCTACAGGGCGCGTGCGGAGTCTGGCCGCTCGGTGGGCGGGCGATAGGCCAACGGCATCCGCACGGTGAACAGACTGCCGCCATCTTTCGGGAACGCGGCCTCGATGCGCCCGCCGTGCGCCTTCACGATCTCGCGGGAGATGTAGAGGCCCAGCCCGAGGCCGGACGGGTGCGTGTCCAGGTGGCCCTGGAAGAAGCGCTCGAAGATGAGACGGCGGGAGGCCACGGGGATGCCGGGGCCATGGTCGCGCACGGCCAGGGTGAAGGAGTCGGCGTCGGTGGTCAGGCCCACCTCCACCGGACTGTCCGCGGGGCTGTACTTCAGCGCGTTGTCCAGGAGGTTCATGGTGACCTGCTCGAACCGCAGTGCGTCCACCTCCGCCCGGAGGGGGGCGTCCGCCTGGAGGACGACCTCTCGCTCGCTGGTCTGGCTCGTGGCCGCCACCACCTCGGCCACCACGCTCGCCACGTCCGTCTCCACGGGCTGCATCTCCAGGCGTCCCAGGTCCGCGCGGGAGGAGTCCAGCAGCGCCGCCACCAATCGGTTCAGGCGCCCGGACTGCGCCACCACCTGCTCGATCAGCGTCCTTGCGCCCGGGTTTCCGTCGCCCAGCGAGCGCGCCGCCATCTGGGCCGCCACCCGGATGGACGTGAGGGGCGTCTTCAGTTCGTGCGCCGCCACGGCGATGAACTCGTTGCGGAGCTGCGCGCTCTCCCGCGCCGCCAGCATCTGGGCACGTGCCTCTTGCTCCGCCTCCACCGCCCGCGCGTGATCCAGGGCCAGGGCCACGCGTGCGCCGATCATCTGCAGCAGGGCCAGGTCGTCCTCCCGGAAGCGGCCGGGCAGACTGCTGCTCACGTACAGCACGCCGAATGCCTCACCGTCACTCAGGAGCGGGAGGGCGAGCCACGAGCCAAACAGGCCCGGCTCCGCCTCGTCCTGCACGCCCTCCTGAACCATCAGTGGTGCTCCGCTGTCCCGTACACGCCTGGACAGGCCCTCCACGACCTCCTCGGCCGACTGTCGGGAGGCCTCGGACGCGTCCGACCGGGCTGCGAGCGTGCGGAACCCGTCCCCGTCCGAGACGAGGATGCCCACGCCGTCGGCGGCGAAGACGCGCTGTGTGCGCTCCGCCAGCGCGTCCGCAAGCGCGGGCAAGCCCACGTGGGCGAGGCCCGTCTCCGTCACGGCCTGCAGCGCCTCTAGCCGCGCCCAGGCCGCTTCCGCGTGGGTACGGGCCTCACGCTCGGCCTCCAGCAGGATGCTGCGCTCGTCCTCGGCGCGCTTTCGCTCGCTCAGGTCGCGCGTGACCTTGGCGAAGCCCACCAGCGTGCCGGTGGCGTCTCGGACGGCGCTGATCACCACGTTCGCCCAGAAGCGCGTGCCGTCCTTGCGGATGCGCCAGCCCTCGTCCTCGAACCGCCCAACCTCCTGGGCTACGCGCAGTTCGTAGTCGGGCTTGCCGGCGCGAACCTCAGCGGCGGGGTAGAAGACGGAGAAGTGCCGGCCGATGACTTCCGCGGCCTGGTAGCCCTTGATCCGCTGGGCCCCGGCGTTCCATGTGATGATGCGGCCGGTGGGGGAAAGCATGAACAGGGCGTAGTCGCGCACGCTGTCCACCATCAGGTGGAACAGGTCGGCGGAGATGCCCTCTGCCCCACCCGGTGTCTCGACCACTGCGCCCTCCGGACTCAGGGAACGTTGTAGCGCACCGTCCGGGGTTGGCGGGAACACGAACGTGACCCGCAATGCTTCTGTAACGGCACGGTCTAGACGTTCCTGACTTGCTGCAGGGAAATGCGTGGTTCTGCGGGCATTGAGGAGGCTGAGGGGCAGTGAGCCTATACTCCGCCAGCGGCGCGCCATGGCGCCGCGGCGCGCGGGCTCGCCATGGAGTCCGCATGAAAGGCACGGGACGTGCGCAAGATCAGTGTGGGGATCAACTGGCAGGGCGAGTTCGACCTGGACAAGGTGGTCGAACAGGCGAAGATCGCCGATGACGCCGGCGTGTACGAGATCACGGTGGCGGAGGCGTGGGGCCGGGACGCCCTCTCGATCCTCGCGGTGCTGGCCCGCGAGACGAAGAACATCAAACTGGGCACCAGCATCATCAACATCTTCTCCCGGACACCGGGCGCGGTGGCGCAGCACTTCGCCACGCTGGACGAGATGTCCGGCGGCCGAATGATCATCGGATTGGGTTCCTCCGGCCCGAACGTCATCGAGCACTTCCACGGCATCAAGTTCGAGCGTCCGCTGACCCGCATGCGGGAGTACGTGGACATCATCAACATGCTGATGCGCGAGGAGCCGCTGAACTACGACGGCAAGATCTTCAACCTGCAGCGCGGCTTCACGCTTCGCTTCAAGCCGGTGCGGGAGCACATCCCGATCCACCTGGCTTCCGTCACGCCGAAGTCCGTGCAGCAGACCGCGGAGATCGCGGACGGCTGGATCCCGATCTTCTTCCCGAAGTCGCAGTGGAAGGGCCAGTTGGACCGCTTCTATGCGGCGGTGGAGGCGGCGGGCCGCAAGCGCGAGGACGTGGACGTCCGTAACGCCACGGGCGTGAGCGTCTCCGAGGACCGCGAGCGCGTCCTGCAGGGGACGGCGGCGAACGCGTCCTTCTACATCGCGCGGATGGGTGACTTCTACTACGAGCACTTCTCGCGCATGGGCTACGCGGACGAGGCGAACGCCGTACGCAAGGCGTGGTCAGACGGCGGCTCGTCCGCCGGCGCCGCCGCGCTGCCGCGCGAACTGGTGGAGGAACTCACCATGTCCGGTTCGCCGGAAGAGTGCGCCGCCGCCATCGATGAAGGCATCGACGCCGGGTTCACGATCCACAGCGTGAACGTGGCTGAGCGCGACCCGAAGAAGCGGTTCGAGATTTACCGACAGATCGTCGGCTAGTCCATCCGGCGCGTGTCGGCCAGAGGCGGCGCCTAGTGGCGCCGCCTCTTGGTTTCTGGCGTACCGCTGACTTTGACGCGGGATCTGCGGGGAACCTCGACGATGGACGCGCGGGGTTGTAGCGTGCGCAGTCAAGGGGAACCCAGCCCGTGGTCCAGCATCCGCTACCGCCAGGAAGCGCACGCAGTCGCGCCTTTTTCGGCGCGTTCCTGGCGCGTGCCTCCCGCGCCGAAGAAGCGCTGGCCGTGCTGGAAGAGTTCATGGCCCCGGACTGCCGGGTCCACTCCCAGAACGGCGACATCCAGACGCCGGCTCAGTCCCGCGCCCAGTCCTTTGCCGCGCGCAGCGTCTTTCCGGACCTGATGGTGGAGGTGGACCACGTCCTCTTCCCGGATGACCGCGTGATCGTGCAGTTGAGGATGACGGGATCCGTCCCGCCCGGGACGCCGTTCCTGGCCCCGGGGCCGTTCACCTCCCTGGGGAGCGTGGTGGGACTGGTGGACCAGGACCTCCAACTCCAGGAACTCTGGCCGTACCTGAACCCCGGTTTCGCGTTCTCGTACCCGCCCTCCGGCCTGGCCGAGGCGCCGCCCCCGCCGGACGGAGCAGGCGCTGCGGAGGCGCGGGCCCTGTACGACTCCTGGGTGCACGCGGCGGAGGCCGGGACGGACTTCATCACGGCCGTGGGCGCCACCTTCGCGCCGGACGGCGTGGTGCATCCGGGCAACGGGGACGTGGGCCGGGTGGATGCGCTCCACAAGACCTTCGCCGCCGTGGTCCGAGGTCTCCCCGACCTCTCGCTCTCCATCGACGACGCGATCGTCTGCGACGGGCGCGTGGTGGTGCAGTTCTCCATGTCCGGGCGCCACGACGGCCTGCTGGGCCTCTACCCGCCCACCGGCCGCGTACTCCCCTCGCGAGGCATGCTGGTCGGTCGGGCAAATCGGCAGGGGCTCCTGGCTGAACTGTGGGTCTACATCGCTCCCGGCTATTCGATCACGTTCCCGCCGCAGGCCGAGCCGGAGCGGGGCGGGTGAGCGCGACACCAGCCGGTCGCGAGCGCGGCGAGGCCTTCCTCCAGCGCTTCCTCTCCCATGCCTCCTCCGCGCCCGACCTCATCTCCGCATGGACGGACATGATGTCGGCCGACTGCCGGATCCACTGGGAGAACGGCGAGGTAGTAGACGTCAAGGCGACACTCGCGCGTTCTGGCGGCGTCCGGACCATGTTCCCGGACATGATGGTGCAGATCGACCGGGTGCTGTATCCAGCAGACCGGGTGGTGCTCCAACTCTCCGTCAACGCCACCATGGCCATGGGCTTTCCGGTGTTTGGTGCGGGCGATCGAATCCGCGTCCGGGCGGCCATGGTGGCGCGCCCCAACGAGGCGCTGGAACTGGACGAGGTCTGGAGTTACTTCAACCCCGGCTTCCCGTTCACGCTGCCGCCCTCCGGCCTCACGGCCGCCGCCCCGCTTCATGACGGGGCCTCTGACGACGAGGCGAGCACCCTCTTCCAGTCGTGGACCTCTCGCGCGAGGGGCGCGGACGGCAGCGACCTGGTGAGCGCCCTGGCAGAGTCCTTCGCGCCGGATGGCGTGGTGCACCTGGGGAACGGGGACAGCGGCGGCGCTCACCTGCTGCCCGGGCTGTTCGAGTTCCTGATGACCGGCCTGCCTGACCTGTCCGTGGACATCGAGGACGTGCAGGTGGGCGATGGCCACCTGATCACCCAGTTCCGAATGTCCGGGACGCACACCGGCGCGCTGGGGCCCTATCAGCCCACCGGGCGGGTGCTGCCTTCGCGGGGGATGTTGATCGCGCGGCCAAACCGCAACGGCCAGGTGGCGGAACTGTGGGTCTACGTGGCCCCGGTCTTCTCGATCTCGTTCCCGCCGAGGAACTAGGTTCCCGCCGAGGAGCTAGGCCCCCGCCGGCGCTCCCTGGCCATCCACTTCGGCCCCGCTGACGCTCGCCCGCCCGGGGCTGACATCGGCGTCGCGCACCTCCGGCGCGTCTCCCTGGTGGCCGTCCCCTTGGTGGCTGTCGCCGCGCCGGCGTAGCCGCGAGCCGATGGCGCCGCGCACGTCACCCAGCGCGTCGCCGATGTTTCGCAGGAAGGCGGCACCCTCCTCCGGGGGCAGGCCGATCCCCCGCAGCCGCTCCTCACGCCGCGCACGCCGCTGCGAGCCGCGGCCGCGCATGGCCTCCGCCAGCGCGCGGCGGAGCGCCGGCCGCAGCAGGCGCACGGCGCCCTCCGCGTCCATGTGCGCCCCGCCTGCCGGCTCCGGCACGACGTTGTCGATGATGCCGAGGCTCAGCAGGTCGCCCGCGGAGACGCCCAGCGCCTCCGCCACTTCCGGAGCCCGGGCGCGGTCGCGGAAGAGGATCGCCGCCGCGCCCTCCGGCGAGGTGATGGCGTACATCGCGTTCTGCTGCATCAGGATGCGGTCTGCCCAGGTCAGCGCCAGCGCGCCACCCGAGCCGCCCTCGCCGATGACGACGGAGACGGAGGGGGTGCGCAGCGACGCCATGGCCGCCAGGCAGTCCGAGATGGCCACCGCCAGGCCGGCGGACTCGTCCGCGATGCCGTCGTGCGCGCCGGGGGTGTCCACGAAGGTGATCAGCGGCAACTGCAGGCGCTCCGCCAGCAGCATCAGCCTCCGGGCCTTGCGGTACCCGGCCGGCGATACGCGCCCGTCGTGGCGGCGTCCCTGCGGGTCCATGTCGCCCCGCTCCTGGCCGATGACCACCACGTTGGTGTCACCGATCCGGGCGAGGCCACCCACCAGCGCGGGGTCGTCCTCGCCGCTGCGGTCGCCGCGCAGCGGGAAGAAGTCGGAGGCGAGCGCGCGGATGTAGGCCAGCGCGCGCGGGCGCTCCGGGTGGCGGGCGCGCTCCACCACGGTCCAGCCGCGCTCCTGGTCGCGCACCTCCACGGGGGGCGGCAGCAGCGCGGGGTCCGGGGCGACGGCGGGGCGCAGCAGAGACACCACGGTCAGCAGGCGGTCCCGCAGCGCGTGGCGCGGGGCCACGTGGTCGATCTGCCCGAGTTCGTACAGGTCCTCCGCGTACAGCGTCTCGCGCTCCTCGCCGGCGTCGTGCACGGCGCGGACGCGGGGGCCGGCGAAGCCGATCAGGGCGCCGGCCTCCGCCAGGATCACGTCCGCCTGGGTCCCGTAGGAGGCGAAGACGCCGCCCGTGGTGGGGTTGGCGAGCACGGAGATCATGGGGATGCCCGCCTCGTGCAGGCGGGCTGCTGCTGCCGCCGTCTTGGCCATCTGCAGCAGGGCAACCATGCCCTCCTGCATTCGGGCGCCGCCCGAACAGGTCACGGCGACGAAGGGCGCCTCCGCCTTCGCGGCACGGTCCATGGCGTGCGCCACGCGCTCGCCCACGGCGAAGCCCATGGAGCCGCCGATGAAGCCGAAGTCGCTCACGGCCACCACCACGCGCATCCCACCGATGTGGGCGGAGCCGGTGAGGACGGCCTCGTTGCCGCCACTCTTGCGGCGCGCCTCCTCCAGTCGCTCCGGGTAGGGCTGCGAGTCCTCGAAGTGGAGAGGGTCAGGCGTGGGGATGCCGGAAAACTGCTCGTCGAAGGAGCCGGCGTCGAAGAGGAGTTCCACCCATTCGCGGGCGGAGAGCGGGCCGCTGTCGGCGTGGTCGTCCCGGGCCGCCGGGGGCGCGCCGGGCGCTGGCGGGGTCTGGTTCGTCATGACCCCAGTGTAGACCCGGCGTTGGCGCGACCCTTCAAGAGCCTGTCAACACTCCGTGTGTGATTCCTACGATTCAGCCCCGTGCCGACCATGATTCGACGGGGTTCACTCCCCGGAGGGCGCCCGCTACTCCTCCACTTCGGCGGGAGGGGGTGGGCCCAGGAAGTCGCGGATCGCCTCCAGGGTGAGTTCCAACTGGTCGTGGTGGAGCCAGTGCCCGGCGTCCGGGATGACCTGCGTGCGGGCGTCCTTGAAGTACGCCTCCGGTGGATGCTTCTTGAAAGACTCTCGCTTCGCCTGGGAGTTCTCGCCCACCAGGTGCAGGATGGGGCAGGGGACGGTGGCCCAGATGCGTTCCACGTCCTCCGGGCGCATCTCCACGGGTGTGCGGCTGCGCACGCGCGGGTCGAACTTCCACACCCAGCCGTTGTCGATGGCGTTCGCGCCCCACCTGGCGAGGTGGTCGGCCATCTCCGGGGTGAGTTGCGGATTGGCCTCGCGCATGCGGTCTGCCGCCGCCCGGAAGGAGGGGTAGACGCGCGGCGACTGGCTGTCCACGGCGCGCGTGCGCATCACCCAGTCCCGGAGGTACTGCGGCGTGATCTCGGGACGGCGCTCCATCCGGGTGTTGGCGCCCTCGATGTCCACGATCTTGTCGAACTTCTCCGGGAAGACACCGGCGGCCAGGAGCGTGACGCTGCCACCGAAGGAGTGGGCAATCACCGGTGCGTGGCCGCCCACCAGGTCGATCAGCGTCACCAGGTCGCCGATGTGGTCCGCCAGCGCGTAGTAGCCGCCCACCGCCCACTCGGAGTCGCCGTGGCCTCGGAGGTCACACGCCACCACGTGGTAGTCGTCGCGGAAGGCCTCCGCCACGCGGTCCCAGTTGCGGGCATGGTCGCGGCCGCCATGCACCAGCACCAGGGGCGGCTTGGACGCCTCGCCCCAGGTCCAGTAGGACAGTTTCAGGCGCTGCGACTGGTAGTAGTGCTGCCAGGGCTCGGACACGTGTGATCTCCCGACCAGTGGAGGCTCACCTTCCAGGGTTCGCGTTCGCGTGCCGCATGCCTGCCACGTGCGCGTGCGGCGCTGCAGGCGCGCCCGAGCGTATCACCGAGTCGCTTGACCCTCGATCCGCCGCATCCGTACCGTCGCCGCGTGAGCGATGACGCCTCCCCATCCGAGCCGGATGCCCTGCCGCCGTTCGTGCGCGGGCTGCTGCGTCCGGAGGCGTACCCGCACCGCCCGCAGCGCGTGACGCTGGTGCAGACACACATCTCCTACGTCTGGATCGCGGACGACCTGGTCTACAAGGCGAAGAAGCCGGTGAACTTTGGCTTCATCGACCAGGTGGCGCCGGAGGCCCGTGAGCGCCACTGTCGCCTGGAGGTCGACCTGAATCGACGCCTGGCGCCGGATGTCTACCTGGACGTGGTGCCGATCGTCCGCACTGCGGACGGCGCCTTCGTGGTGGACCAGCCGGACGTGGCGGGGGACGTGGTGGAGTGGGCGGTCAAGATGCGCCGCCTCCCGGACGACGCCACGCTGGACCGCCTCCTGGCCGCCGGCCGCGCGCCGGAGGACATCGCCGCGCGCATCGCCTCGCGGCTGGTGGAGTTCCACGCCGCCGCCCGCGTCATCGAGGACGACCGCGCCTTCGCCGGCGCGGAGGCGGAACGCGCCTGGTGGGCGCGCGAGTACTCGGAGGCGGAGGGCAACATCGGCGGGACGTGGCGCCCCCAGGACGCGGAGGCGCTCCGGGCGTTCGTGGCCGAGAGCCTGGAGCGCGAGGCGCCGCTGTTCGATGAGCGGCTGGCCAAGGGACGGGTGGTGGAGGGTCACGGTGACCTGCACGCCAAGCACATCTACGTGCTGGGGCCGGAGCCGCGGGACCTGGTGATCGTGGACTGCGTGGAGTTCACGGAGTGGTACCACTTCCGCTACCTGGACCGTGGTTTTGACCTGGCCTTCATCGCGATGGACCTGGAGGCCCGCGGCCACCGCGACCTGGGCGACGAGGTCGCTGGCCGCTACATCGCGGAGACCGGCGACGAGACGCTGGGCGTCCTGCAACCGCTGCATCGAGCGTGGCGCGCGTTCATCCGCGGCAAGGTAGAGTCCATCGGCGCCAACGACCCCGGCATCCCGGGGGCTGACCGGGCCGCCCTGGCGGAGTCGGCGGCGGGCTATTTCCGGCTGGCCGCCACCTACGCCGCTCGAAGCCGCCCGCCCGCGCTGGTGGTGATGTGCGGCATCTCCGGCACCGGCAAGTCGACGGCAGCCGGGGTGCTGGCGGGCCGCATCGGCGCGGCGGTAGTTTCCACGGACACCGTGCGGCAAGACCTGGCGGCGGCGCGCGGCCTCTCAACGGCGATGTGGCAGCAGTATGCGGCCGGCGCCTACTCGCCGGAGATGGATCGCGAGGTCTACCAGGAGATGCGACGCCGGGCCGGGGCACACCTGGCCGCCGGCCGCCCCGTCATCCTGGACGGCACGCACCGCCGCGCCGCCGACCGCCAGGAGGCGCTGGCTGTCGCGCGTGACCTGTCCGTGCCGGCGCTGGTGGTGGAACTGCGGATGGCAGACGAGGCTGCGCTGGCCCGTGTCGCTGAACGCGAGCGCGCCCACGGCGAGGAGCCGAACACGGACGCCTTCCGCCGCCACGTGGTGGAGTTCGAGCCGGTGACGAGCCGCGAGGGCAACGCGCTGGCGCTGGACGCCGCCCAGTCCCCGGTGAAGCTGGCGGAGCAGATCGAGGACGCCCTGCCCTCCTAGGCTCGGGGCTCGCGACGCGGGAGGTGGAGTGCGGAGGCGGGACGCGCTAGCCTCCGCCTCGCCCGGTGGCACTCGGTTGTGTCGCCGGCGCAAGGAGGCCACGCGTGCCCGAGTCCCTGCCCCCAGACCTGGTCGACCTGCGCGAGCGCCTGCGCGCGTTCCTGGAGGAGGTGCGCCCGCTGGAGCGCGACCTGGCGCCGGATGCCGGCGACGAAGGTGACGGCGGCGCCGACCCGGGGGAGGTGGCGCGCCGCGTCCGGGAGCGGTCGCGGGAACTCGGGTTCTTTGGCATGACCCAGCCGCGCGAGTTTGGCGGATCGGAGGCCGGGGCGCTCGCGCTGACCGTCGCGCGGGAGACGCTCGCCGCCGCTAACACGCCCCTCGCGCGCTTCGTCTTCGGGCCGGACCCGGGCCTACTGCGCCGCGTGGAGGGCGACCTGCGCGCGCGCTACCTGGAGCCGGTGCTGGCCGGCGAAAAGACGTGGTCGTTCGCGTTTACCGAGCCCAGCGGCCCGGCTGCACCGGAGCGCCCCACCTGGGCGACGCGTGAAGGGGACGCGCTGGTGGTCACCGGCCGGAAGGCGTTCGTCACCGGGGGTGCGACCGCGGACTTCTACGCCGCGCTGGTGAACGTGGACGAGGACGCCTCCGGCCCCGGGGGCACGGCCATGCTCCTCATTGACCGCGACACTCCAGGCGTCAGCATCACCCGCTCCTTCCGCAGCATGGAAGGCGGTGGGCACGTGGAACTGTCGTTCGACCAGGCGCGCGTCCCCGCCTCGAACGTGCTGGGCAAGATCGGCGAGGGCATGCCGCGCGCCATGGGCAACATCGGCGAGGAGCGGCTGATGTCTGCCGCGACCGCCTGCGGGATCGCGCTCTGGACGGTGGACTACGTCACCCGGCACGTCACAGCCGGCCACCGCTCCGGGCAGCGCCTGGGCGACCGCGAGGGCGTCCGGCTGCGCTACGCGGACATGCGCATCGACACCTACGCCGCGCGCGCGATGCTCTACCGCACCGCCCGCCTGGTGGACGCCGGCGACGACGCCATCAACGAGGGCGCGGCCACCAAGGTGTTCTGTACGGAGGTCGCCGGGCGCGTGGTGGACGGGGCGGTGCAACTGGTGGGCGGGCAGGCACTCATCGAAGGCCACTCGCTGGAGCGGCTGTACCGGCGTGTTCGCTCGATGCGCCTCGCGGGCGGCGCGTCCGACATCCTGCGCCTGACCGTGGCGCGCGGCATCATTGAGTTCGACGCGGGACGCCTGTAGGCGCCCGCAGCCGAAGGAGCCATCCCATGCGCTACTGCCCCAACTGCTCACAGCCTCTGACCAGCAAGTTTGACGGCGGCCGGGAGCGCCTGGCCTGCCCGGACGAGGGCTGCGGCTTCATCCATTTCGGAAACTTCTCCATCGGCTGCGCCGGCGTGGTCCTGCGGGACGGCAAGGCGCTGCTGGTACAGCGGGGCTGGCAGCCCTTCGCCGGCTCCTGGCAGTTGCCCGGGGGGTACGTGGAGCACGACGAACCCCTGCTGGAGGCCGTGGAGCGCGAGGTGATGGAGGAGTCCGGCATCACCGCGCGGGCGCGGGACGTTATCGCCTTCCGGCACTCGCTGGGCGGCACGGCCGGCGGCGCCAGCACCAACATGTACGTGGTCTTCCGCCTGGACTACCTGGACGGCGAGCCCACCTTCGACAACGACGAGGTGGTGGGGGCGGGCTTCTACTCGCTGGACGAGATGGCGCAGATGGAAGCCGTGCAGGGCCTCTCGCGCTGGGCGATCGAGAAGGCGCTCAGGGCGGCGTCCGTGCAGGGCCTGGCGGCGGAGAGCGCCGGCGCTCCCGCGCGTCCCGGATGGCAGTTGTTCGGCCTCCAGCCCCCGGACGGAGACCTGGCCGGCGGCCGCTGACGGCGGCATTGGCATGGGAGTTGCGGGCCGCTAGGCTGAACCTGCCGTTTACGTCAGGGTCGGAGCACGTCGTGCGGGCGCCTTCAGTGCGCCCGGTGCTCCTATGAGAGGCCCGGGGTGAGTTCCACGACCGACCGAGAGATCGGCACCCCTTCCTCGCCGGAAGGCCCGCCGCCACGCCCTCCCTACCGCGGTGGGCGCGGCTCGCGCATCACCTCGCTCCGCACCTTTGACTCGCTGCACGACCACCGCTACCGCGCGTTCTTCCTGTCCATGCTCGGTCAGATGGCCAGCCAGAACATGCAGATGGTGGTGCGGGCGTACCTCACGTTCGAACTGACCGGCTCGTACGCGGCGCTCGGCATCATCTCGCTGGCCAACGCGGTGCCCGGGCTCCTGCTGGCGATGGTCGGCGGGGCGATCGCGGACCGCGTCCCCTACAAGAAATTGGTGGTGCAGGCCGGCCAGTTCGTCAACGCCGGCAACGCGATCGTGATCAGCGCGCTGGCCTTCTCTGGGCTCCTGAGTTTCGAGGCGCTGTTCGTGGCGGCGGTGGTCCAGGGCACCACCATGGCGCTGATGATGCCCTCGCGGCAGGCGCTGCTGCCGGCGCTGGTGGACCCGGACCGCCTGATGAACGCGGTGGCGCTGAACGCCGCCGGCATGAACACCATGCGCCTCTTCGCACCGGCCGCCGGCGGCCTGCTGCTCACCGCTGCCGGCGCCGGCTGGGTCTACTTCCTGATGTGCGGGCTGTACCTGTTCGCCTCCATGACCCTCACGCGCGTGCCGGAAGCGCGCTCGGACGTGGTCTCCGCCGGCAGCGTGCGCGGGGAGATCCGCGCGTCACTGACCAACATGTGGGGCGGCCTGACGTACATGCGGCGGGAGCCGACGATCGGCCCGCTGCTCCTGGTGAACATGATGATCGTCATCATGGCCATGCCCTACATGTTCCTGCTCGCGGGGTTCGTGCAGGACGTGCTGAACGCCAATGCAGCCGCGCTGGGCATCCTGCAGAGCGTGAGCGGCATCGGCTCGCTGGCGGGCGCGCTCGTGATCGCCTCGTTCACCTCGAAGCGGCGGGGCACGTACTTCCTGCTCGGGTCGGCGTTCCAGGGGCTGATGCTGCTGCTGGCGTTCACGCTCTCCACCAGCGTGCTGATGATGGCGGGCTTCATGCTGGTCATGGGCCTGGGCCAGTCTGCCCGGCAGTCGCTGTCCAACGTGCTGGTGCAGACGTACGTGGACGACGCGTACCGCGGGCGCGTGATGAGCATCTACATGCTCCAGTTCAGCCTCTCCCAGTTCGGCTCGTTCTTCACGAGCATGCTGGCGGAGGCGGTGGGGCCGCGCATCGCGCTCGGCAGCACCTCCGCGGTGCTGATCCTGGTGGCGCTGGGCACGCTCCTGCTGGTACCCCGCCTCCGGAACCTCGAGTAGGCTGACCGTGGGCGGCTGGCGCCAGCCTTCGCAGGGACGTGCGAGGGCTGGACGCGCGGCGTCGCCGGGCGCACGATGCGCTTGGTGGGGCTCGTTGGAGAATCTACGGACATGAACGCGGACCGGCGCAGTCATCTGCTGCCCGCGCTGCTGGCGATGGCCCTAGCCGCCATCGCCGCAGTCTGGGTGGCCGTGGCCGCGCTCGCCGATCTCCCGTCCGCAGGTGACTGGCTCGCCGCTGTCTTCGAGTCCGGGTCGCCCCGCGAACGCCTGGTCTTCACGCTGGTACAGGCTGCAGCCTCCACCGCGCTCGGCGTGGCGCTCGGGCTGGTCGCGTCGTGGTTCCTCGCGCGCCCGGGGCTGCCGCTGCGCTGGCTCTTCACGGTGGTGCTGCTGGCCCCGGTGGCCGTGCCGGGGGTGGCGCTGGCCATGGGGCTCCGCGAACTGGCGGGCGAGGTGTACCGCGCGGAGGTCCTCATCGGCTGGGCTCACGCCGCGTTCGCCATGGGCGTGACCGCCTGGGTGGTCACGCGGGCCTGGGCCTCCTCCGACCGTCGATTGGTGGAACAGTCCGTGTTGCTGGGCACGCCGCAGACGCGCGCCCGCATGGCCGTGGCGCGTCGCGCCATCGCGGGCTCGGTGGCACTCGCGCTCGCGCTTGGCTTTGCGAACGCGGCCACGGCGCTGGCCACCGTGGTGGTCCTGGGTGGGCCGGAGACGTGGACGGTGGAGGCCCTGCTCTTCGAGGAGGCGTCCGTCGCCCGGACGCAGGCGGTCTCCACGCTCGCCGGCATCCAGTTGCTGCTGGGTATCGTCGCGTACCTGTGGACCTGGCGCTGGCCGGCGCGCGCCGGCACGGCGCGACGCGTGGGCGGCGCGACCCAGGCCACCGGCATGGTGCTGCTGGTCGTGCTCTCCTCGCTGGTGGTCGCGCCACTGGCCGCCCTGGCGGGCGCGTCCACCTTCCAGGGCCTGTGGGATGCCGAGGTAGGCGGTCGGTCCGTCCCTGGGCTCCTGCGCTGGAGCGCGGTCTACGCCGTGACGGCGGCGGCGCTGGCCACGGCCCTCGCGTGGCTCGCAGCGGGCTACGTCGCCGAGCCCGCGCGAGCATGGTGGCGGAGCGGATGGCGGTGGGCGCCGATCAGCCTGCTGACGCTGCCCCTGCTGCTCTCCCCGGTGGTGGCCGGCCTCGGCGTACGGGAGGCCGCTGCCGGACTGGACGTGGACCTGCAGCGCACGTGGGCGCCGCTGGTGTTGGCGCACGCGCTGATCGCGTTCCCTCTGGCGCTCCGCGTGCTGACCTCCACCCGCCTGGCTGACGCGGGGCGGCGCTACGCGGAGGCCGCGGTGCTGCTCGGACAGTCGGAGCGCAGCGCTGCCTGGCGCTGGCGAGGGCGGCTCACGCTGCGCGCGCTGGCCGCTGCGCTGCTCGTCTCCGGCGCCCTGGTCGCGGGTGAGGCCGGGGCGGCATCCCTGCTCTCGCCCGGCGACTCCGCGCCGGCCGCTGTCGCCCTGCTGCAGGTGGGCCGCGAGGGGAGCGCGGCATCCGGTGTCGCGTTCGCGCTAGCAAGCGTCCTGGCGGCGTCCACGGTGGTAGCGTTCGCACTGGGGGAGTGGCTGCGACGCCGCGCGCTGGGCGCGGCCGGCGCGGCCGTGGAGGCACGATGACGTCACTGGACGTGCGCGGGCTGGGCGGACGCGTGCGGGGACACCCGCGGGTGGACTCCGCGACCTTCGCCGTGCGCAGTGGCTCCGTAGGGGCCATCTTCGGCCGTCCGGAGGCGGGGAAGCGGACGTTGCTCCGGCTGCTGGCCGGCCTGGACCGCGCCGACAGTGGCGAGATCCGGGTGGACGGCAACAACGTGGCCGGACTGCCCCCGCATCAGAGGCGGCTGGGCGTGGTCATGCGCGATGCGCCGCTCTTCCCGGGCACCGTGCGAGACAACGTGGTCTACGGCCTGCGCGCGCAGGGGTGGGCGCGAGACGACCGCGAGCGCCGCGTGGCCGCCGCCCTGGAACTGGTGGGCATGACCGGCACCGAGCGCGAACGGGTGGCCTCGCTGAACGCGGACGAGCGCTCTCGCATCGCCCTCGCGCGCGCTCTGGCGCCGCAGCCCTCCGTCCTGCTGCTGGAGTCCCCCACGGCCCACGTGGACGAGGTGCTCAAGCCGGACTACCGCGCACGCCTTCGGGAGGTCCTGCGCTCCATCCCCCTGACGACGCTGATCTTCACCGATGACCTCCGTGACGCGGTGGGGATGGCAGACGACCTGCACGTGCTTTCGAACGGCGGACTATTGCAGTCCGGCTCGCTCTCGCGCGTGCTGGCGGGCCCCGCGTCCATCGAGGTCGCCGAGATGGTGGGGTATGTCACCCTGATCCGGGGCGACGTAGAGGGAGACAGGATCCTGGAGCCGGGCGCAGGGGAGGTCCAGTTCCCCGCCGGCTTCCCCTTGAGCGGCACGGCGCGCGCACTGGCGCACCCGGCGACGATGCTTGGCGTGCCGGAGTCCAGCGGCCTCGGCTGCGGCGTGGCCGGCGTGGTGGAGCGCGTGCGGGCCGTGGGGCCCACGCACGTCCTGGACCTGCGGGTGGGCGACCGCCTGCTGGAGGTCCGCTGGGAGTGGGACCCGGAGCCGCCGGGGCTCGAGGAGCCCGTCTCCATCGCCGTGACACCGGGCACGCTCCGCTTCTTCAACGAGACGGCGCCGGCGCTCGGACGCCAGGCGCCTCGCCCCGCGGACTGGCGTGGGTTCGCGGCCCCCACGCCGGAGGAGGATCCGGGCGCCGCGGAGTGGCCGGGGGACGGTGACGCCTTCGAGGAGAGCGCCGCCGCTCGATCGTCCACGGCAGGCGATGACTTCGCTGACGAGCCTGACGCGGAGGACATGCTGGGGGAGGACGCGGCTCCCGAACCGGCACGACCGCGCCCCTGGGATGCCTCGCAGGGCCCCGCGGCGGCGTCCCCGCCGCGCCAGCGCACAGAGGACTGGCGGGTGGAGCAGCCGCACCAGGAGATGCCCCCGCCACCAGAGGTTGACCCGTCCGTGGAACGGCTGGCCCCGTGGCTGCAAGTCTCGCGCCCCGTGGAGCCCCGCCGGCGGCCGGATGACCCGGACGAACTCGCCAGCCGCCACCAGGGCATGCCGCTCGACTGACCCCGCGAGGTTCGCGGACAGGCTCGACCGCCGGGGCGCTTCCCGAGACGTGCGCGTGCGATACGCTGAGGGCGATGGCCCGTTTCGCGATCGATCGACTCATCGTCCGCGACCCGGAGCGCCGCGCTCTGCGTGCGCTCGCCCGCCGCACACGCCGGCTCCCAGCACGACATAAGCCAGACGATTCGCTCCAGATCGTCGTGGACCTGGCCCGGGAACTCACCGGAGGCCGCTACGCCGCCCTGTCAGTGACGGACGAGCACGACCGCACGGAGGGCTTCTTCACGGCCGGGCTGGACCGCGACCAGTTGATGCGCCTCCGCACGCCGCCCCAGGGCCACGGGCCGCTGGGCTCGCTCCGCTACGACGGGCGCCCGGTGCGCTTCGATGACGTCTCACAGCACGCGAAGGCGTTCGGGTTCCCCAGCAACCACCCGGAGATGCGCGCCATGGTGGGCGTGGCCATCTGGGCGCACGGGCACGTGCGCGGCGCGCTCTACGTCACGGACCGCTCGGACGGCCACGCCTTCAGCGAGGACGACGAGCGTGTCCTGACGACGCTGGCGGCGCACGCCTCCCAGGTCATCGAGCGGGAGTGGTACTAGGCCGGGACGGGAGGCCTAAGCGCCCGGCTCTTCCAACGGCAGCGGCTCACCCACCGGCAGGTCTACCTCGAACACGTTGAGGGTCATCGAGACCAGGCCGTAGTAGCCGACCACCCCGATCAGGTCCACCAGCCCGCGTTCTCCCAGGGCCGCCAGCGCCCGCTTGTACGTCTGCTCGCCCACGCGGTGTCGGGCCAGGTACTCCGTCACCAGGTCGTAGATGACCTCCTCCTGCTCGTCGCGGAGGGTGGGGTGGCGCCCGGTGCGGACGGCCTCGATGGTCTCGTCCGGCAGCCCCGCCTGCCGCGCGAGGCGGGCGTGGGCGAAGAACTCGTACTGGGAGTGCCAGTGCTTGCCGGTGAGCAGGATGGCGAGTTCGGACAGGTGCGGCGCCAGGCTGGAGTTGAAGCGGCAAAATTCCCCCAGCCGCTGGGCACGGTCCGCCAGCACGGGACTGCGGAGCCACGGGTCGAAGGGCCCGCGCAGCCCGCCTCGAGGGCCGCTGGCGATCGCGGCGGCCACCTCGCGCTGCTCGTCCGTCATCTGGTCCTCGGTGAGTGGGGTCAGTCGCGCCACAGTCTGTCCTCCTGGTCGTGCCGTCGGGGTCGGCGGCATGCTACTCGGTCGTCTCGGGAGGCGGAGGTACGGATCTGCAACCTGCGAGTCGCCGGTGTTACCGGGCGACGCGAGCGCCGTGCCTACGTTGCGAGCAGGGCCGCACACCACCTGCGGGGCGGACTGCTCCGCGCGACTTGGAGGAGACACATGAACTGGGACCAGGTGAAGGGCCGCTGGGGCGAGATGAAGGGCATGGCGCGCCAGAAGTGGGGCGACCTGACCGACGACGAACTCGACAAGATCGAGGGCAACCGCGAGGAGTTGGTCGGCACGCTCCAGCGCAAGTACGGGATCGGCAAGGAGGAGGCGGAGAAGCAGGCGGACGAGTTCGCCAACTCCATGGAGGGCGCGCGCTCCTAGGCACCCTCACGCAGACGGAACGGAGGCCCGGCATCTGCCGGGCTTCCTCGCGTGCGGCCGGCTAGGCCCGCCGGGCACGCCTCGGCGGGTGGGGCGCCAGGAAGGGACGCAGGAGCAGGGTGATGGCCACGCCCGCGATGAAGCCGGCGACGTGCGCCTCCCACGCCACGCCCGCATCCGCGATGGCGAACTGGCCGACGAACCACAGGCCGATGAACAGCAGCGCCGGTACCGGCAGCAGGAAGAACCCCGCCACCGCCAGCACCGGACGCATCGGGAACATCACCAGGTACGCGCCCAGCACCCCCGCGATGGCGCCGGACGCGCCGATGATGGGGACCGTCTCCTGCGGGCGCAGCAGCACGAAGCCGGCCGTCGCCGCGATCCCCGAGGCGACATAGAGCAGGATGTACTTCACGTGGCCCAGGCGGTCCTCCACGTTGTCGCCGAAGATCCAGAGGAACCACATGTTCCCCGCCAGGTGCAGGATGTTGGCGTGCAGGAACATCGATGTCAGCACCGCCAGCCAGACGTTCTTGCCGGGGAACGGCGCCTCGCCTCCCGTGCCGTCCGCGCAGCGACCGGAGGCCAGCTCGCCGAACGTGATCGGCCGCGCCTCCGTGAGTTCACAGGGCACGGCGGCGCGCTGGTACAGGAACTCCGCCTCCGCCTGTCCGCCCTGGCCGAACGGCTGCCAGAGGAAGAACACCGCGACGTTGGCGGCGATCAGCAGCAGCGTCAGCAGGGTGGCGGAGTGCGTGGGGTTCAGGTCACGGATGGGGAACAACGGCTGACCTCCCGTGGACGCTCCGTCGGGACGCCGTCAGGCGTGGGTCAGCCGTCGATCCAGATCTTGCGGGCCACTTCCAGGGACATGGCCACGTCCTGGTCGCCCACGCGCACGGTGAGGGTGCCCGCGCCGCGGCTGACGTCCACCACGCGGACCTCCACGCCCAGTCGGAAGCCGTGATCGCCCAGGAACTGCAGGAGGTCCGGCACCTCGTGCTCGGCCACCTCGGAGATGCGGCGGACGCGCGAGGCCTCGCCCGAGGGCAGCGTCACCAGCGAGCGCTCCCGCCCCGGCACGGCCTCCGCACCGGGGATGGGGTTGCCGTGGGGACACGTCCGCGGGCGGCCGATCATCTCGTAGAGGCGGTCCGCCACCTCGCCTGAGAGGGCGTGCTCAATGCGGCTCGCCTCTTCGTCCGCCTTCAGCCAGTCGAAGCCCAGGACGTCCGTGAGCCAACGCTCCGCGATGCGGTGCCGCCGCACGATCTCCGCCGCGATCTCGCGTCCCTGCGGCGTGAGCGAGATCTCCTTGGCCGCGGAGACCGCGATGAGGTCCGCGTCCGTCATGCGCTTGAGGGCCGCCGCCACCGTGGCCTGCGAGACGCTCAGCCAGTCCGCCAGCCGCGAGGCTCGGACCGGGTCCCCCTCCGCGTCGATGTAGTAGATCGCCTCCAGGTAGCGAGAGACCGCCTCGGAGGGCATCTCGATCTCGGTCAGAGGGGTGCCAGTCTTCGCCACGATGCTCCTCGGGTGCGGGAAATTCTCGGCAGATTCTACCAAGCGGCGCGGGGTGGCCGCCGGACCGGAGGAGGACAGGAGTTAGCGAAGGGGCCCCGCAACGCGCGGGGCCCCTTGTTCCGGGGTCAGGGCGGAGTGAGGGCGGGGTCAGGACTGCTCGATCTCCCCGGTGTTCGGGTTCACCACGGGGTTCCCGCCCGGCCCCGCGGCGGGGCCAGGCTCGCGCTGGCGCTCCTCCGCCAGGGGGCGAGCCTCGTTGCCCTCCACCCGATGGTGATGTTGCTCGTGCTGCTCCATCTCACCAATGGAGGAGAACTCTTCGTCGCAGACGGGACACTTCTCAGCCACCACGGGCCTCCTTCAACGGTCCTGGCGCTCGGTGCTGGCGGGGCCGCCGCTTCGCATCCGGTCCAGTTCCTGCTCCACCGGTTCGCCGATGGTGCGTTCCTCCGCCGGCATGTCCACGTTGTCCGCCTCCAGTTTGTCCCGGGACTCGGCCACCTGGCGGAGCATCTTCTCGCGCTGGTCGCGCTCGTCCTCGTCCAGTTCGCCGGCGTCCAGGTACTGGCTGCGCGGCACGGCTTCGCGGTCGGGCGCGCCCGCATGGTCCCAGTCGGCGTCCGGGTCGCAGCCGGCGTCCCGGAGCGCCTGCTCCAGCGAGCGGATGTCCTGCTGCACGTCCGCGGAGGCGTCCGGGGTGCGGTCGCCGGGGTCAAGCACGACTGCGGACTGCGCGCCGGGGAACGAGGTGTCGCGCTGCGGCGGGTCCAGCCGTGCGCGGGCGTCCTTCAGTGCGCGATGCAGGTCCTCGCAGTCGGTATGGTTGCGCGCGTTGCTGGACTGCTGAGTGCGCGGATGGCTATTGGTCATCGTTACCTCCCCGGGGGCAGCGCGCCCCCTGGTGGCATGACCGTACGTCCACGACCCGGGCAGTCGCGTAACTGCAAGGGCACGCGGGACAACAGCGCGATAACCGCGCGCTCGAGGTGGGCAATGCTTTCGCGATGACAGGCGCCGTGCTGAGAGCACGGCGAAGCGGTTGGGCTCAGCCTCGAGAGGGCTTGAGCGCCACGTGGAGCGCGACCGTCCGGAGCATCAGCATGCGTACCTGTGTCACCTCGAAGCCGTGGCGCACCAGGCGAGCCGTGAGTTCGCGCGGGGTGAGGAAGTGGTCCACGGAGACGGGCAGGTAGGTGTAGGCACTGCGGTGGCCGGAGATGGCGCGGCCCAGGCGGGGCACCACCTGGTTGAAGTGGAACCGCGCGAACGGCCGCAGCAGCCCCGGCTCCATCTTCGGGATCTCGAGGATGGCGATACGTCCGCCCGGCCGCAGCACGCGGTAGGCCTCCGCCAGCGCCGCGTCCAGGTCTGGGACGTTCCGCACCACGAAGGCTGAGCACCACGCATCCACGCTCGCGTCCGGCAGCGGCAGTCGCGTGGCATCTCCGAGGCCGAACGCGCTCCGGGCGAGGGCGCCACGCTCCGCGGACTTCGCCCGCGCTCGGCCGACCATGGGCCCCGCCACGTCCAGGCCGAGTACCCGGGCGGCGCCCGCCTCCAGGCAGGCCATGGCCAGGTCGCCGGTGCCGGTGCCCACGTCCAGCACGGTGTCATTTGGCCAGACGATCGCCTCGGCCGCGCGGCGGCGCCACGACTGGTCGCGCCCCAGGGTCATCAGGCGGTTCATCAGGTCGTAGCGGGGCGAGATCTCGCCGAACATCGTCCGCACGTAGGCGGCGCGGTCGGTGTCGCCGTCGAAGAGCCGGCCGGGGTCGTCGTTCGTCACGGAGCGAGGGTACGCGAGGGCGCGGCTAGGGAGGACGCGGCGAGGGTTTCGGGCAGGTCGAACGGGTGTTCGATACCCGCGGACTCGCTACAATGCCCGCGTCTCCCCTCGATTCGGTGGCCGCGTTTGCCCGTCCGACTTCTGCCCTGGCAGCCGGAGTATGGCACCGCCATGCAGTTCGACGCCGACCCGGAGGACGAGCCGGCGGTCGTGCCGGACGTGCGCGTGGAACGTGGCGTCTGGGCGCCCGTGACCCCCAGCGTCCCCGTACCGGCGGTGCGCATCGTGGACGGCGTGCGCCGCGTGGAGGCACACGCCCTGGACGATGACGGCGGCGTGACGCCAGTGTTCGGCCTCTTCGGCTCGTTCGCGGTGGGCGCCGTGGCATGCGACGCGCAGGGCGCCCGCATCCTGTCCGAGCACGTCCGCACGGAGCGGCGCTACCTCTACACCGGCGTGGGCGAGGTGCCGGACCGCGAACTCGCCGCCGGCGGAGCGCGCCTCGCGTTCCGTTCCCGCCCCGTACCCAACGCGGGCCGAGCGAACGACCTGGTGGCCGCCCTCAACCGCGCCATGCTGGACGAGGAAGCGCGGCTGGCGGAGACGCTGTCCGAGGACGAGGGCGTCCTGACGCTGGTGGACGGCCCGCTGCGATCGCTGCGCGGGCACGGGCGGCGCGTGGTGGGCTACGTGAAGCGCATCCAGCAGTGGTACGTGGACCGCGCCGAGATCGAACTGCTCCCCACCCTGACGCCCGGTGAGCGCACGCCGCTCTTCACCATCCCGGCCTCCCCCCACGACGGCGACCATCTTTCGGACGGGCGTTACTCCTGGTTCGTACGCCTGCCCTCGGGCGGGCCGCACGTCCACCCGCTGGGCGGCGTGCTGCGCCTGGAGTGCTCGGGCGGGGTGCCGGTGTCGGCGGCCGCCGCGCTGGCGGATCAGACAGCGGTGCTGTTGCCCCGCCTCGCCTCCTCGCCCGTGCGGGACCCGCGGGCGCCGCAGAACCTCACGCCCGTGGGCGCGCTGGAGTCGCACCTGACACACCTGCTGGGCGACCGACGCATGATCAGCCGCCTGCTCGCCGCCTCCGTGGCGCGTGACGCCGCCTGAGCCAGGGAGCCGCCATGAACGCCAACGAACACCCCGACTACCGTGGACTGGTCCTGGGCACGGAGCAGCAGGCATCGACTCCGCTCGCCTTCTCCGCGTGGGTGGCGCCCGAGGGCTACCTGCAACTGGACGACGTGGTTCACGTCCGCAGCACGCTCCCCGGCGGGCAGGTGGTGGACACCTACGGCGTCGTGGACGAACTGAAGGCCACGCAGGAGGGCGTCTCGCTGACCTCGGACGTGGCGCTGGCCACGGAGGGCGTCCTGCCCACGCAGGCGAGTGTCTCCGCACACGTCTCCGTGACGCGCGTGGAGCCGGAGATCTTCGTGCCGCCCGCCCCCGGCCAGCCGCTCTACCTGGCCACCGGCGAGAAGCGGGACATGGCGCTGTTCTTCGACCGCATGCGGGACGGCCAGGAGGACTTCCGCTTCCCCGTGGGACTGGACCGGTCCAACCGCCCGGTGTACGGCAACCTGGAGTTCCTGGACGGCGCCCGCGGCGCGCACGTCAACATCTCCGGCGTCTCCGGCGTGGCCACCAAGACCACCTACGCGACCTTCCTGCTGCATGGCCTCTTCGAGAGCCAGGCGCTGGGGGCGCGTCGGGCGACCTCCAAGGCGCTGATCTTCAACGTGAAGGGGGAGGACCTGCTCTTCCTGGACAAGGCCAACGCGCGGCTCACGGACGAGCAGCGCGCGCGCTGGGATGCGCTGGGCCTGCCGGCGGGGCCGTTCGGGTCGGTGGCGTTCTTCGCGCCCTGCCGCCCCGGCGACCAGCCGATCCCCCAGACATCCAGCCGCCAGGACGGCGTCACCGGCTTCTACTGGACGCTGCACGAGTTCTGCCTGCGCGGCTACGTGCGCTACCTCTTCGCGGACGCGGACCGAGACTCCGGCCAGATCGGCGACCTCGTCGAGGTCGTCGCGAACCGCCTGAAGCGCGCCGCGGAGACCACCCCCTTCCACGACCCGGAGGGCAACGTGGAGGTGGAGGGCGTCGCCTGCGACAGCCTGGAGGACCTGGTCACCCAGGTGGAGCGGAACCTGGTGGGCGACGACGAGGACGACGAGGGCCACGGGCGCTGGATGGCCTCGGCGTACCGGGCGGCCGCGCCCGGCACCGTGCGCGCATTCCTGCGTCGCCTGGAGGCAGGGGCGCGGCTGGTGCAGCCGTTCGTGCGCGGGGCAGGCTTCGGGGAGCCGGAGTCGCACCGCATCCGCTTCGACCAGCAGGTGACGGTGGTGGACCTGCACCGCCTGCACGACCGCGCACAGCGCTTCGTGGTGGGCGTGCTGCTGAGCCGCGTGATGCAGGAGCATGAGTCCGCAGCCGGGGCGGAACGCCTCTCGCCGTTCTTCGTGGTGGTGGACGAACTGAACAAGTACGCGCCTCGCGAGGGCCGCTCGCCCATCAAGGAGACGCTGCTGGACATCGCGGAGCGCGGCCGCTCGCTTGGCGTGATCCTCATCGGCGCGCAGCAGACCGCGTCCGAGGTGGAACAGCGCATCGTGGCGAACGCCTCGTTCCGCGTGGTGGGACGGCTGGACACGGCGGAGGCCAGCCGCGACCAGTACCGCTTCCTGACCGCCAGCGCCCGCGCGCGCGCCGTGCTGCTCAAGCCCGGCTCGATGATCGTCTCGCAGCCGGAGATCCCCGTGCCGCTGCTGGTGGAGTTCCCCTTCCCCTCGTGGGCCACGCGGCGCTCGGAGGTGGCGGAGGCGCCCCCCGGCAGCGCCGGCGACCCGCTGTTGCGCTTCGACGACCCGGACGAGGGGTACGACCTCTGATGCGTCTGCTGCACACGGCAGACTGGCACCTGGGACGCACGATGCGCGGCCGCTCGCGCGCGCAGGAGTTCGAGGCCGTGCTGGAGGAGGTCTGCGGCATCGCCGTGGAGGAGGGCGTGGACGTCTTCCTGGTGGCGGGCGACATCTGGGACACCATGAGCCCCTCGCCGGAGGCCGACCGCCTGTTGTACGGCACGCTACGACGGCTGGTGGAGGCGAAGATCGACGTGGTGCTGGTGGCGGGCAACCACGACAACCCGCGCCGCCTCGCGGCCCTCGGAAGCCTCGCGGACCTACTGGGCGTCCACGTCCAGGACCGTGTGAAGCGCTGGGACGCGGGTGGCACCATCCGCATCACCCGCCCGGGCGGCGACAGGATGTGCCTGGCGGCGGTGCCGTGGGTGCCGGAGGGCCGCGCCCTGAAGGCGGACGAGATCCTGGGCCCGGAGTTCGAGTCCTTCCAGCAGTACGCGGAGGTGGTAGACGGCATCTACCGCCAGGCCTCCCGCGGCTTCGAGGCCGGCGCGGTCAACGTCTTCGCCTCGCACGTCTTCGTGGACGGGATGCGCATCTCGCTGCTGGACGGATCGGAGCGCCGGCTGCACATCGGCCAGACGTACGCCGTGGCGCCCGCAGTGCTGCCCGGGCACGCGCAGTACGTCGCGCTGGGCCATGTGCACGAGCCGCAGGAGGTGATGGGCGCGCCCAATGGCGCGGCCACGTACTCCGGCTCGCTCCTGCAACTGGACTTCGGCGAGCGCGACCAGCAGAAGGTGGTGCGCGTGGTGGACATGATGCCGGGCAGGCCCGGCACCATCCGCTCGATCCCGATCACGAAGGGCCGGCGCCTGGCGGAGGTGCGCGGATCATTCGAGGAGGTGGTGGAGCACGGCTCCCGCCTCGGGGACGTCTATCTCCGCGCGGTGGTCGCCGTGGACCGACCGGAGCCGGGTCTGGCGCAGCGCATCCGCGAGGCGCTGCCGAACTGCGTGGACGTGCGCGTGAGCGCCCTGGAGGAGGCGCCAGAGCGCGAGCAGGTGGCCCTCGCCACCCTGACCCCGCAGGACCTCTTTGTCCGCTACTACGAGCGCCAGCACGGCGCGCCCCCGAAGCCGGAACTGCTCGCGTTCTTCCGCGAGGTGCTGGAGGAGGCCACCGCGGCGGAGACGCCCTCGTGAGGCCCGTGCGGCTCGAGGTGCGGGGCTTCACCGCCTTCCGTGAGCCCGCCACCGTGGAGTTCGAGGGCCGGCGGCTCTTCGTCATCACCGGGCCCACGGGCGCCGGCAAGTCCAGCCTGCTGGACGCCATGATGTGGGCGCTGTACGGCCAGGTCCCGCGCGTGGGGAAGTCCATCCGTGACCTGATCGCCCACGGCGAGCGCGAAGCCTCCGTCCTGTTCGAGTTCACCGTGCGAGGCCGTCCCTACCGCGTGTCGCGCCGCGTGCGCGCGGTCTCGGAGAAGTCCACCTCCACGGACGTGCGCCTGGACCGGCTGGTGAAGGACCAGTGGGTGCCGGTGGACGGCGGGGACCGGGTCACCGGGGCCAACCAGTTCATCCAGGACACCCTGGGCATGGACTACGCGACGTTCACGCGCGCCATCGTCCTCCCGCAGGGGCAGTTCGACGCCTTCCTGCGCGGGGACCGCTCCGAGCGCCGGAACATTTTGAGCCAGTTGATCGGCCTCGGGATCTACGAGGCGGCCAGCAGCATCGCGCGCCAGCGGGCCACCGCCGCGAAGAACCGCGCGGAGTGGACGCGCGCGCAGTTGGAGCAACTGCAGTTCGCCTCACCGGAGCACGTCGCCGCCCTGCGCAAGAGCATCGCGACCCTGGAGGCCGACTCGCAGGCGCTGGAGGCGCGCCGCAACGCGCTCATCGCGCTGCGCGAACTCGCTACCGAGGCGCACCAGCGGCGCGAGGCCCACGAGACGGCAGCGCGTGCCGCCGCCGAGGCGACGAGTGACCTGGAAGCGGCGACGGCGACCGCGAAGCGTCATGCGAAGCAGGCGAAGGACGGAGCCGCGGCGGTGGAGCGAGCGGAGGCTGCCCGTGCCGCCCTGGCCTACGACGCCGGGCAGCACGACCGCCTGAAGGCGCAGGTCGCGCTGCTGGACCAGCGCGCCTCGGCCCAGGCCGCGCTCACCGCCGCGCAGGAGGACGCCCGCGCCGCCCGGGAAGGGCTGACCGCTGCGGGTGAGGCGTTCGCACGCGCCCAGGAGGCGGCTACGGCCGCCTCGACTGCCGCTGCCGTAGCCGAGAAGGCAGGCGCCGCCGCGAGCAAGGACCTGGGCGCAGTCGTCGGACGGGCGCTCCGCGCGCGCGCCCTCGCGGAGGAGTCGCTCGCCACCCTCGAGCGCCAGGCCGAGGCCGCGGAGGACGCGGCGCGGGCGCTGGAGCAGCGCGTCCGCGACCTGGAGGCGCTCGCCGGGGCCGCCGAGGCCGCCCGCAAGGAGGCGGAGCAGGCGCAGCGCCACGCCGGGCGAGCAGCGGAGCAGGCGCAGGCCGCCCGCACCGCGCAGGAGACGGCGACGCGAGCGCGAGACGAGGCCGCCGCCGCGCGCGACCAGGCGCAGGCCGCCTTCGAGCACGCGCGCACGGAGGACGCCGCCGCGGCCATCCGCTCCGGCCTGAAGCCCGGCGACCCATGCCCCGTCTGTGGCGAGCCGCTGGCGAAGGTGGCGAAGCGCGCCCCGGCGAACCTGGAGAAGGCGCGTCGCGTGCTTGAGCAGGCGGAGGCCGCCCTCGCAGCCGCACGGCAGCAGGCGGAGCAGGGGGCGGCACAGGCGGCCTCCGCCGCCACGCGCGCGGAGGAGACGGCGCGCGGACTGGAGGCGGCGCAGGCACGTCTCGGTGCATACGAGCAGCAGGCAGCCGGCCTCGGCACCACGCTCCAGGAGGCCCCAGCGGCCCTGGCGGCAGCCCGCAAGGAAGGCGCGCCCGCCTCGAAGGCCGTGGAGGCCGCCCGCAGAGAGGTCGGGACGGCGCGCGAGGGTCTGCAGGCGCTGCGGGACGCCCTCGCACGCGTGCCGGAGGACGTGCAGCCGGTGGAGGCGAAGCGCGGCGCCGCCACGCCGGAGGAGGTGCGCGCGGCGCTGGAGGGCTACCGCGCCGCGCGGGACGCCGCCGCTGCCGCGAGTGCTGCCTCGGAGGAGGCGCAGCGCGCGCTGAAGCAGGCCGAACGCGACCAGCAGGCGGCGCAGCGCGACCTCGCCCGCTGCGAGAAGGCGTGCAGCGAGGCGGAGGCGCGCCTGGCCGGACTCGGCGGGGTGGAGGGCGACCCGGACGCTATCCGGCAGGCGCTCCGGGACGCCGACGCGCTGGCGCAACGCGTGCCGGACGCAGCGGAGGCGGTCCGCCTCGCGCGGGAGGCGCTCGCCTCCGCGGAGGCGTCCGCGAAGGCCGCCACCGCGACCGTCGAGCGCGAGCGTGCCCGCGCCGCCACCCGTGACGCCGAATGCGAAGCGGCCCGCGCAGCCCTCGAGGGTGCGCAGGCAGCGCTGGCGGAGGCCTGGCGCGGCACGGTGGGGGCCGAGCCGGCGCCCAGCATCCGGGCGCTGAAGGAGGTCATGGACCACCACGCGCAGGAGCAGAACCGTGTCACCGGCGCCCTGGGCGAGGCGCGTGTGCAGGTGGCGCAGGCGGAGGCCCAGTTGCAGCAGGCCGGCACCATGCGCGCGGAGGTCGCGGAGCAGCAGGCCACGTACGACCTGGCGGACGCCGTGGCGCGCGACCTGCAGGGCAACCGCTTCATTGCCTTCCTGCTGCACGAGTCCATGCAGTTGCTGGCCGGGGACGCCTCCGAGCGGCTCTCGCAGTTCACCAGCGGCCGCTACGCGCTGGAGGCGGACGAGGACGAGTTCATGGTGGTGGACCGTCTAAACGGCGACGAACGCCGGTCCGTGAAGACGCTCTCTGGCGGGGAGACCTTCCTCGCCAGCCTCGCGCTGGCGCTCTCGCTGTCCGAGCACCTCCCGGAGATCTCGGGCACTGGCGGGGCCGTGTCGCTGGACTCGCTGTTCCTGGACGAGGGCTTCGGCGCGCTGGATGCGGACGCGCTGGATCTGGCGGTGCAGGGCCTGGAGACGCTGGCGGAGGGCACTCGCATGGTGGGGGTCATCTCGCACGTTGAGGAACTGGCGGAGCGCCTCCCGGACCGCATCCGGGTGGAGAAGGGCGTCCACGGCAGCACGGTTGCCGTCTGAGCCATAGGATCCGCCGATGCCGCACGTAGCCGCCCTCTACCGCTTCCCCGTCAAGGGCTTCACGCCGGAGTCCTGCGACTCCGTCACCGTCCAGCCGGACGGGCGCATCGTGGGCGACCGCGTGCTGGCGTTCCGGCGTGGCGATGCGGACGAACCTCGACGCCTGGCGGACGGGTCCGCCTGGTGGCCCAAGAGCCAGATGGTGAGCCTGCAGGACTACCCTGGCATCGCCCGCCTGCGCCTGCGCTACGACGACGCCGCGCGCCACGTCACGGTCTCGGTGCTGGGGGAAGGCGGCGCGACCGTCCTGGCCGAGGGCGCGCTGGACGAGGCCGGCCGAGCGCGGCTGGCGGAGGCCGTGGGCGAGTACGCCCGCGCGCTTCCGGAGGCGGCGCGGCTGCGCCGGGAGGGGGCGCTGCCGCTGATGCTGGAAGGCGACGGCGTGACCGCGCGCTTCCAGGACCGCCCCCAGGGGTACGTCACGCTCCACGGCCGCGCCAGCCTCATGCAACTGGCGGAGGCGCTGCACGAGCCGGACCTGGACGAGACGCGATTTCGCTCCAACATCGCCGTGGAAGGCCTCGAGGCGTGGGCGGAACTCGGATGGACGGGCCGCGTGCGCGTCGGCGAGGTGGTCTTCAACTTCGACCACACCGTCATCCGCTGCCTCGCCACGCACGCCAACCCCGCCACCGGCGAGCGAGACGCCGAGGTGCTGACGACGCTCACGCGCGTCTTCGGCCACGAGCAACCCGCCTTCGGCGTGCTGATGCTCCCGTCCGAGGGCGGCGGCACCATCCGCGTGGGCGACGAGATAGAGGTCCTCGGCTGACCGCCGTGCGCGGACGCTCGCGGGGTGCCCGCGACGCGAGGGCCGGTACAATCCCCTCGTGGCTCACACTCCCTACGACTCCCAGGCACCAGACGCCAGCGAGCGCCTGCGCGACGCCCGCGAGGCCGTCGACCGGCTGCCGCGCGAGCAGGCGCAACTGCTGCCCGCCTTCCTCGCGGCGCAGCACGCCCTCGGCTGGCTGCCGCGCGAGGCGATAGAGCACGTCGCGGCGCACACCCGCGTCCCCGTCTCCGAGGTCTACGCGACGGCCACGGCCTACTCCGAGCTGCTGCTGGAGCGCCCCGTCCCCGGCACCTGGTACGTCTGCACCAGCGTCTCGTGCGACCTCGCGGGTGCGGGTGCGCTGCTGGAGGCGGCGCCCGGCCGCACCAGGGCCGTGGACTGCCAGTTCCTCTGCGCCCTTGCGCCGGTGGTGGCCGACGACCAGGAGCGCCTGCACGGCCGCGTGACCCCCGAGGCGCTCCGCGCCCGGATCGAGGCGCAGGCATGACGCGCGTCTCGCCCACGCCTGCCCTTGCGAGGTTGCGTGGAGACTTCCCTGCGGTGGGCCGCGCGCGCGTGCTGGTGCATCGCGGTACCTGCGGCGACGCCGTGGGCGCGGAGGCGGTGGTGGGCGCGCTGCGCGCCGCCATGCCGGGCGCCCCCATCGCCGAGGGCGCGTGCGACGGCGCGTGCTGGGCTGCACCCTCGGCGACCGTGCAGCGGGAGGGCCACTCGCACCGCTTCGCGCGGCTGGACCGCGGCGTCCCCGACGAACTCTCGGCCTGCCTCGCCGGCGACTGCGACGACGAGTACGCCGGACGCGGCGAGTACGGGCTCACGGAACGCCTCGGCAGGAACGACGGCACCTTCGGCGACGTGATCGGCCGGGGGGCATACGGGGCCACCGCGAAGGCTGCGACGCTATCCCCCGAGCAGATCATCGAGGCGGTCGCGACCTCGGGCCTCACGGGACGTGGAGGCGCGCACTTCCAGACCGCACAGAAGTGGCGGCTGGCCGCGCAGCACGAGGGCCAGAAGTACCTGGTGGTGAACGCGGAGGAGGGCGAGCCCGGGGTCTTCAAGGACCGGCACCTGCTGGAGGGCGATCCGCACCGGCTGATCGGCGGCATCCTCGTCGCCTGTCGCGCCATCGGCGCGGACACCGCGTTCGTGTACGTGAACGGCCAGGCGCGTGCCGGGCGCGCGGCGCTGGAGCAGGCACTGGTGGACGCGCGCGAGCAGGGCATCCTGGACGGCAGCGCGCTGGGCGGCACCCCCGTGACCATCGAGGTGCGCTCCGGGGCCGGCGGCTACGTCTGCGGCGAGGAGTCCGTGATCCTCAACTCCATCGAGGGTGAGCGGCCCGTGCCGCGCTTCAAGCCGCCCTTCGCCACGGACCAGGGCCTGTGGGACCGCCCGACGGTCATCAATAGTGCCGAGACGATCTGCGCGGTGAGCACGGCCTTCGACACTCCACCGCCTCCGACGAAACTCATTCCGCTCTCGGGCGCCGTCCCCCGCCCCGGCTTGTACGAGGTGCCCGTGGATGGCATCACGAACTGGACGGGTGTCCTGGCAATGGCGGGCGCGACGCCCGGCCTGGTGCCGGCCATCCTGCTGGGTGGGCCGTCCGGCCGCTTCGTCACGCCCGAGGAGTACGAGGAGCCGCTGACCATGCGCGGGCTGGGCGCCGGTGGCGCGGTGGTGCTGCCTCGCGGGGCGGACATCGCGGAGATCACGCGCTCGCTGGCGGCGTACAACATGCGCGAGTCCTGCGGAGAGTGCACACCCTGCCGCGAGGGCACGCAGCGCCTGGTGCAGTTGCTGGAGGACGCGCCCGCGAACCGTGAGCGCATCGCGGACCTGGTGGAGGTGCTCGCGGAGGCGTCGCTTTGCCAGTTGGGCGGCATGGCCGGGCGGCCCGTCGAGTCCGCGCTGGCGTCGTTCCCCGAGGCGTTCGAGCGATGAGCGACCAGACGTTCGCCGCCACGCTCTGGCCGTACGCCGAACGCAGCATCGAGGCGCTGGTCGAGATGCTGGAGGGCCTGGACGAGCGCGGGCGCGCCTGGCGGCCGGAAGCGCCGGAGACGAACTCGGTGGCGACGCTGGTGAACCACACGGTTGCGAACGCCGAGGACAACCTGCTGGGGACCGTCTGCGGCCTCGAGGTTCGCTACGACCGCCAGGCGGACTTCGACGCGCCGGAGACGGACGCGGCCGCCGTGCGCGCCCGCTGGGATGCCGTACGGACGCAGGTCGACGCCCACCTGCCCTCGCTGACGGACGAGCGGCTGCGAGAGACGGTCCAGCACCCCCGGCGCGGGCCGGTCACGCGCGTGGACGTGCTGATCGTGGTCGTCCGTCACGCCGCGGAGCACCTCGCGCACGCCGGCCTCACGCGCGACCTCTACCATGCGTCAGGAGCGGCCCCAGCGGGCGCCGCGACGCAGGGAGGGCGCCCATGACCCTCGACGTGCCGGTCATCGCATCCCCCGTGACCGTCCGCGTGGACGGGCACGAGGTGACGGTGACGCGTGGCGCGATGCTGCTGGAGGCGGTGCTGGCCGCCGGCGTCGACCTGCCGCACCTCTGCAAGCCCGAGGCCCGCGACCCGCTGGGCGCCTGCCGCACCTGCCTGGTGGAGGTGGAGGGTGCACCGCGCCTTGCCGCTGCCTGCCACACGCCCGTGGCGGAGGGGCAGGCCATCCGCACCACCTCGGAGCGCGCGGCGCGCGTGCGGCGCGGGGTGCTGGACCTGACCATCGGGATGTCCTCGGACGGGGAGGGACGCGGCCAGGCGGCGCAGTACGCGCGCATACACGGGCTGCCCGTGTCCACGTTCTCGCCGCTTCCGCGCGAGGGCTCCCACGAGAGCAACCTCTTCTTCGACCTCAACATGCCGGATTGCATCCTCTGCGGTCGCTGCGTGGACGCCTGCCAGGAGACCCAGCACATCGGCGCCATTGGCATCAACGGCCGGGGGCTGACGGGGCGCATCGGCGTGGCGTTCGACCTCCCCTGGGAGGAGTCCACCTGCACCTCCTGCGGCCAGTGCATCTCCCAGTGCCCCACGGGGGCGCTCATCCAGAAGCAGGACGTCCCGGCGCGCGCCTCGCACCGCGCGGAGGCAGACCAGGTGGTCCGCACGACGTGCCCGTACTGCGGCGTGGGCTGCGGGCTGGACGTGAACCTGCGGGACGGCAGCGTGGCCTGGGTGGACGGCGTGCCGGAGAACGGCTCCTCGCAGGGCATGACCTGCGTGAAGGGGCGCTTCGGCCTGGAGTTCGTCCATTCGCCGGAGCGTCTGACCACGCCGCTGATCCGCCGCGAAGGCGAGTTGCAGCCAGCCTCGTGGGAGGAGGCGCTGGACCTGGTCTCGCGGAAGTTCGCCGCCTCCGTCGGCTCGTTCGCCGGCATCGCCTCCGCCAAGGCGACCAACGAGGACGGCTACGTCATGCAGAAGTTCGTGCGCGCGGTGATGGGGACGAACTCCATCGACCACTGCTCGCGCCTCTGCCACGCACCCTCCGTGGTCGCCCTCCAGGAGCAGGTGGGCTCCGGCGCCACGAGCAACTCCTACGAGGACTACGACCACGCCGGCACGCTGCTGGTGGTGGGCTCGGACACCGGCCAGAACCACCCCGTGGTCGCCAGCCGCCTGCGGCGCGCCGTGGAAGACCGGGACGCCTCGCTGATCGTCGTGAACCCGATCCGCATCGACCTCTGCGACGTGGCGGAGGTGCATCTCCAGCCACGCCCGGGCACCGATGTGGCGCTGTTCAACGCCATGGCGCAGGTGATCCTGGATGAGGGGCTGTGGGCCCCCGACTTCGTGGAGGCGCGGACCGAGGGCTTCGAGGCGTGGCGACGGGTCGCGGAGCAGGTGCGCCCGGAAGACGCGGAGCGCATCACGGGCGTGCCGGCGGAGGAGATCCGGCGGGCGGCACGGCTGTACGCGCGGCCTCGGCCGGGACGAGACGGCGAGGAGCGCGGCTCCTGCCTGATCTGGGGCATGGGCATCACGCAGCACACCAACGGCAGCGACAACGCGCGCTCGCTCATCAACCTCGCGCTGCTCACCGGGCAGGTCGGCGGCTTCGGCAACGGCATCTCGCCGCTGCGCGGGCAGAACAACGTCCAGGGCTGCTCGGACTCCGGCTGCCTGCCCAACGTCTTCCCCGGCTACGAGCCGGTGGGTGGCCCCACCCACGAGAAGTGGGAGCGCGCGTGGGGCGCGGAGGTCCCTCGCGAGCCGGGGATGCAGTCCACGCGCATGATCGAGGCGATGCTGGAGGGCGACCTGCGCACGATGTACGTCGTGGGCGAGAACCCGCTGATCTCTGACCCGTACCTGGCGCACGCACGCGATGCCTTCGAGCAGTTGGACTTCCTGGTGGTACAGGACATCTTCATGCACGAGACGGCGGAGATCGCGGACGTGGTCCTGCCCGCCGCCTCCTTCGCGGAGAAGTACGGCACGTTCACCAACTCGGAGCGCCGCGTCCAACTCGTCCGTCCGTGGGCAACCGCGCCCGGCGAAGCACGGCCGGACTGGGAGATCACGGCCGAGATCTCGCGCCGCGTGCAGCGCCTGCTGGAACGCCCCATCGAGGGCTACGAGTGGCCGGACGCCTCCGCCGTCTTCTCAGAGATGGCGAGCCTCACGCCGATCATCGGCGGACTCACGCACGAGCGGCTGGAGCGCGAGGGCGGCATCCAGTGGCCGTGCCCGGATGCCGAGCACCCCGGTACGCCTCGACTGTTCGAGGAGGAGTTCCCGCGGGGCCGCGGCCTGTTCGTCGCAGTGGAGCAGGGCCCACCCGCGGCGGAACTGCCGAGCAAGCGCTTCCCCTACACGCTCATCACCGGCCGCTCGCTGTACCACTGGCACACGGGCGTCATCACGCGGCAAGTGCCGGGCCTGGTGGGCAAGGTGCCGGTGGTGGCGGTGGACATGCACCCGCGTGACGCCGAGCAACTGGGCGTGCAGGACGGCCAGGAGGTGCAACTGGCGTCCCGCCGCGGCGAGATCATCGCCACGTTGCACATCAACGACTCGATGCGTCGAGGCGAGTTGTTCGTGCCCTTCGTGCAGTTGCAGGGCGTTGCTGCCAACTTCCTCACCAACGATGCCCTGGACCTGCCCTCCGGCATCCCGGAGTACAAGGCCTGCGCCGTACGCGTGGAGCCGCCCGGGACGCCCTCGCGCGCCGGCCGTGCCCCCCGTCACCAGCGCAAGGGCCGTGCCCCAATCGGCGCGGGCGAGGGCTAGCGTCCGCACGCACCGGTGGTGCCCCTGGGGTCATACCACCGGTATGACTCGTGTTACCCTCGCCCTATGGATGAGCCGCGCTACGCGAAGATCGCCATCAGCATCCCGAAGCCCCTCCTGGACCGGCTGGAGCGTCTCCGCGCGTCTGCTGGCACGAGCCGAAGCCGGATGATCCGCGAGGCAGTCACGGAGTATGTCGTCGCCGCGGAGCGCGAAGAACTGCGTCGCCAGGCGGAAGAGGCGTACGGGCGGATGCCTGAGACCGAGGAAGAACTGGCGCTCGTGGACGCTGCGCTCCGGGGAATCGCTTCGTACATCGATGATGAGCTGCCGTGGGATGGTCCTGTGCCGGACCGGGATGCCGACGGTTGAGGCGGGGCGAGGTCTGGTGGGGTGACCTCCCGGCCCCGGTCGGCAGGCGCCCGTTCGTCGTCCTATCGACCGATGTGCTGAACGACGTCCGTGACGTGATCATCGTGGCGCCGGTCACGACTCGCGCGCGAGACGTGTGGACCCATGTCCCGATCGGAGAAGCAGAAGGGCTCAATCGCGGTTCCACGATGGACCTGGGCACCTTGCTGTCCGTCAGGAAAGCAGACGTACACCGCTACGCCGGCAAGCTCAGCGACGAGAAGATGCAGCACGTGGAGTCAATGCTGGCCCGGCTGTTCGACCTTGGCGGGCACGCCGCCCTGCGCACGTAGCCCTAATGCCGCCGCCCTCGGACGAAGGTGGACGCCACCAGCGAGACGATGGAGATGATGAGGGCGCCGAAGAAGGCGCTCCAGAAGCCATCGATGGTGAAGTCCAGGCCCAGTTGGCCCGCGATCCACGCCGTGGCGCCGAGCAGGGCCGTGTTGATGATCAGCACGAACAGGCCGAACGTCAGGATGATCAGGCAGAACGCGAAGATCGTCGCGATCGGCCGTAGCAGGATGTTCACCACCGCGAAGATCGCCGTGCCGAACACGAGCGACCCGGTGTCGCCGATGACGATGCCCGGCACGATCGCCTCCGCCAGGAACAGCCCGGCGAGGTTGATCACGAAGCGGATCGCCAGCGCCTCCAGCGAGAAGCCGCCGCCGCCCTGCTCGTAGCGCCACACTCCGCCCCGCACGGCTACACGTCCGCCACGTCGACGGCGCGGCCCTCGAGGCGGGATCGGTAGGCCGCCTCGGTCACGCGCATGTAGAGCAGGCCATCCTCGAAGGAGGTCAGTTCCACCGGCTTACCGTCCCGGATGGAGTCCACGAAGTCCTGCTCCACGCGCCACTCACCCGCCGTGCCGGCGTCCGGCTCCAGCGGCCCGGCCTCCTGGCCCATGGGGGCGAAGGTCATGCGGTCGCCCATCATCCAGTGCAGCGTGCCCTTCGATCCGTAGATCGAGACGCCGTTGGGGCCGGCGGGGGCGTGCACCACGGAGGTGATCCGGTAGTCCACCCGCGCGCCGTTCTCCATCACCGCCAGGATGCCCAGGCTGTCCGGCACCTCGATGTGGAAGGGCTGGCCGGTCTCCTGGTCCGTGCGCTCCGTGACCCAGGTCTTGCCGTCCGCCATCACGCGGCGCGTGGGGCCGAGCCAGCGGTGGAGGGCCTCGATGTAGAGGCCCATCATCATGGTGTTCATACCGGAGTAGTCCGTGCGCTCGCGCCAGTGGAGCGGGGTGTCCGGGTTGAGGCTCTGGCCCGTCAGCAGGTTGACGTGCACCTCTCGCACCTGGCCCAGGGAGCCGTCGTCCACCATGCGGCGGATGGTGCGCCAGGACTTGAAGTCCACCGGTGACGGGACGATCTGGGCCACGCGGTCCGGGTGCTGACGTGACACGGCGAGCATGGCGCGCGCCTCCGTGGCGTTCATCGCCATGCGCGCCTCAACCAGCACGTGCTTGCCGGCCTCCAGCGCCGCCATGGTGTACTCCGCGTGCCGGTACGGCCACGTGCCGATGCACACGGCATCGATGTTGTCCGCGTGGATCACGTCGTTCGGGTCCGTCACCACGTGGGGGATACCGAACTCGTCCGCCACCCGCTGGCCGCTCTCCTGCGTGCGGTTGCAGACGGTCACCACCTCCACGCCGTCGATGGCCTGCAGGCCCGGGATGTGGCGGCTCCGCGTGTTCCCGCCGGCGCCGATGACGCCCACCCTGATCGTGTCAGCCATGCTCGGTGGCCTCTCTAGCCGGGGCTTCGGCCTCGGCGCTCCGTGGTCTGCCGCTACAGGTTCAGCACCGGGCGCGGCGGCAGCGCCTGCATCGGCTGGGCGCCTGGCAGGTCCGGCGTCGGCGGCTGCTCGACCTCGATGAGGGCTGGGCCGCCGAGGTCCATCGCCTCGCGGAGCGCCTTCCGCAGGTCGTCCGGCGTCTTGGCCTTGAAGCCGGCGACGCCGAAGGACTCCGCCAGCGCCGCCAGGTCCGGGTTGTTCAGTTCGGTGGCGATGGTGTGGCCGTTGTACCGCTGCGTCTGGATGCGGCGGACGTTGCCGTAGAAGTTGTCGTTGAAGACCACCGTCACCAGCGGGATGCCGAACTTCGCCTGGGTGGAGAGTTCCTGCACGTTGTACATGAACCCGCCGTCCCCGTTGATGGAGACCACCTTCTTGTCGGGGTTCCCCACGGCCACGCCCAGGGCGGTGGCATAGCCGTAGCCCAGCGTCCCCTGGTAGCCGGAGGTGATCATCGTCCGGGGCTCGAAGACCTCGAAGCCTCCGCCCTGGACGTGGTAGCCCACCTGCGTGCTCTCGGACACCAGGATGGCGTCGTCCGGCATGGCGTCGCGGAGCGCCTGCGCCATCGAGCGCTGCCAGGGCGTGGTCTCCATGGCCTTCCAGTGGCGCTCCTTGATGCCGGCGTACTCCGTGGCGCGGGAGGGGCGGCTGCGGTTGTGCTTCTGGACCCGCTCCACCAGTTGTCCCGCGGTGAATTTGGCGTCGCCCAGCAGGCTCACGTCCGCCGGGTGGTTGCGGCCGATCTCCTCCGCGTCGATGTCTGCCTGGATGACCTTGCCCTGCACCGCCGTGGAGCCGAAGCCCACGTTGGTCGCCAGGAGGAAGCGCGTGCCAATCGCCAGGATCACATCGGCGTTCGGCACCAGTTCAGTCATCGCCACGCGGCCACTGAAGGCGCGCGGATCGCGGTCGGACAGCACCCCGCGCCCGTTCGACGTCATCAGCACCGGGGCGTCGAGGACCTCCGACAGTTGCCGGACCTCCTCCCAGGCCTCTGCGGAGAGCACGCCGCCGCCGGCGCAGATCAGGGGGCGTTCCGCCTGGCCGAGCAGTCGTGCGGCCTGCTCCAGCGCATCGTCGTCCGCGCGCTCGTCGTCGTAGCGGTTGTGGGCGTCCGGCTCCAGCAGCGTGACGTCCGCCACGGTGCCCAGGACGTCCGGCGGCACCTCCACGGACACCGGCCGCGGCCGGCCGGAGCGCAGCAGGCGCGCGGCGCGGCGCACCATGGCGGGGATCTCCGTGGGGTGCATCGCGCGCTCGGAGGACTTCGTGAGGTGGCTCAGCAGGCCGGCCTGGTCGTGGATCTCGTGCAGGGCACCGCGTCCCTGGTCGATGAGTGCGGAGTCGATCTGGCCGGTGACGCACAGCACCGGCGAAGAGCAGGCATAGGCGGTGGAGAGGGCGGCGGTAGCGTTCAGCACACCGGGGCCCGGCACCACCACAAACGTGCCCACCTTGCCGGTGCTCCTCGCGAAGCCGTCCGCCATGTAGGCGGTGGCCTGCTCGTGCCGCGCGTGGATGACGTCGAAGTGGTCCTGCTCCTCCCAGATGGCGTCGAACAGGAAGTCCAACTGGATGCCGGGGAGGGCGAAGAGGGTCTCAACGCCCTCGATCTTCAGGGACTGGGCCAGGGCCTGTCCGCCGGTCATCTCCATGTGCTTCCTCCGATGTGATGTGCGGGCGAGGTGGCCAACCTCGCGGGGTAGGCCCTCGACTGGCGGCGCCGCCCCCTCGCGGTGCCTGCCGCGCGGGAAGATACCACCGGTACGTGTCGCCGGGAACGCCTCGACTGCTGGTGGTGTGTGAATGCGAGAGGGCGGGGATTCCTCCCCGCCCTCCGCTGGCTACCGAGGTGCCCTCAGGCTAGTTGGAGCCCCGCAGGCGTGGGTCCAACTTGTCGCGCAGGGCGTCGCCCAGCATGTTGAACGACCACACGGTCAGGAAGATCAACAGGCCCGGGAAGATCGCCAGGTGAGGCGCCCGTGTCAGGAACTCGCGCGCCTCGTTCAGCATGCGCCCCCAGGACGGGGACGGTGGCTGCACGCCGTAGCCGAGGAAGGAGAGCGAGGACTCCAGCAGCACGGACGAGCCCACCAGCAGCGAGGCGGAGACCAACACGATGCTGAACAGGTTCGGCACGATGTGCTTGGTCATGATCCGCATGTTGGTCGCCCCCAGCGAGCGGGCGGCGTCCACGTACTGCTCCTCGCGGAGTGAAAGCGCGACGCTGCGGACCGTCCGGGAGGAGTTGACCGCGTTCAGCACGGACACCGCCAGGATGATCGCCAGGATGTCGGACTGGATGAACAGCACGTCCGGCATGCGCGGGGCCAGCACCGTCACGGCGAGGATCAGGAACACCAGGCCCGGCAGCGCGGCTCCGATGTCGATGACACGCTGGAAGACCGTGTCGAACCAGCCGGAGTAGTACCCGGACACCGTTCCGATGGCCGTGGAGAGCGTCTTGGCCACGATCACCGTGCCGAAGCCGATGATGATCGAGGTACGCGCCCCGTAGACGATGCGCGCCCATACGTCACGACCCAGGTCATCCGTCCCCAGCCAGTTGCTGGCGCTGGGGCCCTCCAGGCGGGTGAGGATGCTCTGCTTCAGTGGGTCCTGCGTCTCCATGGGAGTGAAGACCTGCGGCACCGCCGCCATGGCCACCAGGACGATGACGAAGAAGGCTCCCACGGCGCCGAGCGGGTAGCGCTTGATGAACTTGAGCGTGGACTTGGTCCACCGCTGGTGGAAGGGAAGTGCCCCGGATACCGCGCCGCGCTCAAGGGTTTGCTGTGCTGTTGCCATTAGGAGTACCTAATCCTCGGGTTCAGGAACGAGTAAGCCAGGTCGACGGCCAGGTTGGCGAATACCACCACCACGGCCCCGAGTAGGTTCACTGCCTGGACAACCGGAAGGTCCAACTGCCGGATGCTGGAGAAGTAGTACCGGCCCACACCCGGGATCGAGTAGATGCTCTCGATGATCACGGAGCCGCCAATGATGGCCGGGATGAACAGGCCGATCACGGTGACCACGGGGATCAGCGCGTTCCTCAGAGCGTGCCGGACCACCACCACGCGTTCCCTTAGGCCCTTGGACCAGGCGGTGCGGATGTAGTCCTGCCGCATCACCTCCAGCATGGCCGTGCGCGTGAAACGCATGATCGTGCCGGAGCCGGAGGCTCCCAGGATGATGGCCGGAACGATGGTGAACTTCAGATTCCGGATTGGATCGTCGAAGAACCCGACATAGGAGGTGGAGGGCACCCCCCACTTGAAGTACCGCCCGGCCATGGTGATCAGCAGCAGTGCGATCCAGAAGTTGGGCGCTGCCAGCAGGCTGATGGCCAGCGTGCGGCCGGCGTTGTCGAACCAGGAGTTCTGCCGGACCGCGGACAGGATGCCAATGGGGATGCCGAGGGCGAGATTGATGACGAGCGCCATCACGCCCAGTTGTGTCGTCACCACCAGCCGGCTCTGGAGTTCCGTGTTCACGGAGCGGCCGCTGAAGAAGGACGTCCCGAAGTCCAGCCTGGCGATGTCACCCAGCCACTTCACGTACTGGATGGGCACAGCCTCGTCCAGACCGAAGTCTTTCAGGATGGCCTGCCTGAGTTCAGGGCTTGCCGCGCCGTAGTCCCCCAGGAGGTTCGTCGTGACGTCGCCCGGCATGGACCGGAGCATGACGAACACGAGGAACGTCACCCCTAGCAGGGTGGGGATCATCAGGACGAGGCGCCGAATCAAGTACTTCTGCATTCGACCTCCCGATGCCTCCGGGGGATTCCACGGATGCGGTGGATCCGCGTGACAACTTCCCCCGGGGATCCCGGAGGAAGCCGATTCGAGTTGCCCCTCGCAACCCGAATGGGGAGCCAAACTAGTTCTGCTGGACGGTACGAAGTCCGCCCTCGCCCGGATGGTACGCCATCACGGGCGTGGCAGGGGAGCATCTTGGCGGAAGCAGAAAAAGTTGTCTAGTGGACGATTGTCTAACTACCGCGACCGCCCGACACGCTTCCGTCACCCGCAGCCCGAGACTTGCCGCGCCGTGCGAATACGGCCGCTCGAGGGCTGCAAGGCCCGCGCCAGGCGGGGGACTCGACAGGCAACTGACGGCCGCTCCCCGTACACTGTTTCCATGCTGGTACTCGTGGTGGATGATGAGCCGGATGTAGTTGAGATCGTCCGTCTCACATTCAATCTCCGTTGGCCCGAGGCAGAGGTCGTATCTAGCGCCACCGGCGAAGACGGGGTCCTGGCCGTTGAGCGGGACGGCCCGGATATCGTCCTGCTGGACATCGGACTGCCCGATATCGATGGCTTCGAGGTGCTCCAACGGGTGCGCCACTTTTCGGACGTTCCGGTCGTGATGCTGTCCGCCCGGCACGAAGAGGTAGACAAGGTTAAGGGGCTCGAACTGGGCGCCGACGACTACGTCACAAAGCCGTTTTCGCACATCGAACTCATGGCGCGGGTCCGCGCTGTCCTCCGCCGCGCTGAGTCCCAGGTGCCCGCGAACGAGGGTCCACCCTTCGAGGCCGGCCCGCTCCGGGTGGACTACGCGAGCCGGGAGGTGAGCGTCCACGGGGAGCCGGTGAAACTCACACCCATCGAGTACGGCCTGCTGTATCACCTCACCCGTAATGAGAACCGCGTGCTGACGTTTCGCACGCTCCTGGCGAAGGTGTGGGGCCGCGAGTACATGGACGACACCGACTACCTGAAGGTGCACATTCAGCACCTGCGCAGAAAACTCGGCGACGATCCGCACAATGACCCTATGATCATGAACGAGCGCGGCGTGGGCTATAAGTTCGTGCGCCGGGAACGGCGCGCGGCTGGTAGCGGACGGAACTGATGTCACCACCCGGTGAAGGCTCCACCGATCCCAATTCCGGTGTGCTGCGTGCCGTAGGCTCACTCCTGGTCGCCCTCTCCGGCGGCGATGAGGCCGCCGCTCAGCGCGTCTTGCAGAACATGCAGCAGCGCGTGGAGTCACCCGATCCCGGCTTTGGCGCTCCGCGTTCCTACGACCCCCTGCCGCCGCTCCCGCGCGCCGCGAGCCAGGAGGTGGAGTTCGTCCTCTCGGACGCGCGCCAGCGCGCGCAGCGCATCCTGGACGAATCCATGGACCGCGCGCGCGATCTCATGCGGCGCGAGCAACGGTACGAAGCCCAGCGGTACGAGCCGGCCACGCCGGCCATCGACCCGGCTGCCTTCGACGACCTGCGGCGCGCCATCCACGGCCTGGTCACCGAGGTGCGCGACATCCAGCAGCGCCTCGCACGCATCGAATCGCTCCTGACGGCCGGTCGGAACCCTGAGCCGGAGCCACCCCGCGTGCAGGAGCCGGAGGCCCGGTACGAGCCGCCTCGCCGGGAGGGGCCGCGCTATGCGGCGCCTGCCTACGAACCCCCGCAACAGCAGCCACCACCACAGCGGGAACAGCCGCCGCCAGAGCGGTATGAGCCGCCGGGCCGCGAACCGGAACGCCAGGCGCCGGCCTGGTACGAGCCGCCCTCGCCCGCCCCGTCGCCGCCGCCCGCCGACGCCCCCCCGGGACGTCGCAGGGGCGAGCGTGATTGGGTGCCCCCGCACGCGCACGGGGACGCGCCGGGCTCGGCCGTGCCCCCGTCCCGCGAGGCCGCGTGGCAACACCAGCGCGACCCGTACGGCGAGCCGCACGATGATCGCGCACCCGCAGGGGCCCAGGCGTCCATCGTCACCTTCTTGCCGGAGGACGGGGGCGTGCTGCTCCGCGTCACGCCGCTGGCCGGCTTCCAGGGCCTGATGCGCGTGCAGGACGCGCTCACGCGCATGGACGCGGTGCGCCATGCCGCGGTGGAGGCGTACAGTCAGGGCGAAGCGCGCCTTCGGTTGGAACTCGAGGAGCCCACGGACTCCGAGGAACTCGCCGCCGGGCTGGCAGGCGCCCTCAAGGAGCCGGTGTACGTCCGAGAGGCGTCAGAGACGGATCGCGAACTTCTGATCGCGCTGCGCTAGCAGCGCCACCCGCGGCGGGGGCCTGCGGGAGGTCGGCAGGGTGACACCCCACCCCGGTTCCACGTACACGCCCGGCCCTGGCGAGGGCGCAGCGTGACTGCGGGCGTCCCGCGGGGGCTCCGTCGCCTGTGGCTCGCCTTTGCCGCCGTCACGGCGCTGCTGGTCGCCGCCCACGCCGCCCTCGAGGTCGCGGTGGTCCCGGAGCTGGATCCGCTGGTCTTCGTCATTGATGGCGTCACGGGCCTGGTGTTCGTGGTCGCCTTCGCCCTCTACCTCCGGTGGGTGGGCAGGGAACGCCGCCGCGAGGTGATCGAGCGCGTGCTCCTGGACCTGCTGGCCGTCCCCCGCAACATCGAAGCGACCGCGAACGAGGCCGTGAAGGCGCTCGCTCGCGCGCGGCTGGGCGAGGGCATGCTGGTCGCGATCGTCGGCGACGGCGACGACGGCGACGGGGGCCTGCGGCCTGTTGCCGTGCACGGCTATCCCCGCGGCTGGCTGGAGCACGCGCCGCCTCCGCCGGAGGGCCCGCTGGCAGCGCGCCCGGAGCTGGGCCGCCCCGCCGCCACCGAGGGAACGTGGCTGGAGCCTGTGGCGGTGCGTCTCGGCAAGCGGCCGTGGGTGGCGCAGGTGCCGCTGCGCAGCGGGCTGGATGCACTGGGGGTGCTCTGGATCGTCGCCCGCAAACCGGGGCCACTCCGAGACCCGGTGGTGCTGGACCTGCTGAGCACGCGGCTGGGCGCCGCCTTCGACCACGCCGCCCTCTACGAGGCGGCCTACGCCCGCGAGCGCGACCTGGAGGGCCTGGAGACCCGTCGCCGCGAGTTCATGGCCGCCATCGCCCACGAGATCCGCACACCGCTCACCTCGATCCAGTCGTTTGCCGACCTGCTGCAGATGGGGCAGGGGGAGATGGACGAGACGGCGAGCCAACTCGTCGCCTCGCTCGGCCAGGGCGTGATGCGCCTCTCCTCGCTGGTGAACGACCTCATCGACCTCGGCCGGGCCGGCCACGCGGGCTACGCGGTGCAGCGCGTGGAGGTGGATCTGGGGGCGGTAGTCCGCAGCGCGGAGGCCACCCTGCGGCCGGCGCTGCTGCTCCGGGAGCAGTCGGTGGAACTCGACTTGCCGGCGGAGGGGCCGGTCGCGCTGGCCGACCCGCGCATCCTGGAGCAGGTCACGCTCAACCTGCTGTCCAACGCCAACCGGCACGGGCCGGTGGGCGGCGCGATCCGCATCGTGGCCCGCCGGGACCAGGACACCGTGCGCCTAGAGATCGCGGACGACGGCCCCGGCATCCCGGAGGTGGAGCGCGAGCGGATCTTCCAGCCCTACTACCGCATCGCGAAGGGGCCGGGGGTGCCGGGCTCCGGCCTGGGACTCGCGGTCGCCCGCCAACTGCTGGACGAGTGCGGCGGCCGCATCTGGGCGGAGGGCGACCTGCAGGGCGGCGCGCGCTTCTGCGTGGAGGTCCGCGCCGCCGGCGCCTGACCGCCACCGCCCTCCCGGGGCCGTAAGATCACGCGAATGCACCTCGCGCACCTCTCGCTCACAAACGTCCGCTCGTTCCGCCGCCTGGACCTGGCGCTCTCGCCGGGGCGGCACGTGATCGCCGGCGACAACGCGCAGGGCAAGAGTAACCTGCTGGAGGCCGTGCAGATGCTGGCCACCGCCCGCACGCTGCGGGGCGGCACGGACCTGGACCTGATCACCTGGGAGGCCGTGGCGGATGATCCGCTGCCCGCCGCGCGGCTGGAGGCCGCCGTTCAGACTGCCCACGGCAAGCGCACGCTGGAGATCGCCGTGATCGCACAGGAGACCGCCCCCGGCGTGCCGCCGGCGCGCGCGTCCCGTCGGTTCCGGGTGAACGGGGTGGCGAAGCGGGCATCCGACCTGATCGGCCAGTTGCGGGTGGTGATGTTCTCCGCGGACGACCTGGAGATCATCGCGGGCGCCCCGGCGGTGAGGCGCCGCTACCTGGACATCACGATCTCCCAGTTCGACGGCGCCTACCTCCGCTCCCTCCAGCGCTACGGCCGCGTGCTGGAGCAGCGCAACTCGCTGCTCCGCCGCCTGCAGGAACGCCGAGGGCGCGCGGACGAACTGGACTTCTGGGACGACGAACTCGCCACCGCCGGCGCGCTGATCGCCCAGCGCCGCGCGGACGCGCTGCGGGCGCTCGCCCGTGACGCCGCCAAGCGGTACGCGGAACTCGCGCCGGGGGAGGCGGAGGACCTCGCCCTCTGCTACGAGCCGCGACTCCCGGCGGGCATCGTGGCGGCTGTCCGTGAGCACGACCTGGCCGAGCGCTTCCGCGCCGCGCTGGTGGAGGAGCGTCGCGAGGACATCCGCCGAGGCGTCACGCGCTGGGGGCCGCACCGTGACGACGTGCAGTTCCTCATTGGCGGACACTCGGCTGGTCAGAGCGCCTCGCGCGGCCAGCAGCGCACGGCGGCACTGGCACTGCGGCTGGCGGAGGTGGAGTTGTCCACCGAGCGGAGCGGTGACCCTCCGGTCCTGCTCCTGGACGACATCCTCTCCGAGTTGGATCCGGCACGCAGGGAGCGGATTCTGCAGGCGGCGTACGGGGTGGACCAGGTGCTGATCACCACGCCGGACCAGGATCGACCCTCCGCGGAGGAGATGCCGGACGCCACCCGCTACCGCCTGGCCGGCGGTGTGCTCACGCCCCTGTAGGACTACGCCCTGCCCGGGCGCGCCTGGAACAGCGGGTTCGGGCCGGGCGGTACCAGCACGCGGAGGGCGCCCGGTTCCACGAGGAGGTCCAGCGACCGTGCCGGGTCTGCGGAGGCGAACCACTCCCCGTCCAGTTGCAGCGCCAGCGCCCGCTCCGGACGGATCACGAAGCGGGCTGCACGGTCATAGGCGAAGCGTGGTGCAGGTCCACGGTGCCATCCGCCGCGCAGCCGGGCGATCCCCCGGCCCACGTGGCCCAGGCCGTCCAGCAGCGCCCGGCGCCCCGGGCGCGCCTCGAAGGTCGCGAGGTCCAGCAGGCCGTCGTCCATGCGGGCGTCCGAGGTGATGCGGCTGACGCCCCCGTAGAGCCGCGTGTTCCCCGCCACCGCGAGGACGAGCGACCGGCGCACGCGGGACACCTCCCGCCCGTCCGCCCCGTGCCACGCCTCGATGGTGCAGATCACCGGACGCTGCGCTCGAAGTGCACGGGCCCCCGCCACCACGTAGGCGCCCTGGGCCAACCGACGCTTGAGGGCCGGCGCCGCGTCCACCTGGCGCACCACCTCCGCGTCCAGGCCCAGGCCGCACATCAGCAGGAACGCGCGTTCCAGGTCCCCCACGCGCGCCACGCCCAGGTCCACCTGCGCCAGGTACCCGTGCTCCAGCACGGCGAGGGCGCCGAGCGGATCCCGGGGAACTCCCGCCTCGTGCGCCCAGACGTTCGCCGTGCCGCCGGGCACCACGCCCACGGCGACCTGGCGGTTGCCGGTGGCCCGCACCGCGTTCACCACGCTGTTGAGCGTGCCGTCTCCGCCGCAGGCGATCAGGGCGTGCGCACCCTGGGCGAGCGCTTCCCGGACGACCTCTGCCGGCTGGCCGGCGTGGGCGGTCTCCACCACCTCCACGTCCCAGGACGGCGCACCCGTGGCGGCCGCCTCGCGCAGGCGGTCGGCCGGCACGGAGCGCCGCGCGCGGGGGTTGAGGATGATCACGGCTCGTTGGCGCATCCTCGGATGCTAGCCGGGAGGCCCGTACCGGGCTCGCCGCTATCATCGGCGGGTCGGTCACGAAGCGGCTGGAGGAAGCATGATTCGAATCAAGCGGTACGACCACATCAGCATGGCCGTGCCCTCCCTTGACCCGCAGATCGAACTGATGGAGCGCTTCTTTGGCTTCCGCTCCGCGGGCAAATTCGAGAACGACGAGGGGTACTTCGGCGTCAACCTGGAGATCCCGGGACGCACCGCCATCGGCTGGGAGTTGATCGCCCCGCGCGGGGACGACTCCTACCTCCACCGCTTCCTCGCCGGCCCCACCGGACCGGGCCTTCACCACGTGGCGATCCAGATCGAGTCCGCCAGCCAGGCCGCCGAGGTCATCCGCGCGGAGGGCTCGCAGCCGTGGGGCTACCGCGAGCCCGAGCCGGGCGAGGACGGCGGGCGAGGCATGGTCTACCTCCACCCTCGAGGCGGCGGGCGCGGCTTCCTCTGGCAGATGTACGCGGGTGAGCCGTGGCACCGGGGCGAACTCTTCGACGACGACCGCACGGACACGCTGGGCATCGTCGCGGTGAACCACCTGGCCCACGCTACCGCCGACCGCGACGAACTGGGCGACTGGTACGAGCGTGTCTTTGGCCTGCGCACCGTGTGGCGCTCGCCCGGCGAGGGCCTGCAGGCGGGCTTCCGCACACGCGTCCTGGAGACGCCCACGGAGCAGATCCGCTTCGAGATGATCGAGCCCTCCAACGAGCAGTCCTTCATCCAGAAGTTCCTGGACACCCGCGGCGAGGGCATGCACCACGTGACCTTCGAGGTGGGCGACTGGGACCGCGCCGTGCGCGCCTGCCGCTTGCACGGCATCCCCACCTTCGGCGAGCGCTCCGGCGAACGCGATGGCGCGCGCTGGACCGAGGCGTTCATCCACCCCCGTCACACCGGCGGCGTGCTGGTGCAGTTCTTCTGGCAGGAACGCCCGGGCATCTGGATCTAATCCCGCAGGGAAGAACCCTGCCTCCTCTTGCCGCCGCCCGACGTGGGAGCCGGTGGCCCTGGACGCTGTTCAGCGGGCGTGCCTGCACGCCCACACGAGTGCCCTCCGCCGACCTGCCTCGGAACGCCGGCGGAGGGCGCAGCACGCTGGGCCCCTACAGCGGACAAGGGGTAGCGTCGGCCGCAACCTCGACAGGCCAGGATCAGCACGGCTCTCTTCGCGGTTGGACGGGCTCATGAGCGCCTCGGGATACCGGCTTCCGAGTGAGGGGACGTCCAAGGGCAGAGAGACTGCGACCCACCCGGGCTGAACCGTGTTGTCCCGGCGGTTGAGCACTTCGTCGCCACTCGACCGTCGTCCTCGTGGCTAAGAGGCGCAGCCGGAGGCGGGCTCGCAGCGGGCACGTGGGCCAGTGCGGGGGCGAAGCCGTGATGGGGGTGCAACCCCCATCACATCTCATCCCCCTTCCCTCGGGAAGGGGGCAGGGGGATGGGCCCGGCGCGCAGCGCCGGCTGCGGTGCCTCGAGGTTGCCCTCGACCCCAGCGACCGGTCAGCGGCCGGTGAGCTTCTTCTTCTTGTGCTGGACGTAGTCCACCAGCAGGTACTCACCCAGGCGGTCCGGCGTCGTGTAGAAGACGCGGCCGCCGTTGATCTTCGCCAGCTGGTTCACGAACTCCTTGAGGTAGTAGTTGCGGTCCAGCATGAAGGTGTTGATGCGGATGTCCTGCTGGGTGACCCGCTTCACCGCCTTTAGCGTCTCCCGGATCGTGATCGGGCTGGGCGGGTAGGCGAACTGCGAGCGGCCACGCTCCAGGTGAGCGGTGGGCTCGCCGTCCGAGATCAGCAGGATCTGCTTCGCGCCGCCTCGGTGTTTCGCCAGCAGGCGCTCCGCAAGCAACAGCGCGTGGTGCATGTTGGTGCCCAGCACGGACTCGTCCCAGCGGACGTAGGGGAGTTCCTGCGGCTTCAACTCCCGCGCGTAGGCGGAGAAGCCGATGACGTACAGGGAGTCCTTCGGGTACTGCGCGCGGATCAGGTTCTGCAGCGCCAGGGCCACCTTCTTCGCTGCCTGGAAGGAGCCACGCAGAGCCATGGACCAGGAAAGGTCAACCATCAGCACCGTTGCCGTGGTGGTGACCAGTTCGCTGCGGTAGACCTCGAAGTCCTGGGGCGACAGTGCCACGGGGGAGCCGCGGCCCTCGCGCTCGAGGGCGTTCATGATGGTCTTGCGCATGTCCAGGTAGAACGGGTCGCCGAACTCGTAGGGCTTGGAGTCGTCCAGGCGCTCGCCGTGGCGGCCGGACTCCGGCACCGGGTGGTTGCCGATGTCCTGCTTCTTCAGCTGGCGGTAGATCTCCTGCAGCGCGCTCTGGCCGATCATGCGCGTCCCGCGCGGAGTCAGTTGCCACTCGTCGCCCTCGCGGCGGACGTAGCCGGCCTCTTCCAGCACCTCCAGCAGGCGCTTCAGTTCCTCGAACTGGTCCACGGCGTCGTCGCCCAGCAGTTCGCGCAACTGGTCCAGGTCCACGTGGTCCAGTTCACCGGTGTACTGGGCGCGCTCCAGGTCGCCCTCCAGGTCGTCGATGTCGTGCATCTCGCCCATGAGGTTCATGGCCGCCTGGAGGTCGATCTCCTCGTCGCCGCGGAACGGGTAGGAGGAGGGGTCCTCGCGGTTGGGGTTGAGGAAGTCCAGGTTCTGGGCGAGTTCGGAGAGTTCTGACTCCAGTTCGGGATCGCCCAGGCGGTCCGCCAGCAGGCTCTGCAACTGCTCCCGCTGGTCAGAGGGCATGGACTGCATCAGCGACTGCATGGCCTCCATCTGGGCCTGCATCTGCTGGATGAGTTCGTCCAAGGACTGCGGCGGGTTGTCGCCGAACATGTCGCCGTACTGCTCCATGAAGGAGTCGAAGTCCGGCTCCTGGCCGCGCATGCGCTGGGCCAGCATGTCGTTCAGGTCGCGCACCATGTCCTTCATGCGCTGGAGGTCGCCCTCCGACATCTGCTCGACCATCTCCTGGACGTTCTGGAAGAACTGGTTGGTCATGGCCTGGCGGAGTTGGTCCGTCAGTTCCTGGAAGCGGCGCTGGGCATCCGGGTTGAGGAACTCGTAGTTCTGGAGTTCCTTCATCTGGCCGGCGGCGTCCGGCGGCAGGTCGTCCAGGAACTGCTGCTTGCGCTCCGCGATGCGGCGCAGCATCTCCTGGAACTGCTGCTGCTCGTCGTCTCCGGCGCCGCCCTGCTGCCCCGCCTGGCCCTGCTCACCGCCGTCCGAGGGCTCGCCCCCGTCCGAGGCCTGCCCCTGCTGGGACTGCTGGCCACCCGGGCTCTGCTGCCCGCGCTGTCCCGGCATCTGCTGTCCGGGCTGCTGTTGGCCGGGCTGCTGTTGGCCGGGCTGCTGTTGGCCCTGCTCGCCGTCCTGCTGGCCCTGCTGGTCGCCGGGCTGCTGCTGGTCGCCGGCCTGGGGCTGGCCGTCCTGTCCGTCCTGGCCTTCCGGAGACTCGCCGCCCTGGGGGCCCATGCGGTCCTCCAGCGTTTGGCGCTCCAGTTCCAGGATCTCTTCCAACTGGCGACGGAGGTCCTCCATCACGCCGCCCATGTCGTACTGGTCCAGGCGCTGGCGGCGCATCTGGCGGAGGCGCTGGAGGAGGTCGCGCAGCCCCTGCATCCGGTCGCCCTGCGGCGAGCGCATGCCGCGCTGCATCAGGTTCCGCAGTGCGTGCTGCAGGTCCCCGAAGTTCATCAGGTCGTCTGACAGGGCCTCCAGGATCTCGTCCGCGTCCAGGGACGGGATCGCCTGTGTCCCGTCCCATTCGCTGTAGCGGTACCGCATGGCCATGTGGAGGTCCGATCCCGGACGAGCGGGGCGTGGCGCCGGGCCGCGGGCTAGCCGCGGTACAGCGCCTGGGTGCCCAGCCGGTCCTTGTTCAGTCGCTTGTTCAGGTGCAGGCCCTCCAGCACGAACTCAACGGCGGAGGCCTGGACCTCCGGCCGCTCGTCGTTCGTGACGGCGCCCACCACCTCCGCGAGGCCCTCGACCGCGCGCAGCAGCGAGGCGTAGTCGCGGGCCGGCATCGCCTCGCCCGTCTCCACGGAGCGTCCGGTCTTGAACGTCTCCACCACGCGGTCCGTGTCCACGTCTCCCAGGCGGCGGTTGAAGGTGGAGACGATGGCGCCCTGGATCAGCCGGTCCAGGATCTGCTCGTCCTTGCCCTCCTCCACCGTCTCGAACTCGATCTTGCCCTGCAGGGCGGGGATCACGAACGGGAGGTCGGAGATGCGCGGCACCACGGTGGTGTCGCCCAGGCGGATCGCGCGGCGCAGGGCGTTGGCCAGCAGCGCCTCGTAGTTCGCCACGGAGGCACGGACCGAGACGCCGGAGCGCTGGCTGACGTCCGGCGAGCGTCGGGCCAGCCGGCTGATCTCCGCCACCACTTCCTTCATGTAGTCCGGGACGATGACCTCGAACTCGGTGTCGGTGACGTGGGACGCCTCCGACTCCATGATCGCGATCTCGCTCTCGATGGACTGGGGGTAGTGCGTGCGGATCTGGGAACCGTAGCGGTCCTTCAGCGGCGTGATGATGCGGCCGCGGTTGGTGTAGTCCTCCGGGTTCGCGGTGGCCACGACCAGCACGTCCAGCGGCAGCCGCACCTTGTGGCCGCGGATCTGGACGTCGCGCTCCTCCATGACGTTCAGGAGGCCCACCTGGATGCGCTCCTGCAGGTCCGGGAGTTCGTTCATGGCGAAGATGCCGCGGTTGGTGCGCGGGATCAGGCCGAAGTGGATAGTGAGTTCGTCGCCCAGGTAGCGGCCCTCCGCCACCTTGATCGGGTCGATCTCGCCGATGAGGTCCGCGATGGTGATGTCCGGCGTGGCCAGTTTTTCCCCGTAGCGCTCGGTGCGGTGCATCCACCGGATGGGTGCGTCGTCACCGCGCTCCGCCACCAGTTGGCGGCCCTGGAGCGAGATGGGCTCCAGCGGGTTCTCCGGGATCTCGCAGCCGTCCAGGACGGGCGTCCACTCATCCAGGAGGGAGGTGAGGCTGCGGATGATCCGCGACTTCGCCTGGCCGCGCTCGCCCAGCAGGATGATGTCCTGCCCGGAGAGGATCGCGTTCTCCAGTTGCGGGACCACGGTGTCGTCGTATCCGACGATGCCGGGGAAGACGGTCTCGCCCGCCCGGATCTTCTCGATGAGATTGCGCCGCATCTCTTCGCGGACGGGGAGGATCGTGACGCCTGCGGCCTTCAGCTGGCCCAGCGTCGCCGGTCGATCGTTCGCCAAGGTGTACCCCCTCCAGTTCGGTGCCAGTATACGCAGGCCCCAAGCGGCCCCGTGCGACAGCGCTCGGGCGGAAGTGTGTGCCGCGTCGCAAAACCTGACCAGATGGCAGCGTGATCGCCGAAGGGGCACGGACCGCGGTCATCCGTGGCGCCGTGGGACAAACGCAGAAGTCCCCCGCAGCGCGGGGGACTTCCGGTGATGATCCAGAGGCCAGGGCAGGGCGGCCTCGAGGTGTCGTGCGCGATGCGCCTAGAGGGCGGCCTCTGCACCCGCGCCCACGGGGACGCGCGTCTGCAGCTGCTCCACGGCGCGGCCCAGCAGCGAGTCCCGGACGACGATGACGTCCGGCAGGTCCAACAGGTCGCCCAGCGAGACGTTGAGGGCTGCCGACACGCCGAGCAGCGTGGACAGCGGCATGTCGCGCTTGCCGTTCTCGTAGTTGGAAAGCGACGCCTGCGTGATGCCGGCGACGCGGGCGACCTCGGCCTGGGACATCTCCCGGCGCAGGCGCCACTCGCGGATGCGCTGACCGATCTCGGAGCGCATGGCGCGCTGTTCCATGTCGAACGTTGTGGTCATGGTCGTGTCCTTCACTAGCGGCCGGCATGCTGGGGCCGGGTCGCCTGCCGCGGGGCTGGGAGGTCCGCGGAAAGTGCCCGCTCCCTGTTCGCCTGGGGGGTCGAACGGGGGCTGAGCGTTTGTGCGCTGTTGCACAAAATATGATGCCTGTCGTGACACTCAGTGGCAAGGGCGCACGCGGCGGAAGTCGTGAAGAGGCTATTAACGCTGGCTTGCGGGGCGCTGTCGGGTTGCTCTCGGGCCCGCAGCAATCGTTCCCGTGGGGCGCTGGGCCGCGCTACTCCACGATCTCGATGGTCGCCACCTGGCCCACCTGGAGTTGCCATGACCAGCCCTCGTCGCTGGTCATGAACCAGATGTCGCGGTGCAGGCCGTGGACGGCCGAACCGGTGTCCGCGCAGGTGTAGACCCGGTCCAGCGGGTCACCCAGGATGCGGAACCGCTGGCCCAGGTAGGCGTAGTCGCAGGCCGCGGCCCCGTCATACACCACGTCCCCATCCCGCATCACGCCGCAGAACTTGCCGCCGTCGCCGGGGTGCAGGCCGCGCTCGCCGCGCTGGCAGTAGTAGAAGGACACCGTCGCCTCAGCCCGGTCGCCGGCGGCCAACTCCGGCGTGGTCCCCGCGGGCACCACCAGCACCGAGGCCGCGACCGTCACGCCTTCGTCGTCAGGCGTGCCCTCGCCGCCGGTCAGCGGCGTGGCGCTCGCGCCCGCCACCGCCGGGGTCGCCGTGTCCTGCGGGCTGAGTGGCTCCACGTCCGGCGTGGCGCCGAGCACCTCGTCCACGCGGTCCGCGGCATCGTCCACGTCATCCCGGGAGGCGAGCAGCGCTCGCTGGTTCGCCGGCGCGGCGTCTGAGGCGGCAACGATGGCATCCGGGGTGCTCAGGGTTCCGGCGCGGACGGTGGAGAGGCTCCGGACTTCGGCGGCCTTCGTAGAGGACGGCAGGAAGTGCGCGGCCGTCTGATCGGCGGAGGGTGCGTCCTCGTCGTCACGGTCGGCCGGGTTCGTGCTGATGGCGAACGCCATCACCCCGATGAACAGGGCGACTGCCAGGCCACTCAGGCCTGCGGCCGTGGCCTGGCGCGCGACGTGCGCGCCGGCTTGTCTCATTGTTCCCGCCACGCCGGGGAGTATGTCAGCGGATCGGCGGTACAGACACCCGGGCAGGGCACGAGTTATCCACAAGCGTGGAACGGATCAATCAGCACACGTCTGTCCGCACTGGGGCCATTTGTGGAGTCCGACCGGTCCTCCACTGCTGCTCCAGGGGGCCGCAGCGCTAGGCGAGCATGCCCTCCGCCCGCAGATCCCCCACGGCGGAGCGGAACGCCTGGATGGTGTGCTCGACCTCTGAGGGGCCGTGGGCGCTGGAGACCATGCCGCCCGTGCCCATCAGGTCCACACCGTGGTTGTAGAGCGCCCAGCGCAGGGGCCGCAGCAGGCCCGGCTCCACCCCTCGAGGTTCCGCCAGCGCGTCCCACTCCACCTCCACGGGCATGGGGGCGTCGTATCCCAGGTTGGTGTGCCACATGGAGGAGGTGGCCCAGGCGGAGCCGGGGACGGACTCCTCCCGGAACATCGCGTTCAGGCCGCGCACCAGTTCCGCCGTGGTGGCGTCCGCGGCCTCGCACTCTCCGCCCCTGGCGATGAGCCGCAGCGCCTCCAGGCCGGCGGCCGCCGAGACCGGGTTGGCGTTGAAGGTGCCCTGGTGGGAGATGCGCCGGTGCTCGTTCCAGTCCGAGTCGCCGTCTCGCAGTTCGATGAAGTCCAGGATGTCCGCGCGGCCGGCCACGCAGCCGCCGGGGAAGCCGCCGGCGAGGATCTTGGCGTGCGTGGAAAGGTCCGGGGTGACCCCGTACCGCTCCTGGGCGCCGCCCGGCGCCATCCGGAAGCCGGTGATGACCTCGTCCATGATGAACAGGGCGCCGGTCTCCTCCGTGAGGCGCCGCGCTTCGTGCAGGTAGGACGGGTCCAGCGGGTGGGAGCCCCAGTGAGCGCCCGTGGGCTCCAGGATCACGGCGGCCACGTCGCGCGGCTCCAGCGCCTCCTGCAGCGCCCTGGCGTTGCCGGAGGGCAGCACGGTGAGCGTGGAGTAGAACGAAGCGGGCACGCCCACGGAGAAGGGCAGCGGGTCGTCGTCGCGGGTGCGTCCCACCAGCAGGTCGTTCCAGCCGTGGAAGTGGTCCGCCAGTTTCACCACGCGCTCGCGGCCGGTGTAGGCGCGCGCCAGCCGCAGCGCCATCATCGTCGCCTCGGTGCCGGAGGAGGTGAACCGCACCCGCTCCGCGCACGGCACCATGTCGATGACCTGCTGGCCCCAGGCGATCTCCAGGTCGTGGGAGGAGCCGAAGTGCGTCCCGCGCGCCATGCCGGCGCGCGCGGCGTCCATGACCTCCGGGCGGTTGTGGCCCAGCAGCAACGCGCCGTGCCCGCCGATGTAGTCCACGTACTCGTTGCCGTCCACGTCCCACTTGCGTGGGCCTTCCGCGCGCTCCACGTAGATCGGGAAGGGGTGGAAGGCACGGGCGTCGTGCGTGACGCCGGAAGGGAAGACGCGGGCAGCCTTCGCGGCGAGCGCCCTGGACTTGCCGTGCGCGGCTTCGTAGGTCTCCAGGATGGAGGACATCTGTGGCTCCCTCGTCTGCCCCGCCCGACAGCGCCCCCCTGGTGACGCCAGTGGGGCACACAGTGTCCAGCCCCGGAGGACTGGCGGGCAAGGGAGGAGCCGTCCGGGCGGTACGCTCGAAGGACGCCGCAGGCGCCGGGGCCCATGGCCCGGGAGCGTCGCGGCAGCAGAGGAGGTACCCCATGGCGAACCGTGAGCGGTTGGATGACGCCGCGATTCAGCAGGCGCTTGACGGTTTGGACGGCTGGCGACGCGACGGCGACCAGGTGACGCGCGAGTTCGAGTTCGCGGACTTCGTGGAGGCGTTCGGGTTCCTCGCGCGCGTGGCCGTGCTCCAGGAGCGGGCGGATCACCATGCCGAGACCTGGGGCGTCTACAACAAGGTGCGGCTGACTCTGTCCACCCATGACGCCGGCGGCATTACGCAGAAGGACATCGACCTCGCGCGCGAGATCGATGCCCTCCTGCGGTAGCCCTCGCGGGACTGTCCTACCGCGGGCGGTTGTACGCCTTCACCGCCAGGGGGATGGCGATCAGCGTGAGGACCGCCACCCAGGCCAGGGTGCCGAGCACCTCGGAGGTGGCGTCCTGCCCCAGCGCCAGCGCGCGGGACGCGTTCACCGCGATGGTGAACGGGTTGGCGTCCGCCACGGGCTGCAGCCATCCCGGCATGGTCTCCACCGGCACGAACGCGGAGGAGATGAACGTCACCGGGAAGATGACCACGAAGGTCATGTTGAGCGCCTCTACGGTGCGCACCACCAGCCCCATGGCCGCGAAGAAGCCGGACACCGGCAGCGCGAAGAGGATGGCCACCAGCGGCATCCCCAGCGACTGCAGGATGTCGCCGTGGAAGCGGAACCCCATGGCGTAGCCCACGCCAATCAGGAGCGCCGCCACGAAGACGTTGGCCAGGACGTCCGCCAGCAGGCGCCCAAGGATGACCGTTGAGCGGGACATGGGGAGAGAGCGGTAGCGGTCAAAGAGGCCGCTCTGCTGATCCTGTGCCAGCCCATACCCGGTCATGATCGCGCCGAAGATCATGGTCTGGACCAGGATGCCCGGGAGCAGGAACGTGAGGTAGTCGTCCGTGGTCGCGCGGATGGCGCCACCGAGGACGTAGGTAAACAGCACCAGGAACATGATGGGCTGCACCGTGACGCTCATCAGGTTCTCCGGCAGCCGCAGGTAGCGGACCAGGTTTCGCCGGGTCATGAGCATCACGTCGTGGAAGAGCCAGCCGAAGCGCGTGCCGGCGCCGGGCTCGGAGCGCACCGTAGAGGCCACGCTGCTCATTGCTGGTTCCCTTCGGTGGTGGCGCCGTCCTCGGCCGCGTGGCCGGTGAGCGCCATGAACACGTCATCCAGGCTGGGCTGACGGAGGGAGACGTCGGCGATCTCCACGCGCGCCGCGTCCAGGCGGCGCACCGCCTCTGCCAGCGACCGAGCGCCTTCGCCCACAGCCACGCTGACCTCGCGCACGGAGGGGTCCAGGTGCGGGTTCGCGCCGAGGCCCTCCAGGATCGTCTGGGCCTGCTCCAACTGTGCGGCATCCGCCACCTGCACCACCAGGACGCGCCCGCCCACGCGAGACTTCAACTCGTCCGCGGTGCCCTCGTCGATCACCACGCCGTGGTCCACCACGGCGATCCGAGAGGCCAGGCGGTCCGCCTCCTCCAGGTACTGCGTGGTGAGCAGCACCGTAGTGCCGCCTCGCGCGAGTTCCTCGATGGCGCCCCACAGGTCCATGCGGCTGCGGGGGTCCAGGCCGGTGGTGGGCTCGTCCAGGAAGAGGACCTCCGGCTCCGCCACGAGCGCGGCGGCCAGGTCCAGGCGGCGGCGCATGCCCCCGGAGTAGGTGATGGCCCGTCGGTTGGCCGCGTCCACCAGGTCGAAGCGCTCGATGAGCGCCCGTGCCCGGCGGCGGGCCTCTGCCTTGGGCAGGTGGTAGAAGCGCGCCACGAGTTCCAGGTTCTCCAGGCCGGTCAATTGGTCGTCCACGGCAGCGAACTGGCCGGCGAGGCCGATCGAGCGGCGGAGGGCGTCCGCGTCCCGGCGCACGTCGTACCCGGCCACGCGCGCCGTGCCGCCGTCCGGCGGCTGAAGCGTGGTGAGGATGCGGACCAGGGTGGTCTTGCCGGCGCCGTTCGGGCCCAGCAGGCCGAAGACGATGCCGCGCTCCACGCGCAGGTCAATGCCGCGGAGCGCTGCCACTTTGCCGTAGGACTTGGTCAGGCCCTCAACGACGATTGCGTCTCCGCTAGTTACTCCTATCATTGGACTCTCTTCAATTCTCTCGGTCGCGGCGGTAGGCGTCTGCATGACGCCAGTGTGGCGTCATACGTCCCTCCGCGCAACCCGCCCGTGTCACTGCTCCCGCCGCTTGCGTCCGCAGCGCGCTTCCGTAGGATGGGCGCTTCCCTCAGCGGCCTGGAGGTAAACCATGTCACCCGATCCCATCCGCGGCACGCAGGACCGCGCGCTGCTGGTCTCGCGGCTCGCCGAGTCGGCCCGCCGCCTCGCCACGATCACCGGCGGCGTGTCTGACGAGGTCCTCGACCGCGCGCCCGCGCCTGGCGAGTGGTCCGCGCGCACCGTCCTGGCGCACCTCCGCGACGACGAGTTCATGGTGATGCGGCCACGTATCGAGCGTATTGCCGTGGAGGACGTTCCGGCGCTGGCTCCGTTCGATGAGCAGGCATGGGCGGAGACGCGCTGGCGCGGAGGCGACAGCCTGGACGCGCTGCTGGAGGGCTTCCGCGTCCAGCGGGTAGCCACCGTCGCCATCCTCGAACGGCTGACCGAGCAGGAGTGGCGCCGCCTGGGCTCGCAGCCGGAGATCGGCACGTTCGACCTGTGGTGGTGGGTGGAGCACACCCTGGAGCACGACGAGGTGCACCTGGCGCAGGCCGCACGCGCGCTGGGACGCCCGGAGGCGTAGGGCGACCGGCTACGAGGCGGCTTCCACCTCGTCGATGAACGAGCGCACGGCTTGGTTCCAGTCGTGCGGGCGCTCGAAGTAGCCGGAGTGCCCGGCGCCGCGCACCAGGTGGAATCGCGAGCCGGGCGTGAGTTCGTGCGACAGGCGGATCAGGTCCGGGTGCACCACGCGGTCGTGCTCGCCCACCACCCAGAGGATCGGCAGGCCGCTGTCCGCCAGGCGCTGCGCCGTGGAGCCGCGGTAGTTCACCATCCGCCCCGTGGGCTTCAGGAAGTCCGCCGACCGCGAGGGGTTGATGGAGCGGATGCGCAGGTAGAGGTAGCGCATCTCCGGGGACTCCTCGCCGAAACCCTCCGCCAGCGCGCGCGACAGCAGCGAGCCGGCCAGCGTGCCGTCCGCTTCCAGTTTCGCCTTCAGTTCTCGGTAGCGGTCGTCCACGCAGCCGCCGTTGGTCCCCGAGTAAACCAGCGACGCGAGCCGTTCCGGCGCCCGCGAGAGCAGCCCGAAGGCCGTGCGCCCGCCCATGGAGTGCGCGACGAAGTGCACGCATTCCGCGCCCACGTGGTCCAGCAGCGCGCGCACGTCCGTGCCGAAGCCGATGCGGCCCGGGCCCTCCTCCAGGTCCGGTGAGCGGCCGAAGGCGCGGTGGTCAAAGGTGATTACCGGGTAGCGATCGGCGAAGGCCGGCACCTGTTGCCACCAGGAGAGGGCGTTCCCGCCCGCGCCGTGCGCGAGCAGTACGGGCGTGCCCGCGCCCGGGGCTCCGGGCGCGGGGCCGTGCGTCTCGTAGTACAGGCGAAACCCGTCATCGAGGTCGAGGTGCGGCACGTTCTACCTCCTCGCCGTCGTCCCAGGGCTCGCCGGTCACGTTGGAGATCACCGTGAGCATGTCTTCAATGTCGCCCTGCAGTTGGTCGTCCGGGCCCGCGGCCAGCGCACGCCGGAACAGCGCCGTGGCGGAAGCATAGAGGTCGTCCGCGGGGACCTCGACCGACTGGTGCGCGCCGCCTCGAGGTTTGCTTCCGCGTGCGCCGGCCGTGGCGTTGGCGACGAACTCCCGGCACCAGCCGGCCGTGTAGAGGATGTACGGGTCGTCGCTGCCGTCCTCCACAGCGCGGTCCAGTTCCGCCAGTCCGTCCGCGAATCGCCGCTTGCGCGTCACGAGCGTCTGCCCCAGGTAGGAGCGCGCCTGCGCGTAGTGCGGCCAGCGCTCGAGCAGTTCGCCGGCCCCCGCCAGCGCCGCGTCCACGTTGCCCGCCGCGTGCGCCTGCATGACCGCGCGCAGCCCCTGGCGCGCCTCTTCCGGCACCTGTGTCCCTGGCGCGTCGTCCATCCTTCGATGATACGGCGCACCGCTGAGGGGCTCCGGGAGCGGCGGAACGGGGCCGCGCGGTACACTGGTATCGGCGCGCGCCGGTAGCTCAGGGGATAGAGCAGCAGACTTCGGATCTGCCGGTCGGGGGTTCGAATCCCTCTCGGCGCGCCACTCCCTCCCCCTCAGCCCTCCCCCTGGCCGCCGAGCGCGAGCCGCACCGCGCGGACGATGTCGTGGCGTCGATAGGGCTTGGCGATGAACCCGTCTGCCTCGCGCTCAGCCCGACCTCGATGGCGCTGGTCGCTCATCATCACCACCGGCAGGCCGGGGTAGGTCCCGCGTAGGTGCTGCAGGATCTCCCAGCCGTCCGTGCCGGGGAGTTGGACATCCAGTAGCACCAGGTCGGGCCGCGATGCCTGCGCCAGGGTGAGGGCCTGGTCTGAGTGGCTGGCCACGCTCACCTCCATGCCGTCGGCGGCAAGCATGGCCGCCAGGATCTCGCGCACGGCCGGTTCGTTGTCGATGACCAGGACGGAGCGTGGCACGCGCTGCTCCAACTCTCGCAGGATGGCTGCCCGGCGCGCGTCCCTTCGGGTGCTGCCGACTGTGGCGTGTAAAGCGAGTGTCGGGTGTGATGAGGGGCAGTTGAGGGTAGTCCGCCCGACCGGGGCGGAGACTCAGACTGCTGACAGGAACGCCCGGCAGTCTCGCCGCCGGCCGCCGCACCGCCCGGACACCCTGACCGAATCCTGTTCCCGTGGTCGGTCGGGGCGGGCGGGCTGTGGATAGACTCCGGGGCGGAATGGCTCAGACTCCACGCAAGGAACCCATCTGTCTCCTCCTGGTGGAGGACCATGCGGCCACCGCGGACCTGGTGGCGCAGGGCATGCGCCGCCGCGACTACGTGGTGGACGTTGCCGGTTCCACCCGCGCCGCGAGGGCGCGCCTGGCGGAGCACCACTACGACCTGGTCCTGCTGGACGTGGCCCTGCCCGGCGAGTCCGGCCTGACCCTCTGCAGCGAACTGCGCCAGGCCGGGCAGATACCAGTGATCGTGATCTCCGGACACGACCGCCTCTCCGAGCGCGTGGCCGCGTTTGACGCCGGAGCGGACGACTTCGTCTCCAAGCCGTTCCACGTGGTGGAGGTTTGCGCCCGCGTGGAGGCCGTGACCCGCCGTGCCGGGCGCCGCGACCCCTCGCAGGTGCGCCGCGGCCCGCACGGCCTGCAACTCAACGTCGCCGGCGGCGAGGTGCGCGTGGGCGACCTGCGGCGGCGGCTCACGCGGTCGGAGGGCGTACTGCTGCGCGTGCTGATGGACCGTGCCGGGGAGACCGTGACCTCCGACGAACTGGCGCGCGAGGTGTGGAACTACGAAGCCTCAGGAGACGCGAACTTCATCCAGCAGCACGTCTCCCGACTGCGCCGCAAGTTGAAGCAACTGGGCCTGCCGGACGTGATCGAGACCGTCTACGGCGTCGGCTACCAGATGACGGGCACGGATCCGGCGGACCCCGCCGCGTCTGCCGAGGAATCGCGCACGGCATGACTGGAGCCGCCTCCGACCCGCCGGACCACGCCACCCCGAAGGGTGCCTGGCGGGACCCCCGACAGGACGACTCGTACCGCGCGCTCTTCGAGACCATCCAGCACGGCCTGGTGTTGATTACGCCGCACGGGCAGGTGCTGTATGCGAACCGCGCGATGGCGCGGTTGCTCGGGCGTTCTGCCGGCGAGGTGCTGGGCTGCCAGTTGGAGGAGTTCTTCCACCCGGACGAGCGGGAGGAGTCCATCTCGCAGCGGGCCGACCGACGCGCGGGCCGACCCTCGCCCCTGCGCTTCCCTCGGCGCTTCCTGCGCGCGGACGGCGAGGTGGTGGAGGCCATGGCCTCCTCCACGCCGCTGCTCACCGATGGCGTGGTCACCGGCTTCCTGGCGGAGTACGTGGACATCTCCGAGCCCAACCGCCGGGACCGCGAGCTGCGTCGCGCCCTGCACGAGGAGGCAGCGGTGCTGGCCACGGCGCCCATGCCCATTGTCCTGGTGGACGAGCGCGGGCTGGTCCAGCGCGCCAACCCCGCTACCACCGAACTCTTCGGGTGGGCCGAGGCGGAACTGGTGGGGCAGGACGTGGGGATGCTGGCAGCGGGCGAGGACAGCGCGCGTCACGCCTCCTACCTCTCGCACTACCTGCAGACCGGGCTGGCCTCCACGGCGGAGGGGCTGGTGGTGGACCGCACGCGCCCCATCCGCGCGCAGCGGAAGGACGGCTCCATCTTCCCGGCCGAACTGACGGTGGGCGAGGTGGACCGCCTCCCCGGTGAGCCCCGGCGGTTCGTGGGCGTGGTGCATGACCTGACGGACCGGCGCCGCACGGAGGAGCAACTGCTGGCGGCGCAGAAGAGCGAGTCGCTCGCCCGGCTGATCTCCGGCGTCGCGCACGACTTCAACAACCTGCTCACGGTCATCGGCGGGTCGGTGGAACTGGCGCAGGGCCACGATGCCCGCGCGGACCACTGGCTGGAGAGCGCGCAGGTCGCGGTGGAGCGGGCGGCGGGGATTGTCCGGCAGTTGTTGCAGTACGCGCGCCACCAGCCCCGGCGGGGGACGCCGCTCGATCCGGCCGCCCTGGTGCAGGAGACCGTGGACCTGCTCCGGCAGACCGTGGACCGGCGCATCGCGGTGTCCGTGGCTGTGGAGGGTCCGCTCCCCCAGGTGACCGCTGACCGCTCCCAGTTGGAACAGGTGGTGATGAACCTGCTGGTGAACGCCGCGGACGCTGTACTGGATCATCTGAAGGCGGGCGCGATCGGCGAGGGGGAGGTGCGGATCCGGCTGGTGTCGGACATGCTGGACGGCAAGCCGGCCGTCCGGATCGCCGTGCGCGACAACGGCACCGGCATCCCTGCTGACATTGTCCCGCGCGTCTTTGACCCGTTCTTCACTACCAAGGAGGAAGGGCGAGGCACCGGCCTCGGCCTGTCCACCTCCTACGGCATCGTGCGGGGGCACGGCGGCTCCATCAGCGCCGAGACGCTGCAAGACGGCGGCGCGCAGTTCACCGTGCTGCTGCCCGCCTCCGCCGCCACCGGCGCGCTTGCCGTCATCCCCGACGCGGTCGTACCCCGACCTGGTGGCGCCCCTCCGCGGATCCTGCTGGTGGGCTTGAGTGCGGACGCGACCATGGTGGCGCGCAGCGCGCTCGCCGATGCGGGGTACGAGGTGCTGACCGCCGCCGGTTGCGCGGAGGCCGAACGCGCCGTGGACGCGGCGCACGGCGTCTCCCTGGTGGTGTGCTGCCACGCGCAGCCAGAGGCAGACGACTGGTCGGTCCCCACTACGTTCCGGCGGCGCTACCCCACAACGCCGCTGCTCCTGGTCTCGCCCGCGTGTTCCGAGGTGGAGGCGCGGGACCGCGGGCTCTCGGTCCTGGGAGTGCCGTTCCGGGGCGAGCAACTGGTAGCGGCGGTGGACTACGCGCGGGTGACGCCGGACCCCGTTTCCCCCGCTCCCGATCAGCCCCGTCCGGGTCCCTAGGAGACCGCCTTCAGGCGACGGTCCGCTGCGGCGGGCGCTGCCTGGCGGGCGGCGCTGCCCGCGCCCACCCACTCCAGGAAGCCGGAGAGTTCCCCCGCGATCTCGGTGAGCGTGGCGCTCTGACCGGCGATCTCGCCCATCTGCGCGGAGACCTCCTCCGTGCTGGCAGAGACTTCCTGCGAGGAGGCCGCGCTTTCCTCCGCGATCGCGCTCACGGCGGACATGCGCTCCCGCAGTTGCTCCGCGCGCTCGCGGGCCTGGGTGGTGGACGCGCTGGTGGTGTCCGCCAGCGCACCCACCTCCGTCACGCGCTGCGCCAGGCGCCCGGCAGTGCGCTCCGCCATGGCGGCGCGCTCCTCCATGGCCGCCACCGCCTCGTTGACGCTGCGGGACAGCCCCACGATGCGCTCGAGTGCGTCCCCGGCCGCGCGTGCCTTGTCCGTGCCGCTGGCCACGTCCTGCTCCACCGTGCCCATGGCCGTGACCGAGCGCTCCATCCCGTCCTGCACGCTGCCAATCAGCCGCTCGATGTCCTTCGCGGCCTTGCTTGCGCGCTCCGCCAGGCTGCGGACCTCGTCAGCCACCACGGCGAAGCCCCGGCCCATCTCGCCGGCGCGGGCCGCCTCGATGGCGGCGTTCAGCGCCAGCAGGTTCGTCTGGTCCGCGATCTCGCCGATGGTCTGGGTGATGGTGCCAATCTCGCGCCCGCTCTGCGAGAGCGTGGCGATCTGCTGGGAGGTGGAGACCACCGCCGCGCTGATCGTCTCCATCGCGCGGACGGTGTCGCCCACGGAGCGCATGCCGTCCTCGGCGGCGGCGCTCGCCTCCGTACCGTGGGCGTTCGCCTCGCGTGCGCGGGCGGCCACCTCGTCCAGCACGGCCTGCATCTCGTCCGTGTCCGTGGCGGCGTCACGGGTCTGGGCGGCCTGGCGCTCCGCAGCCTCCGCGATGCCGGCCACCGCCTCCACCAGGCGGTCCAGGTCCGTGTTGGCCTCTCCCAGCGCGGAGGTCTGCTCCCCCGTCCCGCGCGCGACCTGGGTGATGGCGTCTGCGATCTCGCGTGAGGCCTGCTCCACCTGCTCGCTGCCCGTGGACAGCGTCTCCGCCACCGGCAGCAGCCGCGCGTTCACGTCTGCCAGCCGCTGCATGAGGCCGTCCACGTAGGACTCCACGGCCAGGGAACCGTCCAGCGTGAAGACCTTCTGGAAGGCCAGCAGCACGTCCACCAGTTCCTGGCCCTTGTAGCGGCGGGCCAGCAGCGGGAACACCAGCGCGGCGTACGTGGCGTAGTTCCCCAGGTTCCAGCGCGGCTTCACGTCCAGCCGCGCGTGCACCTCGCCGATGTGCTGGCGGTCCCTGAAGTACTGCTCGTCGAACCGCGCGTCCAGCAGCGAGAGGAAGTACCCCTTCTGCGCGGCCTCCAGTCGGTCGCGAGAGGAACCGGACTCCGTGAGTTTGTCCGCGAAGGCCGGGAAGTTGAAGGAATGGTCGTAGAACGCGCGCACGATGTCGGCAGCGGCAGGGCGCAGGGTCTCGGCGGCCGTGCGGATGCGCTCCGAGTCCTCCGTGCCCAGTTGGACCCAGCCCAGCCGCTGCTCGCGGTCCTCGCGGTCAAAGTTCGTGCCCATGTATCTCCCCGTTTCGTGCCCACGCAGACAGGTTCCGGCAAGAGTCTTCGCCTTCCGGGGCGCGCGGCAGGGGAGGGAGAACCCTCGGTCGCCCGGGCCACAGACCCTCACGCGGGCCGGCGAGAGGTGAAGCGACAGAGAGCGGACAGGGTTGCGGGATGCTCTCGCCCAGCAGCGCGCCGGAGCGGTCAGTCCGGCGAGGACTCCCGGATCAGCGCGGCCGCCGCCGCCAGCAGTTGGGCGCGCGTGTACGGCTTGGGCAGCAGGGCCGCCCCGCCACTTGCCAGCACCTCCTCCGCGTCCGCGTAGCCGCTGGCGATCAGGACGGGGAGGTCCGGGGCGGCCTCGCGGAGGGCGGCCAGCACCGTCCACCCATCGGGCGCGGGCATGTTCAGGTCCACCACGGCCAGCGCCAGGGCGGACGGGTCCGCCCGTACCAGGTCAATGGCCTGGTCCCCGCGGGTGGTGAGGATGACCTCGTAGCCGGCGCCCTCCAGGAACCCCTGGGCGATCTCCCCGATCGCCTCCTCGTCGTCCACCACCAGCACCAGCGGCGGCGCCGGTGAGGGCTCCAGCGGGGGTGCGGCCCCCTCCGGATCCCCCTCGTGATCCTGGTCGCTCGGCGCACTCAGGGGGATCCAGACGTGCACGATGGTGCCTCGGCCCGGCTCGGACTCCAGGCTGACCGTGCCGTCATGCTGCTCCACGATGCCGCTGACGGTGGCCAGGCCGAGCCCCGTCCCCTGGTCCACGGACTTCGTGGTGAAGAACGGGTCAAAGGCGCGCTCCACCACGGCGGGCGGCATCCCGGTGCCGTTGTCCTCGCAGGTGAAGCGCACACCCGGCGCGCCGCCCTGCTCGTACGCCGCGACCGTCAGCGTGATCGAGGGCTGGTAGCCCTCGCCCGCCTGCGAGGCGCGCGCCAGCACCGCGTCCCGGGCGTTGACGACCAGGTTCAGGAGCACCTGCTGCAGTTGCCCGCTGTCCCCCTGGAGTGCGGGCAAGTCCGTCCCCAGGCGCACGTCCAGCGTGATCTGGCGGTCCAGCAGTTCGCGCACCAGCAGCGCGGTCTCGTCCACCAGCTCCGCCGGGGACACCGTGGCCCGCCGAGGTTCCTCGCGCCGGCTGAAGCGGAGCAACTGCTGCACCAGGTCAGCGGCGCGCGCCGCTGCCTGGTCCGCGATGTGTAGCCACCGGGAGGAGCCCAGGTCCTCGGTCGCCATTTCGATGCCGCCCTGGATCGCGGTGAGCAGGTTGTTGAAGTCGTGGGCGACGCCGGCCACCAGCGTGCCCAGCGCCTCTGACTTCTGCACGCGCAGCAGGCGCTCCTCCGCGGACTTCGCGGCCGTCAGGTCCATGACGATGCCGGTGAACCGGCGGCCCCGGGCGGACTGTGACTCCGCGACGGTGAGTTGGGCCGGGAACTCCGTGCCGTCGCGCCGCACGCCGCGCACCTCTCGGCTGCGGCCCACCACCAGGCCCTCCGGCGTGGAGGCCTGCCCGGTCTCCATGAAGTGGCGGATGTACCCGCGGTGCTCCTCCTCCGTGATGTCAGCGGCCAGGATGGATACGTCCCGGCCCACGAGTTCCGCCTCGCTCCAACCGAAGACCCGCTCGGTGGCGGCGTTGGCCATCTGGATGGCGCCGTCCTCGTCAATCACGATGATGGGCAGCAGCGAGGCGGCGATGATGCTGGCGGTCTCCCGCGCGGCCTCTTCCGCCTGCTCCCGCAGCCGCACCTGTTCCGTGACGTCCATCAGGGCGCCCCGCACGACCACCCGACCGTCCGGCTGGGGTGACGCCTCACCGATGTGCAGCAGCACCAGGTTGTCGCCGGCCACCGTGCGGGTGTGCACGGTCATGGAGAGTCGGTCCGGCTCTTCCAACCGGTCCATGGCCTCCAGCCGCGGGTTCAGCGCCTCCAGGAAGCGCTCGCGGTCGCTGGTGCGCATGCCGCGCAGGAAGTTGTCCATGGTGGCGCGCGGGTCGCCCGGCTCCATGCCGTAGAGCCGGTACGCCTCGTCCGAGAGCCACGTCTCCCCGGTGCGCGGGTCCCACTCGTACGAACCCACGCGGGCGATCCTTTGGGCGTGCTCCAGGCTGGTGCGCACGCGCTCCAGTTCCGCCTCCTGGAGCGCCTGCTGGGTGATGTCCCGGACGATGCCCAGCATGCGGACCGGCCGGCCATCCGCGTCCGCGATGACCTGGCCGCTCTCCTCCACCACGCAGGGCGCACCGTCCCCCCTCAGCACGCGGTGGCGCACGCGATACAACGCGCCGTCCTCCACCGCCGCGCGCACCGCCTCCTCTACGCAGGGCCGGTCGTCCGGGTGGACGTGCTGCAGGAAGCGCTCGTAGGAGGGCTCGAACGCGTCCGGCGGCTGGCCGAAGATGTGGAAGATCTGCTCGGACCAGGCGATGTCCCCGGTGCGGATGTCCCAGTCCCAGTGGCCCTGTCGCGCCGCCGCGTGAGCCTCTCGCAGCAGTCGCTCGCTCTCCTCCAGCGCCCGCTGCGTCTCCACGAACTCCGTGACGTCCTGGTCGATGCCCACCAGGCGCACCGGCACACCGTCCTCGTACTCGCGGATCGAGCGGACGCGCAGCCAGCGCTGTTCCCCGTCCGCGCGGATGATGCGGATGAGGTTGCTCGCCTCATCGTCGCCGTGCTCCGCGCGCGCCCGCGTGGACTGCACGGTTGGCCGGTCCTCCGGGTGGGTCATGTTCCGGAGCAACTCCAGGGACGGCTCCACGCTCCCGGGTTCGAGCCCGAAGAGGCGGTACATCTCGTCCGACCAGTACCCCTCCAGTGTCCGCAGGTCGCGCTCCCATGAGCCCACGCGGGCCACCGACTGGGCCACGCGCAGATGGTGGTTGACGCGGTCCAGCGTCGCCTGGTGCTCCACTGCCTCCGTGACGTCGCGCGCCGTCCCCGCGTAGGCAGCCAGGCGGCCGTCCTCGTCAAAGACAGGTGCCCCGTGGTTCTCCACCCATCGCGCGGTACCGTCCGGCCGGAGCACGCGGTAGCGCCCGCTGACATCCCTGCCCGCAGCCATGTCCGCGCGGATCTCCTCGATAGTCGGGCGATCATCGGGGTGGTAGATGCGGTCGCGGTTCTCGGTGGTCGGGACGAACTCGGTGGGGTTCAGGCCGGCGATGCGGAAGATCTCCGGCGACCACCGCGTCTCCCCGGAGGGCAATGCCAGGCGCCACGAGCCGATGCCGGCGGTGCGCTGGGTGTGTTCCAGGTCCGCGCGCACCCGCTCCAGTTCCTCCACGCGGCGCATCTGGTCCGTCACGTCCTGGACGGTGCCCACCAGGCGAGACGGCCTCGAGGGGTCCGCGCGGCCCGTGTGCAGGACGTGAACGAGTGATCCGTCGCTCCGATAGAGCCGGTAGCGGAGCCGGAATGCCCGGCGCTCCTTGATGGCCGCGCCCATCTCCCGCCACGCGGCCTCGCGGTCCAGCGGGTGCATCCGCGCGCGGAACGTCTCCAGCGTCAGCGGGCCTGACCAGGTGCGCTTGCCAAGGATGGCCCGCATCTCCGGCGACCACGAGACTTCCCCGCGCTCCAGGTCCGCTTCCCACACGCCGATGCCGGCAGTGGCCACGGCCAGGGAGAGCAGGGTGGGCCGATCCGCCTCCGCGGGTGGCGCCCACCCCTCGGCCTGATGGGATAGGTGGAGGAGCGCCAGGCAGGTCGCGCGCCCCTCTGCATGAGCCGGTGCCAGTAAGGCGACCACCGGGAACTCACCGTCCACCAGGGACGCACGGAATCGCGCCTCCACCGGCCTCTGCTTTTGGAGGCAGGCGTCCACCTGCGCACGCACCGGCAGGCGGTCCGGCTCCGCGATCCACTCGAGCGTCGACAGGGCGGAGGGCGCGACGAGCCGCCGGAACGCCGCGTTTGCACGGAGGACCGCGCCGCCGGGGCCGAACTCCACGGCGGGGCCGGCCAGGGCCTCCAGTAGCAGGGCCGTCCCCTCCGTCGTCACACCGCCTCCTCGGGCGCCCGTCCAGCGGGCGCCGCGCACGCTAACAGAGCATCGGAGCGGTGCGAGGTGCCCCCACGCAGCGTGGCGCCCCCGATCCTGTCAGGATCCTGAACTCTTCCGCCGCTATGGTCGCGGGCCGGCTAGGGGCAATCCTCGCGGACGGACCCGGGGGAGACCCGCACGAATCCCGTCCACCCCTCGTTGTACGTGTGGGGGAGGCGCGCTGCTGCGTGCCTCCCGCGCCCCGGGCGGGGTCCACGGATGGACAGCAGCAGGGTGCGCCGGACGCGGCGCGCCCGGGACGGGGTCGGTGGCATGCGGAGTTGCCCGGAGTGCGGCACGGCGGTTGGTGAGACCTGGGAGTTCTGCCTGAGGTGCGGGGAGGCTCTGCCCGCCCTCCCCGTGGCAGAGGCTCCACGCGGCGCGCTCGGCCGCCTGCGAACGGCGCTTGGCCTGACCTCGCGGCCCCATGGGCACGCGGAGCCGCCGGACGCTGATCGCGGAGGCGCGGGGGCGGCGTTGTCCCGCTTCATGGACGCTCGAGTTCCCCTCTGGGTGGCCGGCACGATGGTGGCGGTGCTGAGTTTGGCGCTACTGCTGGCGGTGGTGCTCCTGCCCGGCGGTGGCTCCGGGCTTGATGAGGCACGCGCGGCGGAGGCCGCTGCACTGGCGGAGGTGGAGCGCCTGGGGGGCGAACTCGGCGGAGCGCAGGCCGCCCTGGCCGCGGCCACCGAACGCGCGGACGCAGCGGAGGCGGAACTGGCCGCGCTGGCGGCGGAGGCCTCCGAGAGTGAGGGCACGCTCGCCGAGACCCGGGAGGAGGCCGTCTCGCTCCGCCAGCAGTTGGATGAGGTCTCCACCGAACTGGAGGCCCAGGAGGAAGTGGTGGCCACGCGCGGGCGTCACGTGGAACTGCTGCAGGAGTGCGTCGCCGGCATGGAGGTGGTGGTGCAGTTCGCCCGCAACGGACTGCTCCAGCAGGCGGCGCAGGCAGAGGAAGTGGTGGCGGCGACCTGCGAGGAGGCGCGCAGCCTCTCCTGATCCGCGGACCTGAGCGCCCAATGCTATTGCAACCGCGCCGGTGAACCCCGAGACGCGGGTGCGAGCGCCCGCTGGCTACGGTTCCTGACGGTGCCGCGACGGTTCGCACCGGCGGCCATGCGGGGTCAGCACCAGCGGAGCGGACATGTTGCTCTCCACCACCCTGCGCCGCGGACGGCGCGGCCTGATCCTCACCATCGTCGGCGCCACCATGGGCGTTGCCCTGTTCGCAGCCTGCGACGCCTCCGAGGCCGAAGACGACCCCCTGGGAGTAGGCACCCCTGCCGGCTCCATGGGCTCGGACAGCACGGATGGCTCATCCGGGGCGATAGACCGGCAGGCAATCCTGGGCAACCTCGCTGAGGTGCAGGCGATGCTGGAGGACACGGCCTCCCGCTTTGACGACCAGGTCATCACGGACGTGGACTTCGCGAACAACCGCCTCACGGTGACCGCCTCCGAGGAGGTCCAGGAGCTGGAGGATGCACAGGAACTCTGCCAGGACCTGTCGGAGGCCGTGGCCGCGGTGGACCTGACGATCATCGTGCGCAATGAGACGGGCGCCGAACTCGCGGCGTGCACGTTCCGGGGATGACGAGCCGAGCGACGGGAGCGGCCGCGTTCCAGCCGTGAGTACCTTGCCCACGCGGGAGCGGGCCCTCTCCCCGGCACGTCCGGAGCCGCCGGACCTCCGCCTGAGCGGCGTGGGACGGCGGTTCGGCGACCTGGAGGTGCTGCGGGACATCAACCTGCAGGTGCCGCGCGGCGACCTCTTCGGCCTCGTGGGGCCCTCCGGATGCGGCAAGACCACGCTCGCGCGGGTGGTGGTGGGCCTGCTGGAGCCCACGGAGGGCGAGGCGCAGGTGCTGGGCACGGCGCCTCATCGCTTCGGGCCCGCGGAGCGCCGGCAGATCGGCTACCTGCCGCAGGAGTTCAGCCTCTACCCGGACATGACCGTCCTGCAGAACGCGCAGTTCGTGGCCGGGCTGTACGGCATGGGCTGGTTGCACCGCCGCAGACGCATCCGGGAGGTGCTGGGCTTCCTGGACCTGTGGGACGCGCGCAAGCGGCTGACGCGCGACATCTCTGGCGGCATGAAGCGCCGGCTCTCGCTGGGCTGCGCACTCCTCCACGACCCGCGCCTCCTGGTGGTAGACGAGCCCACCGCCGGCCTGGACCCGGAGCTGCGCGTTCGCATCCGCGACATGTTGCGAGAGGTGCAGGCGCGCGGCACCACCGTGTTCCTGACCACCCAGATCATCGAGGAGGCCGAGCACGGCGACAGCGTGGCCGTCATGCGCGCGGGGCGCGTGGTGGCCGCCGGCGCGCCCTCCGCGCTGCGGGAGCGGGCTGGTCTGCCGGACACCGTGGACGTGGAGGTGGACCGCCTGTCGCGCGGGGACGAGGCGGACCTGTGGGACCTCCCCGGCGTGGTCCACGTCCGCCGCATGGACGGTCGCCGCCTGCAGGTGGTGGCCGAGCAGGGCGAGCGGGCGGTCCCGCTGATCACGGCCGCGCTGCAGGACCGCGGGCGGGAGGTCGTAGCCATCGACTCCCGCGCGGCCTCCTTTGAAGACGTCTTCCTGCGCCTGGTGGATGACGCCCGCATCTCCGCGGAGCGGGAGGATGAGCGCCGGGACCGCCCTCCCCCTGACCGCCCTTCCTCTGACTGGGAGAACGGCCGGACGGGCGGAGGCGCATGAGGCGCTCCATCTTCGGCACGCTCGCATTCTTCGAGCAGTGGGCCAGCGAGGTGGTGAGGCAGCCGGCCCTCATGTTCACGCTGGTGGTGGCGCCGTTCCTGCTGCTGTTCGCGTTTGGCGCCGGCGTGGAACTGGGCGGCCCGCGTCCTCGCACGGTGGTGGTGCAGGAGCCGGGGGCGGAGGACGTCCTGCGTCCGTACATCGCGGAGTTGGAGCAGTTCGTGGAGTTCCGCGGCTTCGCGGACAGCCTGCCGTTGGCCCGCCGCGCACTGGAGCGCGGCGAGATCGACGCCGTGATCGTGGCGCCGCAGGACATGGAGGCCTTCGTTGAGACGGGCGAGCAGATTCCCCTCCACGTCCTGATCGGCGAGGTGGACCCGGTCCGCCGCTCCTACGCCCATGCCTACCTCCGGGACCAGGTCGCTGCCATCAACCAGCGCACCATCGCGCGCATGGTGGAGCAGGCGCAGGCCGGCGCCGGTGACGTGGGCACGCTGACCTCGGACGCGCGTGCTTATGTGGACCTGCTCGCGGAGGCGCGGGACGAGGTGCAGACCGCGCGGCAGCAGGTGCGCGACCTGCAGGCCGCCCTGGGGCCGCTCTCCCGCTCCGTGGACTCCGCCACCGGGACGGCGGAGCGCTTTGCGGGCATTGTGCCGGGGCTGGCGCGGACGGCAGACCAGGCGGCGCGCCTCAGGGAGTCCGTGCAGACGCTGCAGGTGACGGTGGACCGCATGGCGACACGCCTGGACCAGGTGGGTGAGGATGGCCTCCCCACGGACGCAGAGATCCAGGAGCTCCGCACCTCGCTGGACGAGATCGACCAGGTGGCCGGCCCCGTGTCTTCCCTGGATCCGTTCGTGGTGAGCGCCCCGTTCCTTCTCCAACTGGAAGACGTCACCCCCGTGGAGCCGGGCTACACCTCGTTCTACTCGCCGGGGGTGCTCGCACTGCTGGTGCAGCACCTGGGGATCACGCTGGGCGCGCTCACGCTCTCCCGCATGCGACTGCTCCGCGTGACGGAGATGCTGCGCGTGGCCCCCGTGCGCGCGGGCGAGGTGGTGGTGGGGAACTACCTCGCGTACGGCCTGCTGTGCGCGATCGCCGCGGCCTCGCTGCTGGCGCTGGCCGTACTGGTGCTGGACGTGCCGGTGTTCGGGTCATGGGCGTTGGTGGCCGGCGCGCTGGCGCTGCTGATCGTGGTCTCGCTGGGGATGGGATTCGTGATCTCGCTGCTGTCTTCCAGCGCGCAGCAGGCCACGCAGGTGGCCATGCTGTTCCTGCTGGGATCGATCTTCTTCAGCGGCTTCGTGTTCCCGCTGGACCGCATGCAGTTCCCCGTGGACCTGGCGGCCTACATCTTCCCCGCCACGTTCGCGCTCCGCACGCTGCAGGACGTGATGCTCAGAGGGCTGCTCCGCACACCGGAGGACCTGGTGATCCTGGCGGCGGGCGCCGTGCTCTTCCTGGTGCTGGCCGTCTGGCTCATGCGCCGCGAACTGCGGCCCGGCTGATCCCCGGCGGCGGCGTGACTCAGTCCGTGGACCAGCCGCGCGAGCGCTCGACCGCCCGCCGCCAGCCCTCGTAGAGCGCGTCGCGCTCGGCGGCCTGCATCGCAGGTTCGAAGACCTGCAGGCCGCTGGACGTGGCCCCGCGGAACTCCTCGGCGGAGGTCCACACCCCCGCTGCCACACCCGCGAGGCCCGCAGCGCCCAGCGCCGTGACCTCCAGTTGCGCCGGACGGTGCACGGGGATGCCCAGGATGTCCGCCTGGAACTGCATCAGGAAGTCGTTGCGGCATGCGCCGCCGTCCACGCGCAGGGCCTCCAGCGGCTGCCCCGTGTCCGAGGCCAGGCAGTCCACCAGGTCTCGCGTCTGGAACGCGATCGACTCCAGCGTGGCGCGCACCACGTGGGCGCGCTCGGTCCCGCGGGTGAGCCCCACCAGCGTGCCCCGCGCGGACTCGTCCCAGTAGGGCGCCCCCAGTCCGGTGAAGGCGGGTACCAGGTACGCGCCGCCGGTGTCCGGCACGGAGCGGGCGAGGCCCTCGGTCTCCTCGGCGTTGCGGATCAGGCCCAGGCCGTCGCGCAGCCACTGCACCGCTGCCCCCGCGACGAAGATGCTGCCCTCCAGGGCATAGGCGCGCTCGTCGCCACTGGTGGCCGCCACGGTAGTGAGCAGACCGCTTGCGGACGGTACGGCCCGGGGGCCGGTGTGCATCAGCAGGAAGCAGCCCGTGCCGTAGGTATTCTTCGCCGCGCCGGGCGTGACGCAGCCCTGGCCGAAGAGCGCGGCCTGCTGGTCCCCCGCCACCCCCAGCACCGGCACCGGGGCGCCGAACCACTTCGCCACCGACTCGCCGAAGGAGCCCGAGGACGGTCGCACCTCCGGCAGCATGGCCCTCGGGATATCGAGCATCGCCAGCAGTTCGTCAGACCAGTCACGCGCGTGGATGTCGTAGAGCAGCGTGCGGGAGGCGTTGGTGGCGTCCGTGGCGTGCACCCCGCCGCCCGTGAGCCGGTGGACGAGCCATGAGTCCACCGTGCCGAAGGCCAGTTCGCCCCGCTCCGCGCGCGCCTGACCGTCCGGGATCGCGTCCAGGATGAAGCGGACCTTCGTCGCGGAGAAGTAGGAGTCGATGACCAGCCCGGTCCGCTCTCGCACCGCCTCGCTCAGCCCTCGCGCGCGCAGGGCGTCGCAGATGGCGGCGGTCTGGCGGGACTGCCAGACGACGGCGGGGTAGACCGGCTCGCCTGTTGCGCGGTCCCAGACCAGCGCCGTCTCTCGCTGGTTCGTGATGCCGATCCCCGCCAGGTCGCCCGGTCCCGCGTCCGCGGCCTGGAGCGCCTCTCGCGCCGCGCGCAGTTGCGACTCCCAGATCTCCGCGGGGTCGTGCTCCACCCAGCCGGGGCGGGGGAAGTGCTGGGTGAACTCGTGCTGCGCCGCGGACACGGCGTGGCCCGCCACGTCGAACAGCATCGCGCGTGAGGACGTGGTCCCCTGGTCCAGTGCCAGTACGAAACGCGACATCGGCGGCCTCCCGGCCGCCGATGTTACGCGTGGTCAGCGATGAGTTGGGTTAGCGGCGGCGCCGCCCCGCGTTGCTGGACTCGGGCGACCGCTTCCAGACAAGTACACGCTGCGTGTCATCGGCCCAGGATGAGCGCACCTTGATGCCCAGATCCTTGGCGGCCTCCCGAAGCAGACGCTTGACGGTGCCGGGCCGGTCACTCTCGTCCAGTTCAATGGAGCCTGCGGCCCCTCCCTGGATGGCCTTCAAATAAGGCTCGCGAGAGATCTTGGCGGGGCCGCGTCCAACGACGACCTCAGCCGGGTCCAGTTTCTTGAAGCGGGGCATGCAGACTCCTGGGTTCAATTATGCGCCGGGAACTGTGCTGGGTTGACGCCCCTCGCCGTCAGAGGGCGACACGGAAGATAGCGCCATCTACCCGGTATTGCTATCCGTCCTACCGCAAATCCTCAGACATCATTGCGCTGAGCGCAAATAGTAGGGGCAACTCCCGCGGCACGCAGTGTCAACTACGGAGCCGGTCGTTCTATGACTCATCGACATGAAAGATGCGACTGAGGCGAACAAAGGCAGGCAGCCTAATCACGCTGAAAGAGGACGCCGCGTGCGGCTCGGCGTTCCGTCTCACCTCAGCGGCGGCACGCCCCTGTTCCGGGCGCGCTCCGCCAGGCGGCCGGAGGCCCAGGCCACGGCAGCCGCGAGGGCGAAGAGCACGACGGGTGCGGAAACCAGCACCGCGCGGATGCCGACGACGCCGGCGGCGTAGCCGAAGGCCAGCAGTGGCACCACGGCCAGGCCGTCCTTCAGCACGCCCAGGATCGCGAAGGCTCGGCCGTGGATCTCGGGAGGCACGTTGCGCCCCACGTACGTCTGCGCGGCCGCCGCCGCGAGGGTCGTCCCCACGCCGAGGGGTACCGAGAGTAGCGCGGCTGTCAGCACGCGGTCGTTGAGCCCCGCCGGCTGCACCACGAACAGCGGCGCCAGCACCGTGGAGATGCCGTCTACCAGGCCCAGTCCGCCAATCGCCGTGCAGGTGCAGAAGAAGCCGGCCGTGGCCACGGCACGTTCGCCGTAGCGGTGGATGAGCGGCGGGGCGGCGGCGAGCGCGATCAGCAGACCGCCGGCGGCGGGCAGGAAGACATAGAGGGCGTTCGCGGGGTCCACGCCCAGGACCGCGCGGGTGTACTCCGGGCCCAGGATGCCCAGCACCACGCCCACCGTGCTCGCCACCGCCGCCAGCAGCAGCATCCACAGCACGTCTCGGCTCTCCGCCAGCCACTCGAGTGCGTCTCGTACCGGCCGCGGAGCGACACCCGTGGGTGCCGGCGTGTCCAAGCGGCCCGCGTCGGGCGAAGGGGTGCGGCGCTGGTCGTCGAAGACGAGGTCGAACACGCGAGTCGCCGCCAGCAGGAAGCCCACGCCGGCGACCATGACCACGGTGCGCACGTCCGCCACCCGCACCAGTACCGGCGCCAGCAGTGCCTTGCCGGTGACCTCACCCGCCGAGGATGCGAGGGACATCACGGAGTTGGCGGCCGCAAGTTCCGCCGCGTCCGCGACCATGGGTACGGCGGACGCCTCGGACGGCTGGGACACCTGGTGGAGGGCGCGCACGGTGAACAGCACCAGCACCAGCGACCAGAACCCGGCGGCGGAGCCCCACGCCACCGCGAAGCACGCAAGCGCCATGCCGAGGTACGCGAGCGCGAGCGCCACGCGCTTTGGGAGGGCGTCCGCCAGCGCCCCGCCATACAGGCCGAGCGCCACGCCCGGCAGCAGGGAAGCCACGCCCAGTGCAGCAGCGTCCAGTGCGCCGCCGCCCCCTCGCGCCGTGGCAATGAGCGCGCCGTACAGCAGCATCTGTAGCGCGGCGTCCGTCAGGAAGCGGGACACCACCAGCGACTGGAACCGCCAGGTCCGTACCAGCGACTCGGGCGGGACGATGAGCCACAGCACACGGAAGAGGCCCGCCTGCCAGTAGTCCAGCAGGCGGTCCACCCGCGCGACGTTGTGGACGATGCGCGGCCGCACCTGCGCTCGGGCGGCCAGCATGGAGGCGTGCGCCGCCCGCAGCAGGCGCTCGCTCTCTCGCGCGGCGGCGGACTGAAAGCCGGCCGGCGCCACCAGCTCGATGGCCGTCGCCACCCGCTGCTCCGCTTCCGCAGCGGCACGACGGACGGACGGCGGCACGGCCATCTCAGAGACGCGGTGCAGGTCGGCGCGGATGCGGCGCAGCGTGCGCTCGCCCTCCGCGTACCCGCGTCGCACGGGCTGGGGAGTGGCGCGCGAGGCCATCACCCGCAGCACGTCCTCCATTTCCTCCAGCACCGTGTCCAGCGCCTCCGCGCTGTCCCGCACGCTGGCGGACGCGGCGGGAGCCGGCCGGTCTTCCTGCGGAGACGCGGCGTCGCTGGGGCTGTCGGGGTGGGTCATGCGGGGATTATCCGTGCAGCGTCGATGAGGCGCGCGGCCGCGGAGAGTCGGGCATGCACGGCGCTGCAATCGGGAGGGCGCCTCGTGGCTGCTATCATCCCGCCGCGCTCGGCGACGCCCCGGGCCGCACCCCTCGGAGGTCCCGTATGGCCCTGGTCGAACAGACCGTGGAAGCGTTCCTGTCCAACGACGACAGCCCCACGATCAGCAACCCCATCCACTCCACGGAGGTCGCGCAGCAGTTCGGCTTCCGGGGCGCGCTGGTGGGCGGCGTGACCGTCTGGGGCTGGGCGGCGGATGCCATCCTGGAGGCGCTGGGCGAGTCCTGGCTGGACCGCGGCTGGGCAGACTTCCTGTTCCGTCAGCCCACCTATCCCGGCGACCGCCTGGCCGTGCGGGTGGAGCCGGGGAGCGACGTTGCTCCGGGGGCGCACACCGTCACCATGACCAACCAGGACGGCGTGCTCTGCGTAGTGGCCTCGGTGGGCCTGGGCGACGCGCCCTGGCTGGGCGAGTTGACGCTGCCCGGCGACATGACGCCGCGCCCCTCGCCAGACCCGATCCCGCCCATCGTCATGGGCCAGACGCCCACCGACGTGGACTGGCACGCCGCCGAGGCGGTGACGGACGAGGCGACCATTGCCGAGTTCCTGGAGCGCAGCCTGCCGGAGCCCGTGAATCCGCTCTTCCAGGGCCCGGGCGCCCCGCTGCACCCCGCCTGGATCGCCAGTCGCGGGGAGCGCCTGCTCCGCTACAACGTCACGCTGCCGCAGTCGATCCACACCCGCAGCCAGATCCAGCACCTGGCGCGCGCGAACAGTGGCCAGACGATCGTCACGGGCGCACACCTGCTGGACATCTACGAGCGCAAGGGCCACCACTTCGCCAACTTCGACCTGCTCATGAAGGGCGAGGACGGGCGGCCGCTGGCACAACTGCGCCACTGGACCATCGTGCGGGTGGCGAAGCCGGACGAGCGGGCCTAGGGCTCAGTCCTTCCCGGTCCCCGAGGGCCGGTAGGGCGGCGGCAGTTCGCCGTCGCCCCACCACTCGACCTCCGGGGTCAGCCAGACACCGAAGGAGTCTCGCACCCGGCGCTGCACCTCCGACATCAACGCCAGCACGTCCGCCGTGCGGGCGGCGCCATCGTGGACGATGAAGTTCGCGTGCAGCGTGCTCACCTGCGCGCCGCCCGCGCGGAGGCCCTTGCAGCCGGCCGCCTCGATGAGCCGGCCGGCATGGTCGTTCTCGGGGTTGCGGAACATCGAGCCCGCATTCGGCTCGGCGGTGGGCTGCGTGCGCTGGCGGCCGTCCAGCAGGCGGCGCATCTCCGCCTCCACCTGCGGGCGCGGCCGCTCCACCAGCGCGAGGCGTGCGCCCAGCACCACGTCGCCAGACCCGCGCAGCGAGGTGGTGCGGTAGTCCCAGGTGACGGCGTCCGCCGGCAGGCGGATCCGCTCGCCGTCGCGCAGCACCTCGACCTCCCGCACCAGGTCCGCGATGCAGCGGCCGTCGCCGATGCCGGCGTTGGTCTGCAGGGCGCCCCCTACCGAGCCGGGGATGCCGATGGCGAACTCCAGACCGCCCAGGCCGCGCTCCGCCGCTGCCTTTGCCAGCGCCGGCAGCATCACGGCCGCGCCGGCCTGGACCTCCGTGCCTTCGAACTCGAACGAGCCGCACGCGCGGCGCAGGGAGACCACCACCGCTCGGACGCCCTCGTCCGCTACGAGCATGTTGGAGCCGCCGCCCACGATGCGGAGGGGCAGTCCCGCCTCCCGAGCCCAGGCCGCGATCCGGTCCAGAGTCTCCAGGTCCGGCGGGCTGGCGAAGTACGCCGCCGGGCCGCCCAGGCGGATGTACGTATGGCGGGACATCGGTTCGCCCTGGACCAGGCCGAGGGCTTCCGGTGGTGCGGGAGGCGCAGGGGGCGTCATGCGGCCATCCTACGGAGCGCGGGCGCTAGAGCGGCGGCCGCTGCTCGTGGAAGTCCGTGACCTGCTGTAGCGCGTGGGCGATACGGAGCGCCAGCGCGTCCTGCCAGAGCGGCGTGCTGATCATCAGACCGGTGGGCAGCCCTTCCGAGTCGAACCCGTTGGGGATGCTGATGGACGGCTGGTGCGTCAGGTCAAAGACCGTGGTGTTGCGGAAGATCGTCGAGGGCGACTGGTCCCGCGTCGCGTCCGGGTCGATGCCGAATGCGGTGATGGGAGACGTGGGCAGGACGTACCCGTCCACCGAGTGCTCGCGCAGCGCCCGCTCAAAGGCCCGCTCAATGCGCTTGCGTTCGTCCAGTTCGCGCGCGTACTGCCACGCCAGCGTGGTGCCGCCGGGTGCGATGCGCGCGTGCACCGGGCCGCCGATCTGGGGCACGGGCCGCGTCATCAGATGCTCTGAATAGTCGTACGCCTCCACGCTCATGATGCTGAAGACGCGGTTGCGCCAGTCCTCCGCGCCCGCCATGGGCTCCAGGCGGGTGATCGAGACGCCGAGCGTCCGCAGCGCGTCCAGGGAGGACTCGAAGTTCGCCTGCACGGCGGGCGCGATGTTCCAGAACATGGAGGGGATGACCGCCAGCCGCAGGCCGCGGATGTCGCGGTCGATGCCCTCCGTGAAGTCCTGCGCGGGGCGGTCCACGCTGTCCAGGTCACGCTCGTCGTAGCCCTGCAGGACGTTGAGCATCAGCGCGCAGTCCAGGGCGGTGCGGGCCAGCGGGCCGGCGTGGTCCAGGGTGTGGGAGAGCGGCAGCACGCCGGCGCGGCTGACCAGGCCGTACGTGGGCTTGTGGCCCGTGACCCCGCAGAACGCCGCCGGGATGCGGATGGAGCCGCCGGTGTCCGTGCCCAGCGCCCCCAGCGCCTGTCCAGCCGCCAGCGCCGCGCCCGACCCACCGGAGGATCCGCCCGGCACTCGCTGGAGGTCCCAGGGGTTGTGGGTGGCGCCGTAGTGCAGGTTGTTGGTGGTGCCGCCGAACGCGAGTTCGTGTGTGTTGGTCTTGCCCACGATCACGGCGCCGGCGGCGCAGAGGCGTTCCACCGCCGCGGCGTCCTGCGCCGGGACGCGGTAGCGATAGGCGCCGGTGCCCCCGGTGGTGACCACGTTTGCCGTGTCGTAGAGGTCCTTCACGGCCACCGGGATGCCGTCCAGCGGCCCCAGGCGTTCGCCGGCGCGGGCACGCTCCTCGGCGGCGCCGGCCTGCTCGCGCGCGGTCTCGTCCATCAGGGTGACGAAGGAGTTGAGCGCGGGCTCGGTGGCATCGATGCGCGCCAGGACCGCGTCCGTCAATTCCACGGGCGACAGTTCGCCAGCGTCCAGGCGGCGGGCGGCCTCTGCAATCGTGAGGTAGTGCGTGTCCGTGGCCACGGGTGATCCTCTTTCGTCCGCGCTCGTGCGAGCGCAGCCTAGCGCAGCCGCGTCCGTCCGCGCTGGCGGCTCCGTTGACCCTGCGCGAGGCGCCCTCGTACGCTCGCCGCCACACCACGCCCGCGCCGCCCCACTGGAGGCCGGCCGCCCACCCCGAGACAGGATCCCGATGATCGACTTCGGCCTCGTCGACGCCGTCGACGCGGAAGCGATTGGCCCGCCGGGCCAGCGCACCTTCCGGGTCCGCTCCCGCTCAGGCGACTCGTACGCCGCGCTCTGGCTGGAGAAGGAGCAACTGGCCCAACTCGGGCGGCTGTTCTCGCAACTGATCGCGGAGCGATCGCGCCAGCGAGGGCGCCCTGCGGGCGAGGTGGAGCCGGTGGGGAACTTCCCGCAGACCCCGCAGGTGGACATGCAGGTGGCGCGCCTGGGCCTGGACTACGACACCGACCAGGAGCACGTGATCCTGCTGGCGGACGACCCGCCGGCGCTGGAGCGTGGCGCCTCGCCCGCGTTCCGCATGGAGATCAGCCGCGCCCAGGCGCTGGCGCTAATGCAGAGCATCGAGGACGCGGTCTCGGGTGGCCGCCCGCTCTGCCCGCTCTGTCACCAGCCGCTGGAGGCGGAGGGACAGCAGCACTTCTGTCCGCACACCAACGGCCACTCGAAGGACCTGGAAGTCCCGTCGCTGGATGACGATGACGAGGACGAGGACGAAGAGGACGCGGAAGACTAGCCCTTCTTGTCCTCCGGCTTGACCAGCAGCACGGACGCGCCGGGGGTGTTCCGGGCGACGTGGTCTGCGACGGAACCGAGGATCGCGCGACGGAAGCCCGTGCGGCCGTGCGTCGCGATGACCACCACGTCCACGCCCAGGTCAGACACCGCCTCCACGATCTCGTCGCCGGCGTTGCCCTCCCGGATTTCCACGGAGGTGGAGATGCCGTCCGCCTCCAGGCGCTGCTGGGCGCGGCCCAGGTTCTCCTCGGCGCCCCGCCGCTGCGCAGCGACGGCCTCGCGGGCCGCGTCCACGGTGACCTCGCCCATGGGCAGTGGCTCGATGGCCATGCCGGAGACCTGGGAGATCAACTGCGCCTCGGAGTCGATGACCTGCAAGAGGACGATCTTCGCGCCGGTCTTCGTGGCCAGTGCGGCGGCGTGATCGAGCGCGCGCACGGACAGTTCGGAGCCGTCCAGCGGCACCAGAATCTTGCTGAACATGGGAGCGTCCTCTCGCGGTTCGACCAGCATCATGGTCGCGCCCGGATGATAGGCGTGCTCCGGGTGCGGCGCCATCGCCGCGCGCCTACGGGCGGGTGACGGCGGCCTCCGCGTCCGCGAGGGCGACCGAGGCGAGTCGGGACGCCTTCCTCTGCCACGCCAGGGCCGCCAGCGCGAGCACCTGCACCACCGCGATCCCACCTAGGGTCACGGCGTAGGAGCCGGTGAGGTCCACCGCCAGCCCCGCGAGCCACGGAGCGGCCGCCCCGGCGATGGCCGCCATCAGTTGCTGTACGCCACTCAACGTCCCCAGTTGCGCCTCACCGTAGACCTCCACCGCCAGCAGGCCGTGGAGCGGGGAGAGCAGACCCACGGAGAAGCCCGCGGTGACCGCGAACAGCACCGCAAAGACGTTCGCGCTGCCCGCCAGCGCCGCCAGCAGCGCCAGGGCGGAGGCCACCAGCACCACGTAGGACATCGCCGTCGCGCCCGGGACGCCCAGGCGGGCCGTGATGGGATGCAGCACCAGGCGTCCGGGGATCTGCAGCATGCCGCGCGCGCCGCCGTAGCCGGAGGCCGCTGCCAGCGAGAGCCCAGCGGCCTCCATGGCCGGCACCTGGTGGAGGATGAGCGCGTTGGTGGCCGCCGCCGTGAGCGCCACGGCGAGCATCGCCCGCCACACCGCGGGCCGGGCGAGTGCGTCCCGCAGCCCCGCTGCCAGTCCGATCTCGCGATGTGCGCCCGGTGGCGCGGGCGGTGCGTGCACCAGCAGCGCGGCAGGGAGGATCAGCACCGCCATGGTGAGGACCAGGACGCGCAGCGCATCCCGCCAGCCCAGGGCGTCCGCCAGGAGCGCGGCGAAGGGGAAGAACAGCGGGCTGGCGAGCGCGCCCAGCAGCGTGAGGACGGAGAAGGCGGCGGCCCGCCTCGTGGGGTAGAGGCGCGCGGCGGCGGGCATCGTCGCCTGGTAGTACCAGCCCCCGCCGATGGCGGCGCTGCCCGCGGCCCAGGCGGCCACGAAGGCCAGCGGATGCTGTGCGGAGGCTGCCACGAAGAGCAGCACGGAGCCGGCCACCACCGTGGCCAGGAAGACCGGCCGCGACCCGATGCGGTCCAGGGCCCGGCCGGCAAACACGGAGACGCCACCCGAGGCGAGCACCCCAATGGCGTAGGCAGCGGAGACCGTGCCCGTGCTCCAGCCGGTGTCCGCGGCGATGGGCGCCAACAGCACCCCAATGGAGTACGTGGCGACGCCGTAGGAGCCGATCGTCGCCAGTCCCAGCAGGATCGCCGGCCACCAGGTCTGCAGCCTCACGGCCACGCGCGTCCCGTCCCTGATCCGTCTTCCCGGAAGGACAGGACTCTACACCGGTCGGACGGGTGTGCCCCTGAGCGCAGGGATGACCTCCGCGCCCATCAGGCGGATGGAGCGCAGGACGGCCGCGTGGTCCATGCCGCCTACTGCCATGGGGGCGCTGACGTGGGTCACGCCCAGCGCCCCGAGCGCCCTGAACTGCTCGGTCACCTTGTCCGGGCTGCCCGTGAACAGGCCCGCGCGGAACGCCTGGTCCGCCGGAACGGCATCCTCAGACGGCGCCACCGCGCCCGCGGTCACGGAGCCGGCAAGCAGCGCGCCCGCGGCTGCGCGTTGCCAGCGGATGGGGTCGATGGCTGCTTCCGCCGCCTCGTCCGAGTCGGTGACCAGCGTGGAGCACTGGGCCACGACCTGCATCCCTGCCACGTCCCGGCCGTGGAGGGCCAACGCGTCCCGGTACGCCTCGACCTGCCTGCGGACAGCCTCCAGGCCGCCGCCGACGATCGGCGTCATCCCGTAGCGGGCCGCGGTGTCGAAGGACTCCCCGCTGGAGCCGGCGAGCCAGAGGGGCGGGTGGGGCCGCTGGAGGGGACGTGGCCGCACCGTGACCGGCTTTGGCACGTGTACGTGCTTGCCCTCGTAGGTGAAGTCGTGCTCGGTCCAGGCCTTCAGCAGGACCTCCAGCGACTCGTTGAAGATTGCGCGGCCCTGCGCCACGTCCACGCCCAGGCGCTCCTGCTCGTAGGGCACGAATCCGCGCCCCACGCCCGCGATGAAGCGCCCACCGCTCAGTTGGTCCACCATCGCCATCTCTTCGGCCAGGCGCAGCGGGTGCCACGTGGGTAGCACGGCCACGCCCGTGCCGATGCGGATGCGCGAGGTCTCGCGGGCGATCGCCTGGGCGGCCATGAGCGGGGCGGGATCCTCGCTGTAGTTCGAAAAGTGGTGCTCCGCGAGGAGGACGAAGTCGAAGCCCGCGGCCTCCGCCGCCACCGCCTCGCGGACGCCCTCGTCGAACATCTCGCGCCACGGGCGGCGCTCCCGGTTGGCCCACTCCATGAATAGCCCGAACTGCATGCTGTCTCCCGCCCCGGTCACGAGCAGTCCTCGGGCCTCCCAGCCTGGGAGGCCCGAATGCTTTCAGTCCCGCCTACTGGGGCCGGGTAGCCGTCACGTAGGCGCTGACCACGCCCGGCGAGGTGGCCTCGTGGTGCGCTTCCGCGTCCACGAAGCCGGCCGCGCGGATGGCGCCCAGGTACTCCTCCACCGGCAGGGCGCCGGCGATGCAGCCGGCCCACTGCTCCATGTCCGCGCGTTGCTGGGTGGACAGTTCGCCCACCTGCACCATGTCCGAGACACGGAGGCGACCGCCGGGCTTCAGGACGCGGAAGGCCTCGCGGAACACGCGCCCCTTGTCCGCCGAGAGGTTGATGACGCAGTTCGACATGATCACGTCGAACTCGCCCTGGCCGAACGGGATGTCCTCGATCTCGCCCAGGCGGAAGCGGACGTTCTCCAGCCCCACCTGCGTGGCGTTGTGGCGTGCCAGCGCCACCATGTCCGGGGTCATGTCCAGGCCCCAGACCTCACCCGAGGCGCCCACCTGGCGTGCGGCCAGAAAGCAGTCGATGCCGCCGCCGGAGCCCAGGTCCAGCACGCGCTCGCCCTCGCGCAGTTCGGCGATGGCCAGCGGGTTCCCGCAGCCGGCCGAGGCGGCGACCACGCTCTCCGGCAGCGTGGAGACGTCCGTGGCCTCGTAGAGCGCGGAGCCGAACTTCTGCTCGGAAGCGCCTTCCGGCGCAGCGGCCTGGCCGCCGCAGCAGTCCGGCCCGCAGCAGGCGTCGTCGTCGGCGGCAGACGGCGCCGGGGTGGCGAAGGAGACCGCCATCGGCTGTGCCGCGGAGGTCGAGGCGGCCTCGGCCGTCGAGGCAGGCGCGCAGCACGCGTCGCTCCCGGCAGGGGCGCAACAGGCATCGGCGGCGGTCGAGGCGCCGGTGGCCTCCAGGACGGCGCGGGCGCGGGCGCCGTAGCGGTCCACGACGGCGCGCTGGATCTCTCGGGCGGTGGGAGTGTCTGACATCTCTGCCTCCATAGCCGGGGACGGTTCGCCCCGGACACCGTATCGAAGTTCATCGATATCGTTGATCGGATATCGATGGCTGTCAATATCGACGGGCGTCGATTTCATGGTACGATGCCCGCATGAGCAAGAACAGCACCCCTCAGCCCCTCGCGCTGCTGGACAGCCCCGTGGACGCCACCGCCATTGCGGCGATGCAGGCGTGCTGCCCGGACCTGTTCGGCGAGGCGATCTCGGAGGAGGAGGCGGTGGTGGCGGCGCGCGTCTTCAAGGCGCTGGCGGACCCCGCGCGGGTGCGGCTGCTCTCCATGATCGCGCAGGCAGACCAGCAGGAGGCCTGCGTGTGCGACCTCATCGAGCCGGTCGGGCTTGCCCAGCCCACCGTGAGCCACCACCTGAAGGTGCTGCTGGACGCAGGCCTGGTGGAGCGCGAGCGGCGCGGATCGTGGGCGTACTACCGCCTGAAGCCGGACGCGCTCCTCGCCATCCGTCGCGCGCTGGGTGCGTAGCGCGCCCTCGCTTTCCCTCTCCCGCGCCGCTTGACCCTCACGTTGCGTGAGGCCACAGGCTGTTCCTCGAACCCGCCGGACCCACCGGCGGACCACGGAGGTGGGGATGGCGCGCGACAATCGGCTAGTGGCACGTCGCAGGCACACCCAGGAAGCGCCCACTGGCCGCACCGTCGGCGAGGTCGCCGCGCTGGCGCACGTCACCGTGCGCACGCTGCACCACTACGACGAGGTGGGGCTGGTGTCGCCTTCCGCGCGGAGCGAGGCGGGCTACCGCCTCTACGCCCCCGGGGATCTGGAGCGTCTCCAGCAGGTCCTGTTCTACCGCGAACTGGGATTCGCGCTGGAGGACATCAAGGCGCTCATGGACGCCCGGGACTTCGACCGCGGCCAGGCACTGCGTGAGCAACGCCGGCTGCTGGAGGAGCAGGGCGACCGCCTGCGGGCGATGCTCCAGGCCGTTGACGCCGCCATCGCCGCCCACGAGGGAGGCTACGCGATGAGCGAGGAAGAGATGTTCCAGGTATTCGGCGACTTCAACCCGAAGGACCACGAGGACGAGGCGCGCGAACGGTGGGGTGAGACGGACGCCTACAGGCAGAGCGCGGAGCGCACGTCCCGGTACCGCAAGGAGGACTGGGAGGCGATCAAGGCCGAGTCCGAGGCGATCGGCCTGGCGCTGGCGCAGGCGCTCGCCTCCGGCGCGGCGCCCGCCTCGTACGCCGCGATGGCAGCAGCCGAGCGCCATCGCCAGCACATCAGCCGCTGGTTCTACGAGTGCTCGCCGGAGTTCCACCGGAACCTGGGGGAGATGCAAGTGGCGGACGAGCGCTTTGCCGCCACCTGGGAGGCGATCCGCCCCGGCCTCGCCTCCTATGTCCGCGACGCATTCGTCGCGAACGCGGAGGCGCAGCAGTAGGCGAGGCGGTCCGTGACGCCCCGGGCACGGATCGCCCGTCCCTACCTCCCGCGTTACGATGCCCCTCGGCCGGCGCGCCCGGCCGGAAGCGCACGCGGCGAGGAGTCCTCCATGGCAGACGGATACGACACGCGGCACCGCAGCCGCACGCTGGTGGACGGCCCGGACCGCGCCGCTGCCCGCTCCTATTTCCATTCCGTGGGGTACGACCGGGACGACCTGAAGAAGCCGCTGGTGATGGTTGCCCACGAGTGGATCGGCACCATGCCGTGCAACTTCTCGCAGCGCGAACTCGCGCAGCGGGTCATGGCCGGCATCCGCGCGGCCGGCGGGACGCCCATGGAGGTCAACACGATCTCCATCTCGGACGGCATCTCCATGGGGACCGAGGGCATGAAGGCATCCCTGATCTCCCGCGAGGTGATCGCGGACTCCATTGAACTCTGCGCCGTGGGCTACTCCTTTGACGCCGCCGTGGTGATCGTGGGCTGCGACAAGACCATCCCCGCCGGCGCCATGGCGCTGGCGCGCCTCAACATCCCCGGCCTGGTCCTCTACTCAGGCTCCATCGCCCCCGGCCAGTGGCAGGGCAAGGACGTCACGATCCAGGACGTGTTCGAGGGCGTGGGCCAGCACGCCGCGGGCAACCTCTCGGACGAGGGCCTCGCGTCGCTGGAGGCCGCGGCCTGTCCGGGCGCCGGCGCCTGTGGCGCGCAGTACACCGCCAACACCATGGCCACGGCGCTGGAGTTCATGGGTATCTCGCCCATGGGGTCCGCCACCGTGGGCGCCACGGACTCCCGCAAGGACGACGTGGGCTACCGCGCCGGCGAACTGGTGATGGACGTGCTGGCCCGCGGGGTGAAGCCGCGCGACATCATCACCCGCAAGGCCATCGAGAACGCCATCATCTGCGCGGCTTCGACCGGCGGCTCCACGAACATCGTCCTCCACGGCCTCGCCATCGCCGCGGAGGCGGGGGTGGACCTGGACATCGACGACTTCAACGAGATCTCGGAGGCCACGCCGCTCATCGGTGACATGCGCCCGGGCGGGCGCTACGTGGCGCTGGACATGGACCGCGCCGGTGGCACGCCGCTGCTGGCGAAGCGCCTGCTGGAGGCCGGCAAACTCCACGGCGACGTCATGACGGTGACCGGCCAGACCATCGCAGAGATCGCGGAGACGGCCCAGGAGGCGCCCGGCCAGGACGTGATCCTGCCGGTGGAGAAGGCCCTGAAGCCCACCGGCGGCCTGGTGATCCTCAAGGGCTCGCTGGCGCCGAGCGGCTGCGTGATCAAAGTCGCCGGGCACGAGCGCCTCTACCACCAGGGCCCCGCGCGCGTCTTCGAGCGCGAGGAAGACGCGATGCAGGCCGTGCTGGCGAAGCAGATCCACGCGGGCGACGTCGTGGTCATCCGCAACGAGGGCCCCGTGGGCGGACCCGGGATGCGGGAGATGCTGCTGGTCACCGCCGCCCTGGTGGGCGAGGGCCTGGGCGAGTCCGTCGCTCTCCTCACGGACGGGCGCTTCTCCGGCGCCACGCGCGGCCTCATGGCCGGGCACGTCGCGCCGGAGGCCGCCGTGGGCGGGCCCATCGGCGCCGTGCAGGAGGGCGACCTCATCACGTTTGACATCGAGAAGCGCGAGTTGAACCTGGAAGTCGACGTGGCGGAGGTGCAGCAGCGCCTGGCGGCGCGTAAGCCGCTGCCGCCGCGCTACCAGTCCGGCGTCTTCGCGAAGTACGCGAAACTCGTCTCCCAGGCCGACCGGGGCGCCATCACCGGGTAGCGGCTCCCGGGCCGGCGAAGGGCCGCGCGATGATCCTGGTGGCCGGCGCGAGTGGGACGGTGGGCTCCGCACTGGTCGCGGACCTGCAGCGCACGCCCGCCTCGGACGGCATGCCCCGTCCCATACGCACGTTCGTGCGACGCGAGTTCGACGCGCTGCGCCTGCGTGACCAGGGCGTGGAGGCGATCACCGGCGACCTGGTCACCGGCCGCGGCGTGGACGAGGCCATGCGGGGCGTGAAGACGCTGGTCTACCTCGTGGACACCCTGGACCGCGAGGGCGACATCGTCGCGAACGACCTGGAGGCGGTGCAGCACACGCTGATCGCCGCCCGCGCCGCCGGGGTCTCGCGCGTGGTGGCGCTCTCCCACGTGGCCGCCTCGGAGGACGCCACGTCCCGCTACCTGGTGGCGCGCTGGGCGGTGGAACTGGCAGTGCGGCAGTCCGGCCTGGACTGGTTGCTGCTGCGAGCGCCCGTGATCCTGGGGCAGGGGAGCATGCTCTGGGAGTTGCTGCACCGGGTAGTGGACCGCTCGCCCGTGGTGCCGCTGTACCGCTGGCGCCGCGTGGAAGTCGAGCCGGTGGCCATCACGGACGTTGTGGAGGCGCTCCGCCTGGCCATCGATGACCACGAACGCTATGGCCAGTCCTATGACGTCACCGGAGCGTCTCGGATCGACTTCGGCCGGCTCGTACGTGGCTGGGGCCGCGTGTCCGGACGGCGGCGCCTGTACCTCCCGGTCCCGGGGTGGGGCGCCCGGAGCATGACGGCGGCGGGATGGACGCTGGCACGCCTGCCCCGGCACGAGACGTCACTGCTGGTGGAGACGCTGCGCGAACGCCAGGTCTGCACCGATCCCTCGCGGCGCTTCCCCCTGGGCCGCCGCCCGCTGGCCTACGAGGACGCGCTCGCCCGTCTCCTCTAGCCGCCCCTCGACCCGCTCCGACAACCGTAGGGATTCCGATAGGCGCTGCCACTGCGTCCGCACGCCTTCGCGATGGCGGGTGCGAGACAACACCAGTGCGGCGGGGAACGGCGACGCAGGAAAGCCGAAACCGCAGCCGCGACACCCGGACTGAGTCCCAGCAGGAGCAGCGTTTCAGATTCATAGATTCCCGGGAGAGGGCCAAACGGACACCCGGGGACGTCGTTTCACTCAGTGAAGGTGGAGGAGGCCCGGTACCTCGCGCACCAGCCTCCGCAACCATCGTTCAGGCGCTTCGGTCTCGCCACCGCAACCAACGAGCCGACCCCGCTACCTCGCGGTGGCGGGACCGGAGCCACTTTTCCTCGGACTCCTGTAACTGCGCTAATGCAGAAGAGGGCAGGCCCCACGGCCCGCCCTCTTCTGTTGTTGTCGTCCTGTGAGCCGCTAGCCCTCGAGCACGGCGCGCCAGGAGCCGGCGCCGAACCCGCCGTCCAGGTGCAGCACCTGGCCCACCAGCATGGGGGCCTGGTCCGAGCACACCCACGCCACCGCGGCGGCGATGTCCTGTGGGGCCACGTTCCGGCCGGCCGGGACGTGCGGGCGCACGCGGTCACTGACGTCCGCGCGATAGGAGTGCTCGCCCTCCGAGCCTTCCACCCAACCGGCGGATACGCCGTTCACGCGGATGCCGCGCGGCGCAAGTTCCACGGCGAGGTACATGGTCAGCGACTCCAGCGCCGCCTTGCTCACCCCCACTGCGGAGTAGTCCGGCATGTAGTGGTGTGCGCCCGGCGACAGAAGGTTGACGATCGCGCCGCCACCGCGCGCCTCCATCATGGGCGCGGCCGCCTGGGCCGCCTGCCACGGGCCGAAGAGGTTCACGTCCATGGTGCGGTGCAGGTGCTTCGGGCGCTGGTCCACCGCGGGGCGCGGGCGCTCCAGGCCACGGGCGGCGTTGTTCACCAGGATGTCCAGGCCCTCCGGCTCCACGAAGGCGAGGACGGAGGCCAGTTCCTCGGCGTCGCCCACGTCGCCGCCCACCACTTGGGCTTCCACGCCCAGGGCGCGGCAGTCCCGGGCGGTCTGCTCTGCCGCCTCCGCGGAACGGGCGTAGTTCACCACCATGTCGCAGCCCTCCGCAGCCAGGCGCAGCGCGATGGCGCGCCCGATGCCACGCGATCCTCCGAGGATCAGCGCGCGCTTCCCGCGGAGCGAGGGGTAGAGCGGTGCAGTTTCACTCATGGAGGGCAGTATGCGTGCTGAGGCACGCTCGCGCACGGTCGCGCGGGGTCATTCGTGGTCGCGCGACACAAGGGACCTAGTCCTCGCGGACGGCCTGGTGCACGGTGTGCTGGCGGCCCTGCCGCACCTTCTCGTAGTTGCCGAAGATCTCCTCCAGCGTGCGCTGGATGTAGCGCCGCATGCCGGAGAGCGTCACCAGCGTGAAACGCCCGCCCGGGCGCAGCCGGTCGTACGCATCCGCGAACAGGATGCTGGTCATCTCGTTCCCGACCTTCGCCGGCAGGTTCGTGGCCACGAGGTCGAACCGCGCCGCCAGGGGGACGTGCTGGAAGCCGTTGGAGAGCATGGCGCGCGCGTTGGGGACGCGGTTGGCCTCCGCGTTGCGGTTCGCGTACTCCACCGCGACGAAGTCCCGGTCCACCATCAGCGTCTTGCCCTGCGGGGCCAGGCGCGCCAGCGTGAGGCCGATGGGCCCGTACCCGCAGCCCAGGTCCAGGCAGTCGTCCCCGGGGATGACCTCCACCTCCTCCAACAGCATGGCCGTCCCCAGGTCCACCTCGCGAGGCGAGAAGAGCCCCCAGGTGGAAGTGAAGCGAAACGGGTAGCCGCGCATGGTTGCCTCGAAGACCAGGTCCCGGCGGTAGCGGTCGACCTCGCGGCGCCAGTCCTGTCGCGTCACGAGGCCGGAGCCGGGGGCGGGACGGGCTGCGCCGGCGCGGGCTGCGGGCCGAAGGGGCCCAGGGCCGCGCCCACCAGCACGCCGCACGCCCACTCGTAGCCGTCCGGGTCGCGTACCAGCACCTCGCGCCAGCCGTGGCCCTTGTCCTGGGGAGGCGCCACCACCTGCGCGCCGGCCAGCGCCGCGCGCTCGTAGAGCGCATCCGGGTCGATCCCCAGCACCCGGATCTGCGCGCCCACCCCTCGAGGCGCGCCCGCGGCCAGTGCCTCGGTCACCCACGGATGGCCGTCATGCGTGTGGTCAGCGTGCAGCATGACTTCCGCGGGGCCGGCGCGCAGGGCGGCGAAGTCCACGTCGCGGTAGTGGATCTCCGCCTGGAACACGTCGCGGTAGAACGCGATTGAGCGCTCCGTGTCCTGGACCAGCAGGTTCAGGGAGAGCGCTGGCAGCAGCGCTCCGTAGCGGAACCCCGGCATCCACGGGACGGTACCTTCCGGTCGCTTCTTCATTCCCATGACACCCTCTCCCTAGACGGCCTGCGGGCCGCGCAGTGTCCGCACCTGTTCCGCGTGCTGACGGTCATGCCGCGCGATGTGGGTGAGCAGACGGCGTGCCGTGCGCACTTCGCCCTCCGGCAGGGTGAACTCACGGTCCAGGTGATCCTCCGGCAAACGGCGCAGGAGCGCGAGCGTGGGCCGCCGGCACTGGTCCAGCCACTCCCGCAGGTGCTCCACCTCGGAGGTGATCGCCGGCCGCTGCCGGACCTGGTAGCGGTCCAGCGGGCGCCCCGCGCTGGCCTGGCTCACCACGCGCCGCAGCCAGTCCTCCACCAGGCCCACGTGCCACAGCACGTCGCGTACGGCCCAGCGCTCGCCCCCCTCGCTCTGCTCGGACGCGCCGGCCGGCGGGCGCTCGAAGTCGTCCTGGCTGATCCCCTCCATGGCGGCCAGCAGTTCCAGGCGCGCCGCCTGCAACTCCTCCGCCAGGGCCGTCCGCCCGTCTGCCTCGCCCTGGCCGTGCGCCTCGTCCACGCCGCCCCCGTCCGCCATCCGTGTGCGCCGCATACGATACGGCGCATGGCTCCAGATCACGCATCAGACCACGCACCGCGGGCATCGGACCCCGCTCGCGCACCCCTCGCGGGCCGCGTCGCGATCGTCACCGGCGCCGCCGGCCCGGGCACCGGGCGTGCCACCGCCCTGGCGCTCGCGCGGGACGGTGCGGACGTGGTGGTCAACACCCACCGCGGCGCCGAGGCCGCGGAGGTGGTGGCAGAGCAGGTGCGGGCGCTCGGCCGCCGCGCCCTGGTCGTGCTGGGCGATGTTGCGCGGCCGGAGGTGGTGGAGGACATCGTCTCCCAGGCGCGGTCCACGCTGGGCGAACCCGGCATCGTGGTCGCCTCGGCGGGCGGGCGCTGGATCCCGCGCCCCATCGAGGACATCCCCCCGGACGAGTGGCGCGAGGCGATGGCGGAGGAGGTGGACGCGCTCTACCTGCTGATCCGCGCCACGCTGCCAGCCATGCGCGCCGCGGGGTGGGGGCGCATCGTCACGGTGGGGGGCTTCGATGCCGACCGCTGGCTGGTGCCACCGGAGGAGGGGCCCATCGACTACGCGCTGGGTAAGGCGGCCCGCCACTGGCTGGTGCGCACACTGGCGCGCCACGAGGCGCGGCATGGGGTCACAGTGAACGCGGTCGCGCCCGGCCCGGTGACGCGCATCGCGCGGGAGTCCGTGCTGGACGCCGTGCTCGGTCGCCTGCCGCTGGAGGAATATCGTCGCCCCACGCAGGTCGACGTGGCGAACGCCATCGCCTGGCTGTGCGCCTCGCCGGCCGTGAACGGGACAGTCGTGGACCTGCCCGGTCCGGAACCGGGCGCCGTCACGCCGGTCTGAGGCGCGCCACGCTTGAGGGCGGCTACACCACCACCAGGATGCCCGTGCCCGCCGGGACGTTGCCGCCGGGGAATGCGTCCACGAAGCCCGCGTTCACGAACGACGGCGCACCGAGTACGTAGCCGACCAGCTGGCCCTCCACGGTGACGAACACGGAGCGAGCGCCGCCTTGCGCGGCACCGCTGGTCAGCTCGCCCAGGGAGCCGCCATTCCAGACGTTCAGGCCGTAGCCGGCAGCCGGGAAGCCGGAGGCGAACGTCCCCGGGCCGCTACCCACCGGCGGCGTACCGGATGCCGGCGGCGGGGTGGGCGCGGTGCCGCTGCCGGGCGCGGGGATGGTGCCCTCGTCGCGGTGGGAGCCCAGCACCAGCGTCCAGTACCAGGTGCCTCCGGAAGCGCGGACGCGGGAGACCCCCATCGCCGTCACGTCTCCGGCCAGGTTGTTCGCGCGATGCCCGGGCGAACCCATCCAGCCGTCCATCACCGCCTCGCCGGAGTTGTAGCCCATGGCGATGTTCTCGCGGATCCAGGCGTTGGTGGGGTAGCCGAAGGAGTGGACGCGCGGGCCCAGGTCACGCCCCTGCGAGTCCGTGTGGCTCAGCAGGCCGCGCTGCGCCAGGTCCGCGGACATCCACTCCGCCGCCGCGGTCAGGATCGGGGAGAGTTGCAGCGCCGCGAGGCCACGGCTGGTGCGCTCCTGGTTCAGTAGGCGCACCACCTCCTGTTCGTCCGCGTCCAGGTCGTCCACGCCCGCGGCGGCCGGGAGGGCGGGGAGTACAGCCAGGAGCAACGTCAGCACGGCCACCAGCGCGGTGACGGCGCGGGAGGGGCGGCGGAGGCCGCGGCGTGCGGTGGGCATGGACTCGGTCCCGTCGTCAGTCCTCGACGAGCCGCTTCAGGAGCGCCTTCAGGCGTGGCGCCAGTGCGAGTTCCGCACGGAGCGAAGCGATCTCGCGTTCGTTGATGATTAGCGGGCGCTGTTCAATGTGCCCGTCTTCATCGTACGCCGCGAACCGGATCGCGTACTGCCCCTTCTTTTCCCCGAGTTCGTAGTGCAGGAGTTGCAGCGAGGGCTCATGCAGGCCGGGGGAGTCCGTCAGCGCGGCCTCCTCCATCACCATCCCCTTGCCCCAGGGCAGCGTGAACTGGCGTGGGATGCGACGTGCGGGCATGGCGACCTCCTCCGCATCCGCGCGCCATTGAGGCAGCGCGGAGCGCGAGGATGATACGCCCGGCAGGGAGGGTGGCCCGTGACGGGGGCGTGGCGTTCGTGCTCGGCCTAGCGGCCGGCGTTCGCCACCTTCTCGCAGGCGCGCGCCAGGCGTCGGGCGGCCTCGCGCAGTTCGTCCTCGCCGACCCAGGAAAACGCCAGGCGCATGTGGTCGCCTGTGTCCTTGCGGTCCGGGAAGAAGACGAGGCCCGCTGGGGCGATCAGGCCTTCCTCGATGGCCGTCTGCTGCACCTGGGCGCCGTCCAGGCCCTCGGCCAGGTCCACCCAGAGAAAGAATCCGCCGCCGGGCTTGCGGAACGTGAGGTAGGGCTCGCAGTACTCGTGCAGGGCGGATGCCAGCGCATCCACCTTGCGCGCGTAGATCTTGCGCACCTGGTTGATGTGGCGGTCCAGGCCGCCGTCCCTTGCGAACTCGAAGAGCATGCGGTGGAGCAGGGGCGAGTTCCCCATCTCGAAGCGCACGCGCACCACGCGGTCCAGGACGTCCGGGTGCGCGTGGATCCACCCCACGCGCAGGCCGGTGGCCACGATCTTGGAGAACGTGCCCACGGTGATCACGCCCTGGCACTCGGACATGGAGGACAGCGGCTCCGGCCGCATGGACTCCTGGAACCACAGGTCGCCGTAGGCGTCGTCGTCCACCACGAAGATGCCGTGGTGCGCGGCGATGCGGAGCAGGCGTTGGCGGCGCTCGTCCGAGAGCGTTACGCCCATGGGGTTGTGGAACGAGGCGATGGTGTAGATGACCTTGACGCGCTTGCCCTGGGCCTGGACCCGCTCGATGAGCGGCTCCAGGTCGTCCACCAGCATGCCGTCGTCGTCCATGCCCACGGTCAGGATCTCCGCCTGGTGGCCGCGGAAGGTGCGGACGGAGCCGGAGAAGGTGGGGGCCTCCGTGATGATCACGTCACCCGGCGAGATCAAGGCGGCAGCCACCTGGTCAATGGCGCCGGCGCTGCCGTTGGTCAGCAGGAAGTAGTCCCGGGTGACCGGGAAGCCGCGGTCGCGGGTGTAGCGCTCCGCCAGCAGGTCACGCAGCGGATCGTAGCCCAGCGCGCCGCCGTAGCGGAGCGGCGCGTCGTCCTCGGTGTCCAGCGCGCGCTGCATGGCCTCCATGAGTTCGCGTCGAGGCAGGGACTTCGGGTCCGGGATGCCGCCGCCCAGGGTGATGGGCGGGACCACGGAGCGCACATCGGACGGGAGCCCCCAGTCCGTCGGCGTGCCGGCGGTGACGAACTTCACGCTGTCGCTCTGGAGGTCGTCCAGGCTGAACTGGGCCCAGAGGTCGGCCAGTTCCTGTGAGAGCGCACGAGATTCAGTGGCCACGGATCCTTGCCCTTCGCACGGTCCCCTATACCGTCCGGCGCCTCCGCTGCGGGATGACGTCCGTCCGACACCGCCTGTAATCGCTGAAGATATGTCTCGTAGCAGTGGGCATCAATAGAAGCATGGGTAGAGCCGCGAAGATCGGCCGGCGCGATGGCCGCGGTCAGCGGCCGTCCGCGGCCGCCCCCAGCGCCTCGCCCAGGCGCCGGATCGCCTCCCGGAGATCGTCCGGGGCCAGAGCGGAGTAGACCAGGCGGATGCGGTCCTCGCCGCCGCCACCGGCGAAGTAGCCCGTCCCCGGGGTCACCGCCACACCGCGCTCCGCGGCAGCGGCGGCTACCGAGCGCGAGTCCAGCCCGGGCTGTAGCCGGAGCCAATGGAAGAACCCGCCCTGTGGAGTGCGGAACGTCACGTACGGCTCGCAGAACTCCCGCAGCGCGGCGGCGCTGGCATCTCGACGCTCGCGGTACACCTCTCGCAGACGCGCCACGTGCTCCGGGTACGCCTCCGATGCCACGAAGTGATGCACCAATCGATGCAGGAATGGCGAGGCGCCGTTGTCGAAGCGCATGAAGACCAGGCGGCGGGTGATCTCCGGCTGCGCCGTGATCCACGCCACCCGCAGCCCGGTGGCGACGGTCTTGGAGAACGTCCCGCACCGCATCACGCCGCGCCCGCCGGCCACCGCGAAGAGGCTGGGCGGCGGGGCGCCGTGCAGGTCGATGCCCGTGTAGGCGTCGTCTTCCACGATCAGCACGCCGTGCTCTCGGGCGAGGCGCACGATTGCCTCGCGCCGCTCCAGCGGGAGCGTGGCGCCGGAGGGGTTGTCGTAGTTCGACTGCACGTAGAGCAACTTCGCCTGCCGTCCAGTCATCCGTCGCGTGTCCAGCACGCGGGCGAGCGCGGAGGGGATCAGGCCGTCGTCGTCCTGGGGGGACTCGATGATCGTGGCGCCGCGGGCGCGGAACGTGCGGATGGCGCCGGGGTAGGTGGGTGCGCCCACCACCACCACGTCGCCCTCGCCCACGAACGTCGCGGCAATGTTGTCCAGGCCGTGCGCGCTGCCGGAGGTGAGCGTGACCTGCGAGGGCGCGACGGCAAAGCCGCCCTCTGCGGCCTCGCGCGCGGCGATCCAGGCGCGGAGCGGCTCGTAGCCCTGCTGCCCGCCGTAGGTCAGCGCGGCGGCGGCATCTTCCTGCAGTGCGTGGCGGGCGGCCTCCAGCAGGGCGGCGGCGGGCAGCGTGCCGCGGTCCGGCACGCCGGCGTTCAGGTCGTACGGGAGCGGGGAAAGCGAGGTGGGCGCGGCCAGCCGCCCCACGGCGGGTGCGAGGAGCGCCTCGACCTGCGGCTCCGCGAAGGCGGGCTCCGGGGCGTCCGGGGCTGGGGACTCGTCCGCGGGCATAGGAGCGCAAGCGTATGGGCGCCCCTGACCTCGAACAATGGGCCACCGGCAGCCTCGCGTACGCCGTCCTCCGGCCGGTGGTCACTGACATACAGGTTGATCGCTTGGAAACGCCCGTCCATCTGCGTACGATGCCGCCGAGCCGAGCGGCCCGGGGACATGGCCGATCACAATCGCGGCTCGGGGGGAAGGCTGAGAGATGGCATCAGGACCGCTTCAGGGCGTCCGCGTCCTTGAGTTCACGCAGATCATCGCGGGCCCGTTTGGCTGCCAGCACCTGGCGGACATGGGCGCCGAGGTGATCAAGGTGGAGCCGCCGGAAGGCGAGCCGTGGCGCCTCTTCAGCCAGTTCATGCCGGGCGAGTCCAAGACCTTCCAATCCCTGAACCGGGGTAAGCGGTCGCTGGTGCTCAAACTCCAGGAGCCGAAGGCCCAGGAGGTCGTGCACAAGCTGATCCCGTCCATTGACGTGGTGGTGATCAACTACCGGCCGGACGTCCCCGCGAAACTGGGCATCGACTACGAGACCCTGCGGGCGATCAAGCCGGACCTGATCTACCTGGACAACACCGCCTGGGGGCGCAAGGGCCCCTGGGCGAACCGCCCGGGCTACGACATCATTGCCCAGGCCGTCTCCGGTCTCATGGCGGCGGAAGGCAAACTGGAGCCCAGCGGCGCGCCCGGCGTCATCACTTCCACGGCCATCGCGGACTACACCACCGGCGTGGCCATCGCCTGGGGCGTGTGCGCCGCGCTCTTCCACCGGGAGCGCACCGGCGAGGGCCAGTTGATCGAGTCCAACCTGCTCACCACCGCCCTGGCCGTGCAGGGCACGCAGGCCATGGACCTGCCGGCGGCGGACGCCATGAAGCAGATGAAGATGGCCAAGATCCAGGAATTGCGCTCGAAGGGCGCGGACTACCCAGAACTGCTGGAGGGCTACCAGCTGGGCAACATCGCCCGCGTGGCCAACATCGCCTACCGCACGTACAAGACCAAGGACGGCGCCATCGCCATCGGCGCGCTCTCGCCCACGCTGTGGGCCAAGGTGCGGGCCGCCATCCCCACCGACTTCCTGGGGCTCCAGGATCCCGAGTTTGACCTGATGAACCCCGCCTTCGTGGCCAAGGCCAGGGCCGCCGTGGAGAAGGTGGAGCAGCAGTTCACGGAGAAGACCACCGCCGAGTGGCTGGAGATCATGGAGCGCCACGGGGTGCCCTCCGGCCCCGTGAACTTCGTGGAGGACGCGGTCGCGGACGCGCAGACCGTGGAGAACGGCATCATGGTGGAACTGGACCACCCGCTGAGCGGCCCCCAGAAGCAGGTGGGCCCGCTGCTGCGCATGTCCGCCAGCCCGCTGGCGGCGCAGGGTCCCTCGCCGGTGCTGGGAGCGGACACGGAGGACATCATCTCCTCCGCCGGGTACTCCGCCGAGGAGATCGCCGCGATGCGGGAGGCGGGTGTCATCAACTAGCACGGCCCCCGGATGCTCAGGTCGAGGGCCCCGCCGCCGGGCGGGGCCCTCGTATTTCCCTCGTGACGTTCCTTTACGAGTTGCGTACTATCCCCGCCGCACGAACCTCACGCACACGGAAGGTCTGCCTTCATGGCCTCTGGTCCGCTCGACGGCATCCGCATCCTTGAGTTCACCCAGATCATCGCGGGGCCGCTCGGCTGCCAGTTGTTGTCAGACCTGGGCGCCGAGGTCATCAAGATCGAGCCGCCGGAGGGCGAGCCCTGGCGCCTCAACCAGCAGTTCATCCCGAAGGAGTCCAAGACCTTCATCGGCCTGAACCGCGGTAAGAAGTCGCTGGCCATCGACATGGCGAAGCCCAGGGCGCAGGAGGCCATCCACCGCCTGATGCCCTCCATTGACGTGGTGGTCATCAACTACCGGCCGGACGTTGCCGCCCGCCTGGGCATCGACTACGACACACTGCGCGCCATCAAGCCGGACCTGATCTACATGGACAACACCGCCTTCGGCCGCGAGGGTGAATGGGCCAATCGCCCCGGCTACGACATCGTCGTGCAGGCGGCCTCCGGGCTGATCTCCGCCGTGGGCAAGGTGGACGAGCGCGGCGTGCCGCTGGTGGGCCCGGCCCACGCGGACACCACCACCGCCTACGCCATCGCCTCGGGCGTGTCGGCGGCGCTGTTCCACCGCCAGCGCACGGGCGAGGGGCAGAAGATCGAGACGTCCCTGCTGATCAACGCGCTCACCATCCAGATGAGCGCGTTCGACGACGTGCCTGCCGCGGATGCGGAGCAGCGCGCCGGCTTCGCGGCCGCCCTGGCGCTGGCCCGCGAGAACGGCACGCCGTACGCGAAGTTCCTGGACGAACGCCAGGCGCTGCTCCGCAGGCAGGCCGGCGGCAACGTCTACTACCGCTGCTTCCTGACCAAGGACGGCGCGCTCGCCATCGGCGCGCTCTCCGCGGGGCTGCGCTCCAAGGTCCGGGCCACGCTGGGCTTCGAGCACAACCGCGACGAGCCCGGTTACGACGCGATGGACCCAGAACAGATCAAGGTCGACGACGCCGTGAGGGCCAAGATCGAGGCGCTGTTCATGACCAAGACCACCGCGGAGTGGGAAGCGATCCTCGTGGCCGGCGGCATCCCGGTGGCGCCCATCACCTTCATCCAGGAACTGGTGGACCACCCGCAGGTGCTGGCCAACGGCTACACGGTGGAACTGGACCACGAGATGGCCGGCCCCGTGCGCATGCAGGCCCCACCGTGGAAGATGAGCAAGACGCCGCCCACCCCGCAGGGCCCCTCGCCCGTCCTGGGACGCCACACGGACGAGGTACTCGGATCCGCGGGATACTCCCAGGCGGACATCGACAGCATGCGCGCGGAGGGGGTCATCCTCTAGCGCTAGAACGGACCACAGATGCCTGAGCCCCTCGTAATAGTCACCGTCGCGGACGGCGTGGGGCGGCTCCGGCTGAACCGCCCGGACAAGCGCAACGCGCTGAACTCCGAACTCTCCCAGCAGGTCCAGCAGGCCATGGCGCGGCTGGACCAGGACCCGGACGTGGTCTGCATCGTGATCGAGGGCTCGGACGGCGCCTTCTGCGCGGGCGCGGACATGGGCGAGGCGCTCAGCCACTACGAAGAGGGCGACTACCGCTTCAACCCCTCCGAGGCCGCCGCCGGGCGCGTGGCCGCCTCCACCAAGCCGCTGATCGCGGCCGTGGACGGGCCGGCGTATGGCGCCGGCGCGTTGGTGGCGTGCTCCTGCGACATCCGAGTGGCCTCGGAGCGTGCGCGCTTCCGCTTCCCCGGCTCGGAGTACGGCCTGGTGGTGGGCGCGGACGCCCTCCCCACGCTCGTCGGCGGGCCCATGGCGAAGGAGTTGATCTTCACCGGCCGCGTGGTGGACGCACAGGAAGCGGCCCGCATCGGCCTGGTGAATCGCACGGTGCCGCTGGATGAGTTCCAGTCGACAGTGGACGAACTCGCGGCCGCCATCGCCGCGTCCTCGCCGCTGGCGTTGCACTGGGCGAAGGCCACCATCAACGCCGCGGTCACCGGGGGAGATGCCAACGGCCTGGAACACCAGGCCGACCTGCTCCTTCGAGGTGGCCCGGACAACATGACACGCTTTGGCGCCGCCACGCGGCGCGTGACCGGCCCCCGGCCGGGCAGCGACCAGACAGGAGCCCAGTGATGACGACCGGCCCCAGCGCGGACGACCGCGCACGCCTCCGCGGATACCTGCTGAACCAGGCGGAGCGCTACGACGCCGTGGACCTCTGGCCGCGCGTCCTCGGCCAGCGCCTCGCGTTCCTGGACGCCATCGAGGGCCTTACGGACGAGCAGGCGGCCTGGCGGCCGCCCCAGGGCGAGGGCGAGGACGCCTGGAGCGCCCTGGAGGTCACGCAGCACCTGACCGGCTGGACGGACAACGTCCGCGGCATGGTGGAGGCCATGGCGCAGGGCAAGGAGGGCACCAAGTTGCCCCCGGGCCACCTGGACGCGGATCCGAGCAAGACGCTGGCGGAGGCCCGCCGTGACCTGGTGCGGGCGAGCATGGCCCTGGCGGAGTTCATGGCGCGGCCCGGCGTGGACGACGACCTGAGCGTGGAGGTGGAGCACGTGCTGTTCGGGCCGCTCAACCTCCGCGCCTGGCTGCTCTTCCAGCGCATCCACGACATCGACCACGTGAACCAGATCGCCGCGCTCAAGGCGATGGACGGCTTCCCCGCAGGCGCGAAGTGACGTCTGCAGGCCGCGCCGCCGAGGTGGTCCGCCGCATGACGGAGCGTGGCCTCACGCTCGCGACCGCGGAGTCCACCACGGGCGGGCTCGCCGGGCACCTGGTGGTGGCCGTGCCGGGCGCCTCGAAGGTGTTCGTCGGGGGAGTGGCGGCCTACGGGCGCCGGCCGAAGGTGGACTGGCTTCGGGTGCCGCCGGAGACCGTGGCGGAGCACGGCTCCGTCTCGGAGGAGACGGTGCTGGCGATGGCGCGCGGCGCCCGCGAGGCGCTGGGCGTGGACGTGGCGGTTGCCGAGAGCGGCATCGCCTCGCCCACCGGGAACCCGGACCGGCCGGGCGGCCTCTACTGGCTGGCCGTGGTGGCAGACGGCTATGAGCGCGCCGAGCGCCAGGTCTTCCCCGGCGAGCGACTCGATACCATGCAGGCCGCCGCCGACCGCCTGCTGGCGATGGTGAACGAATACCTGGATGCGACCACCGCCGAGGGCTGAACAGCCCCTCCGGCGGCAGCCTGCGAGCCTGGGTGGGGGAGGACCGCATGACTGAGTTCGAAGCGACTGCCGAGGGCGTCGCGTGCCACGGCCTGGACTACGGCGCGTACGCAGCAGGGGCCGCCCTCGGAGCGGCGGACCGCCAGCCGTTCGCGCTGGCCGGTGACCGGCCCGTCTGGGGGCGCAACCGCCCGCTCCGCATCGAGCACCTGCGCCTGGAGTTCTCTTTCGACCTGAAGAAGCGCCAGGTGAACGGGGTGACCACGCTCACCTTCCACCCCCGCGCGGGCTCCGTCCGCGAGGCGGTGTTGGACGCGGTGGACCTCGATGTCTCATCCGTGACGGACGAGACGGGACGCGACCTGAAGTTCACGGTGGGCGACCGCACGCTCTCGGTGGACCTCGGCCGTGCGCGGCGCGAGGGCCAGAGCACCACGGTGGTGGTGACGTACAGCGCCACGCCTCGGCGCGGGCTCTACTTCAACCAGCCGGATGCCGGCTACCCGGACCGGCCGGTGCAGATCTGGACCCAGGGCCAGGCGGAAGACTCCGCCCACTACTTCCCCTGCTTCGACTTCCCCGGTGAGAAGTTCACCAGCGAGGTGATCGTCACGGTCCCCAGCACCTGGTCGGCGGTCTCCAACGGCAGCCTCGCCTCCGTGGACGAGGACCGGCGCCGCAAGACCAGGACGTTCCACTGGCGGCAGGAGCGCCCGCACCCCGCGTACCTCATCACCCTCTGCGCCGCGGAGTTTGACGAGGTGACCGCGACCGCCGGCAACGTGCCCGTCCAGTACTACGGCCAGCCGGGATCCTCGGACGACCTCGTGCGCGCGTTTGGCCGCACGCCCCAGATGATCGAGTTCTTCTCCGAGAAGATCGGCGTGCCCTACCCCTGGGCGAAGTACGCCACCGTGGCCGTGCACGACTTCATCTTCGGCGGCATGGAGAACACCTCCGCCACCACGATGACGGACACGCTGCTGCACGATCAGCGCGCGCACCCGGACTTCGTGGAGAACGCGGACTCCATCACCGCGCATGAACTGGCACACCAGTGGTTCGGTGACCTCCTCACCTGTCGCGAGTGGTCGCACGGATGGCTCAATGAGTCCTTCGCGACCTACTTCGACGCCCTGTTCGTGGAGCACCACCGGGGCTGGGACGCCTTCCGCTACGACGTCACGCAGAACGCGCAGATCTACTTGCAGGAGGACTCCGGCGACTACCGCCGCCCGCTGGTGCAGAACGTCTACAGCGAGCCGATCGACATCTTCGACCGGCACCTCTACGAGCGCGGCTCCGTGGTGCTGGACATGCTGCGCAACCGCCTGGGCGACGACCTGTGGTGGCGGGCCATCCACCACTACGTGAGCAAGCACCAGGAGCAAGAGGTGCTGACGCCGGACCTGCAGCGCGCCGTGGAGGAGGCCACCGGCTACAACCTTGACGGCTTCTTCGCGCAGTGGGTGTGGAAGGGCGGCCACCCGGAGTTCAAGGCCTCCACCTCCTGGGACGCGCAGCGCAAACTGGCCAGCGTCACGCTGGAACAGACGCAGAAGCCGGACGACAACCTCACCTCCGTCTACGAGGTGCCCATGGAGATCGGCTTCTGGGTGAACGGGAAGTTCGACCGCCGCACGGTGGAGGTGCGCGACGCCCACGAGGCGTTCGTGTTCTCGCTGCCGGCGGAGCCGGAGTTCGTGTCCATCGACCCCGCCAGCCGCGTGCTGAAGACGCTGGACTACGCCCCCGGCGAGAAGTCGCTGAAGGCGAACCTGCAGCAGAACCCGGAGGCGGTGGGCCGCATCGAGGCCGCGAAGGCCCTCGCGAGGGTCGGCTCGCCCGGCGCGGTGGCGGCGCTGCGCGCGGCGCTGCTGAACCGCCAGGAGGTGGACTTCGTCCGTGCGGAGTTGGCTTCCGCGCTCGGCCGCGTGAAGGCGGAGGGCGCCCGCGATGCGCTCATCGCCGGCCTGAAGGAGCGCGACTCACGCGTCCGCCGCGCGGCTGCCGCCGCGCTGGGCAACTTCCGCGACGAGACGGCCGCCGCTGCCCTGCGCCGCCTGTTGGAGGGCGAGGGCGACCGCTCCTACTACGTGCAGAGCGCCGCCGCCGCGGCCCTTGGGAAGACGCTCCAGCCCGGCAACCGCGAGGTACTGACCGGCGTCCTGGGCCGTCCCGCCCACAACGACGTCATCACCGCCGGCGCGCTCACCGGCCTCGGCGCCTCGCGGGACGAGGAGGCGGTCTCGGTGCTGCTGGAGCACACGCGCTGGGGCGTGCACCAGAACGCGCGCCGCGCCGCCACCGCCGCCCTGGGCGACCTGCATCGGTGGCTCTCCGCGCCGGACCGGACGCGCGTCCGCGAGCGCCTGGAGGAACTGCTGGACGACCCTTGGCTGCGTGTGCAGACCACGGCTGCCAGCGCGCTCGAGACCGTGGGCGACCCCGCCTCCGTGGGCGCCCTGCGCGCCGCCGCCGGCCGCGCGCTGGACGGACGCATGAAGCGGGTCTGCAAGGTGGCCGCCCGCCGCATCGGCCAGAAGGCGGCGAAGCCGGAGGAGGTCAACACGCTGCGCAAGCAGGTGGAGGAACTCCAGCAGTCCAACGAGAAGTTGGAGGACCGCCTCGTCAGCCTGGAGGCGCGGCTGGACCGGCCGGCCCGGAGCCGGAGGAAGTAGCGCTCGATGCCTACCGCACCGATCAACGGCCTGGACCTGTTCTACGAGGACACCGCGCCCCAGGGCGGCGACGCCCCGGTGCTGGTGTTCCTGCACGGCGCCGCCGGCAACCACATGTCCTGGTGGCAGCAGGTGCCCACCTTCCGCAAGGCCTACCGCTGCATCTCCATCGACCATCGCGGCTTCGGGCGCTCGGTGGACCCCGTCCGCGAGGATGGGACGAAGGAAGGCGGCGCGCGCTTCATCGATGACCTCGAGGCGCTGGTGGAGCACCTGGGGTTGCGGGATGTCTTCCTGGTGGCGCAGTCCATGGGCGGCCGCGCGGCGCTGGGCTACGCGTGCCGTCGGCCGGACAATGTGCGGGCGCTGGCCATGGCGGACACGTGGGGCTTCTTCGAGTGGCCGGAGCAGCGAGAGCGCGCGCAGGCGCTGGCAAGCGCCACCACCACGCCGCTGGTGCACCGGGCGCTCGCGGCGTCGTTCCAGGAGCAGAACCCCGCGCTGACGTTCCTGTACCGCCAGATCGAGGGCCTGAACCCGCCACGCGAGGGCTCGCCCGTCCCGCCTGCCCCCAACGGGCCCACGCTGGAGCAGGTGCGGGCGCTCTCGGTGCCCGTGCTGTGCCTGGTGGGGGCGGAGGACGCCGTGACGCCGCCGCCGCTGATCAAGGCGCTGGCGGACGAACTCCCGAACTCCCAGTATGTAGAGGTGCCGGGCGCCGGCCACTCGGTCTACTTCGAGCAGCCGCGCCGCTTCAACGAGATCGTGGGCGACTTCCTCGCCCGACACGGAGGGATCCCCATCTCGTGACCGACTCCACCGAGGAGCGACCGCCCGCCCCCGCCGAGCCCCAGGACGGGCACGAGGGCATGGTGCAGCGCTCACTCAACGTCTTCTTCGACGTCGACAACACGCTGATCATGTGGAACGGCAAGCTCCGCAACCACACGGAGCACGTCTTCCGCAGCCTGAAGGACGCCGGCCACACCATCTACGTGTGGTCGGGCGTGGGCATCCGCCGGTGGGACATGAAGCGCCACGGGCTGGACGAGTTCGTGACGGACTACTTCATCAAGCCCCTGGAGAAGCACCACGAAAAACTGGACGCCCTGGGCGTCCCGATGATCCCGGACTACGTGATCGACGACCACAAGCAGGTGGTGGACGCCTTCGGCGGTTACCACATCCCGGACATGGCCAAGCCAAACGACGAGGAACTGCTGAAGGTGCTTGCGGAGATCATGGAGATGGCCGCCGCCCCCACCCTGGGCGACACCGAGGAGCCCGGCGAGCAGGTGCAGTTGGGGTAGGGCGGGCCAGCCCACCGGTACCACTCTGGTACCATTCCACCCATGGCAATGACGCTCCGGATCGACGACGAACTCGAGGAGGCGCTGCGCGCCCTGGCGGCGGCCGAGGGGCTTTCGCGCCAGGAGGTCGTGCGCCGGGCGGTGCTGGAGCGCTACGAGCGCGCGGGCCATCGTGCAGCGGTCGGCGAGAGCACGGAGCGGATGCTCGCCCGGTGGAGCGAGGTCCTCGACCGCCTGGGTTCGGTGTGACGGAGGTCGAGTACCTCGACCTGGAAGACCTGCTCGGCCTGATCCGCGCCCTTGGCGTTGGCCCCATCCGTGACATCGGCCTGCTGGAGGCCGCCTGTGCCCGGCCTCGCACATCGGTGCTTGGTGTGCCGGCCTACGTCTCGCTCCACGCGAAGGCGGCCGCGCTCCTGCACTCCCTGGCCCGGAACCACGCACTCATCGATGGCAACAAGCGGCTCGCCTGGCTGGCAGCCGCAGTATTCCTGGACCTGAACGGCGCTCCGCCGTTGCTGGACGACGAGTCGGCGTTCCGGTTGGTGATGCGCGTCGCCGAGGGAACGGCGGACGTCGACGAGATCGAGGCCGCGCTCCGCCCGGCCTAGCGCACGGCCTCTCGCCACGCCTCGTAGCCCCCATCCACCGTGAGGATCGGGCCCCGGCCGGAGCGTTCGAGGATGGACGCGGCACTGGACGCGCGCTCGCCGTGGGCGCAGTAGACCACCAGCGGGCGGTCCTGGGGCACCTCGCCCACGCGCCCGGGCAGGTCGCCCAGCGGCAGGTGGATCGCGCCTTCGATGTGACCGCTCGCGTACTCGTCCGGCTCGCGGACGTCCACGGCGACGGCGCCGGACCGGAGGGCGTCTCGTGCTTCGCGGCCGCCCGAGAACTCGGCGGACTGCACCTCCAGGCCGGCGCGGCGCCAGCCGTCCATGCCGCCCTCCAGCACGCCCTCGATGCGCTCGAAGCCGACCAGGCGTGCCTCCTCCAGCACCCGGTCCAATGGCTCCTCGCCCAGCACCAGGAGCAGCGGCGTGTCCAGTGGGACGAGCCAACCCAGCCACACGCCGAACGAGTCCCGGAAGGCGTTGTTCAGCGCGCCGGGGATGTGGACCGGCGAGTAGTCAGCCACCTGCCGCACGTCGACGACACGGGCGCCGGCTGCTCGGCGGGCCTCGAAGTCCGCGGGCGACAGGGCCGGGGGCGCGGGGAGGTCCCGGAGCGGGGTGGCGCCCGCCTGGTTGATGGGGCGCATGTGGAAGAAGTACGCCGGCGCCGCCGGGAAGGTGCCGGGGAACCAGCGCACGAACTCCTCCTCGTCCGTCACGGACATCACGGGGTTCGAGGCGCGCTCGGCGCCCAGCGTGGACGTGCGTTCGCCACCGGCGCCCGTCGAGCAGAAGGAGCCGCCGCCGTGCGTGGGGTAGAGGAGTGTCTCGTCCGGCAGCGTCTCGAAGGCGTGGTGCACGGTCTCGTGCTGGTGCCGGGTGAGCGGCTCGGTCTGCTCCGGCGACAGCAGGTCCGTGCGCGCCGCTCCCCCCACGATGAGCGAGCCGCCGCTGAAGAGTGCGGGCGGCCCCTGCGTTGCGCGCAGCACGTAGGAGAGGTGCTCCGGCGTGTGCCCCGGCGATGCCACGGCCTCGACCTCGATGCCGCCGAGGGCGATCGGCTCCGCCGCCGTCACCGGCTGGTGCGGGAACCGCGCGTCGCTGCCTGCCGGTACGAAGAGGTGGGTGGTGCTGACCTCCCGGCGGGAGCCCAGTTCGTGCGTGCCGGAGACGAAGTCCGCGTGGAGGTGCGTCTCCAGCACCGCGGTGACGCGCCAGCCTCGGTCCTCCGCGGCGCGCAGGTAGCGGTCCACGTTGCGGTCCGGGTCCACCAGCAGCGCCTCGTTGTTGGGGAGCCCGACCAGGTACGACGAGTTGCCCAGGCCCTCGTGGACGAACGGGACGATGTTCATGCCGGCACCTCCAGGGGTTGCAGCGGTGATTGGGGGCGGGCGGTCCGTGCGACCACCACGCCCGCGCCGGTGGTGATGGCCGCGATCACGGCAATGGCGACCTCGAAGCCCATCAGGTCCGCGAGCGTCCCGCCAACGACCGCGCCGCCCAGGGCGCCGGAGTCACGCCAGAAACGATAGACCCCCAGGGTTGAGGCGCGGCTGGCGGGCGCCGCGGCGTCACTGACGGCGGCGAGCAGCGTGGGATAGGCCAGCGCCTTCCCCACGCCCAGGGCAAGCGCGGCTACGAGCAGCGCCCCGAAGAGCGACGTGAACAGCACGGAGGCGGTGGCGATCCCCTGCACGAAGAAGCCGAGCACGATCAGACGGGTCCGGCCCACATGGTCGCTCGCCCAGCCCGCCGGGATCTGCAGGGCGCCCCAGGCCAGGGGATATGCCGCGGCCAGCACGGCGACCTCCTCGAGGGAGCGGCCCTGGGCCGCGAAGAACAGCGGGAAGATCGCCCAGGCCACGGCGTCGTTCAGGTTGATGGCGAAGCCCGCCTGGCACAGCCCGGCCAGGTCGCGTCGATGCCAGGTGGCCTCCGCGAACGCGCGCCCAAGCGGCACGCGCCGCTGCGGCCCGCCGGGATGCTCGGCGGCCTCGCGGCGGACGTGTGCAGAGGTGTCCCGCACGAACAGCGTCGAAACGGCGAGGGCGAAGGCCGCCATGCCTGCGCCCAGGTAGAAGGGCGCAGGGCGCGCACCCCACTGCTCGGCCATGAGCCCGCTGAGGAAGGCGAACACCCCTACCGACACGTAGCCGGCTGTCTCGTTGAAGCCGAGCGCCAGCCCTCGCCGGGCCGGGCCAACCAGGTCCACCTTCATGTTCACGGTCATGGACCACGTCAGGCCCTGGTTCACGCCCAGCAGCAGGTTCGCCGCGACCACCCACTCCCAGGCGGGCGCCCAGATGATCAGGAGCGGGACCGGCAGGCCGATCCACCACCCCAGGATCAGCGTCCGACGCCGCGTCAGGCGCTCCGCCAGCGCTCCCGCCGCGAGGTTGGTCAGCGCCTTCGATAGGCCGAACCCGCCGACAAACGCGGCCGCCAGCGCCGTGGAGGTCACGCCGAAGTCCTCCTCCGCCACCATCGGCAGGACGGACCGTTCCAGGCCCACCATGGCGCCCACGAAGACGTTGACGGCGACCAGCAGCGCGAACTGCCGCCAGTTTGCTCGCAGTCCCAGCGCCACGTCGGGGGCGGGTGCCAGCAGGCTCATCGAGTGGTTCCGGTGTTCACGGCATGAAGTCTCAGAGAGGTGAGGGCGTATGTCAAGAAATCGCTTGAATAGTTGAATCGTGACCGCGCGAAGAGTAGGTTGGCCTGCATGGCAGACCGAGACTTCAAGGCGGCGCTGTACGGCGAGTTCTCCCGGATCGGCGCGGCGCTCGCCAGCGAGCGGCGCCTGGAGATGCTGGACGTGCTGGCCCAGGCCCCACGTTACGTGGACGCCATCGCCGCGGAGACCGGCCTGTCCGTCGCGAACGCCTCGCAGCACCTCCAGGTGCTGAAGGACGCCAGGCTCGTGGCGTCCGAGCGACACGGCACGCGCGTCCGTTACCGCCTGGCGGACGAGGCGGTGCTGCGGCTCTGGCTCGCCCTCCGTGACGTGGGGGCGTCGCGGCTGCAGGAGGTCGCTGCGTTGGCGCGGAGCCGCAACCTGGGCGAGTTCGGGGGCGATGCGACCACGCTGGACGAACTGCGTCGGCTGCACGCCGCTGGCGAGGTGGTGGTGCTGGACGTCCGCCCGCGCGAGGAGTTCGAGTACGCGCACCTGGACGGCGCGCTCTCGATGCCGGTGGACGAGATCGCCGAGCGGCTGGACGAACTGCCGCGCGACCGACCGATCGTGGCGTACTGCCGCGGAGTCTACTGCACCTTCGCGGAGGAGGCGGTGTCACTGCTGCGCGCGCACGGCTTCCAGGTCTCACGGACGGAGGACGGCTGGGCGGAGTGGCTGGGTGGCCAGCGGCTCACCCGGCCGCGGGCTACTCCCCGCCGGCGCGGCGCTGCCGCGTCTGCGCCGTAAAGGCGCGCAGCAGGCCCTCCACACGACCGCGTTCGAGCACCGCCAGGGCCGGCAGGTCCTCCTCCTCCGTGTCGGAGGCCTCCGCGAAGCCCGCCAGCGCCTGGTAGGCGCGGTCGTCATTCAGGCGCAGCAGCGGCTCCACGATGGTCCAGATCGAGCAGCCGGCGTGCCGGGCGGGGTCCACGGACGCGTACATCACCCAGTCCAGGGCGCGCTCGCGGATGTCGTAGTGGCTGTAGAGCCGGTACTCCGTATCCCAGCGTTCCGGGTCCTGGTACAGCGGCGGCTCCCAGTCGATGGGCAGTGGGCGGTCTGACTTGCGGAGCGGGTCCAGGGCCACCAGCCAGAGCGTGCTGGCCAGGACGAGCGGGGACGCCTCGTAGGCGCCGCGCACGCACCAGGTGGGGGCGTAGGCGTGGCCCACCGCGCGCTGCACGCGCCGGTCCACGTGCAGGCCGGCGCCCACTAGCGTGCGCGTCACCAGGACGTGGGCCAGCAGGCGTGCCTCCGCGTCGTCCCGAGGGCGCTCGCCGGTGGGGAGGGTGAACGCGGCCTCCTGCTCCGGCCCGAACGCGGCGAAGGTGCCGGTCACGCCACCCTCCAGGCCCGGTGCGCCGGGCTTGCCGAGGGCGGCGAGCAGCACGTCCAACTGGGTCGGGTCGTCCACCGCGCCGTTGTCGCGCGCCTGCGGCCACAGCCGCAGGGCCAGGGCGAGGACTTCTGAGGTTGCATCTGCCATTGGTGCTATCGAAGGTCGCCCGTACCCGCTCGGCTGTCAACGTTGCCGCGCGCGCCTCCACGCGAGACGATCAGCCGATGCTTTCTCCGGGCTGCCCTCGCTCCACCACACTCGTCATCGCCGCGGTGGTCACCGCCCTACTGCTGGTCGCCTGCGAGGGCGGCTCGCCGCGCCTGCCCACCCCCACGGCCGGCACCACGGCGAGCCCCACCGCAACGGCAACCGCCGCCATGCCGGTCGCGACGGGGACCTCCACGCCGGCCCCCACGCCCTCTGAGACGGTGGCTTCCACGTACTTCACGCCCACCTCGGAACTGCCGGTGGTGCGGTTCACCTCGGCGGGCGGGGCCACGGTGGACCTGCCGGTGGAGGTGCCGCCGGCCAGCGAGTACAGCATCGGCCTGTCGGGGCGAGAGAGCCTGGAGGGACGAGGGATGGTGTTCTACTACCCCGGCGAGAGCGGCGGCCCCGGCTTCTGGATGCGGAACACGCACATCGACCTGGACATCGCCTTCGTCGCCGGTGACCACACGATCATCTCGGTCCACCAGATGCAGGCGGACACGGACGAGATCCACCACCCCGGCCGCTTCTACCTCGCCGGCATCGAGGCACCGGCCGGGTGGTACGAGGCGAACGAACTCGCCGCAGGTGACCGCGTTGAGTTCCTCTTCGAGCCCGAGGAGTACCTGGACTAGTGGGAGCACGCGCCGCCTGTTCTGCTCGCGCCGAGCCAGCCGAAGGGCGAGCGGCGCGGGGCGGGGGGCATGGGATGCCCTCGTATACTGTCCGCGCTTTGCGCGCCTGCCGCGCTGCACCCAGTCTTGCGAGGAGGCACGACATGCCGGACATGACCATCGAGCACAACGGGATGAGCATCCCGGGCTACCTGGCCCAACCGTCCACGGACGCGCCCAAGGCGGGACTCATCGTCATCCAGGAGTGGTGGGGGCTCACCCCGGACATCAAGGAGATTGCGGACCGCTACGCCGCGGAGGGCTACCTCGCCTTCTCGCCTGACCTCTACCACGGCCAGGTCGCGACCGAGCCGGACGAGGCGCGCAAGTACGCCATGGGCATGGAGCGGCAGGTGGCCGCGCAAGAGATCGACACCGCCATCGCATGGCTGAAGTCCGAGCGCGGCGTGCCCAAGGTGGGCTGCGTGGGCTACTGCATGGGCGGCGGCCTGACGCTGGCCACGGCCATCCGGCCCACCTCCAACGTGGACGCCGTCCACGTCTACTACGGCGGCGGCATGCCCTCCGAGGAGCAGATCGCCACGATCCGCGTGCCCGTGCTCGGCTCCTACGGTGCTGCAGACCAGGGCATCCCGAAGGAGCAGGTGGACATGCTGCGCTCCACGCTGGAGCGCTCCGGCGTCCCCAACGACATCACCTACTACGAGGGAGCCGCGCACTCCTTCTTCAATGACACCCGGCCCGCCTACCACGCCCAGGCCGCCGAGGACTCGTGGAAGAAGTCACTGGCCTGGTTCGACCAGTACCTCGCCTCGTAAGGCCCTCGAGGCCCGCGCGCACCGCGCGGCGGAGACGCCGCGCGGTGTGTGATCTCGGGGCAGGCGGTACGGTGGTTGTCAGCCAGGCGAGACGGACGAGGACGGCAGAATGACGGACATGCGGCTGGTGGCGAAGGCGCTGGACGACTTTGGTGACGACTGGCACTGGGTCATCCTGCATGACGTGGAGCCGCGCGGTCCTCGGGAGTTCTTCGCCACGCGCGTGGACACAATCTGCGGCATCGTCCTAGACGAGGGCGGGGTCACCGTCACCCTGCATGACACCGGCGCACCCGACCAGCCAAACTGCCCCAAGTGCCAGGGCGAGGGCCTGAGCCCGGGCCTGCGCGCGGAACTCGAGGCCGTGCTGGAGGCCGCGGAGGCCGCCCCGGTCTGACTGCCGGCCCCCATGCTGGAGGGGCGTCTGGGTGACGCCTGGGAGTCCTTGCGCCGGGCCGCGAAATGCTATCTTTCGCCTCGCTCTGAAGTTCCTCGAGGGCGTCCCCAACCACCTGCAACGTCCAACGCGGTTCTGACGAGAAAGATTGGCCGGCCGCCCGGCCGGCATCGTTCGCGCCGGTACGCTTACCGGCTGGAAGTGCTGGACGTGAGTCAGAGGATCTACGTCGGGAACCTGCCTTTCTCCGCGACCGAGGAGGAAGTGTCTGAACTGTTCTCTCAGTATGGCGAAGTGATTTCCTGCAACCTCCTGATCGACCGCGAGACCGGCCGCCCGCGCGGCTTCGGCTTCGTGGAGATGGAGGACGACGCAGCCCGCCAGGCGATCTCCGCCCTGGACGGGAAGGACTTTGGTGGCCGCGACCTGCGCGTGAATGAGGCGCAGCCACGCGAGCAGGGCCGCAGCGGCCCCCGCGGTGGCGGCTACGGCGGTGGTGGTGGCCGCGGCGGCTACGGTGGCGACCGCGGCGGTGGCGGTGGTGGCTACGGCGGTGGCGGTGGTGGTTACGGCGGCGGTGGTGGTGGCCGCAGCGGCGGCGGTGGTGGCTACGGCGGCGACCGCGACCGCGGCGGCGGTGGCTACGGCGGTGGCCGTGACCGTGGTGGTCGTGGCGACCGCGGCGGCGGATACCGCTAGCGCAGGACTGCCGAGGGGCGTCCCGGGCAGGTACGGGCCGGGACATCCCACGGGCGCGAGCCGCACATGAAGCGAGCCCCCTCATCGAGGGGGCTCGTCACATCCTCCGGACCTGCGTGTGCGTGATGCTGCTAGGAGCCGGCGAGGTCCGGCGCGCCGTCCGTGGTCACCTCGGTGGCCTCGTCCTCGTCCGCCTCCAGGGCCTCGGGGGAGGCGCCATTGGAGCCGTTCGCGCCGGGGCGGTAGTGCTGTCGCTCCACCAGGCGCAGGCCCTCGATCTCGTCCTCGGTGACGTCGCGTACGGCGTCGTCCGGATGCTGACCCGCGCGGACGCGGCGCATGATCGCCACGCCGGCGGCCACCACCAGTGCGGAGGAGATGGCGGCGCCGCTGGCCATGAACATGTGGCGCCGCTTCACTTCGGGGAACCGCTCGATCGCCTCGTGCGCCAGGCGCAGGACGCCGTGCGCCAGTTCGTCCACCTGTTCACCCCCGCTGGGGTGCTTGAGGTCGTCGGGGATCTTCATCAGCCAGCCTCTCCGACAGCCTCTGCCGCCGTCTCCGGCTCGAACAGCCGCTCGTCGATGCCCCGCAGGAGCGAGGCGGAGTGGAGCGCAGCGTACATCGCCTCGCTCCCCTTGTTGCCCACGGCCCCGCCGGCGCGCGCTTCCGCCTGCGCCAGCGTGTCCGTGGTGGTGACGCCCAGCGCGATCGGGACGCCCGTGTCCAGGCCTGCCTGCAGCAGCCCGCGGGCCGTCTCGCCGGCGACGAAGTCGAAGTGTGGCGTCTCGCCTCGGATGACGCAGCCGACTGCGGCGACGGCGTCGAACTGTCCGCTCTCCGCCAGGCGTTGGGCCACGAGGGGCAACTCGAAGGCGCCGGCCACCCAGTAGACCTGGATGTCCTGGTCCGCGACGCCCAGGTCCCGCGCGGTATCCAGTGCGCCCTGCAGCATGGGGCGGGTGATCTGATCGTTGAAAGTGGAGACCACCACCGCGGCGGACATGCCGCGCGCGTCGATGTCGTCCGCACCGAAGACGTCTGGCACGTTAGGCCTCCAGGCCCGGCATGGGCTGGTCCAGGTAGTGGCCCATCTTGTCCCGCTTGGTCGCCAGGTAGCGGATGTTGTGCGCGTTGGCCGTGACCTCGATGGGTACGCGCTCCACCACCTGCAGGCCGTAGCCGTCCAGGCCCGCGCCGCGCAGTTCGCCGAAGGTGTCCAGTTCCTGGATCTTGATGGGGTTGTTGGTCATCAGGCGCATCTGGCGGATGCCCAGGTCCACCAGGATCTGCGCGCCGATGCCGTAGTCGCGGCTCTCCGCTGGCAGGCCCAGGGCCACGTTGGCCTCCACGGTGTCCATGCCGCCTTCCTGGAGTTTGTAGGCGCGCAGTTTGTTGTGCAGGCCGATGCCGCGCCCCTCCTGGTCCATGTAGAGGATGGCGCCTCGGCCCTCCTCCGCGATGCGCGACATGGCGGCCTCCAGTTGCTCGCCGCAGTCGCAGCGCAGCGAACCGAAGACGTCGCCGGTGACGCACTTGTCGTGGACGCGCACCAGCGCCGGTTCACCCGTGGTGAGGTCGCCCATCACGAGGGCGACGTGCTCCTTCTTGTCCACCAGCGTGCGGTAGCCAATGGCGCGGAAGTCCCCGAAACGCGTGGGCATCTGGATCTCTTCCACCCGCTCCACCAGGCGCTCGTGCGCCACGCGGTAGGCGATGAGGTCCGCCACGGTGAGGATCTTGAGGTGATGCTTCTTCGCGAACTTCACCAGGTCCGGCATGCGGGCCATGGTGCCGTCGTCCTTGATGATCTCGCAGACCACCGCCACCGGCTCCAGGCCGGCCATCGCGCAGAGGTCCACGGAGGCCTCGGTCTGGCCCGCGCGGACCAGCACGCCGCCGGGTTTGGCGCGGAGCGGGAAGACGTGGCCGGGACGGGTGAAGGAGCGCGCCTGCGCCTCCGGGTGCGCGAGCAACTGGATGGTGGTCGCGCGGTCCGCGGCGGAGATGCCGGTGGTGACGCCTCGGGCGGCCTCCACGGAGATGGTGAAGGCGGTGCCCAGCGGGGCGGTGTTCACGTCCGCCATGGGCATCAGGTTCAACTCGTCCGCGCGCTCCTCCGTGAGCGGGACGCAGATCAAGCCACGCGCGTGCGTGGCCATGAAGTTCACCATGTCCGGCGTGCAGAACTGAGCGGCGATGACGATGTCGCCCTCGTTCTCGCGGTCCTCGTCGTCCGTCACGATGATCGGGCGGCCGTTCCGGACCTCCTCGATGGCCTCTTCCACGGTGGCCCGCACGGCGGAGCCGTGCGCGGCGCCCGCCGGCTTGCGCTTCGAGGCGACTGGAACGGCCTCATCGGCCGCGACGGGCTTCGCCCGCCTGGCGGGCCTGGAGGCGCGACTGCTGGCCTTGTCGGTGGGGCTCTTGCGGGTGGGCATGGTTCGTTCCGTCTCTCGTCGACGCCTTATGCGGTCGCCGCGCGTGCTTCGAGCAGTTGCTCGACATACCGGGCAAAGATATCCGTCTCCAGGTTGATCTGATCGCCCGGCTTCCGGTGCATCAGGTTGGTGTGTTCCTGCGTGTACTGCACCAGGCTGACCGAGAAGGACTCCTGGTCGCGCGCCATGACGGTCAGCGAGACACCGTCCACGCAGACCGGGCCCTTTAGCACGATGTACTTCAGGTACTCCGGGCTGGTCTTGAAGCGCGCGATGATCGCGTCGCCTTCCGGCGTCAGGCTGTCCAGCGTGCAGGTGGTCTCCACCACGCCGCGCACCACGTGCCCGGACATGCGAGTGGCGCCCGTCACCGAGCGCTCCAGGTTCACCGGTGTGCCCGCGTCGATCTCGCCCAGGTTCGAGCGTCGGAAGGTCTCGGGCATCACGTCAAAAGTCATGGAGTCCGCGTCCATCTTGCGGACGGTCAGGTCCACGCCGTTCACGGCGATGGAGTCGCCCAACTGGGAGCCCTCCAGGATCGTGGAACACTCGACCACGAGTTCGCCGCCCTCGCGACGCCGTACCCGGCCCACTTCCTCCACGATACCCGTGAACATGCCTTACTCCCCGTCACCCGCGGCCCCTAGGGGGTCGCCTGCGTGACGTCCGGCCAGACCGGTACGCCCGCGATGAGGATGTCCTCGCCCAGTTGCTCCACCGTCATGCGGTCCAGGCGGGGCGCCTCGGCCATGATGCGCGCCCCCCGGCCCGAGACGGCGGCGGGAGCATCCGCAGCACCGATGACCACCGGCGCGATTACAGCATACAGGCGGTCCACCCGACGCTCATCGAACAGCGACCCCAGCAGGGTGCCGCCGCCCTCCACCAGCATCTGTACAACGCCACGGTCTCCGAGGTTCCGCAGAAGCGCGTCGAACGAGACATAACCATCGACGCGCGGCAGGGTCAGCACCTCCGCGCCGGTCGCCGTCAGCGCGTCCCGCCAGTCGGCCGGGCTGTCCTCCAGCGTGGCCACGAGCGCGCCCGGACCAAGCACGCGGGCCGTGGCGGGCGTGCGGCCACGCGAGTCGATGACGACGCGCAGCGGCTGGCGCGGTGGGTCGCCGTTGGCGGGGCGGGCTGTCAGTTCGGGGTCGTCCGCCAGGACGGTGCCGGAGCCCACGGCGATGGCGTCTACGCGGCGCCGCAGGCGGTGGACCCACGCCCGCGCCTCCGGCCCGGACACCCACCGGGCGTCCCCGGAAGCGGAGGCGATGCGGCCGTCCAGGCTGGCGGCGTACTTCACGAAGACCGCGGGCATGCCGGTGCGGCGGTGTTTCAGGTAGCCCTGCATCAGCCACGCGGCCTCGTCCTCGCCGTCGCCGTGGCTGACCCGCACGCCGGCCTCGCGCAGTCTTCGCGCGCCGGCGCCGTCCACGCGCTCGTCCGGGTCGCCCAGGGCGTACACCACCTCCGCGACCCCGGCCTCGATGAGGGCCTCGGTGCAGGGGGGCGTGCGGCCGTGGTGGTTGCAGGGCTCCAGGGTGACGTAGACGGTGGCGTCGCGGGCGGCCTCACCGGCGTCTCGTAGGGCCATGACCTCAGCGTGGGCCTCGCCCGGGGGCTGTGTGTGGCCGCGGCCCACCACCTCGCCCTCGCGGACCACCACGGCGCCCACCGCCGGGTTCGGAGACGTGGCCCCCAGGGCCGCATCCGCCTCCCGCAGGGCAAGCCGCATGAACTCGGACGTCACGAGGGCACCCCTCGCACCGCCGCGCCTACCCGGCGCCGCCCTGGGAGGGGCCGCCCTGCGAGCCCGGCGGCGCGGGCGTCCCGCCGTAGTCGCGGAAGATGCGGCTGGCGGTGGGCAGTTCCTGTCCCTGGTAGCGGGAGCGCAGGTCTGGGTGACCGTAGGGGCGGTCCGCAGGGGTGGTGAGGTTCTGGAATGACAACTGGCCGATCTTCATGCCGTAGTAGAGGCGGATGGGCAGCGTGGAGACGTTGGAGAGTTCCAGCGTCAGGTGCCCCTTCCAGCCGGGGTCCACGAAGCCGGCGGTGGCGTGGACCAGCAGTCCCAACCGCCCCAGCGAGGACTTGCCCTCCACCCGCGCCACCAGGTCATTCGCCAGTTCCACGCGCTCCACCGTGGAGCCCAGCACGAACTCCCCGGGGTGCAGCACGAATGGTTCGTCGTCCTGGATGGTCTCTGCCTCTGTCAGTTCGGGGACCTCGTGACGGATGTCGATGTACGCCTCGCGGTGGTTGCGGAAGACGCGGAAGTGCCGGTCCAGCCGGATGTCCAGGGAGGCCGGCTGGACGGCGTTGTCGCCCAGGGGGTCGATGACAAGCCGCCCGGAGGCCAGGGCCTCACGGATCGAGCGGTCGCTGAGTACCAACGCAGGCCCTCGGTTCGGGGGAGATCTCGCGGGATCGCTGTGCGCCGCAGGGTATCAGCCGATGCCGCACCAGGCCACGAAGTCCCGCACGGCGCTGCCCGCCTCGCCCGCCGCCACGGGCGCCGCCAGCGTTGCGGCCAGGGCCAGCCCGGACACGTTTGCCGCCGCCACCCAGCCGCCGAGGCGCGCCCACCGCGGGAGAGCCCGCACGCTCACGCGGCCCGCCGCTCGCGGTACTCTAGCGTGGCCGCCGCGTACCGCTGCTCCCAGTGGTCCACCACCTGCAAGAAGGCGTCCACGCAGCGCGGATCGAAGTGCGCGCCCGCGCCCTCCAGGATCATCTCCGTGGCCACCTCCTGGGAGAAGGCGGGGCGGTAGGCACGGTTGGAGCGCAGGGCGTCGTAGACGTCCGCCACGGCGGCGATGCGCGCCTCCAGCGGGATCGCCTCGCCGGCCAGGCCGTCCGGGTAGCCCTCGCCGTCCCAGCGCTCGTGGTGGTGGCGGATGACGTGCGCCTCCACCTTCTGGTCGAAGTGATGGCGCAGCATCTCCGCGCCGCGGTCCGGATGCTCCTTGATGACGTCGTACTCGGGAGTGGTGAGCGTGCCCTGCTTGTGGAGGACGGCGTCCGGCACGCCGATCTTCCCCACGTCGTGCAGCAGGCCGCCGGCCGCGATGCCGCGCAGGCGCCGCCCTGCAATGCCCATCCGCTGGCCGATGAGGACCGCGAGCGCCGCTACACGCTCCCCGTGGCCCAGCGTGTAGCCGTCCCGTGCTTCGAGGGCCGCCGAGAGCGCCACGATCGGCTCCGTGTAGCCGGACCGCAGTTGCTCCAGCACGTCCGAGACGGTGAGCGCCTCCAGCGATCGCACGGTCTGGCCCTTGGAGAACTCCACGACCATGCCCCAGAAGATGGCGGTGAACCCCGCCAGCAACTGGAAGTGGTACAGCCAGAAGGTGCCGCTCCAGGTGCCGCCGAAGTGCATGGACAACTGCGCCTGCACCATCAGCACCGCGCCCACGGCGGCGGCCCCGTGCATCTCTCGCCCACTGCGCTGGTACGCGGCGCCGAAGCGCCATGCCGCAAAGGCGCCCAGCACGGCGACAGTTCCCGTAGTGGTCCACGGGAACGCAGCCGTGGTGGTCAGGTGCGTGGGCACGAGCCACGGCGCCGTCAGGCCGGCGGCGGCGTATGCGCCCACCAGCCCCAGCACCGCGGCCAGGATGAACCCCCGACGCCGGTTCGCCCACGCCTCCAGGGTGCGGGGCCACGGGGCCGCCGCCATAGCGAGGAAGCCGACGGACACCAGCACCGCGAGCCGGGAGGAGAGGCCGGTGACGTTGTAGTAGGGCGTGGAGGGACGCCTCGGCGCCGTCTCCGTGCTGGTGCGTGCGACGCCGCTGGGCGAGACTTCAATGCCACCGGTGGCCCCGTAGCCGCCGGAGTAGTATCCGGCCACCTCGACTGTCGGTGCCGGAGCCTGGGCCGCAACCGGCGAGGGCCGGCCGAGCAGGAACCCCGGCGTGGCCAGGCCGTGCACGGCGAAGATCCCGGCCATGGAGATGAACGCCAGCGCCACCATCAGGACGCGCGCGTTGCGCGCGCGCATCGCCGCCACGCTGGCCCCGAGTGCCAGCACGACGCAGACCAGCGAGGCCGCGCTCACGATCCAGAAGTGGGCGGACGGGCTGTTCCACGCCCAGCCACCGCTGCCGCCCTCAGTCAGGCGCAGCGTGGCAAAGACGGCGCTGGACGCCACGATGAGCAGCACCCAGGACAGCACACTGGGAAGAGCGCGACGCATACGAGTACCCCCGACCTCGGCAATCATCGGCGGGATGTGCGTCTGTCTTCAGTGGGGCGCTACCGGCGCCAGTACTCGCCCGCAAATAGACGAGGCCGCCCCTGGGGGCGGCCTCGTGGTTCCGGCGGGGGTTCGGGCGGGAACTCGTTGCGCCCCGCCGGTCCTGGCGTCCGGCCTACTCCGCGATGGAGTAGACCACGGAGACGTTGACGGTCAGTTCCTGCTCGCCGGGATTGATGGGCGTGGAGCCCCCGAGCCCGCCGTCCTGCGCCGCGGCCCGCTCGAATGCCGGGTACGGACCGGGGAAGGAGGTGGACTCACTGATGGAGATGGCCGCGCCCAGTTCCACCCCTGCGGCATCCGCCAGCACCTGCGCGTGCGCGCGGGCGTTCTGGACGGCTTGGGAGCGGGCGTCCGCGAGGAACTCGTCCGGGTCTTCCACCGTGAAGGTGATGCCGTTCACCCGGACCACGTCGCCGCCGGCCTCGATCGCCGCGTCCAGCGCGTCAGAAACGGTGTCCAGGTCGCGGATCTTCACCGTCGACTGGTTCATGACCACGAAGCCGGTGATCGTCGGTGCCTCGCGCTCCGGGTAGGAGTACTGCGGGTAGATGTTGAAGTACTGGGTGCGGATGTCCTCCGCCGGGATGCCCATGTCCGTGAGGGCGTCCTGGACCGCCTGCATGGCGTCCGCGGCCTGCCCGCGAGCCTCCGCCACCGTGGGCGCGGTGACCTCCACGCCCAGGTTCAACTCCGCGATGTCCGGGCGAACGGTGACCTCGCCGCGGCCGGTGACGGCGATGCCGTGGGAGGTTTCCGCCGCGCCGGCGACCGTGACCTCCGTGGTGGGGGTGCACGCGACGCCCAGGGCCAGCACGGCGGCGGCACCGGCGGCCAGCAGCGATCTGCGTGTTAGGGTTCCGTTGATGGGTGTCATGTCCAGCCGACCTTTCTCACAGGGCACACTCGCTACTACCGACGCGCCCGCGCCTCTCGCGCGCAAGCCGGCGGTTAGCGGTGGTCGGCGGTGCCTGCCTCGCGCGCCCGGGCCAGCAGCACCGACATTCCGGTGAGCAGCACGGCCAGGGTGGCGAGGGCGGCGGCAACGCCTCCCACACCCTGAGACGCCGAGGCGGGGCCAAAGGTTCCCGGTTCGGGGGCCTGGTAGGTGGCCGTCTCCGTGCTCAGATCCCCTTGCCTGGCGGAGTCGTCTCGCGCGTCGCCTCCGGGCGCGGTCTCCTCGCCCGGTACCGCCATGGTCCCCGTGCCCTGCTCGCCGTCCTCGCCCTCACCCGCGGAGGGCGCACCGTCCGAGGGCGCGCTGCCGCCGCCGAAGGCGCCGTCCGTGGCATCACCGTCGGCGGGCTGGGGTGTGCCGGCAGGCTGGGGGGTGCCAGCGGGTGCGAGCGCTGCGTCACCGGCCGGCGGGTCGCCGTCGTCCGTGGCTGTGTCCGCGTCCACCGGCCCCTCCGCTCCAGCGTTCCGGGCTTCCGGCGCTGCGAAGGAGGCGGCGGGCGCATCGGACTCGGCCTGCATCGCGATCCCGGGGACGCCGGTGGTGGTGTTGCTCCCGACGTCCGTGGCCAGCGCCACCACGAACAGCAGTGCGGCGGCCGCGGCGGACGCGCGCACGGCCCACTCCATGCGACGGAAGGCCAGCACCGAGCCGCCTCCGTTCGCGCGGAACGAGGGCGCACCCGCGCCAGCGGCGGCCGCGCCGGCCGGTGCGGGGATCGCGAAGGAGCGCGGCGCCCGTACCTCGCCCAGCGAGGCGAACGCGGAGGTCAGCAGGCGCAGGTCGTCCAGGTGCTCCCGGGCAGCGGGGTCCGCCACCAGGATCGCTTCCACCTCCGCGCGCTCATCCGCGGTGACCTGGTCATCGAGGTACGCGGAGAGGCGCTCCTCCAGGGCCTCCTGCGGGGAGGCGGGCTGGGAAGGGGGAGAGTCGTCAGGTTGTCTGCGCCACCACATGAAGTTCACCGCCTGACCCCAAGACGCTCCACCGCCTCCGAGAGTTCCCCGGATTCTCGGATAACCTCCCGAAGCCTGGAGCGCGCCCGGCTGAGGCGAGATTTCACCGTCCCCAACTGCAGGCCCATGGCCTCCGCGATCTCCTGGTAGTCCAGCCCGTGGATGTCGGAGAGCACCACCACCTGGCGCCAGTCGTCCGGCAGCGTCATCAACGCGCGCTCCAGCGCGGCGCGCATCTCCACCCGCTCCGCCTCCGACTCCGGCGAGGGCTCGTCACCCGGAGGGTCCAGGTCCGGGCGGTCGGGGTCGTCCCGCGCCTGGTCCAGGCTCTGGGCGGGCCGCCGCCCGCGGCGGCGCAGTTCGTCCCGCGCCTGGTTGGCGGCGATGGTGAAGAGCCACGATCGGAAGGAGCCACCGCGGTAGGTATCGATGCGCTGCCAGGCGCGGATGAACGCCTCCTGGGTGGCGTCCTCCGCAGGCTGGGAGGACCCCAGCATCCGCAGCGTCAGGCTGTAGACGCCGTCCTGGAAGCGGGCCACCAGGGAGTTGAAGGCCTGCAGATCGCCCTGGCGCGCGCGCGCCACCAGGGCGTCCACGATGTCGTCGGCGGGCGGTGCGGGCCGGGGGGAAGAAGTCATCGCTGTCCGCCCGAGCGCCAGCGCAACGGTGGGAATGCGCCTCGCCTCGGGTCCAGCGCGAGCGTAGCATTCGGGTTGGCTACGGGGTAAGGAACTGTTGAGGTGCATGAGCGATGCCGCTGACCGGCGCCCATGACCTGCTGGCCGCTGCAGAGCGGGGCGGTTTCGCCGTCCCCGGCTTCAACGTCTCCAACCTGGAGATGCTGCTGGGTGTGCTGGACGCGGCGGAGGCGAGGCGCGCCGCCATCCTCGTCCAGTTCAACCCCGGGAACCTCCAGCACCTGGGCGGCGTGGAGGTGGCGTCCTCCCTGGTGCGGACGCTGGCGGGCCCGCTGGCCGTGCCGGTGGCGCTGCACCTGGACCACGGGCACACGGTCGCCCTCCTCCGCCAGGCGGCCCGTGCCGGGTTCACCTCGCTGATGTTCGATGGCTCCACGTTCCCGCTGGAACGAAACCGGCGCGAGACCATGGAGGCCTATGCCGTGGCGCAGGAGCACCGCGTGGCACTGGAGGCGGAACTCGGCCACGTGGGCGGGCGCGAGCCGGGCGTGGCCACCTCCGAGCGCGTCCTGACCGACCCGGAGGCGGCCGCGTTGTTCGTGGAACAGACCTGCGTGGACAGCCTGGCGGTGTCCGTGGGCACGGCGCACGGCCTGGCCGGCGCGGTAGACGCGGCGCTGGTGCGCGAACTGCGCGCGGCCACCAAGGGTCTGCCGCTGGTGCTGCACGGCGGCTCCGGCGTGAGCCCGAGGGACATGCGCCTGGCGGTGGAGGCCGGCATCCGCAAGGTGAACATCAGCAGCGAGATCCACGCCGCGTTCGCCCACGCGCTGCAGGCCGGCACCGGCGGCGACCCGCGCCCGTCGCTCAAGGCGGGCCGGGAGGCGGTGGCGCAGGTTGCCGCCGACCGCATTGACCTGCTCGGCGCGGCCGGATCCGCCTGAGACGGCTGCCGGGCGGCATTCCTCGCGCCAGTCCCCTGGCCCGGGACGACCCAGCCAGAGTGCGTGCCTATACTCGGACGGATGGCCCACGATCCCGCCGACGCATCACCCAGCCTTGCGCAGGAGGCCCCGCCAACGGCGGTGGAGGGCTTCTCGCACGGCGGGCTGGCCTCGGTAGACCCGTGGTCGCCCCCCGCGTCCGAGCGCGGCCCGTCCACGCTGTGGTTCCTGGGCGGCGTGGTGGAGACGCTGGACGTCATCATCCTGGCGCTGGCGATGTTCTTGTGCGTGCGCTTCGTCGCCCACAACTACGTGGTGGAGGGCGGCTCCATGCTCCCCACCTTCCACCAGAGCGACTTGGTGATCGTGAACCGCCTGGCCTACCGCGAGTTCGACTTCTCCTGGGTCCCGGGCGTGGACGCGGACGAATGGCGCCCCTTCGGCGAGCCGAAGCCGGGCGACGTAGTGGTCTTTGAGTACTCCGCGGACCCCAACCAGCGGGACTTCATCAAGCGCGTGATCGCCGTGCCCGGCCAGACCGTCCAGGTGGAGGCCGGCGTGGTCATGGTGGACGGCGTCCCCCTGGACGAGCCGTACGTCTCGGAGGCTCCGAACTACACGCTGCCCCCCACGCTGGTGACGGAGGGCAGCCTCTTTGTCCTGGGGGACAACCGCAACAACTCCCTGGACTCCCACGTCTTCGGCCTGGTGGACGCCTCCACCGTCATCGGCCGTGCGGACTTCCGCTACTGGCCGGCGGGCCGCTGGGGACTGGTCGATCACGTATTGGGCGACGGCGTATCGTTCGCCGCGCGGCTCGGGGCTGGATGGGGGACAAGGGTGGCGGCTGCATGGCAGTAGACCCGGAGATGATCGCGGCGCTGGAGGACTCCGGCGCCTTCCTGCAGGGCCACTTCCAACTCTCCTCCGGGCGTCACTCTGACCGGTACATCGAGAAGTTCAACCTGCTCCAGTGGCCGCAATACACGGAGATGGTGTGCCGCAAGATGGCCAACTGGGGGCGGGACTTCACCCCCTCCACGGTCGCCGGCCCGACCACCGGCGGCATCCTGCTGGCGTACGAGGTGGGGCGCCAACTGGGCCTGCGCGGCATCTTCGCGGAGCGTGAGCCGCAGGGCGGGCGCTCCTTCCAGCGCGACTTCCGCCTGGAGCCGGGCGAGCGGGTGATGGTGGTGGACGACATCACCTCCACCGGTGAGGCCGTCCGTGACACCGTGGAGGCCGTGCGCAAGGCTGGCGGTGACCCCGTCTGCGCCTCCGTGATCGTGAACCGCGGTGGGGACAGCATCGACGTGGGCGGCGTGCCGCTCTTCGCCACCACGGAACTGGTGATGCAGACGTGGGCCCCGGAGGAGTGCCCCCTGTGCGCTCAGGGCGTCCCGCTGAAGGTGACCTGATGGAAGGCGCCCCCACCCGGTTCCGGCGCGGTCGCCTGATCCTGCGCATGCTGGACCGCGCCGCGGGGCCTGCCGGGGATGCGTGGCGGCAGGAGCGCCTGGCGCTGTGGACGCTGGCGCAGGACGCGCTGCCGTACGTGGTTAAGAAGCCCGTGGAGATGCCGATGGTGCACGGCCTGGACGTGGGCCCGCGCATTGTCTACGACCGCCCCCCGCCCTACGAGCACGCCATGGAGTACGTCCAGGCCGCTGCCAATGGCTACTCCTTTGACGACCCTCGTGGGTGGTACGAGGCCGAGTCCGCCGCCCGACCGTTCGAGCGCATCCGCGGGTACCAGGCCGCCGTGGCGGAGTTCTGCCGCCGCTGGGGCCTGGGCGAGCCGTGGGCCCAGCGCATGATCGTCCACCAGCACCTGCGCGCCGTGCACGAGGGCGGACCGGACGCCGGCGAGGCTGCGCTGGACGCGCTGGCCGGTACGGACGAGGTGGAGGCGGCGGAGTTTGCCCCGGAGGTGGAGGCGACGCTGGCCCACCACGGGAGCCGCGTCTAGCGCGATCCGTTGTGCGCGTCGCCCTCGCCATGCTGCAGGTAGGCGCGGATCTCCTCCACGGCCTGGCGCAGGTCCGCGGCGGCGCGCTCCACGCGCGCTCGAGACGCCTCCGTGCCGAAGTCGTCCAGGGAGGCGCTCAGGCTGAGCCCCACCCCGAACATGGACTGCAGGGCGGTGTGGTTCAGTTCGCGCGTCACCGCCTCGCTGGAAAGGGCACCCACGGGCTCCGCGGTGAGGGGCCGCACCACGCAGGCGACGTATTGCGTGCCGTCCAGCACGATCGGCCCCAGCGCCACGTCCACCGGGAATGGGTCGCCCGCCCGGTTGAGGGCGAATAGCCGCAGGCCCGCGCCCATCTCGCGCGGGTGCGGCTCACCCTGGTATTCGTGCGCCACGCGCTCATGGTGGTCTCGGACGTGCTGGGGGATCAGCACGGACAGTGGCTGCCCGGAGAGCTCGGTGGGCTCCCAGCCAAAGAGCGACTCCGCCTGGGGGTTGGCCAGGCGGATCGTCTGCTGCGCGTCCACGACGAGCACGGCTTCCGTGGTACGGCCGAACAGCGCTGTCAGGAGGCCGAGGGTTTCCATAGCGTTGATTGTCCGGGCCCGCCTCCGGCCTGGGGAGTTTCAAAGGTCCCGCGTGGCTCGGGACTGCCGGACCGAATCCAGCGGCTACCTCCCGACCGGCACCACCAGCGGCGCACCGGTCTCCGGGTGCGGCAGCACGCGCACGTGCGCTCCGTACACCGCCCGGACGTGCTGGCCGGTCACCACCTCGGACGGGGCGCCGGCGGCGACCACGCGGCCCTCGTGCAGCAGCACCATGTGGTCGCAGTAGGCCGCGGCAAAGGTGAGGTCGTGCAGCACCACCAGCACCGCCACGCCCTCTGCGGCCAGCGCACGGAGGAGCGCCAGCACCTGGGCCTGCGCGTCCGCGTCCAGGCCGGAAGTCGGCTCGTCCAGCAGCAGGATCCTTGGCTGCTGTGCCAGCGCCCGCGCGATGAATGCGCGTCGCCGCTCGCCGCCCGAGAGCGTCCCCAGCATCCGGCCCGCCAGGTGGGCGCAGCCCGCGCGCTCCATGGCGGCACGCGCGATCTCATGGTCACGGGCGCTCTCGCGGCGGAGCAGGGCCAGGTGCGGGTGGCGGCCCAGGAGCACCAGTTCCTCCACCGCCAGGGACGCGGGCGCTTCCGGCGCCTGCTGCACCACCGCCACCGTGCGGAAGAGTGCGCCGTTGCGGTACGCCGTGAGCGGCCGCCCCTCGAGGGCGATGTGGCCCTCCGCACGCCGGAGGCCGGTGGCGGCCCGCAGCAGCGTGCTCTTCCCGGCGCCGTTCGGCCCCACCAGGCCCACCACCTGGCCGGCGTGCACGTCCAGGGAGACCGCGTCCACGAGCCGCCGGCCGTCCACGGTGACGGTCACGTCGCGGGCGCTCAGCGCCGGCGCCGCGCGGCGCCCCTCGGTGGCGGCGGTGGGCGTTGGCGGATGCGCGATCATCAGAGCGTCACCTTCCGACTGCGCAGGAGGAGGAGGAAGAACGGGCCACCGAGCATGGCCGTGAGGATGCCGACCGGCACCTCCTGCGGCTGGATGGCCGTCCGGGCCACCAGGTCCACGGCGATGAGCAGTGCCGCGCCGCCTACCAGGCAGGCGGGCAGTGTCCGGCGGTAGTCTCCGCCGAACAGCATCCGCACCGCATGCGGGACGATGAGCCCCACGAAGCCGATCACGCCCGCCACCGCCACCGCCGTCGCCGCCATCAGCGAGGCGGCGGCCAGCACGATCAGTTTCGTGCGCGAGACGTTGACGCCCAGGTGTTCTGCCTGCTCCTCGTCCAGTTGCAGCACGTTCAGGACGCGCGCATGCAGCGCCACCACCACGCCGCCGGCCACGAGATAGGGCGTGGCCACCACCACCTTGGACCAGGACGCGGTGTTGAAGCCGCCGAAGAGGAAGGACAGGATCGGCTGCGAGATACGGTCGTCGCCATTGATGATCAGGAACGAGGTCGCGCCCGCCCACACGGCGGACAGCGCCACCCCGCCCAGGATCAGCGCGCCTCCGTCCAGCACCCCGCCGCTGCGTGCCACCGTGTAGACGATGAGCACGGTGGCCAGGCCGCCCGCGAACGCGAAGAGCGGCACCCACCCCAGCCCGTACGCATCTACCGGCAGCGGGGACACCACGGCGATCGCCACCGCGAGGCCCGCGCCAGCGGCCACGCCCAGCAGGTAGGGCTCCGCCAGCGGGTTCCGGAAGACGCCCTGGTAGGCGGAACCGGCAACGGAGAGCGCGGCGCCCACCATGCCCGCGGCCAAGATGCGCGGGAGCCGGATGTCGATCAGGATGCGGCGCCAGGCATCGCTCGCATCGCTCTCCACCGTGACCCCGGGCAGGCGGTCCACCAGCACGCGCAGCACGGTGCCGGGCGGGATGTCGGCCGCACCCTGCGTGAGCGCGAGCAGCGCGACCGCCGCCAGCAGCGCGCCGAGCGCCGCCAGTCCGGGAACGATCGGCACGCGCCGCGCCTGACCGCCGCCCGAGGTCGATACAGCACCGGCGGAGGTGGCATGTGGTTGGTCATGGGGCCGCCCCAGGCGGAGCCCGCGGATCGTCATGTGCTCGTCCTCGCCAAGGGGACGGCAAGCCCCCTCGAGCGCGAGGGGGCAGATCGTGGGCGAGCGTACGCGTGAGCGCAGAGGCCTGCCGTCGCCTGTCCTCGCAGGGTCGACAAGTCAATTCGCGTGGCCGGTATTCTGGCTCGCCTCGCGCTGCAGGCAGCGCGGTGGCTCACAGTTGCGGGACAGCGCCGGTCTTGCACCGGACTTCCCCGGACCATGCGGGTGACGGGCAGAGTCTAGCACCGCCGCCCCCGGGCGTCCGCCCCGCGGAGGCTGGCGGCGGTCAGCCGCTGGCGCCGCCGTTCTGCGCGAGCAGGTAGCGGTGCGCATCCTGGTAGAACGTGTCCTGCGGGGCGAGTGCCAGCGCGGCGTCCATGTCCAGCAGCGCCTCTGCCCACGCGTCGGGGTCCACCAGCACCCGGCCCACCGCCCGCACCGCGTACGCCGGCGCCAGTTGCGGGTCCACCGCCAGGGCGCGCGTGGCGTACTCCACCAGGTAGCCGCCCATCGAGTCGTGCCAGCCCTCGGCGACCGTGTCCACGAGCAGCGGCCCCTCCGGATCGAAGACGGCAGCCGGTTGGAAAGGGCGCATCAGGTCCACGGCGGCCCCGTACTCGCCCGCGAGCACGGCAGTGGTCACGGGCTGCTGCGGCGCGCCCACGTCCTCGATGCGTGCCGTGGCGATGCGGTCGACGGTGAGGCGGAGCCACCAGACCTCAGCGTCGCCGGGCGCGGCCTCCACCGCGAGTTGCATGGTGGAGCGTGCCCGCCGCCAGAGGTCCGCCTCCACGTAGCGGATGGCCTGCTCGGTGAGGTCACGCACGCGCTGGTCAGTGGACTCCACGGGCGCCAGGTTCACGGCCACGGGTTCGCCGTCTACCCAGCGGTAGATGATCTCGCCCCACGCCCGCACGCCGCAGGCGTAGCAGTACACGTACGGGTCCGTCGCATCCAGGATGATCTCCGGCCGCTCGTCGCCGTCCAGGTCTGCGATGCTGGCCGCCGCCGGACTGGGGCTGAACCACCACAGGGCGGAGGACAGGGCGGCGCCGTCGAACCGCACGAGCTCGAACGTCCCGCTGTGCGCGCCGGTGAAGCCGTGGATGCCGATCCACCAGGTGCCCAGCCCGTCGCCCTCCGGGGCGTCCACCACCACCACCTCCACGTCCGCGATCGTCGGCTCGGACTCCAGCGGCAGGACGGCGACCTCTACCCAGGAGTCCGCCGCTCGGCGCTCGTATACGGCGGCGACGTGCCGCGCGTCCGTGGAGAGTTCCCACACCCCGGGGCCGCTGGTGACGGCGGCCCACAGGTCTCGGCCGCCAGTTGCGCCCGCCGCGCCTTCCAGCGGGATGGCCACCACCTCCATCTGGGACAGGGCCGCCTGGTCCTGGGCGCTGGTGCCGGTGCTGATGAGGCTCAAGAGCGGCCCCCGCAGTCGCTCGGAGGGCTCCACGGTCGCCTCCGGGCTGGGTGGTGGCGTCGCGGAGGGCGTGGAGTCAGTGGCCGTTGGACTCACGGTCGGTGACGGTGTGCCGCCGCCGCTGGTGGGCGTCAGGAGGTCGTTCTCGCCGTTGCAGGCGGCGAGCAGCAGGCCAACCACCGCGACCAGCACGCCCAATAGGCGCGGGACGCGCGGGCGCCGGGCGCGGAGGCTCAGCCGGGGAGTTGTCTGGGTATGGGAATCGTCCATAGCAGGGACATTCCATGGTGAGGCGTGCCCCGGTACGCGCTACTGCCGTACGTCGGTAAGGCGCACGGCCGTGCGAGCGGGGCTGGGCGATCCCTCGCGCCTAGTGGCGGGCGAGGGTGGCCCGCTCGCCCTCGTCCAGGGGTGGCGCGGAGTGCAGTTCCCGGAGGCGGTCAATGCGGTCCGCGAGCGCCGGGTGGGTGGCCCAGACGGAACTGGCGCGCTCCTCGAACTTCTTGATCGGGTTCGTGAAGTACAGGTGCTGCGTGGCGCGGTTGGCCACCTCCAGCACCTCTCGGTCGGTGCCGATCTTCCAGAGGGCGCCCTCCAGCCCGGCCGGGTTGCGGGTGAGTTCCACGGCGGTGGCGTCCGCCAGGTACTCGCGCTGGCGGCTCACGGACATCTGCACCAGGCGCGCGGCAATGGGCGCCACGATGGCCAGCACCACCGCCAGGACGATCATCACCAGTTGCAGGATGCCGCCGCCCCCGCCGCTACCCCCGCGGCGGCCACCGCGATGTCCCCCGAACCAGAAGGTGTAGCGGAGGAACATGTCCGCCAGCAGCGCCACGCCCCCCACCAGGACGCCGATCAGGAGCATGAAGCGGATGTCGTAGTTCCGGACGTGGCCGAGTTCGTGGGCAATCACGCCCTGAAGTTCCTCGCGATCGAGTTTGTCCAGCAGGCCCGTGGTCACTGCGATGGACGCGTGCTCCGGATCGCGGCCGGTGGCGAAGGCGTTGGGCGCGCTGTCCTCGATGATGTAGACGCGGGGCATGGGCACGTTCGCCGCCAGCGTCATCTCCCGCACCACGTTCATCAACTGCGGGTGGGACGCCTCCGTGACGGGCTTGGCCTGGGAGGCCGCCAGCACCACGCGGTCGCCGGCGAAGTAGGAGCCGGATGCCAGCAGGGCGGCCAGGATTACCGCTCCACCGGTGAACCAGAGGCCGCCGAACGGATCCCCCGTTGTGCCGAAGCCGGCGGCGAAGCCCAGGACCCCGAGGATCAGGCCGACGCTGACCAGCAGCAGCAGTGACCTGCGCCGGTTGGACGACTGCTGCTGGAAGAAGGTCGTGCGGGTGGCCATGCTGGCCCTCCGGTGCTACCGGAGGCGCACCTCCGGTACCTCCTGCGCGGCCGGGTCCGCCTCGAAGAAGTCGCGCTTGCCGAAGCCGAACATGCCGGCGACGAAGACGGCCGGGACGGTGGCAATGGCGGTGTTGTAGTCGCGGACGGTGGCGTTGTAGTGCTGGCGGGAGAACGAGATCTGGTTCTCCGTGGTGGTCAGTTCTTCCTGGAGTGACAGGACGTTCTGGTTCGCCTTCAGGTCCGGGTAGTTCTCCATGACCGCAAACAGCGAGCGCAGCGTCTCGGACAGCGCGTTCTCCGCGCGGGCCTGGTCCGCCGGGCCCTGCGCGCCGGCCGCCACCGCATCCGCACGCGCCTGGGTGACGTTCTGCAGCGTTTCCTGCTCGTACTCCATGTACCCGCGGACGGCGCTGACCAGGTTGGGGATCAGGTCGTGGCGGCGCTTCAGTTGCACGTCGATCTGCGACCACGCCTCGTCCACCCGCAGGCGGCGCTGCACGAGGCCGTTGTAGAGGGCCACCACGACCAGGGCGAGCAGGACCACCACGCCCAGGATGACCAGCAAGATGATGAACTCCATGCCGTGCGCGCCTCCGCTCCGGCGACCCACTCGCCGTATATCGGTCAGCCGTGGACCGGTGACACCGAGGATACCGTTTCCGACGCCTTCAGGCGCTCAATTTCGCGCAACAACGCGCGCAATCTCCGGCCTGCTATTGCGTGCGGTCGTGCGTATCACCCGGCGGTTCGTCGCGCGTCTCGAAGTGGTGGGCCTCCGCCGGGAAGCGGCCGGTGACGTCTTCCAGGGCAGGTGCACTGAGGCGGCGGAACGCCTCCACCATGGCGCGCGCCTCCTCCGTGAGGCGGGACTGGCCGCCCCCGGCGCCACCGGAGCCTGAGTCCAGCAACGGGACGCCCGCCGCCTCCTCCATCTCCCGCAGTTTCTTCCAAGCAGTGCGGTACGGGAGGCGCAACGCCTCGGCGGCCGCCGCCACGGAGCCGCGGGCCTCCACGGCCTCCAGCAGGCGGGCGCGGTAGTCGCTCATCAGCACCACGCCGTCGCGCTCCACCCACACCTTGGTGCGCGCTACGGGCTGGCCGCCCTCGGACCGTCGAGGGCCGCGGGGCGTCCGGGGGCCGGGGCTGGCGCGTCGCGCGGGCATCGACACCGGTTCCGTTCTGCCGTACCGTCTTGCACCGCCGTGCAGGACGCATGCGAGGGAGACTCCGATTGGCTCGTCGCAATCCACTGCCCATCCTAGCGGCATTGCTGGCAGCCCTGTCCGCCCTGGTGGCCTGCCAGGGTGACGCCGAGCGCCTGATCCTCGCGACCACCACCAGCACGGAGGACAGCGGGCTGCTGGACGTGCTGGGCCAGATGTTCGAGGACGAGCACGGCTACGACCTGGACATCATTGCCGTGGGTTCAGGCGCGGCCATGCAGCACGGCCGGGACGGCAACGCGGACGTCCTGCTGGTGCACTCTCCGGACGCGGAGGAGCAGTTCGTCGCGGAGGGCCTCGGCGTCCGTCGTGCCCGCGTGATGTACAACGACTTCGTCCTGGTGGGGCCGACCGCGGACCCGGCTGGCGTCCGAGCGGCCGCCGACATCGCCGAGGCCCTGCGCGCCATCGCGGAGACGGAGTCGCCGTTCTTCAGCCGTGGCGACGACTCTGGCACCCACGCCAAGGAACGGTCGCTGTGGGCCGCCGCCGCCCTGGAGGTGCCCGCCGGGCAGGGGTGGTACGCCGAGACGGGCCAGGGGATGGGCGCCACGTTGACCATCGCCGGGGAGTCGCGCGGCTACACGCTCACGGACCGCGCGACCTGGCTCGCGGTGGCGGACCCGGCTGTGCTGCCCTTGCTGGTGGAGGGCGACGAACGGCTGTTCAACGTGTACCACGTGATCGTGGTGAACCCGGACCGCTTCCCGAACCTCTCCCTGAACACGGAAGGGGCAGACGCGTTCAGGGAGTTCCTGCTGAGCCCGGAGGCGCAGGCGGTCATCGCTACGTTCGGCGAAGATGAGTACGGGGCGCCGCTGTTCGTGCCCTACCCGGACGAGTAGGGGGCGCACGTGGGGCTGATCGGCGAGGCGCTCGCTGAGGCGTGGCGCCTGCTCAGCACCGGGGACAGCGCGGTCTACGAGATTGCGCTGCGCACGGCCGTGATCACGGCCTGCTCCACGCTGGTCGCCGCGCTGATCGGCCTGCCGCTTGGCCTCGGGATCGCGCTCGGACGGTTCCCGGGGCAGCGGGCGTTTGTCTCGCTGGCGAATGCCGGGACGGGGATGCCGCCGGTGGTGGCGGGGCTGCTGGTCAGCATCATGCTGTGGCGCTCCGGTCCGCTGGGGGCGCTGGGGCTGATCTACACGCCAGGCGCCATCGTCATCGCGCAGGCGCTCATCGCCACGCCGATCATCGTCGCGGTGACCGCCGCAGCGGTCATGGCGCTGCCGCCGCCGCTGCATTACCAGGTGCGCGCCATGGGCGCCGGCACGCCGCGCTACCTCTGGCTCGTGGCCCGCGAGGCGCGCCTGCCGATCCTGGTCGCCGTGATGGCGGGCTTCGGCTCGGTGGTCTCGGAGGTGGGCGCCTCCATGATGGTGGGCGGCAACCTGGCCGGCGAGACGCGCGTGCTGACGACGGCCGCGGTGCTTGAGGTCTCCCGGGGAAACTTCGGCACCGCGCTGGCGCTCGGCTTCATCCTCCTCGCCATGATCGTGGCGGTCGCCGCCGTCCTGACCGTCGTGCAGCACCGGGCGCGCCGGGCATGAGCGCCGCGCTTGCCCTTCGCGGCCTGGCCGTCACGCGCGGCCGACGCCGCGTGCTGGCCGTGGACGCGCTGGAGGTGGCGCCCGGCGAGACCGTGGCGATCCTGGGGCCGAACGGCGCCGGGAAGTCCACGCTGCTGCTCGCGGCCGCGCTGCTGCTGCCCGCGTCCGGCGAGGTGCGGCTGTTCGGCGAGGCGGCCACGCGCTCCAACCGCGTGCGCCTGCGTCGCATGACCTCCACGGTCTTCCAGGACGCGGCGCTGCTGGACATGTCCGCCACGCGCAACGTGGAGCAGGCGCTGGCGATCCACGGGGTCCCTCGCTCGGAGCGTGGCGCGCGCGCCGCGCGCTGGCTGGACCGCCTTGGCGTCTCCGCGCGTGCCGAGGCGCGGCCGCACCAGTTGTCCGGCGGGGAGGCGCAGCGCGTGAGCCTGGCGCGGGCGCTGGCGGTGGAGCCTCGCATTCTCTTCCTGGACGAGCCCTTCGCCGGCCTGGACTACGCCACCCGCGCGCGGCTGGTCGGCGAGATGCGCACGCTGATGCAGGAGACGGGTGTGACGGGTGTCCTGACCACCCACGACCACGCTGAGGCCGCGGTGCTGGCCGACCGGACCGTCATCCTAGTGGAGGGGCGCGTGGTGCAGGCCGGCCCCACGATGGAGGTGCTGCGCGCGCCCGCAGGCCAGGAGGTGGCGCGCTTCCTGGGCCACGCCGTGGTGGACGCGGCAGCGCTGGGCCTCGGGCCGGGGTGGGTGGGGGTTCCCTCCCACGCCGTGCGCGTGGTGGAGGCAGCGACGCCCGGCGCTCGCGAGGCGCGCGTGACGGCGGTGGAGGCGGCGGCCGGTGGCGCGCGACTCGCACTGGAGGCTGGCCCCGCGGCGCTGGTGGCGGACGTCACGCTGGAGGCGCTGACCGAGGCTCGGTGGAGCACCGGCGACACGGTGCACATCTGCGTGGACGAGGCGCGGGTAGTGCGGCTCTAGCCTCTCCCGCCCTGCCTTCGACGCCAGGGCGCTGCGGGCTATCCTCGCAGGGCGGCGCGAGGAGCGAGATGACGACCGACGGCCAGACCAACCCGGACCCAGACGCCATCGACGACGAGCCGATCCGCAAGGAAGGCCCGGTGGAGCAGCCGCCGGTGAAGTGGCAGGGCCTCTTCCCGAAGAAGCACCCGCTGGTGGTCGTGAACACCGGGGACGGCAAGGGCAAGACCACGGCCGCGCTGGGCGTCACCATGCGCGCCTGGGGCCGCGGCTGGAAGATCTGCTGGCTCCAGTTCATCAAGAAGAAGGACTCGCACTACGGCGAGACCTACGCCGCCGAGCGCATGGGCATCGAGATGCACGCCCTGGGCGATGGCTTCACCTGGCTCTCCGAGAACATCGAGCACGACATCGCCCTGGCCCGTGAGGCGTGGGACCTGGCGCGCGAGAAGATCATGTCGGAGCAGTTCGACCTGGTGGTGCTGGACGAGATCACCTACCCCATCACCTACAAGTGGCTGGACGTGGAGGTGGTCCTGGAGACGCTGCGCCAGCGGCCGAAGGACGTGGACGTCATCATCACGGGCCGGGACGCGCACCCCGCGCTGGTGGACTTTGCCGACACGGTCACGGAGATGACAGAGGTGAAGCACGCCTTCCAGACCGGCGTGAAGGCCCAGCCCGGCATCGACTACTAGCCCGGCGTCACTCGCGGCCTGCTGAGGGGGCGGGTAGTCTCGCGCGATGCGGGACGGCGAGCGAGGGTCGGGGTGGGAGGTCTTCCTGGTCGCATTGCGACTGGGCCTCACGTCGTTCGGTGGCCCGGTGGCGCACATCGGCTACTTCCGTCAGGAGTACGTGGTCCGCCGTCGCTGGTTGGACGACCAGCGCTTCGCGGACCTACTCGCCCTCACAAACTTCCTCCCCGGCCCCGCGAGCAGCCAGACCGGGATCGCCATTGGCACCATGCGGGCCGGCTACCTCGGCGGCCTGCTGGCCTGGGTGGGCTTCACGCTCCCCTCCGCAGTGGCGCTGGTGGTCTTCGCCCTGGTCGTCAGAGGGCTGGACGTGGCGGACGCGGGCTGGCTTCATGGCCTGAAGATCGCGGCCGTGGCGGTGGTGGCGCAGGCGGTCTGGGCCATGTCTCGCAACCTGGCACCGGACCGCGAGCGCGGCACCATTGCCCTGATCGCAGCGGCGATCGTCTTGCTGGCGTCCTCGCCAGTGACCCAGGTGCTGGCGATGGTCATCGGCGGCGTCGTCGGCTGGACGCTCTACCGGGGCAGGGTGGGCGCCGTGCAGGGCGAGCGGGATGCCCCGCGCATCTCCGGGCGTGCGGGGGTGGCGTGGCTCGCCGTGTTCGCCGTCCTGCTGGTGGCGCTGCCCGTGGCGCGGGGGCCGTTGGATATCCAGTCGCTCAACATCGTGGACGCCTTCTACCGCGCCGGCTCGCTGGTCTTCGGCGGCGGCCACGTGGTGCTCCCGCTCCTCGAGCGCGAGGTGGTGCCGCCCGGCTGGGTCTCGGAGTCGAACTTCATCGCCGGGTACGGCGCTGCGCAGGCGGTGCCGGGACCGCTGTTCACGTTCTCCGCGTACTTGGGAGCGGTCTTCGGCCCGGAGCCGAACGGGTGGGCCGGCGCCGCCGTGGCGCTGGGCGCGGTGTTTCTGCCGTCCTTCCTGCTGGTGTGGGGCACCCTGCCGTTCTGGGATCGCCTGCGCGGCGTGGGCGCCGTGCAGGCCGCCTTGCGAGGCATCGGCGCGGCGGTGGTGGGCATTCTGGGCGCGGCGCTCTACGACCCGGTGTGGACGAGCGCGATCTTCCGGCCGGAGGACCTGGCGCTGGCCCTGGCCGCGTTCGGGCTGCTGCTCGCGTGGCGCCTACCGCCGTGGCTGGTGGTGCTGGCTGCCGCCGCGGGCGGCGAGGTGATCGCGCGGCTGTGAACCGCTTCGGCTCGCCTCGACGCTAGGCTCGCACCGCCCTCAGGCCCCGCACCAGCGCGCGCGGCTGCCAGGTGCCGGCCATGATCTCCCGGCCCGAGAAGGCCACCGCCGCCAGCGCGAAGAGCACCAGCGCCCCCGCGACCAGCACGGCCTGGTGCCACCAGACCACGCCCTCCGTCAGCACGCGCGCACCGTCCGAGTAGTAGTAGGGGTTGAAGTTCCGCGTCCACTCCAGCGCCTCGATCACCTGCGCGAACGAGGCCAGCAGGTACGTGGCCACCACGACGGCGGTCATGATGCCGGCAGCCATCCCCCGCGACGGTGCGACGGCGCCGGCCAGCATCGCCAGCGCACCGAAGAACGCCACCACCGGCAGCACCGTGAACGTGGCCAGCACGAGGTCGCCGAGCGAGAGCGGGGCCAGGTCCACGAAGGGGACCACGGCGACCCAGCCCAGCGAGTTGACCGCGCAGATCAGCACGGCCCCAATCACCAGCGCCAGCGCACGGGAGACGAACACGGACAGACGGCTGATGGGCTGCGCCAGCAGGTTCTCCAGCGTGCCTCGGCCCTCGTCGCCAGCGAGGGCGCCCGTGCCCACCACCACCGCGTAGATCAGCAGGATCACCGGGACAAAGGAGTTGTACTCAGTAGTGATGAACGCGTCCGGGGAACTGAGGTCGCCGGAGGTGCCGAAGAACTGCAGGAACTCCTCCGGGTACTGCGTGTCCCCCAGGAAGTCCCGGAACGTGGGAAACAGCGCGACGATGAACGCCGCGTAGACCGCCAGGCCGGCGCCGTACCAGAGGATGTGCCAGCGCAGGTCTCGGACGGAGCGGCGGATCAGCCCCGCGTTCACGACTCTTCCTCCCGGTAGTAGCCGACGAAGAGTTCTTCCAGCGTGGGCTGGCGGACGGAGAGGTCCGCCACCTCGTACCGGGCCAGGAACTTCACCAGCGCATCCACGCCGTCCCGCGCCTCCAGCACGGCGCGGCGGCCCTCCTGCGACACGAGCTGTACGGAGGCAGGCAACGCATCGAAGGCGCCCTCGTCCGGCGCGCGGCCGAACTGCACCTCCACGCGCCGGGGCGCCAGCCGCCGCTGCTCCGCGAGGTCAAAGACGTCCACGATCTGCCCCTGCCGCACGATGGCCGCGCGGCTGCAGATGCTCTCCACCTCCGCGAGGATGTGCGAGGAGAAGAAGACCGTGCGGCCCTCCGCCGCCACTTCCCGCAGCGCAGCCTCCACCTCGTCCTGCACCAACGGGTCCAGGCCGGTGGTGGGCTCGTCCAGGATCACCAGCGGCGCGCGGTGCATCAGCGCCAGCACCAGGCCCACCTTCTGGCGGTTGCCGCGCGAGAGTGCGGAGACGGGCCGCGCCGCATCCAGGCCGAACCGCTCCACCAGTCCCTGGAGGTACGCCGGGTCCGGCCGCTCCCCTCGGACGTCCGAGTAGAAGTCGAACACCTGGCGCGCGGTCATGCCGGGGGGCATCACCGGGTCGCTGGGGAGGTAGCCGATCTGTCGGCGGGTGGCCACGGACTCGCGCTGGGCATCGCGACCGAACACCGCCACGTGGCCGGACGTGGGGCGGATGAGATCCAGGATCACGCGGATGGCGGTGCTCTTCCCGGCCCCGTTGGGGCCCAGGAAGCCGAACACCTCGCCGGGCCGGACGGCAAGGTCCACGCCGCGCAGCGCCTGCACGCTGCCGTAGTGCTTCACGAGCCGTTCGACGCGCAGTGCGTCCACGCACGGCTCCCTTCGGCGCAGCCAGGGCCCCGGGAGGCCTCGTGACTGGAGGCGGCTACTGCTCCTTGCGCAGGCGGCGCTCGGTGGCCAGGCGGGAGGCCTGCGAGCGCCGCTCCACGTTCAACTTCGCGTAGATCTGGGAGACGTAGTTCTTCACGGTCTTCTCGGCCAGGCCGAGTTTGTCCGCGATCTCACCGTTGGTGAGGCCGTCCGCGATCATGTCCAGGATGCGGTCCTCCTGCGGCGAGAGCGACGCGAAGGCATCGTCGGCCGGGTGGGATGCCTGGCCCTTGCGCAGGCGGTTCAGGACCTCCGTGGCCATGGAGGGGTCCAACAGCGAACCGCCGCGCGCCACGGTCATCACCGCGTCCTGGATGGCGCGCGGGTTCAGGTCCTTGAGCAGGTAGCCGGAAGCGCCCGCCATCACCGCAGCGAAGAGGGCGTTCTGATCGGCGTGGGAGGTCAGGATCAGGACGCGCGTCTCGGGCGCGTGCTCCCGGATCTGGCGGCACGCCTCCACGCCGGTGCCGTCCGGCAGGCGCAGGTCCATCACCACCACGTCCGGCTTCGTCTGCGCGGCCACTTCCACCGCCTGTGCGACGGTGCCGGCTTCGCCGACCACCACGATCTCGGCGCGCTCGTCCAGCAGGTCGATCAGGCCGCGGCGGACCACGGCGTGGTCGTCTACCAGCACCACGCGAAACTGCTGAGTGGTTGGGGTCAAGATGTTGCGCTCCGCGCACCGGCCTGTGGGACCTCGATGGTAACGGTGGTCCCGCGGCCACCGCCAGAATCGAAGATTACCGAGCCGCCCATGTCGCCGGTCCGTTGCTGGATGCTGCGCACGCCCACTCGGGCGGCCGGCACGTCGTTGACGTCAAAGCCTACGCCGTCGTCGCGCACAATGAGCCGGATGCGGTCGTCCTCGCAGCGAAGCGTCAGAGTGGCGGTCTCCGCCTGCGCGTGCCGCTCCACGTTGGAGATGAGTTCCCGCGCTAGGAGGTAGACGTGGCGCTCCGTGGCGGAGTCCAGGTCATCCTCGCCCAGCTGGATGTCTACCTCCCAGCGTGCCGTGGTCTGCCCCTGCAGGAGCGAGCGGAGCCGGGCGCCCAGCATCCCCGCGGACAGGGGCTGGTCCCCGGTCAGCTGGCCGATGTAGGCGCGCAGTTCCGCAATCACCACGTTGAGGTCCGCGCTTGCCTTCTCCAGCGCCTCCTGCTTGGTGATTTCCTCGTGCGCCATCGCCCGGTGCAGGCCCAGGCCCACCGCGTAGATGGACTGGATGATGTCGTCGTGCAGGTCGCGCGCCACGGTGTCGCGCATCTGGTACTCGTCCAGGGCCAGTTCCGCCTGCCGCCGCTCCAGCGCGGCGAAGCCCACGGAGACCAGTTCCGCCGCCGCCCGGAGGAGGGTCTGCTGGTCCGCGCGCAGCGGGCGCCCGGAGCGTGCCCCGAAGATCACGTGGCCACCGTCATCCAGGTTCGCGGTCTGCACGGTGACCACGGAGTTCGGCAGGAGGTCCGTGATCTCCTGGCGCCCGGTGCGGACGCGTTCCTCCAGCATCTCCTCCAGCGCCGGCCCCAGGTCGCTGTTGGCGGTAGAGGCGACGGACTGCGGGTCTTCCTCCGTGGGGAGCACCCACGCCAGCGCCAGTTCCGTGACGCCGTCCAGGGCGTCCGCGAGGGCCGTCACCACGGAGCGTGCCGCGCCGTGGCGGTCGGGCGCTTCCTGCAGCCCGCGCGCCGCCATCGCGAGTGCTTCCGCACCGTGGCGCTGGCGCTGCTCGGACTGCAGCACCTGCGCGTTGCTCATCGCAATCGCGGCGTAGACCGCCAGCGACTCCAGTTCTTGCTGGTCCTGCTCAGAGAACTTCGGTGCGCCCGGACGGCGCGTGACGTAGAACGCGCCAATCGCCCGCGAGCCGTACTTCAGGGGCACGCCCAGGAACGGCCCCATGGGAGGGTGCCCCGCAGGGAACCCGGCGGAAGCGGCGTGGCGCTCCACGGCGGGGATGTTGATCGTGGACGGTTCCACGGCGAACTCGCCCAGCAACCCACGTCCCAGGGGGGCGTGCGGGATGGCCGCGTGCTCTGCCTGTGAGGCGCCGGAGGTCTCGAAGTGGGTCAGCGAGCGGTCGTCGCCATAAGCGCCGATGGCCGCGTAGTCCGCTCCGGTCAGGTGGAGCGCCGCGTCAGCCAGTCGGCGGAGGAGGCCCTCGAGCGGCTGGATCTCAATGACACCCAGGAGGATGTCCTGGAGATCCGGCGAGGTCTTCCGCATAACGCGCTCCCGGGACGAGGGCCGTGCCCTCCCGCTGCCGTGCCCGGAATGTCTCGGGATCGCGGCGCTGCGTAGGCAAAGTATATGCGCGTGGCCCGCGTGGCGGCGCGAAACGCCGGCCCTGGCGCCGGCGGCTACTCCTCGACCGCGGAGGCCCCGCCGTAGATCGCCCGGAGGATCAGGTAGCCGCCAATGCCGGCCAGCGCGGACGCAAACAGGATGCCGAGTTTCGCCTCCGTAAGGAGCGCGGCGTCCGTGAACGAAAGTTCCGTGATCAGCAGGGACACCGTGAAGCCTATGCCCCCCAGCAGGCCCATGCCGGCGACGGCCGGCCATGTGACGCCCGCGGGCAGGCGTGCGCCCGCCCGCACCACCATCCACGTCGCAACGAAGATCCCCATGGGCTTGCCTACCACCAGGCCCAGGAAGACGCCCAGCGTCACGGGGGCGGTCAGCGCGCTGCCCAGCGTGTCCACGTCCACGGACACCCCGGCGTTGGCGAACGCAAACACCGGGACGATGACAAAGGCCACCAGTGGCTGCAGTTCGTGTTCTAGGCGGTCCAGCGGGGCGATGGCGCGGTTGGACAGGCTGGTGAGCCGGCGCAGGGCATGGGTCTTCTGGTCGTGCGCGAACTCTGCGTCGTGAGAGCGGGAGGCCTCCCGGAAGCTGGTGACGGCGTCATCCGCGAGTTCGGCGAAGCCCTCCTCGCGGTACCACGCCTTCCAGGGGGCCAGCAGGCCCAGCACCACTCCCATGATCGTGGGATGGATGCCGGACTCCACGGTGGCGGCCCAGCCAATGGCGCCGAGGACGAAGTAGATCGGCAGATACCAGACGCCGCCCTGCCGCAGGACGTAGGCCACCACCAACGTCCCGCCGGCGAGCGCCAGCGGCTCCAGTGCCAGTTCGCTGGTGTAGAAGATGGCGATCACCAGGATCCCGCCGATGTCGTCCACGATCGCCAGCGCCAGCAGCATCACGCGCAGCCCGAACGGCACCCGGGACCCCACCAGGGCCAGCACGCCCATGGCGAAGGCGATGTCCGTGGCGATGGGGATACCCCAGCCGCCCGCGCCGTCGCCGCCCATCACCAGCACGGTGAAGATCAGCGCCGGGGCGACCATGCCGCCCAGCGCCGCGACGATGGGGACGATCACGCGGCGCGGGTCGGATAGTTCCCCCACCACGGTCTCGCGTTTGATCTCCAGTCCCACTACGAAGAAGAAGATCACCATCGCGGCGTCGTTGATCCAGAAGTGCAGCGGCGCGTCCAGGGCCCAGAAGCCCAGGTCCAGGGACAGGTGATGCTCCAGCAGGTGGTGGTAGGACTCTCCCCACGGCGAGTTGGCCCAGACCAGCGCCAGCACCGCGGCGATCAACAGGACGACGCCGCCGGCCGTCTCCGTCGCGATGAACGACTGGATCGGGCGGACGAACTGGTCGACACGCTGTCGCCGCTCGCCCAGGCGAGGGTCGTGCAGCCGCGGGAACTGAGCCAAAGGGGTGCTCCTCAGCACGGTCTCGCCCGTACTCCGCACGGTTGGAGCAGCGAGGGCCGCGTACTCCCGGGCGAGGGTGCTCAGTGTCGCGCGCGATCTCCTCACGCGCGAGCGGTCAGCCTCACAGGTACGCGGCAGACGCCGGCGGAGGATTTTCACGCTTGTGAACCGAGAAACGTTGTTGTGAGGCTCACACCGTCTGTGATAGATCGTTGCGCAGCCTACAAACAGCCTGTATGCGAGCCGCCGGGGAATTGGCTCGCACAGGCCAGGCCACCACGGAGGGAACGACATTGACTGACACGAACTACTGGTCTCGAGTCTCGGGCAACCGGGTCTCTCGCCGTGCCGCCCTGCGCGGTGCGGGTATCGGAATCGCCGGCGTCGCCGGTGCGGCGCTGATTGGCTGCGGTGGGGACGACACGCCGGAAGCCACCAGCACGCCTACCAGCAGCGGCGGCGGTGGTGGGACGGCCCAGCCCACGGCTACCCAGGACACCATGCAGCCGGTCTCCGGCGGCACCTACACCTCGTACACGTCCACGTTCGCGGGCATTGACCCGCACAACTCCGTCTACGGCGGGGCGGGACTGGTGCCCCAGGTCTACAACTACCTGGTCCGCCAGGAAGTGCTGCGCCAGGACCTGGGCGACCTCGGGCAGGTCACGGACCTGGCCGAGAGCATCGAGGTCTCCCCGGACAACCAGACCTGGACGTTCAAACTGCGCCCGGGCGTCAAGATCTCGCCGAACTCGCGGGGCGTGCCGGAGCGCGACCTGAACTCGGAGGACGTGCTCGCCTCCTTCGACCGCATCGCGGACAGCGCGAACGGCGCCAACGGCTTCGCCACGTTCGCCGTGTTCGTGGACTCGTACGACGCGCCGGACGACAACACGGTCCAGATCGTCACCCGCACGCCGTTCTCATGGCTGCTGGAGGCGGTCGGCGACAACCTGCAGGGCGCCATCGTCCCCAAGGAGTGGCTTGACCAGGGCAACGACGCCATCAAGGCGCACGCCGTGGGCGCCGGCCCGTTCATGCTCGAGAGCCTGGTCGAGGGCGACAAGGCGATCATGAAGCGGAACCCGAACTACTACCGGGAGGGCCAGCCCTACCTGGACGAGTTCCGCACGCTGATCATGCCGGACACCGCCACGCGCATCACCGCCTTCCGGGACCGCCAGATCGACGCCTACCTCACCGAGAACGGTGACGAGGCGAAGAGCCTGGTGGCGGACGGCATCACCCACGTGGAGCACGGCTCCACTGGGTACAACTCCTTCTGGATGCGGACGGACGTGGCGCCCTACGACGACGAGCGCATCCGCCGGGCAATCAACATGTCCATGAACCGCGACCAGTACATCGCGATCATCGGGCGTGGCCAGGGCCAGGCGATGGGGCCGCTGGCGCCGGTGTTTGAGAACTACGCCCTGACGGCGGACGAACTGGCGGAGGCCCAGCCCTACAACGCCCAGGACGCGAAGGCGCTCTTCGAGGCGGCCGGCGTGTCCGAGATCCAGTTCGCCCACCCGACCAGCGCGAACATGAACGACTACGTCAGCATCATGCAGCAGCAGTTGCAGCAGATCGGCGTGGGCATCCGGCCCACACCGCTGGACGCGGGCACGTGGGTGGCCGGCTACTACGCCGGCGCGCACGAGGCATCGTTCTCGTTCAACCAGTCGTACAAGACGCCGCACTTCGCGCTGCAGTGGCACCGCACGGGCGGCATCACGGGCAACAACAACTACGACACGAAGTTCTACACGGCGGAGGTGGACGCGGCGATCGACAAGGCCGCGGGCATCTTCGACGAGGAAGAGCGGCGGGCGGCGTACAAGGACGCGCAGAAGACGATCCTTGCCTCCGACCCCGCCTTCATCAACGTGTTCAACGTGGCCAACAACACCCTGTACTACAGCGACATCCACCGGACCCAGCCTGGCCCGGGCGCGCTGGACGGTTCGCTCCTGCGCGAGTGGTGGATCGAGGCGTAGTCGGGGGACTGATGCCCCGCACGTAACGCAGCGACGGGGGCCCTCACTCGCTCACCGGACCACCGGGTCGAGTGAGGGCCCGCCCGTCTGATCGCTCTACAGGGAGGGCGATGTGCTGACGTACGCGATCCGCCGCGTGGTGATGGCGTTGATGATCCTCTGGTTCATCTCCGTCGTCGTGTTCATCCTCATGCGGCTCATGCCGGGCGACCCGGCCCTGCTCCAGCAGGGCATTTCCGCGACGCCGGAAATGATCGAGCGGGTCAACCGCGAACTTGGCCTGAACAACCCCATCCCCGTCCAGTACGTGGACTGGCTGTGGGGCGTGCTGCGGCTGGACCTGGGACGCTCCGTCCTGAGTCAGCAGAGCGTCACGGACGAGTTCCTGGTCCGCTTCCCCGTGTCGTTCCAGTTGATGGCCCTGACTCTGCTCTGGACGGTGATCCTGGGCATCCCCTTCGGGATCGTCTCCGCCATGCGCCGTAACAAGTGGCCGGACTACGTGGTGCGGCTCACGGCCATCGTGGCGCTGGCGATCCCGTCCTTCTGGATCGCCACGCTGGTCCTCATCCTGCCGCAGCAGCAGTGGGGCTACGCGCCGCGGCTGGACGGAGCGGTGTCCATCTTCGAGAACCCGTCCCAGAACCTGAAGCAGTTCATCCCGCCCTCGCTGGTGCTGGCGTTCGCGCCCATGGCCAGCGTGATGCGCCTCACGCGCTCGTCCCTCCTGGAGGTCCTGCGCACGGACTACATCCGCACGGCACGGGCCAAGGGGCTGGCGGACCGCGCGGTGGTGTTCAAGCACGCCATGAAGAACTCCGTCATCCCCGTGGTGACGGTCATTGGACTGCAGGTCGCCGGGCTGCTGGGTGGCTCCGTGATTATCGAGCAGATCTTCAACCTGAACGGGCTGGGGCAGTACATCTACCGGTCCATCCTCCAGAAGGACTTCGCCGTCGTGCAGACGCTGGTGCTCTACACGGCTGCGGCGGTGGTCTTCCTGAACCTGGCGGTAGACCTGGCGTACGGCTGGCTGGACCCCCGCATCCGGTACTCGTGACCGGGCGGAACTGAGAGGCGACATCGTGCTCGAAACCGTTCAGGGGGCTCGCATCGGCCGAGGGCAGGCCGGTGCCCGCCGTGGGGCGCTGAGCATCGCCTGGCGCACCGTCCGTCGGACGCCGCTTGGCGCGCTCGGGCTGCTGCTGATCCTGGTGCTGGTGTTCATCGGCGTGTTCGCGCCACTGATCGCGCCGTACGAGGTCAACGAGTTCGCGGGGCTGCCCAACGAGGCGCCCAACGGGACATTCTGGTTCGGGACCGACAAGTTCGGGCAGGACCTCTTCAGCCGCGTGGTGTTTGGCGCCCGCATCTCGCTCCAGGTGTCGTTCCTGTCCGTGATCGGCGGGACGGCGGTGGGGCTGCTGGTCGGTTCGTTCTCTGGCTACAAGGGCGGCTGGTTCGACACCGTCATCCAGCGGGCCGTGGACACCCTGATCGCGTTCCCGGCGCTGATCCTGCTGCTGATGATCGTGCGGCTGATGGAGCCCTCGCTCCGCAACGTCATCATCACCATCGCCATCGTGATCATCCCGGGCGTGGCCCGCGTGGTCCGGGGCGCAGCGCTGGCGGAGCGCAACAACCAGTACATCGAGGCGGCCACGGCCCTGGGGGCCACGGACGGCCGCATCCTGCTGCGGCACATCATCCCCAACATGCTCCCGCTGGCGATCGTGATCTCCACCACGCTGCTGGGGACCGCGATCCTGGCGGAGGCTTCGCTCTCGTTCCTGGGCCTGGGCATCCCGCCGCCGAACCCGTCCTGGGGCGCGGACATCAACGCCGCGCGGAACTCGTTCCCGATCAACATCGCCCAGGCCTTCTTCCCGGGCCTGGCGATCACGCTGACCGTGCTCGGCTTCAACCTGCTGGGTGACGGCCTGCGGGACGTGCTGGACCCGCGGCTGCGGGGCTCCTAGACGATCACGGGCCCCTCGCCCCCCGAGGTGCCCGATATCGCGGACGCCCGCCCTAACCAGGGCGGGCGTCTCGTCTTTTCTACGGGGGAACGGGCCGGACGGGGTGCCGGCGCCTAGGACGCCTCCGCCGCCGGCGGCTCTTCGTCTGCCGTCTGAGGTTGGGCGACGCGGCGCGTGGAGACGCGCTCCTCCGGGCTGTCCTCGCCGTAGGCGCGCCCGTACGCGTAGTAGTAGTAGCCGGACTCGCGCCCGGACACGCGGTTCAGGATGACACCGGCGATGGGCCGGCCGGACTGGGCGAGTTCCTCGATGGTGGCACGCAGGGCGCCGCGGCGGGTCTTGCCGGCCCGCGCCACCACCACCAGGCCATCCACCAGCGTGGAGAGGACGGAGGCGTCCGTCACCACCAGCGCCGGCGGCGAGTCCAGCACCACCACGTCAAAGCGGCTCTTCAGGCGTTCCAGCAATTCCTGCATGCGGGCGGAGCCCAGCAGTTCGGACGGGTTGGGGGGCAGCGGGCCCGCCGTGACCACGGCCACGTTGGTGTAGACGGACCGCTGGATGGCGCGGTCCATGTCCGGCTCGCGCGCCAGCAGCAGGTTCGTGAGGCCCTCGCCGTTCTCCAGGCCGAAGACCCGGTGCAGCGTGGGCCGTCGGAGGTCCGTGTCCACCACGCACACGCGGTGCCCGGCCAGGCCGTACACCACGGCCAGGTTGGCGGCGGTGGTGGTCTTGCCCTCGCCCGGACCCGGCGAGGTGACCAGCACCAGTTTGCGGTCTCGGCCCAGGTCAATGGCGTACGTAAGGTTGGTGCGGGCGGCGCGATAGGCCTCCGCGATGGTGCTGCGCGGGCGCGTGGCGGCCTGAAGTTGCTCGCGGGCGGAGCGCAGCCGCTCGAAGCGCTCGATGCGGCCCAGCGTGGGGAGGCCGGTGATGTCCTGGGACTGCTCCGCGGACTTCACGGTGTCGTCCAGGTACTCCGCCAGCGTCACCACCCCGCCCGCCAGGGCCAGCATCAGCACGCCCCCGAGGATCGCGTTCAGCGGGGGGTTCGGCGATATGGGGTCCTCCGGTGCGAGCGCGTCCTCCACCACGGAGACCTGCCCCGGTCGGGAGTTCAAGTCGCCCTGGTTGGAGGAGATGAAAGCCTCGGACACGGTGTTGGCCACCAGGGCCGCCACGTCCGGGTCGTCCGCCCGGGCACGGACCTCCAGCAACTGCGTGCCTGATGGGTTGTTGACGTGGATCGCGCTCTGCAGTTGCGAGGTGGTGAACGGCAGGGCGCCGGCCTCGACGGCCTGCTCCAGCACGGGGCGCAGCGTCACCAGGCGGGAGAAGGTGTTGGCCAACCGCTCGGCGGTCTGGATGTCGTTGAGTTGGACCACGCCCTCCGTGCGCGTCTGGGTGACGAGCAGGGTGGTGGTGGCCTCGTAGGTGGGGGTGGCACGCAGGGACAGTGCGTAGCCCAGCACCACGCCTGCCAGCGTCGCCGCGCACAGCACCCACCACCAGCGACGCGCGACGCGCCAGACGAGCGTGGCATCCATTGCGGCCAGTCTCGCATCACGAGCGCGTTCCGTCACCACTGCGCCCGTACGGCCACCGACGCTCCCACGACCGGCTATTCTGCTGCTGCCACGCAAGGAGCCAGCATGACCAGGGTGCTGGTCGTCGAAGACGACCAGGCGATCCGCGAGACCGTCGCGTTCAACCTCCAGCGCGACGGCCACGAGGTGTTGACCGCACCGGACGGCATTGCCGGGCTGGAGATGGCGCGCGCGGAGGGGCCGGACCTGGTGGTGCTGGACGTCATGCTCCCGCGCATGTCCGGCCTGGACGTCTGCCGCATCCTGCGCGAGGAGACCCCCGTCCCCATCCTGATGCTGACCGCCCGCGACGCCGAGGCGGACGTGGTGCAGGGCCTGGACCTGGGCGCGGACGAGTACGTCACCAAGCCGTTCTCCATGCGCGAACTGCGGGCGCGGGTCACCTCGCTCCTGCGGCGCGACCGCCTGTCCCGCGAGGCCGGCCCGGCGCTGGTGGGGACGGCGCCGGGTGGTGTGCTCGTGGCGGGTGGCCTGGAGCTGTCTACCGCCACCCACCAGGTGCTCAAGGACGGCGAGGAGGTCCGCCTGCGCCCGCGCGAGTTCGCGCTGCTGGAGTTCCTGATGCGGAACGCCGGTCAGGTCTTCACGCGGGACACCATCCTGGAGCAGGTCTGGGGCATGACCTACCCCGGGGAGACGCGCACCGTGGACGTCCACGTCCGCTGGCTGCGCGAGAAGATCGAGGACGATCCGTCCCACCCCACGCGCCTGGTGACGGTCCGCTCCGTCGGCTACAAGTTCCAGCCGTGAGATGCCCATGAGCCGTACCGCGCTCGGCCTGCTGGTGGCGGTGCTGGCGCTCACGGCCTGGGGCGTCACGCTGCTGGCCCCGGCGCCGCTCTCCGCATTCCTGGCCGCGGCGGTGGTGCTGATCGCGGCCTGGCTGTTGTGGCCGGCGCCGGCGGAGGGCGCTCGCACCGCCGCGGTCGTGCCGACCAGTACGGCCCCGGCCGGCGTGCCCTACCCGCAGATCACCGCGCTCATCGACCTCTTCGGCGAGGGCATCCTGCTGCTGGATGCGGACCGCACGGTCATCGCCGCCAACGTGGCCGCCGCGCGCCTGCTCGGCCGCCCCCGCGAGGCCATGGTTGGCGTCTCGCTGATCCGTGCCGCCCGCGACCACGCCTTCCTGGAGGTCCTGAGCGAGTCCGCGGGCGAACCTCGAGAGGTGATGCTGGGGGACCAGCGCGTGGTCTTCGCCACCGCCGGGCGGGTGGAATCCGGCCAGATCCGCACGGTGCTGACGCTGCAGGACCTGACCGCGCTCCGGCGCGCCGAGCGCGCCCGCCAGGAACTGGTGGCCAACGTCTCCCATGAGTTGCGCACGCCCATTGCGGCGGCGCTGGCGCTGGCGGAAACGCTGGAGTCCGGCGTGGAGGACGAGGCGCAACGCGCCCGTTTCCACCAGCAACTGACCGCGGAGGTGGAGCGCCTGGGTCGCATCGTGGACCGACTGCTGCGCCTCTCCCGCCTGGAGTCCCGGCTGGAGGAGTTCCGGATGGAGGACTTGGACGTCCCCGACCTGCTGGAGGAGGCCCGTCGCCGCATGGAGCCCGTGGCGGAGCGCGCGGCCGTCACATTGGAGGTCGCGGCGTCCTCGGATGCCCCGCTGCGCGTCCACGCGGACCGGGAGCGGGTGCTGGAGGTGCTGACGAACCTGCTGGACAACGCCGTGCGCCACTCGCCCTCGGGAGGGCGGGTGACCCTCTCCGCCCGGCGAGACGCGGACCTCGTGCGGCTGTCCGTGGCGGACCAGGGGCCGGGCATCATGCCCCAGGACCGAACGCGGATCTTCGAGCGCTTCTACACCGGGGACCGCGCACGTACCGACGGTGGCACGGGGACGGGACTGGGCCTGGCCATTGCCCGTCACATCGTCACCCGTCACGGGGGCGAGATCTGGGTGGGCGACGCTTCGCCCGGCGCCACGCTGTCCTTCACGCTCCCGCCGGCCGCCTGAGCGCGCAGCGGCCACGAACATCAGCCCACCGAGCCCCGCGGGCCCGGGCGCCACGGGACCAATGCCCCTCCGCCATGGATGTGTCGGGGGCGCATAGTCGCGTGGCGAGGTTTAAACCTCCATTAACCCTGCGGGCAGAACATCAGGGCACCAGGCGACGCGCCTCCGGGCGACGGCGCCGGTGCAGCAGAAGGGGACTGCATGCCTGTTCTTCGCCCGGCGACCAGGAGGCTCGTGATCCTGGCGCTGGCGGTAGCCCTCGCGAGCGCCGTGCTCGCCGGGTGTGGCGACGGCACGGCGGGCGCGGGCTCTGTCCGGGTGGACGGCTCCTCCACCGTCTTCCCCATCTCCGAGGCCGCTGCCGAGGAGTACTCCAAGGTCTCGCGCGCCCGTGTGAACGTGGGCTTCTCTGGGACCGGCGGCGGCCTGGAGAAGTTCTGCCGCGGCGAGTCGGACGTCTCCAACGCCTCCCGACCCATCAAGCAGAGTGAGCGCGATGCCTGCGCCGCGAACGGCATCACTGACATCGTCGAGATCCAGGTCGCCATCGACGCGCTCACCGTGCTGGTGAACCCGGACAATGACTGGGTGACCTGCCTGGACGTGGGCCAGGTGCAGGACATCTTTCGGGACGGCGGCTACACCCACTGGAACCAGGTGGACCCGTCCTTCCCCAGCGCCCGCATCGCCGGCTACGTCCCGGGCACGGACTCCGGTACCTTCGACTACTTCGTGGAGGCGATCATCGAGGGTGGCCCCCTGGAGGACGTCCATCACCGCGGCGACTTCACCGCCTCAGAGGACGACAACATCCTGGCGCAGGGCGTCCAGAACGACCGGAACGCCATCGGCTACTTCGGCTTCGCCTACTACCTGGAGGCCGGGCAGTCACTGAAGGCCGTCGCGATCGATGGCGGCGAGGGATGCGTGGAACCCTCGTTTGAGGCGGCGCTGGACGGGTCGTACCAGCCGCTCTCGCGCCCGCTCTACATCTACACCCGCCAGTCGCTCCTGGAGACGAACGAGGCCGTCCGCGGCTTCATTCAGTTCTACGTGGACCACATGCAAGACCTGGTGCCCGAGGTCGGCTACATCACGCTGCCGGAGGACCTGTACCGGGAGCAGGTGGAGAAGGTGATGGTGTCCCAGCCATGACGAGCGCGACGACGACAGCGTGGGGAGTGGGGAACGGATGGCGGTAACGGAGACCACCCCTTCGCCCGAGTTCCTGGCGTCGATGCGCTCGCACCCCACGAAGCGGCTGCGCGAACGGCTGATCATTGCGGCGCTCGGCCTGGCGGCGGCGGTGAGCCTGGGCACCACGCTGGCGATCATCGTGGTGCTGGTGGCGGAGAGCATCCCCTTCTTCCAGGACGTCTCCATCCGCGAGTTCCTCTTCACCACGGACTGGCAGCCGTTGTTCCGCCCCGTCACGTTCGGCGTGTGGGAACTGGTGGCGGGGACGCTCAACATCGTCCTCTGGTCCATGGTGATCGCCCTGCCCATCGGCCTGGCGAGCGCGATCTACCTCAGCGAGTACGCCCACCCGCGCACTCGCCGGATCCTGAAGCCGTTGCTGGAGGCGCTGGCCGCCGTCCCCACCATCGTCTACGCCTACTTTGGCCTGACCTTCATCTCGCTGGGCATCCTGAAGCCCCTGCTGGGCGACACCATCTCCGTCTTCAATGCCCTCGCGGCCAGCATCGTCATGGCAATCATGCTCATCCCCACCATCGCCTCCATCTCGGAGGACGCGATGGCCGCGGTGCCACGGGAACTGCGGGAAGGCGCCTACGGTCTGGGCGCGACGCGCCTCGAGGTGGCCACGCGCGTGGTGCTGCCCGCCGCGCTCTCCGGCGTGATCGCCTCCGTGCTGCTGGCCATCGCGCGGGTGGTGGGGGAGACGATGATCGTCGCGGTCATCGCCGGTCAGACGCCGAACCTTACGCTCAGCCCGCTGGAGACCATCCAGACCATGACCTCCTACATGTTCCAGGTGGGCCTGGGCGACGCCGCCCGGGGTGGCGTGGAGTACCGCTCGCTGTTCGCGGTGGGTCTGCTGCTGTTCCTGATGACGCTCTCGTTCAACATCGCCGCGGCCTGGTTCGTGCGGCGCTTCCGGGAGGTGTACGTCTAATGGCCACCGCACCCGCCCCGGCGGCGACCGAAACGCGCCTGCAGGCGACTGGCGGCGTGGCCCGCCGGCAGCGGCTCTCACGCTGGTCGCGCTACATCTTCCTGGGGACCTCGCTCCTGGGCGTGGTCGCGCTGGTCGCGCTGGGCGTTGACACGTTGATCAACGGCGCGGGCCGCGTGACGCCGGACTTTTTCACGTCCTACCCCTCGCGCTTCGCGGACCAGGCGGGGCTGCGGTCTTCGATCATCGGGAGCATCTGGGTGCTCAGCATGACCATGGTGCTGGTAGTGCCCATCGGCCTGGGCACGGCCGTGTGGATCGAGGAGTTCGCCCCGCGGAACGCGCTGGTGGGCATCGTGAAATTGAACCTGGCCAACCTGGCCGGGGTGCCCTCGATCATCTACGGCATCCTGGGGCTGGCGGTCTTCGTGCGCTTCCTGTCCTTCGGGCCCAGCATCCTGGCCGGGGCGCTGACGCTGTTCCTGATGATCCTCCCCATGACCGTGATCGCCGCGCAGGAGGCCATCCGGCAGGTGCCGGACAGCATCCGCCAGGGCTCACTGGCGCTGGGCGCCAGCAAGTGGCAGACGGTGTGGGGCCATGTCCTGCCGGGCGCGCTGCCCGGGATGATCACCGGGGTGATCCTGGCCATGGCCCGCGCCGCCGGGGAGACGGCCGCGCTCGTGATGATCGGCGCCTTCGCCTTCATTGCCTACGACAACACCAGCGTGCGCGACAACTTCACGGTCATCCCGGTGCAGATCTACAACTGGACCACTCGCCCGCAGGAGGCGTTCCGAGAGAACGCTGCCGCCGGCATCATCGTGTTGATGAGCATCGTCCTGACGTTCAACATCGCGGCGGCCATCCTCCGCGAACGGTTCCGGAGGTAACGATGGCGATCATGAACGGCCCCACGGACCCAACTACGCTAGAAGTGCGTCCCCGGCAGGAGAGAACCATGGCAGACATCCGCACGCGCGTTCCGGAAGTCACGCCGCGCCCACACCTCGCCGACCAGTCCTCCGGCGACCGCAAGCCGAACGAGTACGTGCCGCCGGAGCCAGCCGCCCTCACGGTGCGAGACCTGCGCTTCTATTACGGCAGCAAGCAGGCGCTCCGAGACGTGAACCTGCAGTTCCCGGAGAAGAAGATCACGGCCCTCATCGGCCCCTCCGGCTGCGGCAAGTCCACCCTGCTCCGCTGCCTCAACCGCATGAACGACCTCATCGAGGGCGCGCGGGTGGAGGGGGAGATCGAGTACCACGGCCTCAACCTCTACGAGCGCGGCGTGGACCCGGTGGAGGTCCGCCGGCGCATCGGCATGGTGTTCCAGAAGCCGAACCCGTTCCCCAAGTCCATCCAGGACAACGTCACCTTCGGAGCGAAGGTCAACGGCTTCCGGGGCGACCTGGACGCGCTGGTGGAGCGGAGCCTGCGCCAGGCGGCACTCTGGGAAGAGGTGAAGGGCGACCTCAAGAAGTCCGGCCTCGCCCTGTCCGGCGGCCAGCAGCAGCGCCTCTGCATCGCCCGCGCGCTGGCGGTGGAGCCGGAAATCATCCTGATGGACGAGCCGTGTTCCGCCCTGGACCCCATCGCCACCCTCAAGATCGAGGAGTTGATGCGGGAACTGGCGGAGCACTACACGATCATCATCGTGACCCACAACATGCAGCAGGCCGCCCGCGTGTCGGACTACACGGCCTTCCTGCTGGCCGGCGAGGATGGCGCGGGCGAAGTGGTGGAGTACGGCCCCACGGACGAGATCTTCACCAACCCGCGTGACAAGCGCACTGAGGACTACATCACCGGTCGCTTCGGCTAGCCCCACTTGTCCACAGGGCGGTCTTCGTGTGGATAAGTGGTAAAGGACGCATGCGTTCTTTACAATGCCCGTTCACCGTTACCTCAACCGCCGAATCACGGTGACGGAGTGAACTGAGGGCACTCGATGGTGCGCGACGTTTTCCACAGGCAACTGGCCGAACTCCAGGACTCCGTTTTGGAGATGGGCTCCATGGTGGACCGCGCCGTGGAGCGCGCCATGACCGCGCTCCTGGACCGCGACCCGGTCCTGGCCCAGCAGGTCGTGGAGAACGACAAACTGCTCAACGCCAAGAACTTCGAGTGCCAGAACGAGGTCATCGCCCTCATCGGCCAGCAGGCGCCCTTGGCGCGTGACCTGCGCCTCGTGGTCTCCGTGGCCGCGATCATGACGGACCTGGAGCGCATGGGTGACCACGCGGAGGGCATCGGCCGCATCGTGCTCATGATGCAGGACGAGCCGCTGGTGAAGCCGCTGATCGACATCCCGATCATGGCCGGCCACGCCCGCGAGATGCTCCGCGCGTCCGTCCAGGCCTTCGTGGACCAGGACATCGACGCCGCCTACAAGGTGGGGGCGCGTGACGACGAGATCGACGACCTCTACGACCGCATCTACCGCGACCTGATCGACATCATGATCGGCGACCCCTCCACCATCGAGCCCAGCACCCACCTGCTCTGGGTGGCCCACAACCTGGAGCGCATCGGCGACCGGGCGACGAACATCGCGGAGCGCACGGTCTACTCCGCCACGGGCAAACTGCCCCAGATGGACGTCTCCTCCTACTAGTCGCACGCCGCACCCGCCCACTCGTACGCCGTCCGCTCCCCGCGCGGGCAGGGCGCGCGGTACTCTGGACGCTACCCACCACCAGGGGACGGCAGACATGTCAGGCGGATCAGACCTCGGCTCACGGTTCACGCGCAGGCGCTTCCTCGGCCTCGCGGGCGGCGCTGCCGCCGTGGGCGCGGTAGGGGCGTTCAGCCTCTCTACGCGCGGGCCTGACGGCCCTTCAGTGGCGCCGGACCTGGCCGCCGCGGCCACCGAGACGCCGACGGCCACTCCCACCTCCACCACCACCCCGAGGCCGACACCCACCCCCATCCCGGAGCCACCGGTCATGCCGCGCGGCCGGGAGGACCTGGTGCTGATGTCCGGCACGGAGTGGGAGGCGCGGGGCACGGTCTTCCATACCGGCGTCGCCGGCCCTCGCTTCATGGTCCTGGGCGGGGTGCACGGCAACGAGCCGGGCGGCTGGCTGGGCGCGGAGGCCACCGCCGAGTGGGAGGTGGCGCGCGGCATGCTGATCGTGCTGCCTCGCATCAACCACCGCGCTGCCGCCGCCTTCCAGCGCACGCTGGACGGCATTGGCGACCTCAACCGGCTCTACCCCGGCGACCCGGAGGGCGTGCCGATGGCGCGGATGGCCCACGAGATCACGCAGATCGCCAAGCAGTGGCGCCCGCACTGGCTGTGGGACATGCATGAGTCGTGGGGCTTCTTCAACGAGCGCGGCGAGAACAGCGGCACGGCGTTCATCGGCCAGACCGTGACCAGCACCAACGCCGCCGCCGGCGCGGAGATCGAGTCGGTCATCGGCGCGGTGAACGCCGAGATTGCGCCGCGCGAGGAGTTCGTTACCCGCATGCGGCCCGGCGGCCGCTTCGGCGGGGACGCGTTCTCGCCCGGGCTGGACGAGGCGATCCGCGGCCGCGGCTCCTCGTCGCTGTCGCTGGGCAACCACATCGCGGGGCTGAACGCCGTGCTGGTGGAGATGGGGCAGATGGACCAGTCCGAGTACCGACGCTCTGAACTGCACCAGTTGCTGGTCCGCCGCATGATGCAGCGCCAGGGCATGCTGGCGGACGCGTAGCCGGCCCGCCCCGGGGAGGCCATCCAGCCCCTTGTGCTACCTTCCGCCGCGCACGGAAGGATCACACCGCATGAAGTTCGCCGCCTGGCTCAACCTGTCGCCCGCCTGGGAGCACGTCCTGGACCAGGCCCGGCACGTGGATGCCACGGGCTGGCACGGCATCTACCTGGCCGACCACTTCATGCCGAATACCCCGGAGAAGACTGGGACCACCCAGGAGTGCTGGACGTCCCTGGCGGCGCTGGCCGCCTCCACGTCGCGGGTGCGGCTGGGCTCGCTGGTCACCGGGAACACGTACCGCCACCCCGCCGTCCTGGCGAAGATGGCCGCGCAGGTGGACATCATCTCCGGCGGGCGCCTGGTCTTCGGCCTGGGCGCGGCCTGGCAGGAGAACGAGCACGAGGCCTTCGGCATCGAGTACGGCACCGCCGGCTGGCGGCTGCGCCGCCTGGAGGAGAGCGTGCAGGTCATCCGCTCGCTGTTCCGGGAGGAGCGCACCAACTTCCAGGGCAAGCACTACCAACTGACGGACGCGCCGCTCTCCCCCAAGCCCGTGCAGGACGGCGGCCCGCCGATCCTCATCGGTGGCGGCGGCGAGCAGAAGACGCTCCGCATCGTGGCGAAGTACGCGGACGAGTGGAACATCTGGGGCACGCCGGAGGTGCTGGCGCAGAAGGGCGCCGTGCTGGACCAGCGCTGCGAGGAAGTGGGCCGCGACCCCAAGAGCGTCTACCGCAGCGCCCAGGCCATGGTGACGCTCTCGGACGACCCGGCCGTGGTGGAGCGCGCGCGCTCCGCCCCCGGTGCCCGCGCGGTTGCCGGCGGCGTGGACGAGGTGGTGGACACGCTGGGCCGCTACGCCGAGGCGGGCGTGGACGAGTTCATCATCCCCAACTTCAACTTCGGACGCGGCACCAACGACATGTACGACCGGCTGATGCAGGACGTGATCCCGCAGGTCGGCTAGTCCCGGCGGGCGTCAGGCCGGACCCATCGTCCAGCCCTCGGCGCCGCGCATGAGGCTGCGCTGCCGGTTGACCTCGCCGGCGTGGTAGAGGTCGTGGTCGCGGACGATGGTGATGATGTGCTCGGTGGGGATGAGCCGCCCCCAGGGGGCGTAGCGCTCCACCTCGAGTTCGGTATCGTCCCCCAGCGCGTCGATGCACGCCACGAAGCGCCGGTGGCCCTCGTCCAGCCACTCCAGCATCGGCGCCATGTCCCACGAGGGCGGCCCGGCCGGCGGGCCCCACTGCAGCGTCCGGTCGCCGAAGCCGTGGTTGGCGTACATCCGCTTGCCCGCCCCCACGTGGGCGACGATCTGAGCGATCGACAGTTCCGGATCCGTGCCGAAGACCTCCTCGCTATGCGAGGTCGGCCGCGCCTGCCACTCGCCGGGCCGGATGTCCTCCAGGTTCACGCGCAGCGCGCTGAACCGGTCGCCCCGGTAGGCGGCCTCCAGCGAGCGGATGAGGGCGTCGAGTGCGGCTCGGCTCATGACGGGGAGCATAACGATGCTCGCCCGTAGCATGACGCCATGAGTGACACCCCCTCCGACCGCTACACTCACGGCCACCACGCCTCCGTGGTGGGGCAGCATGCGCGCCGCACCGCCGAGCGCGACGCCGCCTACCTGCTGCCGCGCCTGCGGCCGGGCATGCGCCTGCTGGACATCGGCTGCGGGCCGGGCACCATCACCACCGGCCTCGCCCGCGCCGTCGCGCCGGGGGAGGTCGTGGGCATCGACGTGGCGCCGGAGGTCATCGAGACCGCGCGGGCGCACCTCGCGGAGGTAGGGCTGGACAACGCGCGCTTCGAGACCGCGTCCGTGTACGACCTGCCGTACGAGGACGCGTCCTTCGACGCCGCGCACGCGCACCAGGTGCTGCAGCACCTCGCCCGTCCCGCGGACGCCGCCCGCGAGGCGTACCGCGTCCTGCGCCCCGGCGGCCTGCTGGGCGTCCGCGACGCCGACTACGCGACGATGCAGGCCTGGCCGCGCCTCCCGGAGATCGACCGCTGGCTGGAGGTCTATCACGCCGTGGCGACGCGCAACGGCGCGGACGCCGACGCGGGGCGTCGGCTGCCCTCGTGGCTGCGCGAGGCCGGCTTCGTCGACCTGCAGGTGACCGGGACGACGGTGCTGTTCACGGAGCCCGAGGGCGTCCGCAACTGGGGCACGTCGTGGGCAGACCGCGTCGTGCATTCCAGCCTGGCGGAGCAGGCGGTGGAGTACGGCCTGGCCTCGCGGGCGCACCTGGAGGCCATTTCGGCCGGGTGGCGAGCGTGGGCAGACGCGCCGGACGCCTTCTTCATGTACGTGAACATCGAGGTGGTGGGGACGCGGCCGTAGGCGGGCGTTCCGCGCTCGCACTTCGACGGGCTCAGTGTGAGCGAAGTTGGAGGGCGTCAGTCGTCCCCGAAGCGCTCCCAGACCTCGCAGTCCCACTCCACCCTCGTGGCCGCGTATGCGACGAACTGCAGGCGCTCGGCGGTGCCGATGGTGGTGAAGCCGTCCGTGACCCACAGGCCCATGCGCTCCGGGCGGTGGGGCGTGGCCTGGCGGTGAGAGATCACGCGGTCCGGGCGGATGTAGCGGTACTCCTCCTTGCTGCCGGACACGAACGGACAGGCGAAGAACGAGTAGCGCCCGCACTCGAGGTGCAGCGGGCCGTCCCGGAACATCCCCGTGTTCATGGACACCACGCCACCCACGAAGGCGATCTCCGCGCGTAGCCGCTCGCCGCAGAGGTGGCAGAGCCCTCGGCGGACGTGCTCATCCACCTTGTCCACGTCCGGCGTGGTGAAGTCCGGGATGCCGTCCTCCACCACCAGCGTGGAGGGCACGGGCATCCCTCGGAAGTGCGGGCGGCGCTGGAGACGCTTCGGCTCTTTCACTCCCGCTCCCTCAGGTCGCGATCCGGCGGACCACCTGGAACATCACCTCCAGGCCCATGTTGAAGTTGTCCACCGTCAGGAACTCGTCGTTCGCGTGGAAGCCGTCCCGCTCCGCCTGGCTCAGCAGGCACGGGATGAACCCGTAGGAGGGGATGCCCAGCGGCCGCAGGAAGCGGTTGTCCGTCCCCACCGTCGAGGTCGCCGGAACCACGGCGGCATCCTCGAAGGCCTCGCGCAGCACCTCCTGGATGATGCGCGCCAGGTCCGTGTCCCACGGCGAGACGGCGGGGGTGGGCTCGTGGTCATAGATGAAGGCCACCTCCACGCGCGGATCGTCGATGCGCGCCTCGACCTGGCGGCGCCACTCCTCGGCGTCCTGGCCGGCCAGCAGGCGGCAGTCCAGTTCTGCTTCTGCCACCGCGGGGATCATGTTGTTCTTCACGCCCGCGCGCACCATGGTCACGTTCAGCGTGTTGGTGAACGCCGCCTCCGTGTCCGGGCTCGCCTTTACCGCCGCCTCGATCGCCGAGGCGTCCCCGGGATCCTCGATGAGCCCGGCCTCGTGCAGGCGCTCCACGTAGGCGCGGGTGGCGGACGTGAACGCCAGGGGGCGATCCCACTCGGAGAGACGGGCAACCGCGCGCATCAGCGGCAGCACGGGGTTGTCGTACGCGGGCTTGCTCCCGTGGCCCGGGGTGCCCACCACCCGCAGCCGCAGTGGCGACATCTCCTTCTCCGTCACCGCCACCTCGAAGAGGTGCGCCGGGCGACCGCCGAACTCGTCGAGGCCGCTCGACCCCTCGTTCAGCGCGAACTCCACGTCGAACAAGTCCGGCCGGTGCTTCACCAGCCAGGCCATGCCCAGGTCGCTCCCCGTCTCCTCGTCCGGCGCCGCCAGGAACACCAGGTCGCGCCGCAGCGGCAAGGCGAGCCGCTTCGCGAGGATCACCGCGAACAGTTGCATGACCCCCACGCTCTTCATGTCCACCGCGCCGCGACCGTAGATGCGGCCGTCGCGCACCTCGCCCGCAAAGGGGTCGAAGGACCAGAACTCGCGCTGCGCGGGGACCACGTCCGTGTGGTTCGCGAGCATCAGCGCCCGCGCCGAGCCGTCGCCCGGCAGCCGCGCGATCAGCGCCTCGCGCTCGGGGGCGCTCTGCACGTACTCGCAGGCGATGCCCTCCGCCTCCAGCAGCCCGCCGAGGTAGCGCGCGGCCGGCGCCTCCCGCCCCGGCGGGTTGGAGGTGTCGATGCGCAGGTAGGCGCGGAGTACCTCCAGCGCCTCGGCTGCAGTGGCGCTCCAGTCGATCTCGCTGCTCACGGCGCTCCCTCGGCCCGGCGTGGGCGGCTCTCCCGATGCGGCTCGTGCGGCTGGGGGAGGACATCATAGGATGCGTCGGAGGAGGTAGGCGCTCGTGACTCAGCCGCCAATGCCGCACGCCGAGGGCTCTTCGGACGCCTTCGCCATCGCCGTGGTCACGGACCAGGCCGCGATGGACCAGGCGCTCTCCGTCCGCTTCCGCGTGTTCGTGGAAGAGCAGCGCGTTCCCATCGAGGAGGAGATCGACCGCTACGACGCCGACCCCGGCGCGAACCCGGACGTCGTCCACGTCCTCGCCCGCCTCGGCGGCGAGCCGGTCGCCACCGCCCGCCTCCTGCTGGACGCGCACGAGGGCTACCCGCACATCGGCCGCGTGGCTGTCCTCGCGGAGCATCGGGGTACGGGAGTGGGCCGGCAGGTGATGGAGGCGCTACACCGGGAGGCGCGGCGGCGCGGGCTGGGCGGCATCACGCTCTCGGCGCAACTGCACGCGGTCGGCTTCTACGAGCGGCTCGGCTACGCCGCCCGCGGCCCGGTCTACCTGGACGCCGGCATCGAGCACCGGGACATGGACCTGGTCCTCTAGCCCTCGACGGTCCGGGGCCGCCCGGGCCACCACGAGTCGCCCTCGCTGCTGCTGCTGCCCCATGGCCCGCACGGGCTCTTCCACCTCGCCCGCCGGCAACTGGGGCGGCCGGGCTACGAGAGCCCTCGAGGCGCGGGAGCCGGAGACAGAGCGCACGCCGTCAGCCATCGCGACACTTCTGCGGGCCGCCCGGGAATGGGGGTGGGGTCGGGCGTCGCCGCGCGGAGACATTACGCACGCGCCCATCACGAAACCGTTTCGAGGACGGTGCGCCCTCGGTCAGATCGCAGACAACGCGGGGCGGGGGAGGGGGTGTGGTGCCCTCGGGAAGATTCGAACTTCCGACCGGCGGATTAGAAGGCCGCTGCTCTATCCCCTGAGCTACGAGGGCGTGCAACCAGTCTACTCGCCGAGTGGTGGGGGCGATCCGCGTTTCGGCTTCGCGGCATGGGGGCCTGGGGTGGATGCGGCCTCAGATTCGGCCTAGTGCGCCGCGCCGAGCAAGTAAGTGGGCCGCAGTGGATCGCGCATGACCCGACGGATGCGGGGCGTACCCGGGGTGCCCCCTCGACGCTTGGGTGGGAATGAAGGCGCTCACCCGCTCTGTCGCATCTACTGAGGCTTCAATCTAGAGGATCACTCTCCCCGCGGTGCGGACACCAGACGAGTCCAGCCGTCAGTGCTCATCCGAGTTCTTGTGCAAGGCCGATCAGGAGTCCTTCGGGCCCCCGGATGTAGCACAGGCGGTACGTGTCCCCGTAGGTGACCACCTCGTTAACGAGCATTGCGCCGCGCTTCAGGAGCCGGGCGAGCGAGTCGTCGAGGTCTTCGACCGTGAACATGACGCGCAGATAGCCGAGCGCGTTGACCGGAGCGTTCCGGTGATCGGCGACCACAGGCGGCCTCAGAAACTGAGAGAGCTCGAGCCTGCCGTGACCGTCCGGTGTTCGCATCATGGCGACCTCGACGTGTTGGTCGCCCAACCCCGTGACGCGTCCGGCCCACTCGCCTTCAATGGTCGCTCGCCCCTCCAGCTCGAGCCCGAGCTCGACGAAGAACGGGATGGCCTCATCCAGCGACTCCACCACGATGCCGACGTTGTCCATCCTGCTGAACGACACTGGCACGGGTCCTTCCAACTGTTCGCGACCACGGCAGTCACTCGGGAGGCGGGGGTAAACCCGGCAGCTCCAGCGCTGCCGCCCGTTCCGTGCGGCGCCCTTCGAGATGCTCGAACCTTCCGACCGATGCCGCTGCTCTACCCCCTGAGCTGCGAGCGCCTACGTCCAGCCTACCGAGCACAAAAGTGCATGCGACGGGCAGCCAGTCGCGGGGCCTCTGCGCCTCTTCCGTCTTTTCTCACCGAATTCCGATTTCAGTAGCCGCCTTCGTCCGCTGATCTGCCTCCGTTACGTGCAGGCCGTTCCCCTGTAGCCCTGGTCAAGAAGCCCCGTCGGAGGGGAGAAGCAGGAGGAGTGCACCCATGAGATCGCTCAGACGGGCCGGAGCCCTTGCTGGCGCGGCCCTGGCGCTGTCGTTCGGAGCAGTCGCCCTGGCCCAGCAGGGTCCGAGCCTGACCGTCTCTGACGCGACGGTCGATCAGGGCTCAGACACCATCACCATTCCGTCATTCACGCTGGCTGAACCCGGGTACGTGGTGGTCCATGAAGGGACAGCCTCCGAGTTCGGTGCGGTCATCGGCCATACCGATCTCATGGACGCGGGATCCTACTCGGATCAGGAGATCACGCTGGACCGGGAACTGGAGGATGGAGAGTACCTGTGGCCCATGCTCCACACGGAGGGCAACAACAACCAGCAGTATGACTCCGTCCAGGAGGACCCGCCGGTGACGGACACCGCGGGAGGCAACGCCAACGCCAACAACGTGGTGGCGTTCCCAATGCAGGTGACCGTGCAGCAGGGGGGTGGCGGCGCGCCGACCGGGACCGCAACGCCGACGTCCACCGCGCCGCAGGTCGGTACACCGGGTCCCGCCGGGGCCGGCAACGCGGGCCTGATCGGCGGCGACGGCGGTGGCGCCTCGCTGCTGGGGATCGCGTTCCTCGTGGCGGCCGCCGTCGGTGGCGCGCTCGTCGCAAGGAGGGCGCTCGCCTGACGCGACGCTCAGCAGCAAACGTCTGGTGGAGTGCCCCGGTAGTCGCCGGGGCACTCCTGCGTTGATCAGGTTCACTCCGGCCCCATCACTCCGCGCACGTCACGCGCGCGCCGGCCCAGTCCCACCAGATCTGGTTACCGCCGTCCGTGACCACCAGCCTCAGTTGCTGCACGCCCGTCCACCTCGAGCCACCGTCCGCTCCGTCGAGGGCGGCGAAGATCCGACCCGGGAGCACTGCTTCGTCCACTGAGCTACGAAGGGCGAGGACTTCAGTTCAGCCGCGCAGCGGGCGAGGGCGATCCATCGCCGGCCACGCGGCAAGCGTCAGGAATGCCGCGCCAGGATGCCTCTCCACCAACCGGGCTCGCTCACACCCTCCGCGCTTTGATGTGTCCGCACGACAGCCGGTCCGTGCACTCCGCATCCTTCGCGACTTACGGACCACGCTCGTGAGCACCCAAACGAAGCGCTCTCCTGCACGTTCACCTACCTGAAGACGTTGGGCACATGAGCAATTCTGGTACGCAGGAAGGAGCCTCATGAAGGCCCACGCACTGGCGCTATTGAGGGCGCACATCTGGAAAGTAGCCTCGGTCGGCGTCGCCATGGCCATGGTCATGGCCCTCGCCGTGACCTCGGCGCAGGCGTCCGGCGACCCGTTCGGCGACAGCAGCAGCGATGACGGCGGCCTCGCGGGGGACGCATCTGCAGCCCTCGGAGCGCCGGACGGCGTGTACGTCGAGGTCGGCATCGAGTCCGCTAACGGCGGCTCGATCACCGTCTTCCTGGAGGACAGCATCGCGTTCAATGGCCCTGGCGGGGACATCCTTGTCCACGCCGTCGCGGCCGGGACACCAGCCTCCGCAACCATCGAGGTGAGCGCAGACGGGGCGACCTTCGTGAGCGCCGGCATCTTCGCCGACACTTCCGACGCGTCGATCGACCTCGGCGCGCTCGGCCTCTCATTCGCGACCGCCGTCCGCGTCACCTACGCGAGCGGCGACTTCGCGGGGTACAACCTGGACGCCGTCGCGGCGCTCAACGGCATCGGGGAGGACGCGATCCTCAACGCGACGCCGGATGCCGCACAGGGCGCCGGGTTCACGACCCACACGGTGACCGCCCACCTCACGGACGATGGCCTGCCGATCCAGGCCGCGCCGGTGCGCTTCCGCGTGATCAGCGGCCCCAACTCCGGCGAGGCCGGCGTGGTCGCCACCAACGCATCCGGTAATGCCGCCTTCACCTACATGGGCGACGGCGGCCCGGGCGTGGACCTGCTCGCCGCGTGGCTCGACATCGACGGCAACGAGGACCTGGACGCCGGAGAACTCTCGGACATCGTGACCATGGAGTGGCACGGCGTCACGGGCGCCATCGAACTGGAGGACCTCGACGGTGGCCAGTTGGTCGTCGGCGACGAGGTCCGCGTGACGGTCGAGGACCGCGACCTGGACACGACGGCCGGCCCGGACACGGTGGCCGTGATCGTGACGTCCACCACGGCCCCGGTTGGCTTCTCGCTAACGCTCACGGAGACGGGTAACTCCACCGGCGTCTTCCGTGGCACGTTCACGCTGGGTGAGGCAACGGACGCCGCCACCCGCGTGCTGGCGGCGAACGCGGACGACGAGGTGACCGGCACCTACGACGACGGGCTGGACGGCGAGGGCAACGACCCGGCGCCGGTGAACGACAGCCTCACCGTCCGCGACGAGGAAGAGGACGAGGACGGCGACCGGGAGAAGGTGACCGTCTGCCACATGCCCCCGGGCAACCCCGGCAACGCGCATACGATCACCATCGGCGCACCCGCCGTGGAGGCCCACCTGAGCCATGGCGATGTCCCCGGCAACTGCGACGACGTGGAGGACCTGCCTCCGACGAAGCAGCAGCAGGCGCTCGAGAGGTTCTGCGAGCGCAAGCCGGACCACCACCGCTGTGATCCGCTGGAGGCGGGCTCGTCCTCAGCATCGGAGCAGCGCGGGCGGGGCCGAGGCCGCTAGCAGGCTGCCGCGGGACGAACTGAGTCAGAGGCGCTGTCCTTCAGGGGGCAGCGCCTCTTTCGTTGGCGTCCCCCGTCACTCCGCGCACGTCACACGCGCGCCGGCCCAGTCGCCCCAGTCCCACCAGACCTGGTTGCCGCCGTCCGTGACCACCAGCACCAGGTCCTGCACGCCCGTGACGTCGAGGTCTACCGTCTGCGTGGCGCTGTAGTCCCACATCACGCCGGAGTCGAAGCGGAGGGTGCCGTCCGTCCAGACCCGGAAGCGGATGGAGCCGCCCGTCTCGTCCATGGCGTCGTCCAGGCCGACGTCCGAGACGAACCGCGTGCATGCGCCGCCGAGGGCGTAACGGACATCGGAGTTCGCGTGGACGCCGAGCCCTCGGGGGTAGACCACACCGTTGAGGGTGAGCGGGCCGCCGTCACCGGCGGGTTGTTCGCCGACGTTGGTGTCCAGTTCCACCGGGCCCCAGCCGTTCGCGGCGGAGGTCCAGGCGAGGTCGCTCAGGTAGCGCTCGACCGAGGGGCCGGCCGTGGTGAAGGTCCACGTGACGGCACCGGACATCAGGTTGCCGGAGGTGTCCGTGACGCCCTGCACAGTCACTCGGTAGCTGGTCTCCGGCTCCAGCGGGGTGGCGGACACCAGCGCGGCGGTGAACGTGTCAGGCGCGTATTGCGCCGACGCCGAGACCTCCGCTCCGCCGTCCACGGCCAGGGTGACGCCGCCGAGCGTGGCGGGATCCACGGGCTCGTCGAAGCGCACCGTGGGATGCGCCGACGCGGGGATGCCCGTCGCGCCGTCCGAGGGGGTGACCTCCCGAATGGCCGGGGGCGTGGTGTCTGGCTCGGGCTCGGGGACGCCGGCGCAGGAGACGCGCGCGTCTGCCCAGTCCGCCCAGTCCCACCAGTTGTTGTCGCCGCCCTCGCGGACGATGAGCGCAAGCGTCTGCACGCCGTCCAGCACGAGGTCGATGGTCTGCGTGGCGCTGTCGTGCCGCATGACGCCCGAGGCGTAGCGCAGGACTCCGTCCGTCCACACCTCGAACTCCACGGTGCCGCCGGTGCCGTTCATGGCGTCGTCCAGGCCGACCGAGGCGGCGAAGCGCTGACACGCGCCGCCGAGGGCGTAGCGGATGTCCGCCGGTGAGTGCGAGCCCAGGCCGCGCTGGTACGTGATGCCGTTCAGGCGGATCGGGCCGCCGTCACCGGCGGGTTGTTCGCCCACGTTGGTGTCGTGTTCCAGCGGCCCCCAGCCGTTCGAGACGGAGGCAGGCTGCAGATCGCTGAGATAGTCCCAGCCCTCTGCGGGCGGGACGGCGGCCGTGGTGAAGGACCACGTGTACGAGCCGGGGAGGGGGCCGCCACCTTCGCTGGCGGCGCCGCTCGGGCCGCCGGCCAGCGTCACGATGACCTCGGCGCCTGCCGGGAGCGGTCCGGCGGGCGTGAACGTCGCCGTCCACGAGTCCGGGTCGTACGTGACCTGTCCAGTGACCGCCTGGCCGCCCGCGGACACCGAGAGCGCCCCGGACTCCAGGGAGGCGGCCGACATCGGGCGGTCGAACGTGACGGCGGGGGCGGCGCCGGTAGCCACCTCAGACGTGCCGGGGGCGGGGGAGAAGGCCACCACGGCGGGGCTGCCGGGCAGCGCGAGGATGGTCTGCCGCCAGCGGGCGGCCATCCTCGCCTCGCCCTGGGCGTTGGGATGCAGGCCGTCGTAGGTGTCCTGCGCCGGGTCGAACCCGTTGTGCTGGTCCACCACGACCACCGGCGATGCAGCGGTGGTCTTTGCCGCGGCCAGCGCGGCGATGCGTTCGTTTAGGTCCAGCACCTGCTGCCCGTAGGCCGAGTAGCCGGTGGGGATGATCTGCGCGAGGAGCACGGTTACGTCCGGGGTCGCCCCGCGCAGCGCGTCGATCACCTGGCCCAGTTCCTCCGCCGTGCTCACGGTGGACTGACCCTGCAGCACGTCGTTGGTGCCGAGGTGCAGCAGCGCGACGTCCACCTGCATGCCCTGCAGCGCGGCCAGGAGGTACGCCGCCACCTGGTCCGCGCGCCAGCCGCTGTGGCCCTCGTGGTCGGCGTCGAAGGTCGTGCCGTTGTGGTCTGGCAGCGGCGGCTCATGCGCGCTGACCTGTGAACCCACGAGGTCCACGTCCACGCCAGCGTCCAGGAGCGACGTCCAGAGCGCGTAGCGGTAGGACGGGTGCGAGGGATCGCCCTCGGTGATCGAGTCGCCCAGCGCGAGGATATGGGTCGGGCCCGCCTGGGCGCCCAGCGTGTCCGGCAGCGCCAGTGCGAGCAGCGTGACTGCAAGCAACGCGAACGCCGCTGCTGCCGTCCGGGCGCCCGCCCGAATACTCGAAGTCACGGTCCCTCCGACCCAACGCCATACTGCTCAAGTCAGTGAACCCATGTCGTGGTTGAGCAAGGATGCGGGAACCGTTGGAGGCTGGTGGCGATACACCCTCCGCTTACCCGTCCGGGAGGGCGCGCTCCACCTCGCGGACCAGCGCGTCTACGTCGAAGGGCTTGTTGAGGGCCGCGACAAGGCGGCATTCTTCCGCCGAGGGACGCGCCACGGCGGACATCACGATGATTGGCACTTTGTCCAGCCGGCCGTCCGCCTGCATGCGGCGGCAGAGTTCCCAACCGTCCAGGTGCGGCATCATCAGGTCAGTGACCACCAGGTCCGGCGTGACCTCCGCGGCGGAGAGCAGTTCCCAGCCCTCCCGCCCGTCCGAAGCCGTGACCACCTGGTCGCCCTCGTCCTCCAGCACCAGGCGCACCAGGTGAAGGATCGAGGCCTCATCGTCCACCAACAGGACGGTGCGCGTGGGCGCGCTCATGGAGGCCCGCCAGGTGTCCAGCCGAGCGCCTGTCGGGCGGAGTCGGCTGTGCGGGCCACCGTGATCCCGGCTGGGGTGATGAAGTATTCGCGCAGGTCCAGGTCCATCGCCTGTTCCCGGGTCTTGACGACGGAGAGGATGCGGTGCCGCTCGCCCGACGCCTCCACGTTGCGCAAGAGGATGAGGTTGTCCACGGAGGGCGAGAGTCCCTGGAAGGGGAGCGACCGGGGGATGCCGGTCAGTTCCAGCGTCTCCAGGGTGAGCATGCATGCGACACCCTGCGCGCGGAGCAGATGCCCGAGCGCAGCCAGGATGGTACCGAGGCGCTCCGGGTGGAACGCCCCCTGCTCGAGGGCGTTCAGGCCGTCCACGAACACACGCCTGCTACCGGTGGCGGCCACTGCGTCCATGATGCGCCGGACCACGGCGTCCAGGATGATCTCGAGCGGCGGGTCCCAGTGGATCTCTACAAGGGACCCGTCCAGGCGGAGGCCGTGTTGCTCCGCCTTGCGGAGGATCGCCTCCGGCGGCTCGTAGAACCCGAAGTACAGGCCGTGCTCACCGGCAGATGCTCCCTCTGCCAGGAACTGCATTCCGAGCACGGTCTTGCCGGAACCGGTCGGCCCGGCGACTACGGTGACGGAGGCGTCCAACAGGCCGCTCCCGAGCATCCGGTCCAACTCCGGCACGCCCGTCCCCCGGAGTTCCGGCTGGGACGTATAGGTCGCAGGCATCAGCGCGAGCAGTTGCTCCGAGCGAGGATGGATGAATACACCCTCGGCATCGATCTCGAAGTGATGCCGCCCGCGGAGGAATCCGGATCCCCGAATCTTGCGGACAGCCACCTGGCGAGTGGAGCGGAGCGCCACCTCCTCGTCCAGGAGTTCGATGATCCCGTCCACCATGGCGAACTGGGCGTAGTCGTGCCCCACCTGGCGGTGGTCGATGAGGATGGTGGTCGCGGAGACGCTGGTGGTCATGACACCCACGTCGTGGATGAAGCGACGGAACTCCGCCTCGGAGGGCGACAGGGCCTCCACGTTGAACAGCCCGTCCAGCACCAGCAGGCGGGGCCGGCGCTCGCGGAGCAGTTCGAACAGCAGGTCGGAGAGCCCGGTCAGGCCGCCCTCCAGCAGTGGGTCGTAGCCGCTCACGAAGTAGAGGTGGTCCCCCACCGGGGATGCATCGAAGTAGGCCATGGGGCTGAGGTAGGTCAGCATCCGCCCCGGCGACTCGGTGAGGACCGTCATGAAGACGGCCGGGCCCTCCGCGGCTCCTCGAAATGCGATCTCGGAGGCGAGGATGGTCTTGCCGGCGCCGCTGGGGCCGATGAGGAGGTAGGTCCCGCCCACGAAGAGGCCGCCGCCCAGGATGTCGTCCAGGCCGCGTACGTTCGTGTGGAAGCGCTGGAGACCCGCAGCGTCCCCCTGCAGGGTCACGGACCCTCCTGACCCACGGCTCGCCGAGCCCGACCGTCAGGGCGAGCGTGGCGAGGGGGTGGTGAGGGCCGGTGGACTGCTCGTGCGCCGCCAGAGGGGCCGAGCGGCGAGGCGGGCTCTGTTAGCCCTGGGGCTCCGGACTCGGCGAGAGGCGCGGGAACAGGGCCCGCAGCGACTGGCCCAGCGCGGACGGGCCCACGTGCGAGTCCGTTGCGCCCTTGCCGTGGTGCTGCGCGTGACCCAGGTGGAACAGGCGCGTGCTGCCGCCCGTGTCCGGGTCCAGCGCGCGCGCCACCTCCTCCAGGAGGCGGTCGATGTCGAACGGCTTGCCCACGTAGCCGATGGCGCCGATCTCAGCAGCCCACGCCCGGGCGTCCTGCGCCGCCGTCATGACCACGATGGGGACCGAGAGTCCCCGCGTCCTCAGTTCCTGGCTGAACTGCCAGCCGTTCATCACGGGCATCCGCATGTCCAGGACCACCAGGTCCGGGGCGTCCGCCAGCAGCAGGCGCAACCCTTCGACGGCGTCCGGCGTGCTGGTGACGTCATACCCGGCACTGCGCAACAGGGCGCTGACCAGCGCCAGGATGGAGGGATCGTCATCGATCACCAGGATGCGTTCAGACATTCACGGAATCCCCTCCATCGAGCGCGGCGGGGAGTTGCACCGTGAAGGTGCTCCCCTGCCCCCGCGAACTGGTCACCGAAATCTTGCCGCCGTGTTCTTCGACGATCCGCTTGCAGAGGTACAGGCCCAGGCCGAGCCCACTGAAGCGGCGCTCGTCCACGGACGAGCCCCGCTGGAACCGCTCGAAGATCATTGGAAGGTCTGCCTCCGGAATGCCCACGCCGGAGTCCTCCACCTGGATGCACGCGCCATCCGCGGATGGGTGGACTGCCACGCGCACCGTACCGCCTTCCGGGCTGTACTTCAGTGCGTTGTCCAACAGGTTTTCCAAGACCTGTGCGATCCGGTCGCGGTCTACGGAGACCACGCAGGACTCGCCCTCTACCGCGACGCGGCGGGCGCGCCCGCCGAAGGCCATCACGGTCTCCTGCGCCATCAGGAACAGATCCACCGGCCGCCTGGCGCCCACGAAGCCGCTCTGCTCGGCGCGCGAGGCGTCCAGCAGGTCGCCCACCAGCCGCCTCATGCGCTGGGCCTCGGTGACCAACCGGTCGATGCCCTCGCGGTCCGCGGGGCCTTCCGGGTCGCGCATGGCGAAGCGCTGCATCAACTGGGACTGGGCCAGCAGCGTGGTGAGCGGGGTCTTCAGGTCGTGCGCTGCGGCGGACAGGAAGTCATCCTTCAGCCGCAGCGCCTCCCGCTGTGCTGCCGTCTCCGCCGCGGTGGCCAGCAGGTCCCGGTCGCGGAGGATGACCGCGACCTGGTCCGCCAGGATCTGCAGCATTTGCAGGTCCGCCTCCGCGAAGAAGGGCGGGCGGTCCGCCAGCACCGTCAGCACGCCGAAGCGCTCCGCCTGGAGCGTGATCGGCACGGCGAGGACGGCCGCTGCGCCGAGCGCTCGGTACGCCTCGGCGTTCGCCGGGTCGTTTGTCGCGGGGTCGTCGTCGAAGACGGGACGCTGCTCCTGGAAGCATCGGAACGCCACGGTCGTGCCCGGGCTGACCATCTGGCGTTCGGTCTGCTGACTGGGCGAGGAGAGGTAGCCGGTATCCGGGTCCGGGACTAGGAGGGCGCTGCGCGGGGCGCCGGTCATGCGGTTGACGTTCTCCTCCAGCACCGCCGCCAGTTCCGGAAGGGCTACCCGGTCCACCGGGCTGTTCAGGATGGACTCCGTGATGAACCGCTCCAGGTAGGGCGCCGCCCAGGCGCTCCGGAGCCACGGGGGTGGCGCGAAGGCGAGGAAGTACGCAACGCCAGACGCCAGGCCGCACACCACGCCCACGCTGCTCCATGGGCCGTCCGGGTCGACGCCGGAGGGGATCGCCATCAGCACTAGCAGTGCCACGAATGCGGAGCCCAGGGCGGCGGCGCGGAGCCGGATACGGGGAACGCCGTGCGCACCGCGCGCCGCGTACACAAACCGCCAGGAGGCGTATCCCACCGTGCCGACGAAGTAGACGACGAGCACGCCGGCGAGGAGGCCTTCGATCTCTCCGCCGCGCGTCAGCGCCACGGCCACCATGGACACCACCACGCCCGCCTCCGAGAGCCGGAGGGCGATCGTGCGGACGCCGGTGAACTCGTGGGCGAGCCGGAGCAGCGGGTACGGCCACAGGAGCAGCAGCGCGGTTTGCACCGCGCTGATCGCGGCCACCTCTTCGCCGATGAGCGCCGACACCCAGTCCCCGACGACCAGCAGCGCGGAGATGCCGAAGAAGACGGCGCTGAGGAGGTTGGCCAGCGTTGGTCGCCGGCCCTCTCGGGCCAGGACGACCAGGAAGATCAGTACATAGCCCACCTGGGCCGCGCCGTTGAGCAGTTCCTCAGCGGTCATGAAGGCAGCGAGGTCATCTCGTGTTGCGCTCCCGTGCACGTTGACAGGTCGGTAGGTTGTCTCGGACGGGCGGCTGGGGCCGGGATCGTAGCACGGCATCACTCCGCGCACTTCGGCTACTCTTGCGCTGCCGGGCGGGCGTGCTACCGGCAGCGGGGAACGGCTCTGGGCGTGCTGGATCGCATCCGAGACTGGCTCGTGCAGCGCGAGGCGTCGCGCGGGTCGCCGTCTCGCGTGGACCGCGTGGCGCCGTGGCTGCTGATTGGCCCCGAGTTGCTGGTGGACCAGTACACGGACCTGCAGTCCCGAGGTGTCACGCACGTCCTGGACCTGCGGGTGGAAGCCTCCGACGACCCCGTGGCCATGGAGGCCCTGGGCCTGAAGTGGCGCCATGAGCCGGTGACCGACCGCCGCGCGCCCACGCACGAGCAACTGGAATCCGTCATCGCCTGGCTGGACGAGGACGCCGATCCCAACGTGGACCAGGCGGTCTACATCCACTGCCGTGCCGGGATGGGCCGCACCCCCACGCTGGCCATAGCGCTGCTGATGCAGCACGACCTGACGCTGGCGGAGGCCCAGAGGCTGGTACTCTCCGCCCGCCCGGAGTCCGCTCCCACCGCCGCTCAACTGGCGTGGCTGGAGGAGGTGGAAGCGCGCCTGCGGAAGCCCGCCTAGCGCCCCGGACCGGCGAGGGCGGCGTCCTCCTCCGGTGGGATGACGGGTGCGAGCCCTCGCACGTCCCGCACGCCCACGTCCGGGCGCACGCCGAGCACGCGCCGCGCGTACCAGAGCGAGAACGTGTCTGCGTCGTCGTTGGTCTCCAGGGTGACGCCCGCGGGAGCCGCCTCCAGGCGCGCGACGGCCGCGTCGCGCAGGGCGGTGTCGCCCCTGCGAGAGACCTCGTCGCCGTTCACCACCACCCAGATTGCCACTAGGCCCCAGGCGAAGACGCCGGCGGCCAGGGCGGTGCCGCGATCCGGCAGGCGGCGGCGCACCTGCGCCCAGGCCTCGTCCGCGCCCCAGGCGGCGAGGAGCGCCAGCGCGAACGCGACCGGTGCCAGGTAGTCCTGCCGCCCCGTGGCGAGGTACCCCGAGACGAACAGCACGAGGAGCACGCACCCCACCAGCAGCGCCAGCGACAGCGTGGGGCGCGCGCGTGCCGCGAGGAGGGCGCCCACGGGCAGCAGCGGCCAGACGAAGGGCGGCGACTGACGCAGGACATAACGCACGGTCTCCGGCAGGGCAGTGGCGACGGACGCGGGGGACCGCTCGACGGCGTCCTGGTACGCGGCGCCGCGCAGGTGGTCCCACAGGCCGCCGAGCGTCCCGGTGTCGCCCCACGCCACCGGCGCGTCCGCCCGCAGCCAGAGGTACAGGACGGTGAACGCGCCAGGCAGGAGGAACAGCAGGCCCGCCCACGTCGCCCCCTCGCGGCCGGGACGGCCGGTGACGGCGCACGCGACCGCCAGCGGCAGGGCGATGGCGAGGCCGGTAGGGTGGTTCCACGCCATCAGGCCCAGCACCAGCGCGAACGGCAGCCATCGACGTCCGCGCGCGGCGTCCGTCGCCAGCACCAGGGCGCCCGCCGTCAGTAGCGCCTGCGGCGCCAGCACTTCCGTCACCAGTCCCTGGGCCCAGGGGATGGGGGCAACACCCGCCAGCAGGCCGGCCAGCAGCGCCGCCCAGCTGGGTGTCTCGGGTCGCCAGCGGCGCGCCGTCACGGCCACCAGGGCGCCCGCCGCAGCCATGCAGAGCGCGGACAGCAGGTTGGTGCGCTGGGCCGGCTCCTCCAGGAAGGCGAAGCCCTCCAACGCGGCCTTGCCCAGCGGCAGCCAGAGCGCGGACCCGGGCGGGTGCGCCACGCCCAGGACGTCCGCCACCACCACCAGTTCGGCGCTGTCCAGGTTGTCGTGCAGGACGGAGATCGAAGGCGCCAGCGTCCACCAGTAGAGGGCGAGCAGCAGCGCCCCGTTGGCCAGCGGCGGCCACCAGGCCGCCAGCGCCACGTCTAGCCGTCCGCCCACCCCGAGCCGTCCGCGCTTCACCGCCGGAGCGTAGCGGGCCGCACCCACAGGTGCGCGGGAGCGTGCGACCCGCTACGCGACCCAGGGACGGGGTGAGTGCCCTCGGGAGCGCAGGTGGCCGGAGGCGCCCCGGTACACTGAGGGCATGTGCGGACGGTTCAGCCTCACCCCGGAGAACGTGGCCTTCGTGGCGGAGCAACTGGGCATCTCGCCCAGCGACGTCTTCGAGGAGCACTACATCCCGCGCTGGAACATTGCTCCCATGCAGGAGCACTGGATCGTCCACCCCGAGCGCGAGGAGCGCGTTGCCCAGCACGCCACCTGGGGCCTGGTGAACTGGTGGGACCCCAGCCGCCGCGAGGGCGCCAAGCACATCAACGCCCGGGCCGAGAGCCTGGCCACGCGCCGCCCGTTCCGGGAGGCCTTCCAGGCCGGGCGCTGCCTGGTGCCGGCAGACGGCTTCTTCGAGTGGACGGGGGACAAGGCCTCCCGACGCCCGTTCTGGTTCCACCGCCCGGATGACGATGTGTTCGCCTTCGCCGGCCTCTACGCCACCGCGCGCCTCCAGGGCGAGGCGGCGCCCATGACCACGTTCACCATCGTGACTACGGACGCCAACGCCCTGGTGGGCCGCATCCACGACCGCATGCCGGTGATCCTCCCGGACGAGGACGCGATGGCGGCCTGGCTCTACCCGGAGCAGCCGGCGGAGGCGCTGCGCGGCCTGCTACGGCCAGTGGCTGACGACTACCTGGTGGCCCGCCCGGTGAGCACCCGGGTGAACTCGGTCCAGCACGACGACCCTGCCTGCCTGGAAGAGGCGGAGGGCGAGACGCAGGCCACGTTGCTGTAGGCAGCGAGGTAGGTGACAGCGGCGCCGTCCCCTAGGCGTCGCGGCGGGTGTAGACCTTCGCGAGCCAGGGCGTGAACTGACGGATGTGCGTGATCTCCGTGCGGTCCAGGTCCGGCCGCGTGGTGATCTTCTCCTGCACGATGCGCCCCAGCGGCTGCGCCGCCAGCGCGCCCATGGTGGAGGCGGAGACGGCGTCTCCGAACTTCTGGCGCGCGCCCTTGTGCCGGTTCCGCGCCAGCGAAGCCATGGTGAACGTGGCGCACACCGCGCCGGTCACGGCCAGGTTCGTCCCGCACATGGGGGAGACGGCCAGGTTGGCCTCGCCGCGCTGGAGACGGTTCAGCGCCTCGTCCGAGCAGGACTGGAGGAGGGCCGCGTCAACGTTGCCCAGGATGAAGAAGCCGTTGCCGCTCGCGCGCCCCGCCAGGCGCTGCGGGCCGCGGCGGGCGAACAGCACGGCGACGGTGGCATGCTCCAGCGCATGGTTCCGGCGCACGTCATCCAGCCAGCGCCGGACCAGGTTGTGAAAGGGCATGCGGCCTCCGTCGCTTCGTTGCCGACTGCTTCGAGTATAGGAGGAGGCTACCGGCGGCCGTCCGGCCGGCTACCGTGCGCGGCTCGTGCCGGGCGCGCCCACCTCGAAATCCGCGATCACGTCCACGCGGATCGTCACCTGGCCGGCGCCGCCGTTGGGCGAGCGCACGGTGATGGTGGCGGTGGCGGAACTGGCCGGCAGCAGCGTGGGGTTGACCTCGATGGTGAGGGTGCCGTGCGGGCATGCGCTGGCGGTGCAGGTGACGCCGCTCCCGGCGGCGGTGCCGGCGGGCGGGGTCAGCACCAGGAAGTTCGCGGAGGGCTCGGCGAGCCAGGTGAGGATGCCCGTGCCGGTGTTGCGGATGCTGACCGTCGCGCGGGCTGGGGTTGACGGGTCGTTCAGGCGGATCGTGACGCGCTCGTTGCTGGACTGCAGGTTCGGCGCGCCCAGCAGCGAATCGCGGAAGTTGCTCGGCAGGCCGGGGGCGGTGGCCAGGTGGGCGGGCTGCGGGGTGCGGATGTCCATGTCGCTGTAGGGGAAGCGCCAGTTGCCCACGCTCATCGCCTGGAACGTCCCCTGGTCCGTCATGTCCGGGAGCGCCGCGGGGATCGCCGGCCACAGCGCCTGGCCGTTGCGCTGGGCCGGATTGGCCAGGCAGCCCCAGACGAGTTCCTGGTACGGGTAGCGGTTGCGGGACTGCGTGCCGTCGCAGCGGAAGGCGGGCCGCGGCCACTGGCCCAGTTGGGGGTCCAGCGGGTGGTTGCTGCGCGTGGATCCGGGGCCGGTGAAGCCGTTGTAGCCCCAGACCGCGTAGTACCAGTTCTCGATGACCGCCGGGTCGGAGTTCGTGTCCGTGCCCACCACCGGGCGCTGCTCAGGCGCCGCGTTCCACTTCTCCGAGAGGATCTGCGCGCCGCGCGCCGCGTTGTAGGCGTAGTGCGTGGCCACCAGCGCCTGCCGCTCGGAGGGCTTCCCGCCCGCGCCCAGCGGCACCGTCATGCCCGTGGTGACCTGCATCATCCCGTGGCCGCAGTCGAAGGAGACCAGCGCCTCGCCAATGGAGTCGAAGCGCACGGAGCGCGCCGCCATGGTCATGTCGGACTCCACCCAGGAGATCGCCTTCAGCAGGGCGGAGGGGATGAAGGGCGCGGCGTCCCGGCGGCTGGCGCGGGTGCCGGTCTCGATCTGCGGGAGGGCGAAGAACGGGTCGCTCCCGAACAGGGCGTTGGTGGAGACGGCGTCCAGCGCCAGGTTGTAGGCCACGCGCTGCTGGTCCGCCTCGTAGGTGTAGGGGCGGCGCGGGTCGAAGGCGCAGGCGTTCGCGGAGTCCCCCCCGGCGAGTGGCAGGAGCGCCGTCATGATGACGGCGCTCACGAAGGCCAGCAGCAGCGTGCGACGGCCCTCAGACACCCGAGTACCAGCCGATGTAGATGACCTCCGTCGCCACCTCCACGGGGCGGCGGTTGCCATCCGCATCCACGATCACGGTGCTGTCCAGGCCGGGGTTCTGCGAGTTGGTGCCGCTGAACCATCGCACCGCCAGGTAGCCGGCACCGGCGCTCCACCCGAGGGGCACGTCAAAGCCCTGCTCCGCGGCCGCGAGGGGCCGGACCGCGCCGTCCAGCGTCACGCTGACGGCCGGCTCCGCTGCCCGCACCAGCGCCTCCTGGCCCACGGTGATGCCGCTGCCATCCGGCACCCAGACCGGGCCGTACTGCTCGGCACCCTGCTGGAGCGAGGGCGCCACCGAGGCCTCCGTGACGCTGTCCAGGGAGAGCATCCGCGCCCGGTAGGCCACGCGCTCGTTCACGAACTCCGCGGTCAGGTAGGAGAGCGTCCGCCCGTCCGGGGAGAGCGTCCATCCTCGCGCGATGTGGTCCGAGAGGTGATGCACGAACGCCGGCGACTGGCCGTCCTGCGTGCTGTAGAGATCCGTACCGCCGTCAGACAGCCGCGCGAACAGCAGCGCCCCGCTGGCGTCGATGCCGATGGGGAACATCCCGAAGGTGGTCTGCTCCGCGTGCACGGCGCGCCGGGTGAGCGCGGCGATGTCGATCTGGACGATTTCCTGCTGCGTGCCGTTGCTGCGGCGGTACAGCAGCCCCTGGCCGTCCGGTGTGAAGACCGGCGGCACCAGCAGGTCCGCGTCCCGCGCCAGCCGGGTCTTGTTGCGCGTCTCCAGGTTCATCACCCACACCTCGGCCGGCGTGTCGCGCTCTGGCGGGGCGGCGGTGGGGATGACGGTGTAGGCGATGAGCGGTCCGGCCAGCGAGGTGGCGGGGTTGATGCCCCAGCCGTCCGCGTGTTCCACGGTGTCCACCAGCGTTCGCTGGTCCGGCGCGTCCGCGGGCGCCAGGTAAATGCGGTCCGAGCGCACGCCGAACTCCGCGAAGACCAGGTGCGGCGCGCCGGAGGCGACCGCGGCGGGGGGCGCCTCGGAGCCGGTGGGGAGCAGGCGGACCGTGATGGCGACGGCGGCGATCAGCAGGACGGCGGCGACGGGAAGGGCGAGGCGAAAGCCGGCGCGGGCGCGCGACCATGTGGCTCGCGGCGCGGCGTTGGAGTCACCACGGGGGTCGTGGGGGCGGGGTGTGTGTGACATGCCGTGCAGGCACGCGCCGCCGGTCTCCCGGTCCGGATGCCGGCCCCCGCCAAGCCTCCGCATCCGTCGTGCGACGTACCCCTCAGCCTTTCGTCCAGCGTTGCAGCAAGCAGGCGTTGACGTCGACGTGTCCACGATAGGCAGGGCAGATCGAGGCGTCAACGAAGGTGAAGAAATCGTGACGAGTTCGTTGCGAATGGCGGGCGCGGGACGGTCAACGGTCAGACTGGTACGCTCGAAACGTGATCCTCACGTACCTGCCCCTCATCGGCGAGGCGCCCCTGGCGTTCCTCATCCTGATGGGGGCGTTCGTCTTCGCGATGCTCGAGGGCCTGATCTTCCACGAGTTCTGCCACGCCTACGTGGCAGACACCATGGGCGACCGTACGCCGCGCCGCATGGGCCGCCTCACCCTGAACCCGAAGTCGCACTACGATCCCATCGGCACGTCGCTGATCTTCTTCGTCGGCTTTGGCTGGGCGAAGCCCGTGCCCGTGAACCCCTGGGGGCTCAAGAACCCTCGCCAGGGCATGGCGCTGATCGCGCTGGCGGGGCCGGCCTCGAACCTGGTGGCGGCGGGGCTGGCGGGGATCCCGATCAAGATGGGCTGGGTGGCCTTCCACCACCCCTTCGTGGGAGCGGGGAGTGCGAGCGCCTGGGCGGACATCTGGACGCAGTCGCCCTCTGACCTGGCGGGGCTGTTCTTCGGCACGGTGCTGCTGCTGAACGTGCTGCTGGGCGTGTTCAACCTGCTTCCGATTCCCCCGCTGGACGGATCGCGCGTCCTGACGGGGATCCTGCCGCCCGGCCTGGCGCGGGAGTACTCGAAGTTGGAGCCGTGGGGCTTCGGCATCCTGATGCTGCTGATCATGGCGCCCTTCCTGACCAACGGCGGCTTCGGCCTGATCTCGGTGATGGGGCCGGTGCTGAACCTGCTGCTGGACCTCTTCGGCGGGCCCGCCGGGCCGCGCTTCTGACGGTGTTTGCCCGCGCCCGCTACCGGGCTCGCCAGTTCTTCCGCGGCCTGCGGCCGCACCTCTCGCCGCAGGAGATCGCGCTCGCGCGCGTGATGCTCAGTCCCGCCGAGTTCACGCTGTTCCTGCACGCCGAGGCCCGTGACCGCCGCCACTCAATGGACCTGCTCCAACTCCTGAGCCGCGAGGCACAGGCCCAGGGTGCGCTGCTGCCGGAGGCCATGCAGGTGGCGGCACTGCTGCATGACGTGGGCAAGGGCCGCATGGCCGCCTGGCATCGCGTGACCTTCGTGCTGCTCAACGCCACCAGTCCGCGGGTCTCGCGCGCGCTGGAGTCCTCCTCCGGTGCGGAGTGGCGCCGGAGCCTCTGGCGGCTGCGCCACCACGCGAGGTTGAGCGCAGACATCCTGGCCGCCGCAGGTTCCGCTCCGCGCGTGGTGGAGATCGTCCGCGCGCACACCTCGCCTCCGCCACGCGAAGATCCGGAGATCGCCGCCTTCGTCCTCGCCGACGACCGCGTCTGACCGTTCCGGCACGGGCGGGGCGGTCGTTGTAGGATCGCCACACCCCCACCCGCGAGACAGGACACTGCATGCGCGTCGCCATCCTCGGTACCGGCCTCATCGGCTCCTCGATCGGCCTCGGCCTGCGCGCGCGGGTGGAGGACGTCACGGTCGTGGGCTACGACCGCGAGAGCCACGTGCTGCAGCAGGCGCTGCGCCGCGGCGCGCTGCACGAGGCGGCCCGTGACCTGGAAGAGGCCGTGCGGGACGCGGACATCGTGGTCCTGGCCGTGCCGGTGCTGGCCATTCAGAAATTGCTGGGCGAGATCAAGGACTACCTCCGTCCGGACGCCGTGATCACGGACACTGGCTCCTCCAAGACGGAGATCATGCGCACCGCTCGCGAGGCGCTGGGCGGGCACCAGGGCTTCGTGGCCGGACACCCCATGGCCGGCAAGACGGACTTCGGCCCCAGCGCCGCTGACCCCAACCTCTTCGACGGCGCCCGCTGGGTGGTGGCGCCCTCCGTGAACGCCAGCGCCGAGGCGATCGCCATCGTCACGAACATGGTGGAGACGCTGGGCGCGAAGCCCGTGGTCATGGACGCGGAGGAGCACGACGCCTACGTCGCCGGCGTCTCACACCTGCCGATGATGGCCGCCATGGCGCTGTTCTCGCTGGGACGCGCGTCCGAGGCCTGGCCCGAACTCTCCACGCTGGCGGCGGGCGGCTTCCGCGACATGACCCGGCTGGCGGGGACGGACCCCGCCATGGCCTACGACATCGCCGTCACCAACCGCCAGAACATCGCCCACTGGATCGACCGCTACGTGGTCACCCTGCAGGAGTTGCGCCGCCGCCTGGTGGACGCGGAGGCCGAGGACGACCTCTACAAACTGCTGGCCGCCACCGAGCTGGAGTACAGCCAATTCCGCAGCGGCAAGGTGGGCCGCGAAGAGGGCAAGGAGAAGGAGGCGCTGGACATCGGCGGGTCGTTCCAGGACTTCGTCGCCGGCGCCTGGGTGCGCGAGAAGTTCAACGAGATCATGAAGGACTCCGAGGACCGCCTGCGCGAGATGGATGCGGAAGAGCGCACCCGCCGGAAGATCTGACGCAGGCCACGGCTGGAGGGCGCTCGACGCCCGGAGGGCTCCTCATGGGCATCGGCATGGCGGTGGGCTCGGACGATGTCCAGGTGGTGGAGCACGCGCGCGCGCTGCGCGGTGAAGTTTCGGTCCCCGGAGACAAGTCGATCTCGCACCGCGCGCTGATGTTCAACGCCCTGGCCCGCGGCACTGCCCGCGTGGACGGCTTCCTGGACTCGGCCGACACGCGCTCCACCATCCACTGCCTGCGCCTGATGGGCGCGGAGATCGAGGAACTCCCGGACGGCGGCGTGCTCATCCACGGCCGCGGCCGCGAGGCGCTCCACGAACCGGACGACGTCCTGGACTGCGGCAACTCCGGCACGTCCATGCGGCTGCTCTCCGGCATCCTGGCCGGCCTACCGTTCTGGAGCGTTCTGACCGGGGACGCCTCCCTGCGTCTGCGCCCCATGGACCGCATCGCGCGGCCGCTGCGGGAGATGGGCGCGGCCATCCACGCCCGGCAGGAGCGCTTCGCGCCACTCGTCATCCAGGGCGGGACGATCCGCGGGGGCCTGTCCATGGGGACGCCCATGGCCTCCGCGCAGGTGAAGTCCGCCATCCTGCTGGCCGGCCTGGGCGCGGACGCCCCCACCACCCTCACGGAGCCCGCACAGAGCCGAGACCACACGGAGCGCATGCTGGCCGCCATGGGCGCCGGCATCAAGGTGTCCGGGCGCCAGGTGACGCTCACACCGCCCTCGGACGGACTGCAGGCCGTGGACGTGCGCGTCCCCGGGGACATCTCCACCGCCGCGACGTGGATGGTGGCGGGCGTGGCGCACCCGGACGCCGAGCTGCGCCTGGTGGGCGTGGGCATGAACCCCACCCGCACGGGCCTCATCGACATCCTGCGCGCGATGGGCGCGGACCTCGCCCTGGAGGAGGAGCGCACCGTGGGCGGGGAGCCCGTGGCGGACGTGGTGGTCCGCTCCTCCCGCCTGCAGGGCACGGAGGTGGGGGGCGACCTGGTGCCCCGCGCCATCGACGAACTACCGCTGGTGGCGCTGGCCGCGTGCCTGGCGGAGGGCGAGACCGTGATCCGGGACGCGGAAGAACTGGTGGTGAAGGAGTCCAACCGCGTGGCCACCACCGCGCAGGCGCTCCGCGCGCTGGGCGCCACCGTGGAGGAGCGGCCGGACGGCATGGTGGTCCAGGGCGGCGCCGCCCTCCGGGGCGCCACGGTCCAGTCGCACGGCGACCACCGGCTGGCCATGCTGGGGGCGGTGGCGGGGCTCCTCGCGGAGGGAGAGACTACCGTGCAGGGTGCGGGGGACGTTGTCGTCTCGTATCCTGCGTTCTGGAGCGACCTCGGGCGGCTGCGACAGTCCTGACGTGTACGCCTGCGGGAGAGGTGCGCTGTGTCGACCGAACTCATCCATGTGGGCTTCGACAACTACCTGACGCTGGACCGCGTGCTCGCGGTCGCCTCGCCTGCCTCGGCGCCCATGAAGCGCATGGTGCAGCGGGCGAAGGAGCAGCACCGCGCCATTGACCTCACCAGTGGACGCCGGACCAAGGCGGTGGTGGTGATGCTGGACGACTGGGTCTCGCTCATCGCGATCACGCCGGAGACCTTCCACAGCCGCGTCTCCGCGCTGAAGCCGGCGACGACCGGCTGAATGGTGGCGGTGGAGGCGGACACGCCCCTCGTTGTCGTGCTGACCGGGCCCTCCGGCGTGGGCAAGGACGCCGTGGTGAACCGCGCGGACGAGCGCGGCTTCCCCGTGGTCCGTCCCGCCACCATGACCACGCGCCCCCCTCGAGACGGCGAGGAGGAGGGCGTCCACCACTACTTCGTGAGCCGCGAGGAGTTTCTACGCCACCTGGGGGCCGGCGAACTGCTGGAGCACGCGGAGGTCTACGGCAACCTCTACGGCGTCCCGCGCCAGTCCGTGCGCGACGCGCTCGCGACCGGCAAGCACGTGATCGTGCGGGTGGACGTGCAGGGCGCGGAGGCGCTGCGGCAGGTGCTCCCGGACGCGCTCTTCATCGCCCTCGAACCCGCGCACCCCGAGACCCAGCAGGGTGAGTTCGCCCTGGAGGCGCTGCGAGCACACCTGGAGGGCCGCAACTCCGAGACCGAGGAGCAGATCATCCGCCGCCTGGAGATTGCCCGCGACGAGATCGAGCGCGCCCGCACCTTCTGCGAGCCCCTCGTCAACGTGGAGGGCGACCTGGACGCCACGGTGGACGCCTTCATGGCCCTGCTTGCCCGCGAGCAGGCGCGCCCGGACCGGGAGCCGGTGCGGGTCTAGCGGCTAGGCCAGCTGCGGCTCGCGGTAACTCGAACGGAACTGCACGCCCCAGTGCCCGTCCTGCTCGGTGACGATCCAGAGCGAGTCGAACTCGTGGTAGACGGTGCCATCGGAGCGCCGGCGCGCGTAGCGCACGGTGCAGTGCACCTTCCCCGGTCCGCTCTGCACGGCCTCGCACTCCTCCAGCGTGGTCCGTGCCCAGCCTTCGTCCGCCAGCCCCGATGTTCGCGAGGCGTCATAGCGGCGCATGGCGTCGGCGTCCTCGAACGTCTCAAACCGCCCGCCGGCCAGCCGCACGTGGGGGAAGTTCAGCGCTGCGATCTGCCCCTCCGCGTCGCGCGCGTTGAACGCCGCGAGCCACGCCTCGATGGTGGCGCGGGCGATGTCGTGGGGATGCATGTGCCCTCCTCCGGCCCCGCCCGCGCTCGTTGACATAGCACGAGGCGAAACCGTACCGTCGATGTCCTGACTTCGCGTAGATACGACGAAGAACGGGAAGAGTACGCCGCAACAGCGGGGCCTAGAGAGCCGGGGATTGGTGGAATCCCGGCGCCCGACGAGCCGCGGCGGAATGGACCCGGGAGTCCCGGCCCGAGCCCCTCGCCCCTTCGGGGAGCGGGGGAGATAGTAGCCGGCGGTGTGGGCGCCGTTATCCATGCCCAGGCGATCGCAACCCCTCGACCGTTCGAGGGCGGCGCCGTCGCTGGCTGAGCCTCGGTCGTGCGCAAGCACGCACCGGGGGAATGTGGGTGGCACCGCGAGGACCATCGCCCCACGTGCTGGGCGCGGTGGTTTTTTTGTGCCATGCCCGGCTGGTCTGAGACGATCAGGATGATGAAGTTCGAGGAGCGAAGGATGTCCATCTTCCGTGACCCGCGCGCGCAGACGTCGCAGCGGAGCGGCTGGTGGCGCTGGTGGCAGCCCGCTCACCCGCCCGCCTTCGCAGTCCTCGGAGTGTCTCGTGTCTGACTATGTCCCTTCCCTGAACGACGTCCGCCGCATGAGCGGCGAGGGCAACATCGTCCCCGTGTACCGCGAGGTGCGCGCGGACCTGGAGACGCCCGTCTCTGCCTACCTGAAGGTCGCCCGCGGCGGCTACTCGTTCCTGCTGGAGTCCGTGGAGGGCGGCGAGCGCCAGGGGCGCTACTCCTTCATTGGCACGGAGCCCTACCGGGTCCACGCCGCCCAGCACGAGGACGGCGACCCGCTGGATGTGGTGCAGGAGGAACTAGGCCGCTTCCACTCGGTGGATGTGCCGGGCCTGCCTCGGTTCCACGGTGGCGCCGTGGGCTACCTGGGCTACGAGGCCGTCACGCACTTTGAGCCCCGCGTGCCGCGCGCGGAGCGGGACGCCCTCGGCGTGCCGGAGTCCTGGTTGATGTTCACGGACACCATCCTGGTGTTCGACCACGTGAAGCACAGCATCAAGGTGGTGGCGCACGTCCGCCTGGACGGGGACGTGGAATCCGCCTACCGCCAGGCCCAGCGCCGCATCGATGAGATCGTGGAGCGGTTGGAGCGCCCGTTGGGTGCGCTGCCGTACGTCCCCACGTCCGGCACGCGCGGCGCGGAGGTGCGCTCCAACTGGGAGCACCAGGACTTCCTGGACGCGGTGCGGCGGTGCAAGGAGTACATCACCGCCGGCGACATCATCCAGGTGGTGCTGTCCCAGCGCTTCACGCGCGAGACGGGCGCGCATCCCTTCGAGGTCTACCGCAGCCTGCGGGCGATCAACCCGAGCCCGTACCTGTTCTTCCTGCAGTTCGACCAGACTTACATCGTGGGCTCCTCCCCGGAACTCCTCGTGAACATCGAGGAGGGCGTGGTGGAGGTGCACCCCATCGCCGGGACGCGCCGCCGCGGCGAGACGCCGCTGGAGGACGAGCGCCTGGCGGAGGAGTTGATCAACGATGAGAAGGAGATCGCGGAGCACGTGATGCTCCTGGACCTGGGCCGGAACGACGTGGGCCACGTCTCGGAAGCCGGGAGCGTGGCAGTCACGCAGCAACTGGACCTGGAGTACTACTCGCACGTCATGCACATCGTCAGTCACGTGAAGGGCCGCCTGCGGCAGGGCATGACCGCCGCGGACGCCCTGCGGGCGGCCTTCCCCGCCGGCACCGTCTCCGGCGCGCCCAAGGTGCGGGCAATGGAGATCATCGCGGAGATGGAGCGCGACCGCCGCGGGCCGTACGCGGGCGGCGTGGGCTTCTTCGACCTCTCCGGAAACATCGAGACGTGCATCACCATCCGCACGCTGGTGATGCAGGACGGCCTGGCCCACGTGCAGGCCGGCGCCGGCATCGTCTTCGACTCCGACCCCCAGAAGGAGTACGAGGAGTGCCAGCACAAGGCGAAGGCGCTGCTGGCGGCCATCGACGACGCCGAGCGCGGCGAGGGCGGCCGTCCCGCCGGAAGCCTGGGGTACTAGCCATGCCGCAGGACAACCCGCAACTCGCCTCCATTGCCGTGATGGTCCGGGAGGATCGGAAGGCGCTCTTCGTGCGGCACCACGCGGGGCCGTTCCGCGGGCGCTGGTCGCTACCCTTCATTGGCGTGGCGGACCAGGAGACCGCGGAGGACGCCATCGAGCGGCTGCTGCGGGACTTCCTGCATGTGGAGCCGGGGCCGTACGAGTTCCTGGACACCATCTACCTCACCGGGGATGGCGGGGCCCGCTTCATCGCCAACGGCTTCACCTGCATCGACTGGACCGGCACACCGCGGTTCCCGGCGGAACTCTTCGACGACGCGCTCTGGACGCTGCCGTCCGAGGCGGCCGGACTGGACCTGCTCCCGGAGATGCGGGACTGGCTGGCGGAGGTCTTCGCCGGCCCGTCCGGCACCCCGGAGGCCGCCACGTTCGACGCCGAGGACTTGCTGGAGGCGCTCGCCAACGCGCGGGGCGACCTGGTGGCGGCGTTCGACGCCATCCCCGTGGCGCGGCGCTCGGTCGCCCTCGACGAGGGCGGGTGGTCACCGCTGGACGTGCTAGCCCACGCCGGCGAGGTGGAGGCGTACTACCGCAACGAGGTGGTGCGCTGCCTGGAGCAGGCCGGCCGGACGTGGCGCCAGTTCAATGACGACGAGTGGAACGACGTCCACCGCCTTCGCCCCGCCGAGGACGAGGACGCCCTGCGCGAGCGCCTCGCCGCCGTGGGCGCCCAGACCCGGTCGTGGCTGACCTACCTGCCGCCGGACACCCTGGCGGCATACCTGGACCACCCCGAGCGCGGCGTGGTGCAGGTGGGCGACCGCATCCAGAAGATCGCCGGCCACCACCACGCCCACGCCGGCCAACTACGCCAGATGGCCCAGGCCGCGGCCATCCAGGCCGCTGCCGACGAGGCTGCTGAGAAGGACGACCGACTGTGATCCTGCTCATCGATAACTACGACTCGTTCACCTACAACCTCTACCAGTACCTCACGGAACTGGGCGGCCAGGTGGAGGTCCACCGCAACGACCAGATCAGCGTGGAGGACTGCCTCTCCATGGCCCCGGAGCGCGTGGTGATCTCCCCCGGGCCCTGCACCCCTCGCGAGGCGGGGATCTCCGTGGACCTGGTGCACGCGTTCCAGGGCAAGGCGCCGTTGCTGGGCGTCTGCCTGGGTCTCCAGTGCATCGGCGAGGCGTATGGCGGCGTGGTCGCCTACGCCGGCGAGATCATGCACGGCAAGACCAGCCAGGTCTTCCATGACGGCAAGGGCGTCTTCGCCGGCCTGCCCGACCCCTTCGAGGCCATCCGGTACCATTCGCTCGCCATCACGCCGGAGAGCGTGCCGGACGTCCTGGAGGTCAGCGCGCGCACGGAGCGAGGCGTCATCATGGGCGCCCGCCACCGCGAGTTCGCCATCGAGGGCGTGCAGTTCCACCCGGAGTCGATCATGACGCAGCACGGCCACGCGCTGCTCCAGAACTTCCTGGACATGCCGGCCGCCCAGCCGGTGGGGGCGCACTCGTGATCAAGGACGCCCTGATCGCGCTCGTGGACGAGCGCCGCGACCTGACCGAGCGGGAGGCCGCCGAGGCCATGCGCGAGATGATGCGCGCCGGCCTGGACGCCGTGGAGGGCGAGAAGGCCACCCCGGCGCAGTTCGGCGCCTTCGTCACCGCCATGCGCCTCAAGGGCGAGACCGTGGAGGAACTGGCCGGCATGGCGCGCGCCATGCGCGACCACGCCCTGCGCCTGGAGGTGAAGGCGCAGCCGCTGCTGGACACCGCCGGGACGGGCGGCTCCAACAAGGTCTTCAACGCCTCCACCGCCGGCGCCTTCGTGGCGGCCGCGGCGGGCGTGAAGGTGGCGAAGCACGGCAACCGCGGCATGACCTCCAAGTCCGGCGCCGCCGACTTCCTGGAGGCGCTGGGCGCGGAGATCGCGCTCGGGCCGGAGGGCGTGGCGCAGTGCATCGAGAAGGTGGGGATGGGCTTCATGTTCGCCCAGACCTTCCACCCGGCCATGAAGTTCGCCGGGCCGCTGCGCCCGCAACTGGGCTTCCGCACGCTGTTCAACATCATGGGGCCGCTGACTAACCCCGCCCACGCGAAGTGTCACGTGATGGGCGCAGCGAACCCGGAACTCGCGGAGCGCCTGGCCAACGTCCTGGCACGGCTGGAGATGCGTCACGCCATCGTCGCCGCCGGTGAGGGCGGTGTGGACGACATCTCCGTGGTGGGGCCCACCCAGATCTTCGAGGTGCGCGCGAACCAGGTCACCGCGCGGACGATCACCCCGTTCGACCTGGGCCTGAGCGTCCACCAGCCGGAGGACATCGTGGGCGGGGATGCGAAGGAGAACGCGGCGCTGATGCGCCAGGTCTTCGCCGGCGAAGGCTCTCCAGCGCTGCGCGACATGATTGCCGCGCAGGCCGGTGCGGGGATCTACGTAACGGGCCTCGCCTCCTCGCTCAAGGACGGAGTGAAGATGGCGCTCCAGGCCATCGACGACGGCGACGCCGCGGCCAAGGTGGCGGCCTTCGTCGAGGCCACGCGCCGCGCAGCGGGCCGGTAGGCGCAGCGATGTCCGCGCGCACCACCGGCACCATCCTGGACCGCATCGTCGCGGACCGGCGCCTGCGGCTGACCGAGGACCGGCGCGCCCGTGACGAGGCCGCGCTCCGCTCGCGCATCGAGTCCGCGCCGCCCCTGGTAGGGCTGGCCTCGAGGCTGCAGGAGGGCCGGCTGGCCGCTCCCACCGGTGCCCGCCTGCGGTTGGTGGCGGAGATCAAGCGCGCGTCGCCCAGCAAGGGCGTCTTTAATGCCGACCTGGACGCAGTAGTGCAGGCGCGTGGGTACTCGGCGGCCGGCGCGGCGGCGATCTCCGTCCTCACGGAGCCGGACCACTTCAAGGGCTCGATCGAAGATCTTGCGGCGGTGAGCGCCGCCCTCTGCGATGACCAGGACCGCCCCGCCCTGCTCCGCAAGGAGTTCATCTTCGACCCGTACCAGGTGCTGGAGGCCCGCGCCTTCGGCGCGGACGCGTTGCTGCTGATCGTGATGCTGCTGGAGCCCTCGGCACTCCGTGACCTGCTCGGCCAGACGCGGGACCTCGGCATGGAAGCGCTGGTCGAGGTGCACGACGAGGCGGAGATGGCCGCGGCCCTGGAGGCCGGCGCCACGGTCATTGGCGTGAACAACCGCGACCTCCGCACGTTCGCGGAGGACCTCGGCACCTTCGAGCGCCTGGCGGCCCTCGCGCCGGCCGGCGTCACGCTGGTGGCGGAGTCCGCCATCCGAGCGCCGGAGGACGCCCAGCGGATGGCAGACGCCGGCGCTCACGCGCTGCTGGTGGGCGAGGCGCTGGTGCGCTCCGGCGCCGTGGAGGCCACGGCGCATTCGCTGATGCTGGCGCCGCCCGCGGCCCCGGACCGGGAGGCCCAGCGATGACGTTGGTCAAGATCTGCGGCCACCGCACCCCGGAGGACGTCCTGGCGGCCGCGGAGGCCGGCGCGGACATGGTGGGACTGAATTTCGCGGCCTCCACGCGGCGCATCGCGGTGGAGGATGCCCAGGCGATGGTGCGCGCGCTCGGCGGCCCCCTGGCCCGCCACGAGATCGCCATGCCGCCGCCCGCGCTGGGCCATGCCCGCGAGGAACTGGAGCCGTGGTTCCGCCACGGCGCGCAGGTCCTGGACGCCTACCTGGAGGTCAAGCGCCCGCTCACGGTCGGGATCTTCGCGGACCAACCGATCGACGAGGTGAACGCGCTCGCGGAGGAGTCCGGGGTGGACCTGGTGCAGTTGTCCGGGAGCGAGACGTGGGAGGACTGCCTGCTGGTCACCAAGCAGGTCATCCAGATCGTGCACATCTCGCCCATCGACTCACCCAGTGACCCGTTGCAGTACGTCCAGCCCGGCTTCGCGATCGCGCTAGGCCTGGACTCCGCACATGGGCCCTACCGGGGCGGCAGTGGCGTGACCTTCTCGTGGGAGGTCGCGCGCCAGGTCTCGGAGCGCGTGCCCATGATGCTGGCGGGCGGCCTGACCCCGGACAACGTCGCGGAGGCGATCCGCACGGTTCGGCCCTGGGCCGTGGACGTGGCGAGCGGCACGGAGACGGACGGCCGCAAGGACTACGACAAGGTGCGCGCCTTCATCCAGGCGGTGCGCGCCGTGGACGCAGAGTTGGCGCAGGAAGAGGCCCAACCGTGAGCGCGGAGACGCAACCGAACGCCCTGGGCCACTTCGGCGAGTTCGGCGGCCAGTACGTCCCGGAGACGTTGATGCCGGCGCTCGCCGAACTGGAGGCCGCCTACCAGCAGTACCGGGCGGACCCGGAGTTCGTGGCGGAACTGGACGCGCTGCTGAAGGACTACGTGGGGCGGCCCTCGCCGGTCACGCTGGCCGGGCGACTCTCCGAGCAGGTGGGGGCGAGGGTCTACCTCAAGCGGGAGGACCTGAACCACACGGGGGCGCACAAGATCAACGCCGTGCTGGCGCAGGCCCTGCTCGCCCGGCGGATGGGCAAGCGCCGCATCATCGCGGAGACCGGGGCGGGCCAGCACGGCGTGGCCACGGCTACGGCCTGTGCGCTGTTCGGCCTGGACTGCGTGGTCTACATGGGCGCGGAGGATGTCCGCCGCCAGTCCCTGAACGTCTTCAAGATGAAGGTGCTGGGTGCGGAGGTGCGCCCGGTGCACTCCGGCTCGCGCACACTGAAGGACGCCACCAACGAGGCCATCCGGGACTGGGTGACCAACGTCCGCGAGACCTACTACATCATCGGCTCCGTGGTGGGGCCGCACCCATACCCCATGATGGTCCGCGACTTCCAGGCGATCATCGGCCGCGAGGCGAAGCAGCAACTCCTGGAGAAGGAGGCCCGCCTCCCCTCCATCGCCGTGGCCTGCGTGGGCGGCGGCTCCAACGCCATCGGCCTGTTCTACGAGTTCATCGATGACCCGGTGCGCCTCATCGGCGTGGAGGCGGCGGGCGAGGGCCTCAACGCGCGCCATGCGGCGACGCTCGGCGCAGGGCGTCCGGGCGTCCTGCACGGGACGCGTTCGTACCTGCTACAGGACGCCAACGGCCAGGTGCAGGAGGCGCACTCGATCTCCGCCGGACTGGACTACCCGGGCGTGGGCCCGGAGCACTCCTGGCTGAAGGTGACGGAGCGCGCGGAGTACCGCTCGATCACGGACCAGGAGGCGCTGGAGGCGTTCCAGGCGCTCTCCCGCCTGGAGGGCATCATCCCGGCGCTGGAGTCCTCCCACGCCATCGCCCAGGTCCTGAAACTGAAGGGCGAGGTCACCTCGGATGACCTGGTCCTGGTGAACCTGAGCGGGCGCGGGGACAAGGACATGAACACGGTGGCGGCTGCCCTCGGGGTGACCATTTAGGACGTGTCTCGAGTGGCCGCTTCCGGGTGTGAACCCGGGGCTACCACTCCTGCGTGAGCCCCTCACCCCAACCCTCTCCCTCCAGGGAGAGGGGGCCGGAAGGCTCGAGCGGACTTGTCCCTCCTTCAGCCTCCGCACCCCGGCTCTCCGCTCGTCCTGAGCCTGTCCGAAGGAAGCGGCACGGAGAGCCCTACCCGGGAATCGGCTAGGCGTGGACGCCGGGGAGGGCGCGCGGTGGGAGGCCCCACGAGGCGGGGTCGAACTCGGCGAGGCTCTCGATGACGGCATCCGCGTCCCGCACCAGGTGCTCGAACCCGGGCTCGGGGACGGCCACCACCTGCATGCCGGCCGCCAGCGCTGCCTCCACGCCGGCCGGGGCGTCCTCGAACACGAGGCACTGCGAGGGCGGCGCGTCGATGCGGCGGGCGGCCTCCAGGAAGATGTCCGGGGCGGGCTTGCCGTGCGTGACGTCCTCCGACGAGACGATCGCGTGGAAGCGGTCGAACCAGTCGGGCTGGCTGCGCACCTTCTGGGCGAGCGTCTCCCGCGAGGACGACGTGGCGATGGCCTGCGGGACGGCGTGACGGTGGAGGTGGTCCGTCAACTCCCGGGCACCGCGCATGGGAAGCGCCGCGGGGAAGAGTTCCGCCAGCAGCGACTCACGCTCCTCGAGGAACTCCTCCGCGGTCATCGGCAGCGCCGTGCGCTCCAGCATCAGCGGCACGGCGATCCGCGATGGGCGGCCGATCATGAGCGCCCGCACCTCCGGCGGTAGGGTCATGCCGTGGCGAGCAAAGATCGCGTCCGTGGTGCGGATGTAGAACGGCTCCGTGTCCAGGAGCGTGCCGTCCAGGTCGTAGATCACGTGCGTGACTCGGGTGCCGTTGGCCATACCCCCATGCTACCCGCGCTCGCCCCCTGGCCTGCTGCGCTTGATAGCCTGCGTTGGTGCGCGAGCCCGAACTGACGGCCTTCCCCCCGCCCGAGCGTCCGCCTGACCTGTGGCAGGGGCGCGACCTGGCCGTGGGGATCGCGCTGCTGCTCCTCGGCTACGTCGTGGTCATCGCCGCCGTCGTGGTCCTCGCTACCGTGGGGGACCCGGACGTGGACTCGAACATCGCGTTGGGCGTCGCGGTGGTGACGCTGGCGTTCGAGGTTTGGCTGGGCGCGATCGTGCTGATCGTCGCCACCAACCGATCGCTGAGCATGCCGCGACTGGGCTTCCGGCTGCCCTCCGGGCGCTCCGGCTGGTGGATTCCGGTCACCGTGCTGGGCGCCTACGCCATCGTCGCGCTCTATGGCATCGTCGTCGTCGCCGTCCAGGAGATCACCGGCGCGGACCTCGAACGGCTCATCGAGGGCAACGCGATCCCGGACTCGGAAGGCAATACCGCGCTGGTGTGGGTCGTGCTGGGCCTGTCCGTGGTGCTGGCGGCGCCGTTTGGCGAGGAGTTGTTCTTCCGCGCGCTGGTCTTCCGTGCGCTGGCCGCTCGCTGGGGGCTGGCCGCGGGCATCATCGTGAGCGGCGCGCTGTTTGCGCTCGTCCACTTCGAGGTCAGCGTGGTCCTGCCGTTCTGGGCCATTGGCGCGTGGTTTGCCTGGGCGTACCACCGCTCTGGCTCGCTCTGGACGACAATCGCCGCGCACGCCATCTTTAACGGCATCTCCTTCGCCGTCACCGTTGCCGGGATGTCCCCATGAGCCAGAGCGCACAGCCAGCCCCCGTACAGAGGCGCACGGACCGCATGGCCGAGATGTTTGAGCGCGCCCGCGTGGAGGGCCGGCCGGCGGTCATCGTCTTCATCCCGGCGGGCTGGCCTGAGATCGACGCGACCGTGGAGATCGTGCAGGCCGCCATCGAGGGCGGGGCGGACGCGGTGGAGATCGGCTTGCCGTTCAGCGAGCCGATGGGCGACGGGGTGGTCAACCAGAAGGCGTACGAGCAGGCCCTGGCGAACGGCTGCAACGCCGATACGGTGCTGTCCGCCGTGCGCGAATTGCGGGCCCGCGGGGTTCGCGCTCCGTTACTTGTTATGGGATACTTCAACCCGCTGCTCTCCTACGGAGTCAGCAGGTTCGTGCGGGATGCCGCCGAGGCTGGCGTGGACGGTCTGATCACCGTCGACCTCCCTCCCCAGGAAGCGGGTGAGTTGGAGGTCCCGGCCCACCAGGCGGGGCTCCACATGGTCTACCTGCTGGCCCCAACCTCGACCGACGAGCGGATTCGCCTGGTCGCGGAACATGGGAGCGGCTTTGTCTACTGCGTCGGCGTGGTCGGGATCACCGGCGCGCGCTCGGTGCTTTCCGGCGAACTGCCGGAGTACCTGGCGCGGGTGCGGGCCCAGACGGACCTGCCGCTGGCCGTGGGTTTCGGGATATCGTCCCGGGAGCACGTCCTGCAGGTGGGAGCACTCGCGGACGCAGCGGTCATTGGTAGCGCGTTCGTCCAACTGGTGGGCGACACGCCTCGCGAAGATCGTCCGGACAAGGTCCGGGCCTTCCTGGAGGAGATCACCGGTCGTGACCCTGGAACAGCACCTGTCGCAGACCCGGCGGTATAGCCGCATCGGGGGCCCCGCGTCCTATACGCGGAGCCAGGCGACCCTGGGTGCCTCCCGGGGTGCGGCCGGGTCGTTTGGCTCGTAGCCCCTCACCACAATCATCGGCGAGCACCGGCAGCGCCCTCCACGAGGACGACCGGTGCGACCGAGGCCCCAGCGAGGTCGGGGAACGGTCTGACGAGCGAACGGAGATCTCCTGCATGCTGGTACGCGGCATCCGTGGCGCGACCACCGTGCGTGCCAACACCCGCGAGGACATCCTCGAGGCGTCGCACGAACTGCTGGGCGAGATCGTTCGTCAGAACGAGATCGACCCGGACCTGGTGGCCTCCATCGTCTTCAGCACCACCCCGGACCTCAACGCGGAGTTTCCCGCGGTGGCCGCTCGGGAGGCGGGCTACACCATGGTGGCCCTCTCCTGCGTCCATGAGATGAATGTCCCGGGGGCGCTGGCCCGCTGCCTGCGCATCCTGATGCACGTCAACACCGAGCGGTCGCTCGCCGACATCAAGCACGTTTACCTGCACGGGGCCCGCGTACTCAGGCGCGACCTCGTGGCGGACGAGGAGTCCCAGTCGTGATCGTTGTCATGAAGCCAGAACACACGAAAGAGCAGTCAGACGCCGTGATGAGCCGCCTGGCGGAGTTCGGCCTGAAGGGCCAGCCGGTCTTCGGCGTCACCCGCACGGTCATCGCCGGCCTGGGCCAGGTGCTCCAGGACCACCGCGAGGAAATCTCGATGATGGCCGGCGTGGACGAGGTCATCCGCGTCTCCAAGCCCTACAAGTTGTCCAGCCGCGAGACGCACCCGGAGGACACGGTCATCGACCTGCCGTTCGGGGTGAAGATAGGCGGCGGGCACCCGGTGTTCATGGCCGGCCCCTGCTCCATTGAGACGGAAGAGCAGTTGTGGGCCGCCTGCACGGGCGTGAAGAAGGGCGGCGCGCACATCCTGCGCGGCGGCGCCTTCAAGCCCCGCTCCTCGCCGTACTCCTTCCAGGGCCTGGGCGTGCCCGGCCTGAAACTGCTCCGCGCCGCCGGCGACGAACTGGGCATGCCGGTGATCACGGAGTGCCTCTCCGTCCGTGACGTGGAGGCGGTGGCGCAGTACTCGGACATCATCCAGATCGGCGCCCGCAACATGCAGAACTTCGTGCTGCTGGAGGAGGCCGGCAAGACCGGCAAGCCCGTGCTGCTGAAGCGCGGCATGGCCGGCACCATCGAGGAATGGCTCCTGGCCTCCGAGTACATCCTGTCCCAGAACAACCCCAACGTGATGCTGTGCGAGCGCGGCATCCGCACCTTCGAGACCGCCACGCGCAACACCCTGGACCTAAACGCCATTGCCCTGGTGAAGCGCCTGAGCCACCTGCCGGTGATCTCGGACCCGTCCCACGGCACCGGCAAGTGGTACCTGGTGAAGCCCATGACCATGGCCTCCATCGCCGTGGGCGCGGACGGCTTCATCATCGAGGTGCACCCGAACCCGGACCACGCGCTCTCTGACGGCGCGCAGTCGCTGACGCCGGCCAACTTCGCGGAGATGGCGGAGGAAGCCCGCGCCCTGGGCGCCGCCATCGGCCGGCCGTTCGCGGAGCCGCCGTCCCAGGTGCCCACGGCCGCCACGGCGTGACGTCCGAGGCCCCCGGCCCGCAGGATCCCCGCGCAGACGCGGACGTCGAGGCTGCTCCCCCTTCCGAGGAGGAGCAGCCCTCGGCGGTCGCCGCGCAGGCGCCCTCGTCCGAGGGCGCCGAGTCGGATGCCCCGGCTGCCGGCGAAGGGGAGCCGCCCTCGGACGAGGGCGCCATCCAACTGGCGCTGCCGGCGTTCGCCGGGCCGCTGGACCTGCTCCTCCATCTCATCGAGCGCGAGGAACTGGACATCACGGAGGTCTCGCTCCTGGCGGTGACGGAGCAGTACCTGGGCGCCCTCCGCGCCCGCGAGCAGATCGACCTCGGCGCGCTGGCGGAGTTCATCGGCGTGGGGGCGCGGTTGCTGCTCCTGAAGTCGCGCGCGCTGCTGCCCCGTGACCCGGAGGAGCAGGCCACCGACGAGGACGAAGAGAGCGACGTCCGCCAGTTGATCGAGGCGCTGCGGGAGTACCGCCGCTTCAAGCACGCGGCGGAGTTCCTGCGCGAGCGGGAGGTGGGGCATGGCTCCTACCGCCGCGAGGTCGCACCGCCAGAGGTGCCGCTGCCGACGGGCCTGGACACCGTCACGCTCTCCTCGCTGGTGGACGTCATCCGGGAGGTCCTGGACCGCATGCCGGAGGACGAGCCCGCCGAGGAGATCGTGCGCGAGCCGGTGCGCCTGCGGGACCGCATGCGCTCGCTGGTGGACACCCTCCAGCGGGACGGCAAGACCTCGTTCCGCACGCTGATCCAGTCCGCCACCTCTCGCACCATGGTGATCGTGGACTTCATGGCCGTGCTGGAACTCATCAAGCAGCGCTACCTGGCCGCCCGTCAGAACGACGCCTTTGGCGACATCGAACTCGTCCGCCTGGAGGACGCCCAGCCGCCGGAGTTCACCGGTGCGGAGGAAGACTTCACCGCGGTGTAGCCGGCCTCCTCGGAGCCGCCTGCGGCCTCGCAGCGGGGAGGCCGCAGGCGGCTCCGGTGCTAAGATTCCATGTAGCCCGTCCGAAAGGATCCGCTCCTCGTGCTCCTTGTCCGTGACGAACTGCGTCGCAGCGCGACGCCCGGCGAGCACGCCCTGTCCATCGGGGTGTTTGACGGCGTTCACGGTGGCCATCGCATGCTCATCGGCCGCATGCTGGAGGAGGGGCGAGCGCGCGGGCTCACCGGCGGCGTCGTCACCTTCCACCCTCACCCCATCGCCGTGCTGCGCCCGGGCACCCCGGTCTCCTACCTGGAGTCACTGGAGCGCCGCGTGGAGTTGCTCCGGGAGGCGGGGGCGGACTTCGTGAGCGTCCTGCAGTTCACCTCCGAACTCCAGCAGGTCTCCGCGCCGGACTTCACCCGCCTGCTGGTGGAGGACGCCGGCATGCGCCTCCTGGTGGTGGGCCAGGACTTCCGCCTGGGCCGCGGCGGCGAGGGCACCACGGAGCGCCTGGCGGAGATCGGCCAGGACCAGGGCTTCGAGGTGGTCGCGGTCCCGCTGCTGAAGGACGGCGACGACGAGGAACGCATCTCCTCCACGCGCATCCGCAACGCGCTGGCGGACGGCGAGATGGAGACGGTGGAGCACCTGCTGGGCCGTCCCTACGCCGTCCGCGGCCCGGTGCTGCACGGTGACGAGCGCGGACGCACCATCGGCTTCCCCACGTTGAACATCGGCGTGAGCGCTGACCGCGCACTGCCCCCCAACGGCGTCTACGTCACCCGCGCGTACCTCTACAACCCCGGTGGGGATGACCGCGTCTTCCGAGCCGTGACGAACATCGGCACGCGCCCCACCTTCGACAACGGCACGCGCCGGCACGTGGAGACGCACCTCCTGGACTTCGAGGGCGACCTGTACGGCCAGGTGGTGACCATCGAGTTGCTCCACCTGCTGCGGCCGGAACGGAAGTTCGACGGCGCGGACGCGCTGGTCGCCCAGATCCGCGCGGACGTGGCGGCAACGGTGGAGTGGTTCGCATGACCGCCCCAACCCGCCGCAAGATGGCGCCGGTGGACGAGCAACTCGCCGTCCTGATGGCCGGCACGGAGTTCGGAGACGACGCCCTCCGCCGCACCATGGAGCGCGAACTGCGCGCGCGGCTGGAGGAGGACCGCCCGCTGCGCGTCTACTGCGGGTTCGACCCCACCAAGGTGGACCTGCACCTGGGCCACACCGTCCCCATGCGCAAGATGCGCCAGTTCCAGGACTTCGGCCATGACGTCACGTTCCTGGTGGGCTCCTTCACCGCACTGATCGGCGATCCCACCGGGCGCGACAAGACCCGGCCAATGCTGACCGCGGAGGAGATCACGGAGAACGCGAAGACGTACACGGAGCAGGCGTTCGCGGTGTTGGACGGCGAGCGCACGCGGATCGCCTTCAACGGCGACTGGCTTTCGCAGTTGGACTTCAGCGACGTGATCCGCCTGACGGCGCAGTTCACCGTGGCCCAGTTCCTGCAGCGCGACAACTTCGCGAAGCGGTACGAGGCCGGCGACCCCATCCACATCAGCGAGTTCCTGTACGCCATGATGCAGGCCTACGACGCCGACCACATGGACACGGACGTCCAGCTGGGCGGCACCGACCAGACATTCAACCTGCTGGCCGGGCGCCAACTGCAGGAGGCCAACGGCCATCGCCCGCAGGTGATCATGACGCTGCCGATCCTGGTGGGCACGGACGGCACCCAGAAGATGTCGAAGTCCCTCGGGAACTACATCGGCATCACGGAGCCCGCGAACGACATGTTCGGCAAGGTGATGTCCATCCCGGACGAGGCCATCGCCCCCTACTTCACGCTCGTCACCTCGCTCCACCCCTCGGAAGTCGCGGACATCCGCGCGGCGCTGGAGGGCGGATCGCTCCGCCCCATGGATGCGAAGAAGCGGCTGGCGGAGACGATCACCTCGATCTTCCACGGCGCCTCAGAGGCGGCGGCGGCGCGCGAGTACTTCGAGGCCACCATCCAGCGCCGCGAGACGCCGGAGGAGATGCCGGAGCACGCGCTGGCGGCGCCCGCGCCGCTCGTGGACGTGCTGGTGGATGCGGGCCTGGCCGGGAGCAAGGGCGAGGGCCGGCGGCTGGTCCAGCAGGGTGGCGTGCAGGTGAACGGCGAACGCGCGGAGGATGCCGCGGCCCCGGTGGGGCCCGGCGACGAACTCCGCGTGGGGCGACATCGGTTCTTGCGGCTCGTGGCTCACGAGTCGGCCGGCTAGGGCGAGGGGATCGCAGACATGATCGACGGTGGCATCGAGATTGACCTGGAGGCGGTGGTCCAAAACGTCTGCGAGGCGGACGTCATCACCTTCTACTTCCCGACCCTCCGTCGCACTCTGCTCATCGATACGCGCACCAACCCCTCCTCCGGCACCATGGTGAAGATCGTCCCCATGGCGAAGGACGGCGCGGACCGCCTGCGCTCGCTCCGCCGCCTGCGCCCGCAGTTCCCGAGGCCCGACTCGATCACCTGGATCCCCTGGGACGCCCGCGTGGACTCGCTGGTCAACCTGGGCGTGTGGGAGTGCATCCTGGGCCGCATTGACTGTCCGGACACCGCCCGCGCCTGCCTCGCCACCCTGCGCGCCATCGAGCAGGCAGAGCACCGCGCCGCCATCCTGGGTGACGACTACCAGACGCTCTGGTCGCGCGTCTCGGAGTAGCGCCTCCGCCCGCCTGCCACTCTGCCCCTCCACTGCTTCCGCGTCCGCGTACGATCACGCACCTCAGCGAGGGGAGCGAGCAGGAGGCGCGCCATGCCAGTGAGTGTCCGGTACATCGTGGACGACGTTGACGCGGCGGTCGCGTTCTACAGCAAGCACCTGGGCTTCTCCGTGGAGATGCACCCGGGGCCCGGCTTCGCCATGCTCGGACGCGGCGACCTTCGCCTGCTGCTCAACAAGCCGGGCGGCGGCGGTGGCGCGGGCCAGTCCATGCCGGACGGCAGCGCGCCGCAGCCCGGCGGGTGGAACCGTATCCAGATCGAGGTCTCCGACCTCGATCAGACGGTGGCGGGGCTCCGAGCGGCGGGGGCAGCGTTCCGCAACGAGATCGTGGTTGGGAATGGCGGCAAGCAAATCCTGGTGGACGATCCGTCCGGGAACGCCGTCGAGTTGTTCGAGCCGCGCGCAGGCTAGCCGCCTCCGCTAGTCCTCGGCCGCGGGGCGCAGGTCCAGCACTTCCAGTTGCAGCGCGCCGTTCCCGGCAAAGTCATCCTGCCGGAAGGTGTAGACCAGGTCCGCCTCCTCGCCCGCGGGAACCTCGTACTCCGCGTTGCCAAACGAGATCGCCTTCCAAGTCGCGTGGCCGGCCTTCAGCGTCATCTGCAGGTGCGTGCCGCCCGCGCCCACGGCGCGCGCGCGCGTGACCTGCACGCGCCGTGCGAGGAACCTGGGCGTGTCATTGCCCACCCCGTGCGGGGCCAGCAGGCCCAGCCACTGGAGCATCTGCCGGTCGACATCCTGGAGCGGCAGTTCGCAGTCCACGTCCAGCGTGGGCGCCAGGTTCGCCACGTCCAGGTGCTGCGCGGCGTCCGCCAGCAGGCGCGCCTTCATTTCGGGGATGCGCTCCTCCTGGATGCTGAAGCCCGCCGCCGCGCGATGGCCGCCGAAGCGCAGGAAGAGGTCCGCGTTCCGCCGCAGCAGTTCGGTGACGTCGAACTCCGGGATGGAGCGGCAGGAGCCGCGGCCCTCGCCGCCCGTGACCTCCATGACGATGGCCGGGCGCGAGAACTCCTCCGCGAGCCGGGCGGCACAGAGGCCGACGATGCCGGAGGAGATCGCGGGGCTGGCCACCACCACCAGCGCGCCGGCGCGGTCCGCCTCCGTCAGCGATCCACGCGCCATTTCCAGCGCCTCCGTGGTCGCCTCCCGGCGCGCGCGGTTCAGGTCCTCCAGGCGCTTCGCCAGGGGCCGTGCCGCACCCAGCGAGGGCGCCCGCAGCAGGTCCAGGGCGATCATCGCGTGTTCCATGCGCCCGGCGGCGTTCAGGCGCGGCCCCAGCGCCCAGCCGATGGTCTCCGTGGAGATGTGTTCCGGCCGCACCCCTGCGACCTCGCACAGCGCAAGGATTCCCGGGCGTGTGGTCCGGGCCAGCGCCTTCAGTCCCAGCCGCACCAGGTCGCGGTTCTCCGCGAGCATGGGGGCCAGGTCGCAGACGTTGCCCAGCGCCACCAGCGCCAGGTGTTCGTCCGCCTCGTAGGGGCGGTCCATGCGTTCGTGCAGGTCGTGGATGACCTTGTAGGCCACGCCCACCGCTGCCGGCTCCGAGCCGTAGGCGATGTCGTCCAGGCGCGGGTTCACGATGGCGAGGGCATCCGGGAGCGTCTCCGGGATGGTGTGGTGATCGATCACCACCACGTCCATGCCCAGGCTGTTCGCCTCGTCCACCTCGCGCACGGCGCTCGTGCCGGTGTCCGCGGTGACCAGCAGCGTGGCGCCGCGGTCCGCCAGTTGCCGCACGGCACGGACGTTGGGGCCGTAGCCCTCCGTGAAGCGGTCCGGGATGTACGGGATCGGCTTCGCGCCCAGGCACTCGAGGCCTTCCGTGAGCAGGGTGGTAGCCGTGACGCCATCGACGTCGTAGTCGCCGTAGACAGCCACGGTCTCGCCTCGTTCGCACGCGCGAGCGAGGCGGTCCACCGCGACCTCGAGGTTCGGCATCAGGCGCGCATCCGTCAGGGTGCCGGCGCTGCCCAGGTAGCGCCGTGCCTCGACGGTGGTGAGCACGCCGCGCAGCGCGAGCAGCGTCCGCACCATCTCCGGCAGTCGCGGGCCCGCGTCCGCGTAGCCCTCCAGCGAGGGGGGCGCGGCCACGCGCCAGCGGCGCCCGCCGGAGCCGGCGAGGATGGTGGCGGTGCTGGCCGGGGTGGTGGTCACGGTCGACCGATCACTGGCGGGGAGTCGCCGGATGGGTGGAGGAGAGCGTAGCACCGGCCCCCCTGAGTGCAGTGGGCGCGGGTGTGCCGTGGCGCCGGGGAGGGGCGGTCAGCCCTCGTAGCGGCCGAAGATCAGCGAGGAGTTGTGCCCGCCGAAGCCGAGTGAGTTGGACATCCCGTAGCGGATCGCCAACTCGCGGGGGCCTTCGGTGACGTAGTCCAGGTCACAGTTCGGGTCCGGCGTCTCCAGGTGGATGGTGGGGTGGATCCTCTGGTCGCGGATGGAGAGCACAGTCACCGCGCTCTCGATGCCGCCCGCGGCCCCCAGCGTGTGCCCGATCATGGACTTCGACGACGAGACGGGCAGTGAGTGGGCGCCCTCGCCGAAGACGGTCTTGAGTGACATGGTCTCGAACTTGTCGTTCAGGGGGGTGCTGGTGCCGTGGGCGTTCACGTAGTCCACGTCAGAGGCGCTAATGCCCGCGCGCTTGAGCGCCAGGTTCATCGCCCGCGCCGCGCCCTCGCCGTTTTCGGAAGGGGCGGTGACGTGGAAGGCGTCCGCGGACTGCCCGTAGGCCATGACCTCCGCGAAGATCTGCGCGCCGCGCGCCTCTGCGTGCTCGCGGTCCTCCAGCACCATGATGCCCGCGCCCTCGCCGATGACGAAGCCGTCACGGTGGGCGTCGAAGGGGCGGCTGGCGGTCTCCGGGTCGTTGTTGGTGGAGAGCGCCTGGCTGTTCGCGAAGGCGGCGATCGACATGCGGGTCACGCACGCCTCCGCGCCGCCCGCCACCATGGCCACCGCGTCGCCACGGCGGACCACGTGATAGGCGGTGCCCAGGGCGTCCGCCCCGGAGGCGCAGGCGGAGACTGTGTTGTAGTTCGGGCCGCGCAGGCCGAAGCGGATCGAGGCCTGGCCGGCCGCCATGTCCGGGATGAACATGGGCACCAGCAGCGGCGAGACGCGGTTCGGCCCCTTGTGGAAGAAGACGTCGAACTCCTGCTCCAGCGTCTCAATGCCGCCGATGCCGGAGCCGATCATGCAGCCGATCTCGTCGCCCTCGCGGTCGATGTCCAGGGCGGCCTGGCCCAGCGCCTCGCCCACGGCCGTCACCGCCAGGTGGGAGAATCGGTCCATGCGCCGCGCGCTCTTGCGGTCGATGAACTGCGAGAGGTCGAAGTCCGGCACCTGGCCGGACACCTGCGAGGGCAGGTCGTCCACCTCCACGCGCGTGGTCCGCGCGATGCCGTTGCGGCCTTCGAGCAGGCCGGCCCACGTGGCCTCTCGGCCCACGCCCACGGCGGAGAGGATGCCGATCCCGGTCACGACGACTCGTCGCTCGTCCATCAGTCCTCCCAGCGGCTGAAGATGATCGCGGAGTTGTGGCCGCCCAGGCCCACGGAGGTGCTCATGGCGGCGCGCACGTCCGCCCGGCGCGCCTCGTTGGGCACGTAATCCAGGTCACACGTGGGGTCAGGCGTCTCGTAGTTGATGGTGGGGGGCACCACGCCGTGGTAGCAGGTGAGGGCGCAGATGGCGGCCTCCACGGCCCCGGCAGCGCCCATCATGTGGCCGTGCATGGACTTGGTGGAGGAGACCATCAGCCCGTCCGCGTGCTCGCCGAAGACGTCGCGGATGGCCTTGGTCTCCACGCGGTCGTTCAGCGCGGTGCCGGTGCCGTGCGCGTTGATGTAGTCCACCTCCGAGGTGTCCATCCCCGCGCGGCGCAGGGCGTCAGTCATCGCCTGGGCCACGCCGTGGCCGTCCTCGGCGGCGGCCACCATGTCGTAGGCGTCGTTGCTGGTGCTGGCGCCGCGCCACTCCGCGTAGATGCGGGCCCCGCGCGCCTGCGCATGCTCCAGGTCCTCCAGGACCAGCACGGCGCCGCCTTCGCCCAGGATGAAGCCGTTGCGGTTGAGGTCGAACGGGCGGACGGCCTTCGCCGGGTCCTCGTGCTCTGCCAGCGCCTTCATGGCGGCGAAGCCGGCGTAGTAGATGGGCTGCAGGGGGGCCTCGTAGCCGCCCGTGATCATCACGTCCGCGTCGCCCCGCGCCACCATCTCGGCGGCCTCGCCGGTGGCGGCTCCGCCCGTCGCGCAGGCGGCGGTGACGGCAAAGTTGGGGCCGCGGGCGCCCAGCGCCATGGCGACGAGGCCGGTGGCCGTGTCCGGCAGCATGTGGGACGTCATGAACGGCGACACGCGCCGGGGGCCCTTCTCGTCCAGGATGCGCTGCTGCTCCACGATCTGGTGGGCGCTGCCCATGCCGGTGCCCAGCAGCACGCCCACGCGCCGTGCCTCTTCCGTCGTCACCTCCAGCGAGGCGTCCGCCACCGCCTGCTTGGCCGCGCCGATGGCGTACACGGAGGAGAGGTCCAGCCGGCGGAGCAACTTGGGCTCCACGTAGGCGCTGGCGTCCAGGTCCTTCACCTCCGCGGCGATGGGGTGTTCGTAGGCAGATGCGTCGAAGCGAGTCACCAGTCCCAGGCCGGAACGTCCGGCCACCAGGGACTCCCAGGTGCAGGCCACGTCATTGCCCAGGGGCGTAATCAGCCCAAGTCCGGTCACCACCACCCGGCGCATGGTCAGGCCGTCGGTCGTCGGCGAGCGGGCAGGATGGACACGGGGATGGGCGCCTCGCGGGCGTCGTCCAGTGACACGGCGGTGCTCTCATCTTGGATGCGCTTGATCATGCGAGAGAGCGCGTGGCCGGGGCCCACCTCCACGAAGGTGTCCACGCCCTCCCGGGTCATGCGGCGCACGTTCTCCGCCCACAGCACGGGCGACTTCAACTGAGCCTCGAACTCCGCGCGCACGTCCGCGGCCGTGCGCAGCAGGTCTGAGGTGATGTTGGAGACGATGGGCAGGTCCGGGTCCGCGAACGGGATCTCGCGGATGATCTGCGCGAACTCCTCCGCCTGGCCCTCGTGCAGAGGGGTGTGGCTGGAGACCTTCAACTTCAGGCGGATGGCCTTGCCCTGCAGTTCCTTGGCGCGCGCCATCGCGCGCTCCAGCGCCGTGACGTCGCCGGAGATGACAGTCTGGGTGTCCTCGTTGTGGTTCGCCACGTCCACGCGGCTCAGGAAGCCGTCCGTGACCTCGTCACAGATGCCGCGCACGGTCTCCACGTCCAGGCCGACGATGGCGGCCATGCCCACGGGGCGCTCCTCGTTGAAGGAGCCCATCAGCCGCGAGCGCTCGAGGATGATCATCAGGGAGTCGCGGAAGGAGAGCGCGCCGGTGGCGACGGCCGCGCTGAAGAGGCCCAGCGAGTGCCCGCCGAACAGGCGCGGACGCACCTGCTCGCGCACCTCGGTCACCTTCTCGCGCATGGCGCGGAGCATGGCGATGGAGGTCGTGAGGACCGCGGGCTGCGTGTTCTCGGTGGACGCCAGGTCATCCGCCTCCGCCTCGAAGCAGACGGCGGCGATGTCGATCCCGGTGATGTCGCTGGCTTCCTCGAAGGTGAGGCGCGCCGCCTCCGAGTGCTCGAAGACGAGGCGCCCCATACCGGGGGCCTGTGAACCCTGACCGGGGAACACAATCGCCAGAGACTCGGTCTCGTTGGCGCGCTCTGGAGCGTCGCTCACGGTACCCCTCCCGGACGGGCCACCGGCAAGCACCGGCGTTCCTGGCCCGATCCGACTCGTTCAAGTCTATCAGGATGAGCGTATGTGCAGTGAGGGTCGAAACGATTAGGAGACCAGGTCTCAGCCCCCAGGAGGAGCCCTTCCCCCGCGTCCTAGCATGGATCGGCCGAGACGGCTCCGTCATCGCTTGCCGAACGGACCTGCGAGGCTCTCGGCGGACGCGCTGGTGGTGCCATGGAGCGAATCGACGGACCGGGAGCGAGCGAGTCCCGCCTCTCGACGGGCCAGGGACTCGGCGTCACCTTCGAGTCCCTGCGCGCCGCCCAGGCGTCCCGGTCGCTGTCGGCCGATGAACTCGAGACCCTGGCGATCACCGCCCACCTCCTCGCGCGCGAAGATGTGGCGTCTGCTGGCCTGGAGGCCGCCCACGAGGCCTTCCTGGAGGCGGGGCGGCTGCTGGATGCGGTCCGCATGGTGGTATGGCTCACCCTCAGTCACATGGACCGGGGCGACGTGGCCCGCGCGAGCGGATGGCTCGCCCGCGCCGGCCGTTTGCTGGAGGGTGCAGACCGGGACTGCGCGGAGTGGGGATACCTGCAAATTCCTCACGGACTCCAGTTGCTGGGCGCCGGGAACGTGGACGGTGCGGGTACCGCCTTCGCTGGTGTTGTGCAGTGTGGGGAGCGGTTCGGCGATGCCGACCTCGTCACGCTCGGACGACTGGGGAGCGGACAGGTGCTGATCCAGCAGGGCTACAGGGACGCGGGAATCGCTCTGCTGGACGAGGTCATGCTCGCCGTCGCCATGGGCGACGTGTCGATCCTGGTCGCCGGCACCGTCTACTGCGCGGTCATCGAGACGTGCCACGCCGCCTTCGATGTCCGTCGCGCCCAGGAGTGGACGGAGGCGCTGAGCGCATGGTGCGAGGAGCACCCTGACGCGCTGGCGTTTCGCGGAAGGTGCCTGACCTACCGCTCCGCGATCATGCGTCTCCACGGCGAGTGGCCTGACGCGCTGGAGGAGGTCCGCCGCGCGGAGGCGCTGCTCTCCCGTGAACCCGTGCACCCGGCCGTTGGGGCGAGCCTCTACGAGCGGGCGGAACTGGAGCGACTTCGCGGTGACTTCCCCGCCGCGGAAGACGCCTACCGCCAGGCTTCGCAATGGGGACGCCACCCGGAGCCCGGCCTGTCTCTGCTTCGGTTCGCCCAGGGGCGACTCGATGCCGCGGCGTCGTCCATCCGTCGCGCGCTCCAGGAGGCGGCAGGGACTGAGAGCCGCATGCGGCTGCTCCCCGCGTACGTGGAGATCATGCTCACGTGCGGGGACCCTGCCGCGGCGGGCCTCGCGGCCGAGGAATTGACGGAGGCCGCGGAGCGGCTGGACGTTGGTCTCCTCCGCGCCAGCGCGGCACAGGCAGACGGCCAGGTGCGGCTTGCGTCAGGTGATGTCGCGGGTGCACTGCCAGCGCTGCGGCGTGCGTGGTCTGAGTGGAACGACCTGAATGCGCCCTACGAGGCTGCCCGCGTCCGCGTGCTGATCGCTCGCTGCTGCGCGGCCTCGGGAGACCACGACTCGGCGGAGATCGAGGAGGACGTGGCGCGCTCCGTCTTCGCCCGGCTCGGTGCCACGCCGGACCTCGAGTCGCTGAGGTCCGGCCGGGGTACCTGGAGCCCGCGGGACGACTCAGGACTCACTCCCCGGGAGTTCGAGGTCCTGCGACTGATCGCGAGAGGCCTGAGCAATCGGGAGATTGCCCTGGAGCTGGTGATCAGTGAGAAGACCGTCGCGCGCCACGTGAGCAACATCCTCGCCAAGGCGGGCGTGCCTTCGCGCACCGCCGCAGTCGCGTACGCGCACGAGCGACGCCTGGTCTGAGGCTGGCGTACGCAGAACTACCCATGCGGTCCATCAGAAAGATGGGCACGACGGCGGAAGCCGCCGTCCATCGCTCTGTCTACGTTCTCCGCGAGGTGACGGGGATGTCACTGCGAGGAGCGGACGATGGAGCATCCAGCACGACTGGAATCGGTAGAGACGGTGATCGTGGGAGGTGGGCAGGCCGGCCTGGCGACTGCCTACGAGATGCAGCGCCGCGGCCGGCCCGCGGTGGTCCTTGATGCCGGCCAGCGCGTAGGGGACTCGTGGCGCCACCGCTGGGACTCGCTCCGGCTCTTCACGCCGGCGCGGCTGAGTCATCTCCCGGGCATGCAGGTACCGGCGGGCGGATGGTCCTTCCTGACGAAGGACGAATTCGCCGCGTACCTGGAGGCGTACGTCGACCGTTTCGGCCTGGACGTGCGACTGGGCACCCGGGTGGAGCGCATCGAGCGCGAGGGGGCGAGGTACCTGGTGACTGCGGGCGCTACCCGGTTGCTGGCCGAGCAGGTCGTGATTGCCACCGGGGCCTACCAGGACCCGAAGGTCCCGGTGTTCGCGCCGGAACTCGCCGCCGACATTGTGCAAGTCCACTCCAGTGGATACCGGAACCCCCGGCAACTCCAGGAGGGCCCGGTGCTGGTGGTAGGAGCCGGAAACTCCGGGGCGGAGATCGCGCTGGAACTTGCTGGCACGCACCAGGTGTCGCTGTCCGGATCCGCGCCTGTATTTCCGGTGCGTCCCGGGAGCCTGCCTTCGCGGGTGGTGATGCCCGCATTCTTCTTCGCCGCCAGCAGGATCCTCACCGTGAAGACCCCCCTGGGCCGGAAGATGCGGCCGAGGGCGCTTCACCATGCCGCCCCCGTGGTGCGAGTGAGGCCGCGGGACCTGGCGGTTGCCGGTGTCCAGCGGGTGCCCCGCGTCACCGGGGCAGAGGGCGGGCTGCCGGTCCTGGCAGACGGGCAGCGGTTGGACGTCAGGAACGTGGTCTGGTGCACCGGGTTCCAGTCCGACCACTCGTGGGTGCAGCTGCCCGCCTTCGCCTCCGGCGACGAGCCGGAGCACGAGCGCGGCGTGGTACGCGACGAGGATGGCATCTACCTGGTGGGCCAGCGGTTCCAGTACTCGCTCTCGTCGTCGTTCGTGGGCGGGGTAGGACGGGATGCGGCCTACATCGCGGGCGCGATCGCGGAGAGGGCGAAGAGGCGCGAGCGCGAGCGAGCAATGGCCGGGAGCACAGCCTGAGGCCTAGCGGCCAAACATGAGGTCGGGCGCTCCCGTGGCTGTCGAGGGCTGGTCGAGCAGTTTTCGCGCCTCGGGAAGCGCCTTCAGCAGGTCGCTCGCAATCGTCGAGGCAGGCCCGTAGACCTCGGACACCTGCCGCGCGCACTCCGCCTGCAGCCACACCGCCGCGCTGGCCGCCTCGAAGGGGACGACGCCCTGCGCCAGCAGTCCGGCGATGAGCCCCGCCAGCACGTCGCCCGTGCCCGCGTGGGCCAGCGCGGAGTTGGCGACGTCCGAGAGCCGGGCACGCCCGTCCGGGGCGGCCACGATGGTCCCGGCGCCCTTCAGCACCACCACGGAGGCGGTGTCCCTTGCGTAACGCGTAGCGGCGTCCAACCGGTGTGCCTGGACGTCCTCCACGCTGGTGTGTAGCAGCCGCGCCATCTCACCCGGGTGCGGGGTCAGGACGCGCGGCGCCGCGAAGCGCGTGTGCCAGTCCGCCTCCCCAGCGACCGCGTTCAGCGCGTCCGCGTCCAGCACCAGCCCCGCCAGGCCCTCGACGCTGTCGAGGCCGGCCAGCAGGTGCTGGACGAACGCGCGCGTGCGGTCCGTGAGGCCGATGCCGGGGCCCACCAGCAGCGAGCGGGCACGCATCCCCGACAGCGCGCGCAGCAGCGCGCGGGCGGACGTGGCGTCGAGTTCGCCTCGGGTAGGGTCTTCCGCCGGGAGCGGCTCGTGCGTGGGATCCGGGAGCGAGACCAGCAGCGCTTGCACGGCCTCGGGCGCGGCGAGCGTCACCAGGCCACAGCCCGAGCGCGCGGCGGCCTCCGCGGCCAGTCTTGCAGCGCCCGGGTAGCGCCGTGAACCGGCGGCGATCACCGCGCGCCCGAAGGTGCCCTTGTTGCCGTCCTCCGGCCGCTCGGGGATGGCGGCGCGGAGGTCGCGCATCCGCAGGTCCTCGTACGGCAGGTCGCGCACGGCCTCCGCGGGAATGCCGATGTCCACCACCTCCACGCGTCCGGCGAGGGTGCGCCCCGGCGCCTGGAAGAGCCCCAACTTGGCGCAGGCAAAGGTCACCGTGAGGTCAGCCGCCAGCGCCGCGGGGTCTGCGAAGCCAGTGTCCGCGTCCACGCCGGAGGGCAAGTCCACCGCCACCAGTTGCATGCTGGGCGCCTGGCGGGCATCACGCAGGCGCTGCAGGATGCCGCGCACGGGCTCCTCGAAGGGCCGCTCGGCGGGGCGGAGGCCGCTGCCGAAGAGGGCGTCCACCACCAGCACCGCCTGCCGCAGCAGGCCCTCCAGGCGCTCCAGGGTGGGGTCGTCCTCGGCGAGGGTGACGGGGATGTCCGCCTCGCGGACGGCGGCCCACTCGGCGTCCGCGGCCGGGCGAGGGCGCAGCAGGTAGACGTGGACGGGCGTGCCCCACTCCGCCAGTTGGCGCGCCGCCACCAGCCCGTCGCCGCCGTTGTTGCCCGGCCCGCACAGCACCAGCACCGGCTTGCCCTCGACCGTCCCGAGGGCCATCCACGCCTCCTGCGCCACGGCCAGGCCGGCCTGCGCCATCAGGTCGCGCTCGGAGACGCCCGCGTCCGTGGCGGCGCGCTCCAGCGCGCGCATCTGCTCCGTGGTGACGAGTTTCGCCATGCCTAGTTCTGCTCGTCTTCGCCCAGCAGGCCGCGCTGCTGCAGGATGGCCACCAGCCGCGCGCGCGACTCCGCGTGGTCGAACTCGGGGCGCGTGGCCGTGCAGACCACCACCGCCATGGCGAACGAGGCGAGGTGCGTGAGGGAGATGTCGATGGCCTCCAGGCCGATGACCTCGGCCCGCGCCTTCGCGCCGCCGTAGAGGTAGACCAGCGGCTTGCCCCGGCGGTCCGGCAACACCTCGATGTCCCGCCAGGCCACGGAGCGTGCGCCGGTGCCCAGCGCCTTCATCACCGCCTCCTTGGAGGCGAAGCGCGCCGCCAGTTCCGGCACGCGACGGCGGCAGAACGCCGCCTCAGCGGGCGTAAAGACGCGCTGGATGAAGCGCTCCGGGTGCTTCTCCAGCACCTTAGCGACGCGGTCGATCTCGATGAGGTCAATGCCAACGGCGTGTGTGCTCACGCGGGCGAATCTAGCACGAGGCCGTGTCATACTCGCCCTCCCGACACTGACGCCGGCCCGGAGGAGGACGCCATGACCGCACGCATCATCGACGGCCGGGCGATCGCCGCGGCGGTGCAGGCGGACGTTGCGCGCGACGTGGCGGCCATGGTGGGCGCGGGTCGCCCGGCCCCGAAACTGGCCGTGGTGCTGGTGGGTGACGACCCGGCATCCCATGTCTACGTGAACATGAAGGAGCGCGCCGCCGCCTCCGTCGGGATGCGCTCGGAGGCTGTGCGCATGCCGGCGTCCACCTCGCAGGAGGACGCGCTGGCGCAGGTGCGGCGGCTGGATCAGGATCCGGACGTCAACGGCCTGTTCATCCAGTTGCCGCTGCCGTCGCACCTGGACGCCGGGGTCATCACGGAGTCCGTCTCCTTCGTGAAGGACGTGGACGGCCTGACCTCCGCCAGCCTCGGCCTGCTGGTGCAGGGGAAGCCCTTGCACGTCGCCGCCACGCCGTCCGGCGTGGTGGAGATGCTGCGCCGCGAGGGCATCGAGACGCGCGGCGCGCACGTGGTGGTGGCCGGGCGGTCGCTGCTGGTGGGCCGTCCGGTCTCGCTGTTGCTGTCTGACCGCACCTCAAACGCCACGGTCACCATGGCGCACACGGGCACGCGCGACCTGGGGGCGGTCACGCGGCAGGCGGACATCCTGGTCAGCGCCATGGGCCAGCCCAGGATGATCACCGCGGACATGATCAAGCCCGGCGCGGCCGTCATCGACGTGGGCACCACGAAGGTGGGCGAGACGAAGAAGGGCAACGCCATCCTCAGCGGCGACGTGGACTACGAGGCCGCCCTGGAGGTCGCGGGCGCCATCACCCCCGTCCCCGGCGGCGTGGGCCCCATGACCGTGGCGATGCTGCTGGTGAACACCGTCCGCGCGGCCAAGGCCATGGCGGGGGAGTTGTAGGGCTTTCGCCCTCATGGCGGCGTCGTGAGAAGATCGCGGCATGGACGAACTCAAGGCGCGTGTCGCGGAACTGCTGGCCCGAGTCCGGGATGTGCAGGTGCGACTTTGACCTCCCCGCGAAGCAGGACGAACTAAACCTCCTCCGGGAGCAGTCGCAGGCCCCGGACCTCTGGGACAACCCCAAGCAGGCGCAGAGCGTCATGCGCGCTGTCTCGCGCCTCGAGAACCTCATCGACACCTGGCAGCGGCTGGAGCAGGCGTCCCAGGACGTGGAAGCGCTGCTCGAACTCGCCCAGGAGACCGAAGGCGAGGAGCGCGCCGGCCTGCTGACGGAGGTCGAGGCCGAACTCGCCCCGCTGGAGCGCGACTACGAGGCGCTGGAGGTCAGCCTGACGCTGGGCGGTCCGTATGACGCCAAGAGCGCCCTGCTCTCCATCCACGCCGGCGCCGGCGGCACCGAGGCCAACGACTGGTCCGAGATGCTGCTGCGGATGTACCTCCGCTGGGCGGAGAAGCGCGGCTTCAAGACCGAGATCCTCTCGCTGAGCGCCGGGGACGAGGTGGGCGTGAAGTCCGTGGAGGTACGCATCGACGGTGAGAACGCGTACGGCCTGCTGCGCTCCGAGCGCGGCGTGCACCGCCTGGTGCGGCTGTCCCCGTTCAATTCGGCCGGCACCCGCCAGACCACGTTCGCGCTGGTGGAGGTCATGCCGGAGGCGGACGAAGAGGTCGAGATCGAGATCAAGTCGGACGACCTGCGCGTGGACACCTACCGCGCCTCTGGGCACGGCGGCCAGAACGTCCAGAAGAACGACACGGCCATCCGCATCACCCACATCCCCACGGGGATCGTGGTGACCTGTCAGAATGAGCGGTCACAGGCGCAGAACCGCGAGAACGCGATGATGGTGTTGAAGTCCCGGCTGCTGGAGCAGGAGATCGAGCGCATCGAGGCGGAGCGCGCCGTGATCAAGGGCGTCCACGTGGAGGCGGGCTGGGGCAATCAGATCCGCTCCTACGTCCTGCACCCCTACAAGATGGTCAAGGACCTGCGCACGGAGGCGGAGACCTCGGACACGCAGGGCGTCCTGGACGGCGAACTGGATCCCTTCATCGCCGCCTACCTGCGGAGCCAGGTGGGCACGGAGGAAGCCGCATGATCCGCCGGACGCTGGCCGCGCTCGCGCTTGGCCTCCTGCTCGCCGCGGGCCTGATCGGCACCGCTGCCGCGGAGGTGCAGGTCTCCGACGAGCGCACGGAGACCGCCGACCCCCGCTCGATCACCTTCCGCGTACGCGTGCAGGGCGACCCGCTGCAGGACGCGGTGCTGGTCTACCGCGTCCTGAACCCTGACGGCGCCATCGGCGGGGACCTGCGCGCGGAGGTGGCGCCGGACGGTCAGGGCGACCTCTCGGTGACGCTCCAGACCAACACCGCCAACACCTACATCCCCGTGGGCTCCCGCATCTCCTATCGCTGGGAGTTCACCACGCGCGACGGCGCGGAGTCGCAGACGGAGCAGCAGACATTCGTGTTCCTGGACGGCCGCTACTCCTGGCAGTCCATGGAGCAGGACGACGTGACGCTCTACTGGTACGCGGACGAGGCCGCTGCCCGCCTGGCCCTGCAGGCGACGGCGGACGCCATCGCGGACGTGGAGACCCTGCTGGACACGGAACTCCCGTACCCGGTGCGCGTGGTGGTCTGGCCACGCGAGTCCGAGGGCGAACTGGCGCAGCGCGCGCGCGGCAGCACCTTTGACTCGCAGGTGATCACCGGCGGGTCGCGGGTGTCCTCTGACCTGCTGCACGTCTACGACGCGCTCGGATCGTTCGTGGACGTCGCGCGGCACGAGGCGGCGCACCTGGTCACGAAGGTCGCCGGCGATGGCACGTTCACCCGCGTCCCGGCGTGGCTGGACGAGGGCGTCGCCGTCTTTGCCCAGAATGACCCCGGCGCCGGCTACCGCTCGGCAGTGCAGTTCGCCATCCAGGGGAACGACACGCTGCGTCTGCGGAACCTGAACGCGCCCACCAACCAGGCGTCGCTGGTGAACACCTTCTACGGGCAGTCCTGGGCCGTGGTGTCCTACCTGGTGGAGACCTACGGCCAGGCCGAACTCGCTGCGCTCTTCGCCGCGATCAAGGGCGGAAGCACCACGGACCAGGCACTCCAGGCGATCTATGGCGTGGACCAGGACGGCCTCTACAACGAGTGGCGGGAGAGCGTGGGCCTGCCGCCCATTGAGTACGAGGCCGCCGCCACCGCTACCCCCCGCGCCGAGGGTACCCGCGCCCCGCTGACACTCCCCACCTCCGTGGCGGGCGGCCAGTCCTCCGGGGGCGGGGACGACGGCGGCCCCGCGCAGGAGGGCGTTCCCGGCGGCTCCGCGGACGCCAGTGCGGACGAGGCCTCCAGCAACGCGATGGTGGCGATTGCGCTGGGCGTGGTCACTCTGCTGCTTGCGGGTGGTCTCGGCTTCGCCGGGATGCGCCTCATGCGCTCCAAGGGCTAGCGGTGGACCTCGGCGAGTTGCGCGAGCGGGTCGCCAACGTCCGCGCGGAGCGTGGCTTCACCACCGATCCGGTCCGCGTGCTCACGCTCCTGGTGGAGGAAGTGGGTGAGGTGGCGCGGGAACTGAAGCGCACGTGGTCGCCCAACTACGACGCCTTCTCCGTCGAGAGGCTCGCCTCCGAACTCGCGGATGTCCAGACGCTGCTGCTCGCGCTGGCGCACGAATACGACATCGACCTCGAAGCCGCCGTGATGGCGAAGTTGGAGCGGGACGGCGAGCGCGAGTGGAAGTCGCGCCGGGCAGCCGGCGACGAGGCCTAGTCGCGCCCGGGCACGTAGAGGCCGCTGGCGGTCTGTCCCGGCGGCGGTGCGCCGCCCAGTTGCTGCGCCTGCGCCCGCGCTGCCTCGGCCTGCTGCTCCGCCATGAAGCGGCGGGCGTCCGCCTCCGAGACGTACTCTGCCACCAGCACGCGGTCGCGGATCACTTTCTCGTCCGAGCCCTGGGCGACCAGCGCGATTTGCCGGGCCAGGTCGGTCTCGTTCCAGTAGCCGGCGAAGCGCTTGCCGTTGATCACTAGCAGCGGGACCTCTGTCACCAACCGCTGGCCGGCCAGCACCGGGAACTGCGCGATCTCCACCAAGCGCAGGCGGACCTGTCTGGTCTCCGCGGCCATGGCGCCCAGGAGTGGCAGCATCTGGACGGAGAACGGGTCGAACGGCGTCAGGAACGCCTCCACCTCCACGTCCCCCTCCAGCGTGTGCAGCACCTGCTGGGTCTCCGCCGCCAGCGGCGAGCGGCCCATGGAGAGGAAGCCGATGATGTCCAGGACGGGCGGGAAGAGCGGGCCGTAGAACATCCCGGACAGGTGGACCGAGCGCCCGCCGGAGCGCAGCACCACCGTGGGGGACACGCTGATCCCGGCCTCCGCTGCGCGTGCGGCGTGCTTGTCCAGGTCGTACGGCGTGAGCGTCAGCGCGCTGTGGAGCGTCTTCAACTGGCGCATCAGCGCCAGCGTCTCCGGCGCATGCTCGCCCGCGTCCCGGTCCGCGCTCACGATCTCCGGCTCCGTGCGCGTCCAGACCTCGATGCTCACGGCGCGGCGGAGGCGTTCCGCCAGCGCGCGGGAGATGTCCTGCATCTCTGGCCGGCCCAGCGGGCCCCCGGGGATCGACGTCACGGTCGGCCTCCATCCTGATCCGCGCCTCGGTCTGCCTCGATGAGCAGCCGCGAGGCGATCCAGGTGCGCTGGGCGGCGGTGAGGAGCGTCAGGACGGCGAGCAGCCACAGGGCCACCCGCACCCAGCCGAACAGCAGCGCCACGCCGGTCAGCACCACCCGCTCCGAGCGGGTGAAGAGCCCGTCCTTCAGCGGCATCCCCAGGCCCTCTGAGCGGGCGCGGACGTAGGAGACCATCAGGGAGCCCACCACGGCCAGGAACGCCAGCAGGGACTCCTCGCGGTTCCCCAGGTCCAACTGGTACCAGAGGATCCCGAACAGCACCGCCGCCTCGGAGAGGCGGTCCAGCGTGGAGTCGTACAGCGCGCCGAACCGCGAGGCCGTCCCGGTGCTGCGTGCCAGGTGCCCGTCCAGCATGTCCAGCCCGCTGAAGAACAGCACGGCCAGGCCGGCCGGCAGCAGCCAGCCCTGCACCACGAACCACGCGGCCAGGACGTTGCCCAGGAAGCCCACCGTGGTGAGCCAGAAGGGGGTCACGCCCGCTCCGGCAAGGACTCGCACAATCGGGTCCAGCACCGCGGTGGGCGCGCGGCGCGGCAGCAAGGAGGTCATATTGGGCATCACTCCGCGGAGACCAGGCTGTCCGCCAGCCGCTGCCGCCGGGACGTTTCGACGGTCCCGCGCGTATCCAGGAGACGTTCGTAGTACGAGATCACCTGTTGTGCCACCCGCGGCCAGCCATACTCCTCCACGCGCTTGCGCCCCTCCACCGCCAGTTCGGCCCGGCGCGTGGGATTGCGGACCATCTCCGTCAGCGCGTCCGCCAGCGCCATGACGTCCTTGGGGCGCACCAGCACACCGTCCGCGCCGTGCGTGATCACGGAGGCGTAACCGTCGATGTTGGAGGCCACCACCGGCAGGCCCGCGGCCATCGCCTCCAGCAGCACGTAGCCCTGGGACTCGTGGCCCGTGGCGGGCGAGCAGAAGATGTCCGCGGAACGGTGGTAGCGCGGCAGGTCGTCGTAGGCGATGCCGCCCGCGCCGGTCTCCACGAAGGTGATGTTCCGCCGGCCGGTGTTCCGCACGGACTCCTCGAAGCGGCGGCGCGCCCGCGAGTCCGGCCCCACCACGATCAGGCGGGTCTCCGGGTTGCGGGCGTTCACCACCCCGAACGCGCGGATCAGGACGCCCAGGCCCTTCCGCTTCTCCGCCCGGCCCACGTATAGGATGTTCGTGGTGCCCTGGAACTCCGGGTACGGCTCCAGCGCCGGGTTGTCCCAGTGCTCGATGTCGATGCCGTTGGGGATGATGTTGTAGTAGCCGCGGAAGTAGCGGGAGACGTACTGGGCGGCGGGCGGGGACACGGCGATCTTGCCATCGATCTCGCGGTACCAGCGCTTCAGCAGGCGGCGGCCGTAGGAGTAGAGGCGGTTGCCGCCGTCCCGGGTGGCGTGGAACGTGCCCACGTTGACCACGTCCGGGTTCGCCGCCCGCGACTGCCGCAGGACGTGGATGGGCAGTACCGGCATCAGCGGCTCGTGGACGTGGACCACGTCGAACTGTTCCGCCTCCAGCACCTCGCGCACCTGGCGGCCCAGGCGCGGGTTCAGGGTGATCCGCGCCACGCTGCCGGAGGCGGCGACCGGCACCGGCCGGCCAATGGAGATCACGCCGGCTTCGTGAAGCGGGCCGGTGGCCGGCGCCAGCACGCGCACGTCATGGCCATGGCCGCGTAGTTCCCGCGCCAGCACCCGCAGGTGGCTGTTGACCCCACCGGGGTGGCGCCAGTCATAGGGCGAGACCAGCGCGATCTTCACTGCCCGCCGCCCGTCCCGGGCAGCCGCGCGTACAGCGCCGCCACCTTCGGCCCCAGCACCTTGCGAGGCGTCACCGCCAGGCCCCGGGCCTGCTGCCGCACCAGCCGACGGGCGCCAATGGCGCGGTAGGGCGTGGAGCCCACCAGCACGCCCTCCGTCCGGCGATCCTGGATTGCCTGGCGCAGGGCGTCGGCGGGGCTGGCTGCCCCTGGCGGCACGGGGAAGCGCGTGTAGGCGCGCCCCACGGCCTCCACGAAGTGGGCGTCGCTGCCGCCGGTCTTCGCCAGGGACCAGGCGCCGGCGTTGTGGATGCGCGCGCGCTCGCCGGTGTGCCAGCCCTTGGCCAGGGTGTTCGCTACCTCCAGGCCGTCCGGGCGCTGCTGCGCGTCCGGGAGGCGCATGACCCGGTCCAGGGTGCGCTTCCCCACGGAGCGGGTGAGCAGCGAGAACGGGTGCGGCACCACGGCTAGCCCACCGGCCTCGTGGATCGCCGCCACGGTCGCCTCCAGCGACTTGAAGGAGGGGATCGGGCGGTCCACCCACAGCGCCAGCAGGTGGCCGTGCGTGGTGGTGACCTCGATGCCGGTGACGAGTTCGAAGTGCCAGCGGTCGCGGGTGCGCTCGTAGGCGTCGCGGGCCTCCAGGGCGCCGCGCACGTCGTCATGGTCGGTCACGGCAATGACGTCCAAGAACGCCTGGCGCTCAACGGCCTCGAAGATCGTGAGCGGGTCGTCCATGCCGTCGCCGTGCGCGGTGTGTACCTGCAGGTCGGCGCGGGCATATCGCGGCGGGGCGGCCCCGTTGAGTGAGGTCATCCGCGCCATGATAGGCCGCGGCGGGGACGCGCGCCCGGACTCCTGGCAGCGCGTGGCCGTCCGTCAGGCGGCGCGGACGGGGACCGGCTCGAGCCGCTGGCGGGCGGCCCAGCGGACCTCCAGGCGGCGCACGACGAGTTCGGAGACGGAGGCGGTGAGGACGCCCACCAGGACGTCAAAGACGTAGTGCTCGCCCAGGTAGACCAGAGAGAACCCCATGAGCGCCGTGTACATGGCCACTGGCCACGTCCAGCGGGGCGCTAGCGCGCGCACCCGGAACAGCACCAGGCAGGTGATGGCCATGTGGATGGAGGGCACCGCCGCCACCGAGTTGGGCTCGCCGATGGCCCGGTAGAGCGAGCGGTAGGTGTCCCGGTCGATGTCGCTGAACACGAAGTTGATGACGCGGTACACCCCGCGCACCTCGCCCTGGTAGGACGCCAGCCACGGCGGCACCGTGGGGACGACGTAGAACAGCGCCAGGCCCACGAAGAACGTGAGGAGCGCGCTGAGGACGTGCGGCCGGAGCGCGTGCGGCCAGCGCCGCCAGACCAGCACGAGCGCCACGTGGGGTGCCACGAAGAAGGAGGCGTGCACCGCCGCGGCCACCACGTCCAGCCAGTCCAGGCTGGCCGGGTGGAAGAACGCGCGCTGCAACTCCACGGAGGGCAAAGAGCCGCCGAAGAGCATCCGGTCGAACTGGATCACGTAGTCCGTGCGCCACGGGATGATCTCGTCCGCGTAGCCACGCAGGATTGTGTAGATGTAGATGCCAGTGACATAGCCGAAGAGCCAGCGCTCGGAACGGTTGGAGCGCAAGGCCGGCCACCAGACCGCGAGCGCAAGCGCCGGCACGGCTAGACTGAGCAGCGGATGAGTACGCCACGTGCCGGCGAACAGGATGACGGTCATCGCCAGGAGCAGCGTCCAGGCGGCAAGGCCTGGCGGCGGTATGCGCAGCCCGTGCTTGGGCTGCTGCTCGCCGGGCTGAGCCTCTACTCCCTTGGGAAGATTGCTGATCCGCAAGCAGCTCTCGCGCTCGTTAGTGGTGCCAGGTGGCCCGCGCTGGCCCTGGCCGTCTTGCTGTTGGTGGCCTCGCTCGCCGCGAAGTCGTTTCGCTGGCGCTCGCTGCTCCCCGGTGGGGAACCCCTCGATCGTACCGAGGCCTATCGAATCTTCCATGTCTCCATGCTCATGAACAACGTCCTGCCGTTTCGGTTGGGTGACGGCGTGCGGATCCTCTCGCCTTCCATCCGGCAGCGGGTGACCGCCGGCCAGGCCGTGATGGTGCTGGTGGCGGAGCGACTGGTGGACGTGGTGGTGCTGGCAGGCCTCGCCGTCATCGCCGCGCCGTGGGTGGGCCGCCTGCTCCCGCTTCCGAGCGCGGAGCCGTTGGAGGACGCGGCGGAGAACGCCGCCAGCGCCGTGCCGTTCGTGGCCGGCCTCGTGCTATCGATCGCGGTCGGATACGTGGTGGTGCGCGCGTTGCCCTCCCGCTACCGCCCCGCGAGCCTCGTCGTGAGGGCACTCGGGCGGTTCGCGTCGCTCTGGGCAGACGCCGTGACCGTGGTAAGGGTGGACCGCGCCAAGGGTGCGCGCATGCTGGCGTGGACGGCCCTGGCGTGGGTGGGGACGGTCTGGCTGCACTACGTCCTGCTGGAAGCGCTGGGCATCCGAGGGGACGTCTCCGTGGCCGTCGCCGTGACGCTGTCCACGAACCTGTCGATGGCCATCCCCACCGCCCCCGCGCACATCGGCGTGTTCCACGCCGCCGCCGCCGCGCCACTCCTCGCTTCCGGCGCGTCCAGCGACTCCGCCCTGGCCTACGCCGTGCTGGTCCACGCCGTGAACACCGTGCCGGCGATGCTCATTGGCCTGGCGTGCCTGCTGGCGACCAGCCGGCTCATCCCGCGCAGGCGCCGCGCCCTGGCCTCCTGAGGCGGGCGGGGGCTTCCTGCGTCGGGCCGGGGCTCCGGACCCGCTAGGCCGCTAAGGATGCGGTGCCCGCCACACGGGCGACGTGGGGAACCACTGGCCGGGCCAGCGCCGGATTGCGTCCTCCAGGGCGCCCACCACCACGCGCATGCCGCTCTCCACGTCCGCGGCGCGGTTGCCGGTGGGTTCGGGCAGCGGGACGCGGGCGATGTGCAATGCGTAGCGCCCGGGGCCGGTGCGCGGGATCCACGCGGACACCACGGGGGCTCCCGTGCGGCGCGCCAGTTCCACGGCGCCAGAGGGCATGGGCGCGCGCTCCCCGAAGAAGGGGAAGGGCTCCCCGGTCCCCAGCACGTCCCGGTCGATCAGCAGTCCCAGCGACCCACCGGCGCGCAGGTGCGCCAGCGCCGAGCGCAGGCCGGTGAGGTCCGCCGGCAGGAAGCGCACGCCCCGGGCGCCGCGCACGCGGTGGACGTACTCGTGCAGCGCCGGCGGAGTCAGCGGCTCCGTCATCACGGCCAGGCAGATGCCGAACGGCGCCGCCGCCCGCGCCAGCACCTCGCCGTTGCCCAGGTGCGCCCCCACCAGCACCACGCCCCGCCCCTCGTCCAGCGCCTCGAACAGCGTTTCCACGCCATGGACCTCGTCGAAGGAGTCGAAGATCGAGGGGGCGTCATCCTTCCGGGAGAAGCGGGCGAAGTCGGCGTAGTAGTAGAGGTTGGCGCGCATGCAGGACCGCGCCAGCGCGTCCACCTCGGCGGCGGCCGCGCCCGGTCCCAGCACGTGGCGCATGTGGTCGCGGGTGACCTCCCGCAGGCGGCGGGAGGCGTACCACGCCGCCGTGGCGCCCACGGCAGCCAGCGCGTAGGTCACGCGCACGGGCAGCCGCCCACCGATCCAGCAGGCGACGCGGAGGATCCAGTAGCGGGACATCAGGTCTGGGTCACTGGTTCTGGGCCATCACGTTGGGCGCCGTCACGCGGGCCGGGCCTCCGCGGCGCGGTCCGCCAGCCACAGGTTGCGGAAGATGTACCACTGCTCCGGGTGCCGGCGGACCAGGCCCTCCAGCGCGTGGAACACCTGCTGCGTCAGCGCCTGCACGTCGCGCTCCGCGTCCCCGGTCGGCTGGAAGGCCACGGGGGCAATGTCCGCGCCCACCTGGTCGCCCCAGCGTGCGAGCCTGGGGAGGGTGGCTGCCACCACCGAGGAGCCGGCGCGCAGCGCGATCCGCGCCGGGCCGTCCGGGACGGAAATGGTGGAGCCGAAGAACTCCACCTGCACGCCGCCCTCCGGCTGCGGGATGTCGACCAGCATGGCCACCACGTCGTCATTGCGGAGTGCGCGCATGATGCCCGGGCCCACGCGCCCCACGGGGATGACCTTCATGCCCAGGTGTTCACGCGAGCCCATGATGAGGCGGTTGAGGCGGGAGTTCTTGAACTCGTCCGCGATGGCGGAGATGGGGAAGCCCTGGAGCGCCAGGATGGCCGCCCCCAGGTCCCAGTTCCCGAAGTGCATGGTCATGAAGACGATGCCGCTGCCGCGCCGCTCCTGCCGCAGGCGGTCCCACACCGGCTCTGGCACCACCGCCCGTCGCTGCACCTCCCGCGCGTCCGTGCTGAAGAAGCGGAAGAAGTCCACCAGGTAGACGACGTAGTTCGCGAAGGAGCGGCGCGCCAGTCGGCGCGCTTCGCGCAGGTCGCCGCCGGTGACGCGCAGCATGTTCTGGACGGAGCGCCGCCGCCCGCCCGGCCACGCGTAGTACCCGGCGATCCCAACGGCGCGGCCCACGGCGTACGACACGCGCAGCGGGACCACCCGTGTGAGGAAGATCGCTACCCGGAAGGCCAGGTACAGCGCCACGCCTGCTCCTCGCTTGTTGCGCGCTCGGGGTTGCCCGGCCAGAGACTAGCCGCGACCGCGGCAGGATCGGAAGCCCTGTTGCTCCGCCGGGCCCCCGGGCGAAGCGAAGCCCCGGTCTCCCGCGAGGGAGGGTGCCGGGGCTTCGTTGTGGGGGGACGCTCGGAACCGGGGGGTTAGCCCTTGATGAACGCTTCCACGCCGTCGCGCGCGTCCTCGTCCAGCATCTGCCGGGGCGGGGACTTCATGAAGTAGGCAGAAGCCTCGTAGATCGGGCCGCCCAGGCCGCGGTCCAGCGCCACCTTGGCGGCGCGGACAGCGTCGATGACCACGCCGGCGGAGTTGGGGGAGTCCCAGACTTCCAACTTGGTCTCGATCATCAGGGGGACGTCACCAAAGGTGGTGCCCTCCACGCGGATGTGGCACCACTTGCGGTCCTTCAGCCACGGCACGTAGTCGGACGGGCCCACGTGGACGTCCGCATCCGGCAGTTCGTACTCGATCTGGCTGGTGACGGCGTTGGTCTTGGAGATCTTCTTGGACTCCAGGCGCTCGCGCTCCAGCATGTTCATGAAGTCCGTGTTGCCGCCGAAGTTCAACTGGTACGTGCGGTCAATGCGCACGCCGCGGTCCTGGAACAGGCGGGCCAGCGTGCGGTGGAGGATGGTGGCGCCCACCTGCGACTTGATGTCGTCGCCGATGATCGGCAGGCCCTTCTCCTCGAACCGGCTCGCCCAGTAGCGCTCCTTGGCGATGAAGACCGGGATGCAGTTGATGAAGGCACAGCCGGCCTGCAGCACCTGCTCCACGTACCACTTGGTGGCTTCTTCCGACCCCACGGGGAGATAGTTGATGACCACGTGGGTGTTGGTGTCCTTCAGGATCTTCACGATGTCCGCGGTCTCGCCGGGGGCCTTCGTGATCACCTGGGAGAGGTACTTGCCGATGCCGTCATGGGTCATGCCACGCTGCACCGTCACGCCGCTCTGCGGGACGTCCGTGAACTTGTAGGTGTTGTTTTGGCCGCTAAAGATGGCCTCTGACAGATCCTTGCCGACCTTGTCGGCGTCCACGTCGAAGGCGGCGGTGAAGTTGATGTCCCGGATGTGGTAGCCGGCCAGGACGGGGTGCATGAGGCCGGGGATGACGTCCCCCTCCTCCGCGTTCTTGTAGTACTCGACGCCCTGCACCAGGGACGAGGCGCAGTTGCCCACGCCAATGATTGCCACGTTGATCTTCTCAGCCATTGAGTCCTCTTCCATGCGCTGCGCCCCGGATGGTCCAGGCGGGGCCGTCGCGCCCGTGGGAGTGGGGCGGGGGCCGCTGGCGCGCGCTACGAGGGCCATCTTCGCGGCAGGACAGTCCATACGTCTACTGGAAGATTCCTATCTGATACATTCGTCTTGTCTATGAATGAGCGCGACGCCCCATTCCCCTTCCACTCCCAGCAACTCACCTACCTCCGGGAGGTGGAGCGCGGCGGGACGTTCACCGAGGCCGCCCGGCGCCTGCACGTCTCTCAGCCCGCGCTCTCCCAGGCGCTGGCAGAACTCGAACGCCGCGTGGGCCTGCCCCTCTTCGAGCCGCGGGGCCGCCTGCGAGTCTTCACGGAGGCCGGACGGGAGGCTGCGCGCTTTGCCTCGGAGGTACTGGGCCGCGCCGCCGAGTTCCGCGCATGGACGCAGGCGTACCAGGAGGGCGGCACGGGCACGCTGACCGTGGGGATGATCGACGCCGCCTCGCTGTACGCGCTGCCCGACGCGGTGCGGCGCTTCCGGGAGGTCTACCCCGGCGTGCATCTGCGCCTGGTGGTGGACACCTCCACGGAACTGGTGGAGCGCCTGCGCCGCTACGAATTGGACCTGGCCTTCGTGGTCGCCCCCGTGGCGGGCGACCTGGACGCGGTGGAGGTCGGACGGGAGCCCCTGCACGTCTACGCGCCCGCGGACGCGAGAGAGGACCCCGCCGCCGCCGAGTGGGTGCTCTACCCGGAGGGCTCTCACACCCGCCAACAGATCGACGAGGGTCTGGCGCGGCTGGGCGTGGCGCCCACGGTCACGCTGGAGTCCCACAACCCGGAGGTGCTCCGCCAGATGGTGGCGCTCGGCCTCGGCTGGAGCGTGCTCCCGCCCGCCGTGGCGGGGGAGGACGCCCGCCTCCGCCGCGGCGAGGTGGTGGCGGAGCGCATCCTGCTGGGCGTCCGCCGCGCCAGCAGCACGCAGGACCCCCGCGTGGGCGCGTTCCTGGCGGTGGCGGTGGAGGAGTAGCGCCGGCGGCCCGGGCTATCATCTGGCGCATGAGCGACCCGACCGGCGCGACGGTGGTGGCCCTGGGCGCGTGGTGCGACCTCCACGTCCCGCTCGAGGGCAGCGCCACGCCCGGGGGGATCCACTTCCGGATCAGCGAGTTTGCCGTCCTGGCGGATGGTCGCCGGGTGAGCATCCGCGACGACCTGGGCTTCTCCTCCTGGAGTCGGGCGCTGGACGCCTCCGGTCACGTCCACGCCGTCGACCCGTGGCCCGTGACCAGGGAGTCCCTCGAGGCGGACGTCCGCAACGTGGTCCTCCCGGACGAGGGCTCGGACGAGTCCGGAGAGGACCACCCGTACGAGTGGCTCTGCGAACTGCTCGCGCGGCAGGGCATCCACGCCTCGCCCGAGCAGTTGCGCTCCGTGCCCTACTCCATCGAGTTCAGCGAGCAGCTGGAGCGCCGCCTGTCCGAGGACGGCCCAGCCTCAGGCGGCGGGTAGCCGGGGCGGGCCGCTCGAGACGCGAAGAGGCCGCCCTGTGGGCGGCCTCCGTGCGATCCGTGCTGGGTCGGTGTGGGGAATGTGGCAGACCTAGGAGTGGGCCGCCGTCTTGCCGATCTTGAACATGCGCGTCCCGCAGACGGGGCACTGGCCCTCGGTCGCCGGCTTGCCATTCTTCATCGTGATCGGGTTCGGGTTCTTCATTTCCCGCTTCTCCCGACACTTGAGGCAGTACGCCTCCATGAGCACCTCCAGGTCGCCCCCGGGCGACGATACTCGCCATCCGCCGCCCCGCCCGGGCGGCTGATGGACCGCGGTTAAGGCACTCGTACGCTGGCGCCGGGGCACTGTCAACGGATCTCCGGCAGTTACTGAGACTCAGTCGCGGCTGGTGAGGCACCCCGCGAGGGCCCGCTCGCGCCGGGAGGGTCCGGTGGGAACACCCGGAAGGGGTGCCAGGAGCCCACTGCGCGCCCGGGCTCCAGGAGTGCCACCAACTCCCCGGAAGGGCCGTAGGCCCTCGCCTGGGGCCTCTGGGAGCCTCTCACGTAGTCACGGCGGGGCAGCGCGACGACGTCCATGCCCCGGCGGACGCGGGACACCTCGTCACCGCCCAGGATCACGGCCGGCCAGTCGGAGAGCACCAGGTCCGGCGCATGCACCAGGCGCTCCACCTCGCCAGCCTCCAGCAGCAGCACCGCCGCCTCTAGCGGCGTGGCGTCCTCCGCCAGGAAGGGGCCCACCTGGGTGCGGCGCAGGTTCCCCAGGTGCCCGCCCACACCCAGCGTCTGCCCCACGTCGTGCGCGAGGGAACGGACATAAAACCCCTTCCCGCATTGCACGTCCAGGACGGCGCGGGGGCGGGCGGGATCGCTCCGGTCGAACTCCAGGAGGTCGATAGCGTGGACGAAGACGGGCCGCTCCTCCAGGTCCAGGGGCTGGCCGGCGCGGGCGGCGCGGTAGGCGGTGACGCCCTCCCGCTTCACGGCGCTGTAGGCGGGCGGCCGCTGCATGACCTCGCCGTCGTAGGGCGCGAGCGCGGCCCGCAGGGCGGCCTCATCCACGGCGCTGGCGTCGTGCTCCTCGGTGACCTCGCCGTCCACGTCGTAGGTGTCCGTGGCGGCGCCCAGGATGACCTCCGCGCGGTAGCGCTTGCGGGCGTCCACGAGTTCCTCGATGAGGCGGGTAGCCTCGCCCAGGGCAATGGGGAGCACGCCGGTGGCGTTGGGGTCCAGGGTGCCGGCGTGCCCCACCTTGCGGGTGCCTGCAGCGCGACGCACGCGGCGCACCACGTCAAACGACGTGATGCCCTGCGGCTTGTCGATGTTGATGAAGCCCCGGACCATCAGACCTGCCTACTGCGCCCGGTTCCCGTCCGGCCTTCGGCCGGCTCCTTCGACAGGCTCAGGACGAGCGGGAACCTGAACCTGCCATGCTCCCTGAATTACAGGTCGCGTCCCTCTGAGCGCGCCACGTCTCGCAGCATCTGCGTCATGCGGTCGCCCTGCTCGATGGATTCGTCCAGGTAGAAGACCAGGGCGGGGATGCGGCGCAGGTGGACCTCGCGGTTCATCTCACGCCGCAGGAAGGAGGCGGAGCGCTCCAGGCCGGCGATCACCGCGTCCTTCTCCGCCTGGTCGCCCATGACGGAGACGCCCACGCGGGCGTGCGACAGGTCTGGCGCCACGTCCACCTCCGTGAACGTGAGCAGCGCGTCGCTCACCCGGGGATCCTTGACCTTCAGGCGGACCAGGTCCGAGAGGACGGACCGGATCAGGTCGCTCAACCGCTCTGTGCGACGGCTCAGCGCACCTGCTCCTGGTGGTAGGTGATGATCTGGTCGCCCTCCTCGAAGTCCGAGAAGTTGCTGATCATGATGCCGCACTCCAGGCCGGCAGCCACCTCGCGCGAGTCCTCGTCCACGCGCTTGAGCGAGTCGATCTGGCCCTCGTGGATGACCTGGCCCCCGCGCACCACGCGACAGCGCGAGCCCCGGACGGCCGTGCCTTCACGGACGTAGGAGCCGGCAATGGCGTTGCGGCGGCCCAGGCGGAAGATCTGGCGCACCTCGATGGTGGCGTCCTGGACCTCCTGGTAGACCGGGGCCAGCATGCCCTTCACGGCCTTCTCCACGTCTTCCAGGATCTCGTAGATGATGGAGTACTCGCGGATCTCCACCTTCTCCTGGTCCGCCAGGCGCCGAGCGCCCGGCTCCGTGGGGGCGTTGAAGGCGATGATGACGCCTCCGGAGGCCACGGCCAGTTGCACGTCAGACTCCGTGATGGAGCCCACGGATGCGTGGATGACCTTCACGTTGACCTCCTCCACGGAGAGGTCCTCCAGGGAGGCGACCAGCGGGTCAATGGAGCCCTGGACGTCGGTCTTCACCACCAGGTTGAAGTCCTTGACGTTGCCCTTGTGGATTTCACCGAAGAGGGTGTCCAGCGTGACGCCGGCCTTCTCCTCGCGGCCCGCCTCCTGGGCGCGGCGCCGTTCGTCCGCCTCCGCGCGGGCGTCCTTGTCCGACTTGCGGGTGACGAAGCGCTCGCCGGCAGGCGGGACCTCGTTCAGGCCCAGGATCTCAACCGGGGTGGAGGGGCCGGCCTCCTGCACGCGCTCGCCGGTGGCGGTGGTCATGGCCTTCACGCGGCCGTGCACGAGCCCGGCCAGGAGCGTGTCGCCCTGGCGGAGCGTGCCGGTCTGTACCAGCACGGTGGCCACCACGCCGCGGTGACGGTCCGTCTTGGCCTCCAGCACCACGCCGCGGGCGTCCTGGTCCGGGTTGGCGCGCAGGTCCTGCAGTTCCGCCACCACCTGGACGTTCTCCAACAGGGTGTCGATCCCCTCGCCCTTGAGCGCGGAGATGGGGACCACGATCTGGTCGCCGCCGTACTCCTCCGGCACCAGGCCGATCTCGGTCAGTTGCTGCTTGACCCGGTCCACGTTGGCGTTGGACGCGTCGATCTTGTTGATCGCCACCACCATGGGCACGCCGGCGGCGCGCACGTGGTCGATCGCCTCGCGGGTCTGGGGCATGACGCCGTCGTCCGCCGCCGCCACGATGATCGCCACGTCCGTGACCATCGCCCCCCGCGCGCGCATCTTGGAGAAGGCCTGGTGGCCGGGGGTGTCGATGAACGTGATCAGTTTGCCGTCCGGGCCCTTGGCCTGGTAGGCGCCAATGTGCTGGGTGATGCCGCCAGCCTCCCCGCCGGCCACGTTGGCCTCGCGGATGCGGTCCAGCAGCGTGGTCTTGCCGTGGTCCACGTGCCCGAGCACCGTGACCACCGCCGCGCGCGGGACGAGCCCTTCGCCCTCCTCCACGATGCGCATCGTGCGAGGCGCGGCCTCCTCGGCCCCTTCCTCCGCCTGGTTGTCGTCGCCGTCACCCTGCTCCTCCGGCGCGAAGCCGAGGTCCGCGGCCACGACGGCCGCGGTGTCGAAGTCGATGACCTGGGTGATGGTGGCCATCACCCCGTTCTTCATCAGTTCCTTGATGACGTCCACGCCGGTGACGCCGAGCAGTTCGGCAAGGTCACCGACGACGATTGCCGGCGGAATCTGCACCACCTGCTGATTCGTCATGCTTCCTCGCCTTCCGTGGCGCCCTCCGCGGGCGCGGTATCTGTATCTGATGTGCCGCCGGTGCTGGCGACGGCCGGATCCGTGTCGTGGTCGAGGCCATCCGCGAAGGCGCGCAGGCGTTCGCGGTCGGCATCGGTCAGTGTGGTCCGCAGGGCGCCCCCCAGGGCGCCGCGCAGGCCGCGCTCCCAGCAGGAGCGGTTGGGACAGAGGTACGCGCCCCGTCCGGGGGCGTGACGCCACCCCTCGTCGGGCCGCACGTCGCCCGCTGGTGACCGGACGACGCGCACGAACGACGGCTGGTCACCCGTGCGCCGGCAGGCGACGCACGTGCGCTGCGGGATCCGCCGCGGCGTCCCCCTAGTTGTCGTCCTCGTCGCCGTCCTCATCCTCATCGTCCAGGAAGTCTTCGCCGTGGAGGGCCGCCTCGATCTCGTCCTCGTCCAGGTCGTCCAGGTCGAAGCGGCGGCCGGGCCGCTGCGGCACGCGGGCGCGGGCCGGGGCCGGCGTGGCGCCGCCGCGCTTCTTGCGCCGGTCGCGGCGCGGACCGCGGTCGTCGTCTTCGTCCACCAGGCGCTGGATCTCGCCGATCTCCTCTGCGAAGCGCAGGCCACCGGGGGCGGCGGGACGTTCCGGGCGAGCCGGGCGTTCCGGCGCGGCCACGGCCGTGTCCTCCTCCTCCTCGATCTCCACGATCTCGGCCAGGATCTCCTGCTCCGGGGTGAGGCGGACTTCCTCTTCCTCCTCCGGCTGTGCGGCGGGGGCCACCGGCGCGGGGCGCTGGTGCTCGCCGGGCAGGCCGGGGCGGGCGTAGTCCGCCTGCGAGGGCGCCACCGTGTCCGGCACGCGCGGGGCCGCAGCCGCGGCGGCGGCGGACGGGCGCTCCACCGGGATCGCCTCCATGTTTGGCTCCGGCGGCGGGTACATGTCCTCGCCGGCCTGGATCAGGGCGCTCTCCGGACGGATGTCGATGCGGCGGCCGGTCAGTTGCGCGGCCAGGCGGGCGTTCTGCCCTTCCTTGCCAATGGCCAGGCTCAACTGCTTGTCCGGCACGGCGATGAACGCGGTGTTCGTCTCACGGTCCAGGCGGATGGAGACAACCTCCGCGGGGCTCAGGGCGTTGGCGACGAACGCCTCCTCCACCGGGTCCCAGCGGATGATGTCGATCCGCTCGCCGCCGAGTTCGTTGATGATGTTCTGGATGCGCGCCCCGCGCACGCCCACGCACGCCCCAATGGGGTCAATGCCGTGCTGGCGGGAGATGACCGCGACCTTCGCGCGGTGACCGGCGTCCCGCGTTACGGCCATGATCTCCACGGCGCCGCGGGCGATCTCCGGGATCTCCAGTTCAAACAGGCGCTTCAGCAGCGCCGGGTTCGCGCGGGACACCACCACCTGCGGGCCCTTGGAAGCCTTGTAGACCTCCTTCACGAAGACCCGGAGGCGCTGGCCCACGCGGTAGTGCTCCGCGCGGATCTGCTCGGCGGCGGGGAGGACGGCTTCCGTGCGGCCCAGGTCCAGGATCACCTGGCGGCGGCCACCCTCCACGCGGAGGACGGTGCCGGAGACCAGTTCGCCTTCCTTGCCGGTGAAGTCCTCGAAGACGGACTCGCGCTCGGCCTCGCGCAGGCGCTGCAGGACCACCTGCTTGGCCGTCTGCGCGGCAATGCGGCCGGCGTTCGGCGTTGCCTCCAGTTCCTCCAGGATCTCGTCCCCGGGCTGCTTGCCCGGGTGACCCATGGAGGCGGCGCGCTCCGGCGAGACCTGGATCTCGTCATCCTCGATCTCGTCGTCGTCCATCACGGTGTAGCGCCGCCAGGACTTGATGTCCCCGGTGTCGCGGTTGATTTCCACCTTGATGTCGGCGTACTGGAGATCGTCCTTCTTCAGGGCGGAGGCCATGGCGGCTTCCACCGCGGAGAAGACGGTACTGCTGTCCAGGTTCTTTTCCGCAGACAACTGCGTGATCGCGATGACGAACTCGTTCTTCATGCCGTGACCCGTATCCGGCCGCCGTGTGGCGTCCCGCCGTCGAGACCTGTGGCCGGCTGCTGGGGCACGCCGATTCGGCATGCCCGCGGCGACTCAACAAAAAACGTGGCCCTGGGCCACGTCTCGGAGGGAGGCGCTGCCCGCACATCGTAGCACCGATTTTCGGCAGCCCTCAATACAACAGTGTGGACAAGGGGGAACTTCCAACCCTCCGGCCGCGGTCCCCGCTCGCATTGGGGGAATCCCGCACGCCCCTCCACTCTCCCCCACCCCTCGCGCTGCCGACGATTGAGGCAGAAGGGGTGGCCCATGCGCCGTCTCCGCATTGACGATCCGTTCGTGGACGGGGCGGTACTGGCCCGCGACCTCCGCGCGCCCGGCGGCGAGGTGCTGGCGCGCGCCGGCATGGCGCTGGGCGCCCGCTCCACCCGGGCGCTGCGCGAGCACGGGGTGGATCTCTGCTTCGTGGAGGACGATGCCTCCGCCGGGCTCGTGACGCCGCCGCTGGTGGACACCGCCGGCGCGGACGCCCCGGTGCTCCGGGCGCTGCGTGACGCGGCCGCGCTCGTGTGGCGGTTCGTGGAGGCGCCCTCGCGACAGTCCACCACCCGCGCCATCGAGGACCTGCGCGGCATGCGCATCATTGGCGCGCTGGACAGCGCCGGCGCCATCGAGGCGCTGCGCGCGGCGGCGGGCGGGTTCGTGGAGCGCGTGGTCACGCGCGACGGCAGCACGGGCTTCCTGACTGACCGCCAGTCCACCGACGACCTCTTCGGGCACTCCCTCGCGGTGGCGGCGCTCACCGTCCGGCTGGGTGCGGACGTGGGCTTCCAGCAGCGCGATCTCCAGACGGCAGCGCTGGCGGCGCTGATGCACGACATCGGCCTGCTGATGGTGCCGGAGGCCGTGCGCCGCACCCCGCCCGCGCAGCGGACCGGGGGGCAGCAACGCCGCTACGAGGACCACACGGTGCTGGGCGAGGCGATCCTACAACCCCTGGAGCGGCGGGAGCCCGCCCTGCCCGTGGTGGCGGTGGAGCACCACGAGGAGCAGGGCGGCGGCGGTTTCCCCCACGGGCTCATCGGCGGCAACCGCGTGCTGCGTGCCGCCCGGCCCGCCGGGACCGCGGGGGGAGCAGGGGTGCGGACGGCCGCTCGGGGGACGCCGCCTCCCACTCCTCAGGTGCGCCGCATCTCGCTGATCTCGGAGATCGTCGCCGTGGCGGACCGCTACGAGGGCCTGATCTCGCCCGCGCCCGGCCACCAACCGCTCTCGCCCGCAGCGGCACGGCGCGTGCTGTCCTCGGAAGCGGGATCGCGGTTGAACGCCGAGGTCGTGGGGCGCTTCCTGGACGTGCTCCCCCAATGGCCGCTGGGCACGGACGTGGTGCTGAAGGGCGGCGCGCACGAAGGCGCCCGCGCCGTGGTGGTGGGCGCGGACGCCGGCCAGGCGGAGCGCCCTCGCGTGCGCGTCTACGCCGACCGGCACGGGCGGCGCGTACCGCCCACGGAGGTGACGCTGGCGGCCCAGCCGGACGTGGGCCTCACCCCCTCGGAGGACGCTGCCGCCTAGTTCCGGCGGCGCTGTCACCCAGACCACGGAATCCACGCCCGCTCAACGCCCTCCGGCCCGGGGGACGGACCGCTGCCGGAATACTGGTCAGATGAGCGCGCTTGCGGCACCCGCCGCCCGGGCATGGTGACGCGAGGGCGCCTGGTGGCGCTGGCGGTGATGGCCGCCTTCCTGGTGGTCCTCGTCGTCGCGGAGCGCGCCCAGGCGGGCGGCGACAGCGAACGTATCGGCGGCGTGTTCCGCTTCCGTGAGCACGGAGCCGGGGTTACCGCCTGGGGCTGGCCGATCATGCTCGGCTTCCTGGCCAGCGCCTCCATGCTGGTTGGCTCGTGGGCCAGTGGCGGGGCGGACCGCGTGCTCTACCTGGCCAACGCGGTGCTGGTGCGGGTGGTGCTGCTGGTGGCCGTGGTGTTCATGTTCGTATTCACGGACCTCCCGCAGCTGGAGGCGAAGTCCCTGACCTGGCGCACCATCGTTTACCCCACGCTCGCGTTCGCCATCCCGGTGGCGTACTGGCTCAGCGGCCGCAGCGGTCCGTACCCCTGGTTCGTGGACGTGAACTGGGCGTTCGTCTTCACGTTCGACATCGTGAGCAACGACCTGCACTGGTATGGCACCTGGTACTACTGGGACGCCTTCGTACATCTGGTGAACTCCGTGCCGTTCTTCGCCGTGATGGCGGTCGTGCTACTGGCGGTGGAACGGCATATCTCCGCGAGCGCGGGCTTCCGAACGGTGATGGTGTTCGGCCTGCTGCTGTTCTTCTCGCTGCATGCGTTCTGGGAGACCTACGAGTTCATGGCGGACCACGTTGCCGGCACCGAGTTGCAGCCCGGCGGCATGGAGGAGGCGACCATGGACAACATGACGGGCATCGTCGGGGCGCTGGTTGCGGTGTGGCTGCTGGACCGCTGGCGGCGGCGGGGCATCCTGGACGAGCGCGCGGTGGATCCGCTGGATGGCTACATCCGCGGCACCCTCAAGCGCGAGCGCCAGCCTACGCGCAACGAGGCCGGCGAGGCCGGGCGTCGCGCCGTCGGGCGGCGCCTCCGAGGCTAGGCTCCGGCCCGCCGCGTAGCGCTCGGCTAGGCCTTGGGCTGCACCTCGCGCGCCTGGCGCTCGACGGCCTCCACGGTCAGGGCGGCCAGCAGGCGCTGGCGGTGCTCCTGGACACGAGCGAGCACATCGCCGCGCGGGACGGACGCTGCCTCCGCGCCGCCCTCGCGCACCTTCACCTCCACCACATCGGCGGCGTGGTTGCGGCTGGAGACGGTGAGGCGCACCGGTATGCCGATGAGGTCGGCGTCGTTGAACTTCACGCCGGGACGCTCGTCACGGTCGTCGAAGAGGACCTCCAGGCCGGCGGCTTGCAGTTCCTCGTACAGCGCGTCCGCGTCCTGCCGGGCGGCCTCGTCGCGGTCCAGGCCGATGCCCACCATCAGCACGTCGTACGGCGCGATCGAGGCGGGCCATGCGATGCCGCCCTCGTCGTGGTGGGACTCCACCGCTGCCGAGAGGATGCGCTCCACGCCGATGCCGTAGCACCCCATGGTGGGGCGGACGGCCTCGCCGCCGGCGCCCTGGACGGTCACGTCCATCGCGTCCGTGTAGACGTACTGCAGCCGGAAGACATGGCCCATCTCGATGCCGCGCCCGGTGCCCAGCGTCCCGCCGCAGCGAGCGCACTCGTGGCCCGCCTGCGCGGAGGCGATGTCCGCCACCACCGCGGCGCGCCAGTCGCGCTCGTAGTTCACGTTGCGCAGGTGCCAGCCGGCGCGGTTCGCGCCCGCCACCAGGTTCGGCGAGCGCGGGATGGAGAGGTCCGCCACCACGCGCACGTCGTCGGCCACGCCGATCGGCGAGGCGTACCCCGCCACCAGCCCGTGCTCGTCCACCTCGTCATCTGTCATCGCGCGCAGTTCCGCGCCACCCAGGGCGTTGGCGAGTTTGACCTCGTTCGCCTCCAGGTCGCCGCGCACCACTGCGAAGACGGGGAACGGGGCACCCTGCTTGGGCTTGGCCATGAAGAACACGGCCTTGGCAGTCTGCCGAGGCTCCACCTTCAGGAAGGACGCCAGGTCGCCAATGGTGGTGATCCCCGGCGTCTCCACCTCCTCGACGGGGAGGGGGTCCCCCTCCACGGCGGGCGGACGGACGAACTCCGCCTTCTCCGTGTTGGCCGCGTAGTCGCACGAATCGCAGAAGACGATGGTGTCCTCGCCGTACTCGGTCAGGAAGATGAACTCCTGCGACCCCTTGCCGCCGATGGCCCCGGAGTCCGCCTCCACCGGGATGGTGGGCACGCCGCAGCGGGCGAAGATGCGGCGGTACGCCTCGAACATCGCGCGGTAGGAGGCGTCCAGGCCGTCGTCGTCGGCGTCGAAGGAGTAGGCGTCCTTCATGGTGAACTCGCGGACGCGGATCAGGCCCCCGCGGGGGCGCGCCTCGTCACGGAACTTGGTCTGGATCTGGTAGAGCGTCACGGGCAGGTCGCGGTAGGACTGCGCGTGGTCCTTAAAGAGGCGGGTGACCACCTCCTCGTGGGTGGGGCCCAGGGCCAGGCCGCGCTCCTTGCGGTCGCGCAGTTGGAACAGCACCTCGCCCATGCCGGCCTTGCGGCCGGTCTGCTCCCAGAGTTCCACGGGCTGCAGTGCGGGGAGGCGCACCTCCTGCCCGCCGGCGCGGTCCATCTCCTGGCGGATGATGTCCTCGATCTTCAGCCGGACGCGATTGCCCAGTGGCAGGTAGGAGTAGACCCCGGCCATCAACTGGTCCACGAAGCCGCCACGCAGGAGCAGCGCGTGGCTCGGCGTATCCGCCTCCGTGGGGAACTCGCGGAGGGTGCGTCCAAACTGTCGTGACATTCGCATGCGGGCGATCGTACGTGCGGGCGGGTGGGGCGGCTAGGACTCCCGTTTCAGGACGGATCCGCGAGGGCCACCTCCGCGAAGTGCTCCACGACGGGGAACGGGTCATAGAAGTGGTGGAGGAGGGCGCGCCAGCGCTGGTACTCCGCCGAGCCGCGGAAGCCCTCCGTGTGGTCCTCCAGGCGCTCCCACTCCACTGTCAGGAGGTACTTCGAGGGCGCTTCGATGCAGCGGTGGAGGTGATGCCAGCGGTAGCCGGGCATCGAGGCGATGATGGCGGAGGCTTCCCGGAAGGCCCCCTCGAACTCGGCCTCGCGGCCGGGGATCACCGGGAGGATGGCGACCTCCAGGATCGGGGTGGCGGTTGGGTCGGGCGAGTCGGTCATGCGGCGGGCTCCTTCGGGCTGGCCGGTACGATAGCGGCATGACGTCTCCAAACCCACGGCCCGAGGACCTTCCGGAGCGGCCGCTGCCGCCCGCCCCCAAGCCCGAGCGCCCTCGCGACGAGGCGGGACGCCCGCTCCCGGCCGGCGAGGCGAACCGCCTGCACCTGCCCTACTTCGACGCGATGACGCTGGAGGAATGCCACGAGGAGGCCATGCGCCTCTTCGACGCGGGCAACTACTTCGGCGCGCACGAGGCGTGGGAGACGTGCTGGGGCTTCGCGAAGGGCACCGAGGAGGAGGAGTTCTTCAAGGGCCTGGCCCAACTGGGCGCCGGCTACACGCACTGGCTGCGTGGCAACCCGCACGGCGTGGTCGCGCTCCTCGGACGCGCGATGAGCCGCATCGGCTCGCGCGGCGCGACGCATCGAGGGCTGGACGCGGACTCCTTCGCGCGCCGCCTGGAGGACCTGCGCATCCAGGCGGGACGAGCGGAGCGCGAGCGTACGCCGCTCCCGCCGCTGCGCGCGGAGCCCGTCCCCCGCTCGTAGTTCCGGGCCTACACCTCGCGCACGTTCGAGATCACGAAGCCGCTGTTGGGCTGCGTGGGGATGCTGCGCAGGCTGATCCGCATGTCCTGCGGGGGCACCTCGTAGCGCGTGTCGTCCACCAGCAGGCGCAGGGCGACCTTCATCAACTCGATGGTGAACCACTCGCCGGGGCAGCGATGGTGGACGCGATGGTCGCCGCCGCCCTGGGGGATGAGCGCGAAGGGGTCACCCTGCCAGTCCCGGAAGCGCTGAGGGCGGAAGCGGTCGGGGTCCGCCCATGCGCGCGCGTCGCGGTTGGTGCCGTAGATGTCCAGCAGCACGCGCCTGCCCTCCGGGAAGTGGTAGCCCTGCCACTCGAAGGACTCGCGCGTGCGCCCGGCCATCAGCGGGAAGACGGGGAAGAACCGGCGGACCTCGTGTACGAACCACTCGGGGCGGCACTCACCCGTCCGCAGCTTGGTGCGCGCCTCCGGCTGCACCTGCAGCGCCACGCCCAGGAAGGCGATGTACCGCGCCACCGCCACCGTGGGCCGCAGGAGGTTCAGCACCTCCACGGCTGCCACGCGCTCATCGAGCAGCACCCCGTCCCGGTCGCGGTGCTGCGCCACCAGTGCCAGCGGCGTGCCCTCCGCGACCGGCAGCATGCCCGTGCGCACCTGCCAGACGAGGTCCTCCACCCAGCGCTCCGCGCGCCCTCGGGCCAGGCGCCCGGCCCAGTGCGCCGGGCCCACGCGGCCGCCTGAGGCGATCATCCGGGTGAGGTCGTGCGTGCGCTCCTCCACCTGCTTGTCGGCCAGGGGGACGCCGGCCCAGGCGCAGACGGCGCGACAGAGGACGCCCTCCGCCTCCTCCAGCAGCACCACCGGCCGGCCGCGCCAGCACTCGATGGCGTGGCGCCACGCGGTCTCGCTCAGGTCCGCGAGACGGGACACGCTCTCCGGCGTCATGAGCGACATGAACATCGCCTTGCGGTGGCGGTGGTCCTCGTCGTCCAGGCCCTGCACGCCGCCCACGCCCACCAGCGTGCGCTTCATCCGCCCGGGGGCGGCGGTCGCGCGCTGGAGGCGGTCGTCGTCGTAGAAGAGGCGGGCGGCCTCCACGCCGGTCATGCAGATGGTGGGCTGCAGGAGCAGGCGGGCCTGGAAGACGTCCGTCCCGTGGGTCCGAGCCCGCCGCCGTACGAACTCGTACCCCTCCGAGAGCAGCGCCAGGGTGCTGTCCGGCGCGCGCTCCGAGGGCATCGCCGAGGCGTGGGTGCGCAAGGGTAGGCGGAGCGGGGAGAGGACGGACACGGCGGGCTCCAGGCTGCTATGCAGCCGCACCCGCCGGTGGCGCGCCACCGCGATCCAACATGGCACCCGGATCCGGGCTCGACAAGCCTCGACGCGATGGCGGGGTCAGAGTCCCGGCAGGTCGTCCAGCCGCCAGAGGCCCAGCATCTTGTCCGGCCGGTAGGGGGCGCCGTCGTCCATCAGGTCGTACGGGCCCTCCTCGATCGCGTCCAGCGGCGGCGGGAGGTTGAAGGGTGGGCGCGTGAGATTCAGATCCCGCCAGTTGCCGCTGAAGATGTTCCGGTTCTGCGTGGTCTCCGGGTAAGTGGTGGTCAGGAGGTACGTGGAGCGGCTGTCGCGGAAGTTGCGGAGAGCGGCGCGGACATCGTCGTGGGAGAGGTGCACCAGGCAGTCCCGGCAGAAGACCAGGTCCACGGTGGGGAGTGCGTCCCGCGTGATGTCCCGCACCAGGAACTCATGCCCCTCGTCGGCGAACCGCCGCTGGTGGTCCTCGATCATCGGCGCCACGATGTCGGCGCCGATGTAGCGATCCAGCGGGAGGGGCGTCTCGCGCATCCAGCGCCAGTCGCCGCAGGGCGCGTCCAGCATGGTGCGGATGCCCCACCGCTCCAGGAGCGCCGGCAGGTCGCGGCGCACCAGCGTGGTGGCGTAGAGCGTGGAGCCGGGGCCAGAGCGGGACTCCTCCGACTCCCAGCGGTTCTGCTGGTAGATCTGCGCGAAGACGCTGGAGCGGGGCTGCACCCGCTGGCGGATGGTCTGCACGGCCGCGAGGTTGCTCGCGGTATCGCGCAGCCCTCGTAGGACGCGTGCCGCCAAGGGCACGCGGCGCACGGCGCGCTTCACGGCTCGGTCATCAACCTGCATAGCCCACCACCCCTGCTGCGCCCAACGCCGGGCCAGTGTGACGGCGGCCTTGCCACGGGAGGTGGAGGGACGGTGATCCGGGTGACGGGACTATGCGACGACTACGCCGGCCTCCACCAGGAGGTGCAGCCCGGCCGCGACATCCTCGTCGCCCTCGCGCTGGTCGATCTCGAAGGTGCGGAGGGCAGCGGGGTTGGCGCGCTGGATGCGTTCGGCCAGCCACCGGAAGTCCACGTCGCCGTTGCCGGGGGCGCGGTGGTCCGTGAGCCCTCGGACGTCGTGCAGGTGCAACATCACCAGGCGGGGACCCAGCAGGTCCCACCAGGCAGAGCGGTCCGTCACGCCCAGGCGGTGATGCACCTCGGCGTGGCCCACGTCGTGCACGTAGCCGGCGACCTCCCGGGGGAAGGGCGCCAGCAGGTCCGCCAGTTCATGCGGTAGCGGGATCTCGTGGTACGACAACCGCGTCTCGATGCCCAGGGTCACCCCTCGCTCCTGGGCTACGGGCGCCATCTCCGCGAGCGAGCGGGCCGCCGCCTCCAGCCACGGCCCCACCTTCGAGGCGCGTTCGCGCACGGTGGCGTCCACGGCGGCATCCCATTCGTCCGCCAGTTGGCCGCGCCGGTCGTACATGAAGCGCAGCCGCCGCTCGCCGTCCAGCCAGCGTCCGCCTACGCCGCCTAGGTGGACGACCACCACGGACGCCCCGGCCGCCGCCGCGAGGTCCACCGAGCGCAGGTGGTCGCTCACGGCCAGGGTGCGCTCCGCCTCATCCGTGGATGCCAGGTTCAGCCCTCGGTTCTCGCCGCGGCCGGGGTGGACCTCCAGCGGGGCGGGCGCATGCACGCTGGTGACCGCGAGCCCCTCGGCACCGGCCGCCGCGAGGATCGCCCCGGCCTGCGCCGCGTCCATCGAGTGGTTGATCTCGACGCCTCGGAAGCCGAGTTCGCGCGCGCGCCGGAGGAAGGCGGGGAGGTCACGCTCAAAGCGCGGCTGCACCGCCCACATGGTGGAGAGGGCTGGGAGGGGGGTGTTGCTCAAGGGGCCGGAGCGGAGGTCTTCTCCGCGATCACGCGGTCCAGGAGGGCCTTGGTCTGACCCAGCACGGCGTCATACGGGAAGTGGCCCACCACCTCTTCGCCGTGCTTCAGGTTCACGCCCAGCGGGCCGCACCACAGGCCGATGTCCGCGTCGTCCGTCTCGCCGGGACCGTTCACGCGGCAGCCCATCACGGCGATGGTCACCTGGTGCGGCTTCGCGTACTCCGCCATGGCCTTCACATCCTGCGCCAGTTCCACGAAGGCCTCGTTCTCCACGCGGGAGCAGGAGGGGCAGGAAATGATGTTCAGGCCCTCCCCGAAGTTGGCCGGGACGGAGCGGAAGCGGCCGGCGTGGATGTCCTCGATGATCTCGCGGCCCACGGTGACCTCTTCGCCCTTGCGCTCGAAGGGGAGCGTCAGGGAGACGCGGAGCGTGTCGCCGATGCCCTCCGCGATCAGTTGCTCGAAGGCGATGCGCGTCTTGATGATCCCGTCCGGCGGCATCCCCGCCTCGGTGACGCCGAGGTGCAGCGGCACCTCCGGGCGCAGCGAGGAGAAGCGGCGGTTGCCCTCCACCACCTTGCGCCAGTCCGAGTCCTTCAGCGAGACGACGTACCGGGTGAACCCCAGGTCGTCCAGCATGCGGGTGTGCTCCAGGGCGCTCTCCACCATGGCGCCCACGTCGTCGTCGCCGAACTTCTCCACCTTGTCCGGGTCCACGGAGCCGCAGTTCACACCCACGCGCAGCGCGATGTCTTGCTGCGCGGCGATCTCCGCGAGGTAGGCGACCTTGTCCCGGATGGATTTCTCGCGCTCGTGGTGCCACAGGTGGCCGGGGTTGTACCGGATCTTGTCCACGTGCGGCGCCACGATCTCCGCGAGGCGGTAGTTCTCCTGGAGGTCTACCGAGAGGTTGGGGTTGATGCCGTCCCGCAGACGCGCGCGGATCTCCGCCAGCGCCTCCACGTCCTTGCGGGAGTCGCAGGCGACGCGGATCAGGTCCGCGCCAGCGGCGTGGATCAACTCCACCTGCCGCGTGGTGGCCGGGATGTCCTGGGTCTTGGTCGCCGCCATGGACTGCACGGCAATTGGCGCACCACCGCCGACCTGGATCGAGCCGATGCGGACCGCGCGGGTGGGCTTTCGACGCATCGTGGCCATCCGGACCTCGCTCACATTCGCCAGGATGGGGGTCGCCTGCTCGACGCTCCGAGGTTAACGCAGCGCCGGGTTAGCCGTGTCCACCCGGCGGCGCTGCTACCGCAGGATCGAGTCGCCGGAGGCGATGCGCGCCACGTCGTAGAACGTGATCACCAGCGCCAGTGCGATGAACGCGACGAACCCCACCAGGTGTACCAGCGCCTCGCGTTCCGGCCGGATGCGTTTGCCGCCCCGCAGGATCTCCACGAAGACAAAGAACATGCGCCCGCCGTCCAGCATGGGCAGCGGCAGCAGGTTCAGGATGCCGAGGTTGATCGAGAGCAGCGCCGCCAACTCCAGCAGCGGCGAGATCGCGCCGCCCGGTGTCTCCGCGGAGGTGGCGACCTCCCCGGTGGTCTGCGCGATCCCGACCGGGCCCTGGAACTCCGGCCCGGAGGCGCCGCGGAACCACGAGACGATCTGGTTACGCGCCAGGATGAGCGTGTCCCACGTCAGCCGCGCGCCCTGCGGGATGGACTCCCACGGCGGCAGCGCGACCGTCACGGTGAAGGGCCGGCCGTCCACCGGGTTCACCGCCTCGGGGGCGATGGTGATGCCGGTTGGCCCCTGCCCGGCCGGGAAGTCCCAGCGCGCGTAGACGGGGACCGTGACCGGCTCGCCGTCCCGGCGCACGGTCACGTCCACGGTCTGCCCCTGGAACAGGCGCACGTAGCGGCTGGCCTCGTTGAGGTTCTTCGCCTCGCGGCCGCCCACGGACAGGATGACGTCGCCCGGTTCCAGGCCGGCGGCGGCGGCCGGCGTGTCCGGGAGCACGTCGCTGATGACGGCGCGGCCCTCCGCCTCCTGGTGGGGGATGGAGAGCGCCGCGGCGAACAGGACGATGGGCAGAAGCAGGTTGATCCACGCCCCGGAGCCCAGCACGATCAGCCGCTGCCAGGCCGGCCGCGCCGCCAGCGAGCGCGGGCCCGTGGGATTTTCCTCGCCCTCCAGGCGCACGAAGCCGCCGATCGGCAGCCAGTTCACCGTGTACTCGGTCTCGCCGATGCGCTTGCCACCGATCTTTGGCGGGAAGCCCACGCCGAACTCGTGGACGCGGATGCCGAAGGCCTTGGCCGTCAGGAAGTGGCCGGCCTCGTGGGCGAGCACCAGCAGGATCAGGATGAAGATGAAGATCAGCGCGCTGGTGACGGCGTGCCGCGCCATCACGAAGGCGATCGCCAGGCCGATCAGCAGGAACACCGCCGTCAGGATGTGCTGCCGCTGACGCGGCCCACTCGGCCGTTGCTCCGCCTCGTCGCGCCCGGCGGGCGCGTCGCCGTCTCGCCAGTTGTCGTTCATCGGACCCCCGCTGCTACCGATTCATCGACGAAGCGTCGGCCCCAGGCCTCTGCTGCCAACAGGTCGTCGAGGTCGGGACGCTGGGTGGGAGCGTGTGCCTCGAGCGCGCGTCCCAGGAGACGCGCAATGTCAGTGAACTTGATACGGCCGGCCAGGAAGTGCGCCACGGCGCCCTCGTCCGCGCCGGAGACGGCGGCGGCGGAAGTGTCCTCCCGCCCGCCGGCCTCGATGGCGAGGCCCAGCGCCGGGAAGCGCTCCGCGTCCACCTCGCCGAAGTGGAGGGCGCCCCGCCGGGCCAGGTCCAACGGCGGCGCGGGCTGCGCCTCGCCGCGGTCCGGGTACAGGAGCGCGACCTGGATGGGCAGGCGCATGTCCGGCTCGCCCAGTTGTGCCTTCACGGAGCCGTCCGCGAACGTCACCATGCTGTGGATCACGCTTTCCCGGTGCTGCAGGACGTGGACGCGCTCCAGCGGAATGTCGAAGAGCCAGCGCGCCTCGATGGCCTCCAGGCCCTTGTTGAAGAGCGTGGCGCTGTCGATCGTGATCTTCGGGCCCATCTTCCACGTAGGGTGCGCCAGCGCCTGCTGCGCGGTCACGCCTTCCAGCATGCGCAGGTCGTAGTCGCGGAACGCGCCGCCGGAGGCGGTGAGCGTCAGCGACTCGATACGCTCCGGGCGCTCGCCCCACAGGCACTGCCAGATGGCCGAGTGCTCCGAGTCCACCGGCCGGAGTTCCGCCCCGCGGCCGCGGCCCTGTTCCAGCGCCTCCCGCACGGCGTGTCCGCCCACCACCAGCGTCTCCTTGTTCGCGATCGCCACGGGCTTGCCCGCCCGCAGTGCCGCGATGGTGGGCCCGAGGCTCGCGAGGCCGCTCGTGGCGACCAGCACCACGTCCACGTCGTCCCGCGTGGCCATCTCCTCCAGCGTCTGCCAGCGCGCGCCCCAGGCGGAGGCTTCCTCGCGCAGGGCGTCCGCGTCGCGGCCGGGGCGGCAGGAGAGGGCGTCCGGGTGGAACTCGTGGGCCTGCTCCCGCAGGCGGCCGGCGTTGCCGCCGGCGGCGAGGGCCACCAGGCGCACGCGCTCGCCCAGGCCTCGGACGACATCGAGCGCCTGCTCGCCGACCGACCCGGTAGAGCCGAGGATGGCGACGCGGATCAGGTCTGGAGCCATCGCACGATCCAGTATAGGCCGACGCCCACGAGGAGGATGGAGTCCATGCGGTCCAGCAGCCCGCCGTGCCCGGGCAGCAGGCCGGACATGTCCTTCACGTCCATGCGCCGCTTGAGCGCAGACTCCAGCAGGTCGCCGGCGATCGCGAGCAGCGGCAGCAGCGCCACGAGCGCGACGCCGGGTGTGTCCAGGTCGAGGTCCGTGAGTCCCAGGAGCAGCCCGATGCCCGCCGCGGCGCCCAGGATGAGGCCCCCGGCCGCACCCTCCCACGTCTTCTTGGGGGAGATGCTCGGCGCGAGCAGGTGGCGGCCGGCCAGGCGGCCCGTGGCATAGGCGCCGGTGTCCGTGGCGAAGGTCACGGCCAGCAGCAACACCAGCCACCACTGCCCGTGGGGCTCCAGGCGCAACAGCACCAGGTGCGCGCCCAGCACGCCCACGTACAGGACGGCGGTGAGCCACCAGCCCGGGATCGAGTTCGAGAGCGTGGACCGGGGCCGCAGCACCAGCGTCAACGCCGCGGCCGCCACTACGAGCAGCCCCCAGAGCGGCAGGTCGTCCTCGGCGCGGGCGATCGCCGCCAGCAGCGCCGTGGCCACCCCGGCGGAGAGTGGGACCGACAGCGGCAGATCCGGCACCAGCGCGCGGATCATCTCGAAGGCGGCGGCACCCAGCAGCAGCGCGACGATCACGGCGAAGACGGGCTCGGGCAGCGCGAGCAGGCCCGCGAGGAGCGGGAGGCCGACTGCCGCGACCGCCAGGCGCTGGATCAGCACAGCGGGCTACCGGCCCCGCTCGTCGTCCCTGGTCCCCGTGTCCGCGTCCCCGCTGGCCTCGTCCCCGGGCGCAGCCAGGTCCGAGGCGACGAGGCCGAAGCGGCGGTTGCGGCGGGCGTACTCCACCAACGCGGCGTCCACCTCGCGCGCGTCGAAGTCCGGCCAGAACGTCCCGGTGAAGTACAACTCCGCGTAGTTCGCCTGCCAGACCATGAAGTTGGAGATGCGCTGGTCGCCGCCGGTGCGGATCAGCAGGTCCACGTCCGGCAGCCCCGCCGTGGCCAGGCGCGCCTCGATGGCCTCCTCCGTGACGTCAGAGGGGCGGACGCCGTCCGCCAGCAGCCGCTTCACTGCGTCCAGGATGTCCGCCCGACCGCCGTAGGAGAACGCCAGGTTCACCAGCATGCGGTCGTTGTGGGCGGTGGCCTCGACGGCCTTCTTCACGCGACGGCGGAGCCACACCGGCAGGCGGTCCGTGCCACCCAGGTGCGCCACGCGGATGCCGTTCTCGTTCAGTTCGCCCAGGTAGGAGTCGATGAAGTCCGCGCCCAGGCGCAGGATGGTCTCCACTTCAGTCCGGGGGCGCCCCCAGTTCTCCGTGGAGAAGCCGAAAAGCGTCAGGACGGGGACCTCGTGCTGGGCCAGGCGCTGGATGACCGGGCGGATGGCGTCCGCACCGGCACGGTGGCCCTCCGAGCGAGAGAGGCCGCGGGCGTTCGCCCACCGGCCGTTGCCGTCCATGATGATTGCGACGTGTCGCGGCTTCACCGCCAGGGCGGGGAGCGACGGGGGAGACGTCCGGGGGTTGACTACCACGGCGTGACTACCAAGGGGCGGTTAGACCTCCAGGAGCTCGCGCTCCTTCTCCTTCGCCAGTGCCTCCACCTGCTCCACGTAGCGCTGGGTGAGTTTCTCCATCTCGTCCAGCGCGCCGCGCTCCTCGTCCTCTGAGATCTCGCCCTCGCGGGCGGCCTTCTTCAGCGAGTCGTTCGCGTGGCGGCGGATGTTGCGGATGGCGATGCGGCCGTCCTCGGCCTTGGCGTGGACCTGCTTCACGAGTTCCTTGCGCCGCTGTTCGGTGAGTTGGGGGATCGGCAGGCGGATGACCCGCCCGTCGCTGTTGGGCGTGATGCCGATGTCGCTCTGCTGGATGGCACGGATGATGGCGTCCACGGTGGTGCGGTCGAACGGCGTGATCGAGATCAGTTGGGCTTCCGGAGTGGCCAGGTTGGCCAGTTGGTTCAGCTGCATCCGGGAGCCGTACGCCTCAACGGGAAGATGCTCCACCAGGGCGGTGGAGGCGCGGCCGGTGCGAAGGCCCTGCAGGTCGCGCTGGGCGGCGGCCACCGCCGACTCCATCTTCTCCTCGGCCTCCAGGAGGATTTCGTCCGTCACGCGCGTCCTCCAGTCGTGGTCCCCGCCGCCACGCGGTATCGATGTCCTGGCCGGGCCTGTCCCGGCCCAGCCTGCCCCTAGCCCTGCCCGAGTTCGAACCGGGAGAAGCGGGCGATGCGGACGTTCTCGCCGGTCTGGGCGATCGCGTCCTGCACCAGGTCCTGGATGGTCTTGCTGCCGTCGCGGATGAAGGCCTGGGTCAGCAGTGCGTTCTCTTCCGCCGTGCCGGGGGCGTCCGCGGGGACCTCCTCCGGGGTGAGCGCCAGCGGATTCATGGCCGCGATCTGCATGGCCACGTCCTTCGCCAGTTGCTTGAAGGCGTCCGTGCGGGCGACGAAGTCCGTCTCGCACTGGACCTCCACCATGGAGCCAATGCGGCCCTGGCCGTGGATGTAGGCCTCCACGATGCCCTGGCCGGTGGCCCGGTCCGCGCGCTTGGCGGCGGCGGCCACGCCCTTTTCGCGCAGGATCTCCCGCGCCTTGTCGAAGTTGCCGCCGGCCTCGTCCAGGGCGCGCTTGGCGTCCATGACCCCGGCGCCGGTCTCCTCGCGCAGCCGCTTCACGTCCTCTGTAGTGACCACCGTGTGCTCCTCAGTCTGTGCGCCACAGGTGGGCGCGGGGTGGAGTGAGAGACAGGGCGGACGCCCGCGCCCCCGGTGGGGCAGGGGCGTCGCCTGCTCTAGTTGCCTGTTTGGGGGCCGGTGCGGCCGTCCCTACTCCGCGGGTGCGGCTTCCGCTTCCGGCTCCGCCTGCGGCTCGGCCGTAGCGGGGCCGCCCTGGGCGGCCTGGAACTGCTGCTCCACCTCGCCCACGGCCACGCCCTCCATCACGGCGTCCGCCACCCGGCCGGCCATCAGTTGGATGGCGCGGATCGCGTCGTCGTTGGACGGGATCGGGAAGTCGATGAGGTCCGGGTCGGAGTTGGTGTCGCACATCGCGATGATCGGGATGTTGAGGCGCCGGGCCTCCGCGATCGCGTTCTCCTCCATGGTGGGGTCGATCACGAAGAGGAGCCCGGGGACGCGCTTCATGTTGCGCAGGCCGCCGTAGAAGCGGTGGAGCCGCTCGAACTCCTTGGTCAGCATCATGCGCTCGCGCTTGGTCATGCCCTCGCCCAGGTCGCCCTGTGACATCTGGTCCGCCAGGCGGCTGTAGTTGTTGATCTGGGGCTGGATGGTGCTGAAGTTGGTCAGCGTGCCGCCGAGCCAGCGGTTGCTGACGTAGGGCATGGCGCAGCGCTCCGCTTCCTGCTCCACGATGCGCCGGGCCTGCTTCTTGGTGCCGACGAACAGCACCTGCTCGCCGGACGAGACCACCTCGCGCACCTTGTCGATCGCCTCGTCCAGCGCGCGGACCGTCTTGGCCAGGTCGATGATGTGGATCCCGTTGCGGGCGGTAAAGATGTACCGCCGCATGTGGGGGTTCCAGCGTCGTGTCTGGTGACCGAAATGGACCCCGGCCTCCAGCATCTGGCGCATGGAGATACCTGCAGCCATGGCTACCTGCTCCTCTTACCTCCGACGCATAGATTTGCCCCCGCTGGGTGCGAGGGCCGGCGCCGGCCTGTCTCTCTCGTATCAACTCGCCCGTCACGCACCCGCGAAGGGCGTGGCGCACGTCCGTACAGTATGGGCCTCGCCCCTCGGATGCGCCACAGTGGGCCACCAGCGGCGTACCGCACAGCGGGATGCCGTCATAAGATGAGCATTCTGGGGCGAGGCAGCGTCCCACCCGAACTGCGAGGTCACCCGTGCCCAGATACGACTACCGCTGCGAAGGCGGCCACCAGTACGAACTGCAGCAGCCGTTCGGCTCGCCCACCTCGCACGACTGCCAGAAGTGCGGCAAGCCCGCGCGCCGCGTGACGCTGGTGGCGCCGCCACTGGTCTTCAAGGCGGGCGGCTACTACAAGACCTCCGGCCGCGGCCTAGGCAGCGACTCCGACTCCGGCAGTACCAGCAAGGCACGCTCCTCCGGCAAGAAGGACGCCAAGCTCAGCGACGACTCCTCCCCGAAGGCGTCCGAGAAGAAGGCCAAGCGCGCGGACCGCGTGAAGGCCGCCGACTAGCCTCGCCCCCGCCCTCGTGCGTGCCGTTGTCCAGCGCGTCGCCCGCGCCCGCGTCACCGTGGAGGGCGAGACCACCGGCGAGGTGGGCCCCGGCCTGCTGGTCTACCTGGGCGTAGCCCCGGAGGACGGCCCCGCCGAGGTGGCCTGGCTGGCGAAGAAGGTGGCCGAACTCCGCGTCTTCCCTGATGCCGCTGGTCGCTTTGACCGCTCCGTGGAGGACATGGGCGGCTCGGTGCTGGTGGTGAGCCAATTCACGCTCTTTGCGGACACCCGCCGGGGGCGTCGCCCCGCGTTCACGGACGCCGCTCCGCCCGAGGTAGCCGCCCCACTGGTGGATGACGTCATGGCCGCCCTGGCTGCCCGGGGGCTGACGGTGGCGGGCGGCCGCTTCGGCGCGCACATGCTGGTGGACGCGGTGAACGACGGCCCGGTCACGATCATCCTAGACTCGGCCGACCGCGAGCGCCCTCGGCGGGGGTAGGCCTGGCTCGCGCCGGGACGATCCTCACAGGATTGCCAATCGACGTTCGGGCTGCATTCGGATACGGTGGATGCACGCCGGTCGCGAGTACCGGCCTCCTCAGTCCGCTACTGGTTGTGGCATCCGAGCCTCCACGCGCGCGCTGGTGAGAATGAGAGACCGCCACCCGGCGGTCAGTGTGAGCCGGCGTGTGCCGGCGTGGAGATGATTTAGTGACGCAACGCATTTACGTAGGAAACCTGCCCTTCACCGCAACCGAAGAGCAGGTGGAGCAGTTGTTCGCGGCCCACGGCGAAGTGGTGTCCGTGGCTCTGCCGACGGACCGTGAGACTGGCCGCCCGCGCGGCTTCGGTTTCGTGGAGATGGAAAACGACGCTGCAGCCGCGGCCATCCGCGCGCTGGACGGTGTTGACTTCGGCGGCCGCAACCTCCGTGTCAACGAGGCACAGCCCCGCGAGAACCGCGGCGGTGGTGGCTTCGGTGGCGGCGGCGGTGGCCGTGGTGGCTACGGCGGCGGTGGTGGTGGCTACGGCGGCGGCGGCGGTGGTCGCAGCGGCGGTGGCGGTGGCTACGGCGGCGGCGGCGGTGGTCGCAGCGGCGGCGGCGGTGGCTACGGCGGCGGCGGTCGCGACCGCTACTAGGCCTTCAAGGAACGAACCAGCGGCCCGTTGATCGGATGACGGACGGCTGAACGAGGAGCCCGGCGCAAGCCGGGCTCTTCTGCGTCCGTTCTCTGTCCAGTGCCGGGGCGTGCGTCGCCCTCGACTACCCCAGGCGGGCGAGCCCACGGGAGATCGCGTCCTGGACGCGGTCCGCGGTGACGTAGGCGTCCGTGTCCTCGCTGGAGTCCAGCACGGCGCCTGCCTGCCCGGCAGCGGCCGACTCGACGAACGCGGCGTGCAACACCTTCACGCGCTCCGGGATCGAGGCGGCCCGGGCCCCGTCGCGTGCGTGGGTGACCTCCAGGCTGGGCAGCAGGGTGACCAGGTGCACCTCCGCGGGGATGCCCGCCAGCGCGGCGCGGTAGGCCTCCACCACCTCGCCGTAGACCACGTCATCGATGATGGCGGCGTAGCGGCGGGCAATGGCGTTGCGGGCGACGGCGGCGGCGTTCTCCACCGCGAGTTGCCGCTGTTCGACGGCCTGGGCGTCCCCCGCCCAGGGGTGGCGGTACCCCGCGCGCACCCAGTGGCGGATGTCGTCCACGGGCACGTGGAGCATGCGGTCGAAGCGCTCGCAGATTGCGCCGGCCACCGTGGACTTCCCGGCCCCCGGCGGCCCCGTCAGGATGAGCACCTGGTTCACGCGTCACTCCCCTCCGTGGTCGCGTGATCCTCGACGCCCCGGGAGCGGAGGGCAAGCGTCACGGGCGCCGCGCGACGGCCCTCGCGGAGACCGCGCCGGCCAGGGTGAGGGCGAGCATCAACAGCGCTGTCATCACCCCCGCGCCGTCGTCCGGGGTCAGCCGCGGCCCGGCGTTGCCGGCGTCAGAGGGGCCCGGCGTTGCCTGCGGTGCGCAGCCTGCCAGTGCTTCGGATCCCCCATCGGCCAGCCAGGCACAGACGTGCGTCGGGTATGGGGTGTGCGTCGGATACGGCCCCCAGTTCGTTAGCACGACCGTGCTGCCGAGGGCGACCTTCGTTTCGAAGGTGAACGGCCCCACGAGCGTCCCTGCAAACTCCACGCGGGTGCCGGGCGTCCCGCACTCCGAGGGCTGCCCCGCCTCGCCGAGCACGACAATGAATCCGCCCGTGGTCGGGACGTCACCTTCTACACAGAGTGTGCCGTCCGCGAACACCGCGAAGCGCTGGCCGAAGTAGGCCAGGTTCGTGGTGCCGGGGAGGTATTCCGGCTGATCCGGGTCGGGCACCTCGATCACCATCGTCGACGGTGTGGGGGTCTGCCCCATGGCGACGGAGGGCAGGAGCGCCACCAGGGCGGCGAGCGTCACCACGGCCAGGGGGAAGCGGTGGTGCGTAAGCGGCATGACTGGCTCCGTCCGGTCCGCCGTCAGCCTACCCGGGCCGTCTAGCCCGGCCGGACGTCCAGTGAGATGTCCAGGGCGGGCGCGGAGTGCGTCAGCGCGCCGCAGGAGATCAGGTCCACGCCAGTGGCTGCGACCTCCGCGATCGTTTCCAGCGTGATGCCGCCGGAGGCCTCGAACAGCACATGCGCCTTCGAGGGGTCCGCGCGGTGTTCCGCTACCACGTCCCGCATCTGCGAGGGCGTCATGTTGTCCAGCAGGATCACGTCGGCCCCCGCGGCGACGGCCTGTCGCGCCATCTCTGCGTCCGTCACTTCCACCTCGATGCGCACGGTGTGCGCCGCCCCAGCCCGCGCGAGGGCAATGACGCCCGCGAGGTCCACGTCGCGCAGGGCCGCGGCCTCGATGTGGTTGTCCTTGATGAGGACGCCGTCCTCCAGGGTGTTGCGGTGGTTGTGCGCGCCCCCCACACGGACGGCGTAGCGCTCCACGGCGCGGAGGCCGGGAGTGGTCTTGCGCGTGTCCACCACGCGCGCGTTCCCGCCCGCCCCGGCCGCGGCGACGTAGTCCCGAGCCAGCGTGGCGATGCCGGACATGCGCTGCACCAGGTTCAGAGCCACCCGCTCGCCGGAGAGGATCGCGGCCAGCGGGCCGGCGATCTCCGCCACCTCCGTGCCGGCCTCCACGTACTCGCCGTCCTCGAAGGACGAGGTGACCTCGATCTCGTCGGAGACCTGCTGGAAGACCTGCGCCAGCACGTCCAGGCCGCAGACCACGCCCGCCTGCTTGTAGAGCACCGTGGCCTCTCCGGGCTGGTCGGGCGGGACGGTGGTGCGCGTGGTGACGTCGAAGGAGGCGCGGTCCTCGTCCAGCGCGGAGGCGATGATCATCGAGACGGCATCAGCCGGCGGGGGTGGGACGTTCATGCGGTGGCTCCTTCGCTGCGGAAGACGACGTGGCGGCGCCACTCCTCGCGGGGCTCGGGGTAGTCCGTGCGGTAGTGCGCGCCGCGCGACTCCTCGCGGAGCAACGCCGCCTCCGCCGCGAGCCGGGCGCACGTGACGATCGAGCGCAACTCGTAGCCGGCGCGGTCGCGCGGCTCCGGGATGCTCGCGGCCCAGTGGCGCAGCGTGTCCGCGGCGCGCTGGAGGCCGTCAGCCGTCCGCACGATGCCCACCTCCCGCCACATCAGGTCCTTCACCGCCCCCGTGTCCGGCGGCGCGCCGTTCGGCTCGGGAGCGGATAGGACGCACGCGTCCTCCGTGGGCTCCGGCGGTGGTGGTACGGGCGAGGGCGTGCGGAGCAGGCGCTCGACGGCACGGTGGGCGAAGACCACCGTCTCCAGCAGCGAGTTGGAGGCCAGCCGGTTGGCGCCGTGCACGCCCGTGCAGGCCGCCTCGCCGACCGCGAAGAGCCCTCGCACGGTGGTCTCGCCCCAGGTGTTCGTGCGGACGCCGCCCATGGTGTAGTGCGCGGCCGGGGAGACGGGGATACGGTCGCGGGCCATGTCCAGGCCGGCCTCCAGGCAATTGGCGTAGATCTGGGGGAAGCGCGCCGCCAGCCACCCGGCCTCGTGCGCGGTGACGTCCAGCAGCACGTGGCCCGTCCCGGCGGCCAGCATCTCGCGCAGCGCCGCGCGCGCCACCACGTCCCGGGGCGCCAGTTCCGCGCGCTCCGGGTCGTCCTTCAGCATGAAGCGCTCGCCGGCGGCGTTGAAGAGCAGGGCGCCCTCGCCGCGCACGGCCTCCGAGATCAGGAACACCGGCCGCCCCGGCAACACCAGCGCCGTGGGATGGAACTGGGTGAACTCCATGTCCATGACCTCGGCGCCACACTCGTAGGCCAGCGCCACGCCGTCGCCGGTGGAGACGGGCGGGTTGGTGGTGGTGCGGTACATCTGGCCGGCCCCGCCGGTGGCGAGGATCACCGTGGGCGCGAGGTAGGTGGCGTGCGTCGCCTCGCCGGTGCGGAAGACCTCCACGCCGGCCACGGCGCCGTCCTGGACCAGGATGCGGTTCGCCAGCGTGTGCTCCAGGATCGCGATGTCGCGCTTGGCCAGCGTGGAGAGCGACAGTTCGATCTCCAGCCCGGTCGCGTCGCCCCGGGCGTGCAGGATGCGCGAGCGCGAGTGGGCGGCCTCCCGGCCCAGCGCCACCTCGCCGTTGGTGGAGTCGAAGTGGACGCCGTAGCGCACCAGGTCTGCCACGCGGTCCGCGGCCTCGTAGCAGAGGATGCGCGCGGCCTCCTCGTCCACCAGGCCGGCGCCGGCCTCGATGGTGTCGCGGAGGTGGTCGACCGGGGAGTCGTCCGGCCCCACGGCGGCCGCGATGCCGCCCTGGGCGTAGCGCGTGGAGGCCTCGTCGATGCCGCCCTTGGTGACCACCAGCACGTGCGCGTCCGCCTCGCGTGCCTGAAGGGCGGCGTACAGCCCGGCGATGCCGGAGCCCACCACGATCAGGTCGTACTCGCCCGCTGCCGCGTCGCGCTGGGCGGTCACCTCCGATCCCCTGTCCCCTCGCGGGGGAGGGTTGGGGTGGCAGCCGGCGAAACCGGATCCTCGTGGAGTGCGTCCTCGGCTACCTCCACGTCCGTGTCGTACTCGCGGATCGCGCGGACGATGGCGTCCCAGTCGTGCGGCACCTCCGGACGCCCGTTGCGCGCGTTCACCGTCACGTAGCGGTGCGTGAACTCGGCGACCACGCGCCCGTCCGAGGCGGCTGCCACCTCCGCCTGGAAGGTCAGGCGGCCCTCGCGCAACTCCGTGCAGCGCAGGCACACCACGGCGGCGTCGTCCCAGCGCAGCGGCGAGCGGTACCGCACCTCGGAGGACGCCTGGAAGCGCAGCACGTCTCGATGGCTGGGCACGCCCGCCTCGCGGTCATAGGCGTCCAGGGCGATCTCGGTGAGGGCGAGCAGCACGCCGCCATGTACGAACGGCGTCCCGCCGAACGTGTCTGTGTGGCGGAGGGGATAGCGAGCCTGGAAGCGGTAGCCGGCCACGGAAGCCCTCTCGGCGCTGACTTTGCGTATCGTGTACGCAAAGTCACGAGAAAGCAAGGCTAGGCCCGGCCCCTTCCGGCGTCAACGCTGGGGGGGCTCGCCGGGCGGCTACACGCCGACGCGGCGCAGGTCCGGGCTGACCTCCAGCGGGGCGCCGGTGAGCGCTCGGATCTCCTCGGCGGTGTAGCCGGGGGCGTGCTCCTCCAGGACGAAGCGGTCGTCCCGTACCGCCACGACCGCCAGGCTCGTGACCACGAGCGTGACGCCCGAGGGCGCCGTGACGGGGAGCGTGCAGCGCTCAACCAGGCGCGGCTGGCCGTCCCGCGTGGTGTGTTCCATCACCACGTAGACCTGCTTGCAGCACGCCGCCAAATCCATCGCCCCGCCGATGCCCCCGAGGTCCGCGCGGCCGTCGTCCTGCGTCTTCCAGTTCGCGAACGAGCCGTCCGGCGCCACCTGGTACGCACCCAGGCAGGTGACGTCCACGAGCCCTCGGCGGATGAGCGCGAACGAGTCTGCGTGGTGGACGATGGATGCGCCGGGCTCCAGCGTCACCGCCTGCACCGCGGCCGCGTTGACCACGTCCGGATCCTCCTCGTCCTCGCCGGCCAGCCGGCCGTAGCCGATCACCCCATTTTCCGAGGTGAACACGATCTCCTGCTCCGGCCGCACGAAGTTGGACACGGCGGTGGGCATGCCCACGCCCAGGTTCACCACCCAACCGGTACCGAGGCGCTGCGCGAGGATCGCCGCCATCTGCTCGCGGTCGAGTGGGCGCTTCGGCTCCTCCGTGTGCGCGCTCACGGCCGCGGCTCCGGGCGGACAGGTTGCGGGGTGACCTCGGGCGTCTCGGTCTGGAGCAGCGGTGTGCCGGTGGAGCGGTGGATGCGCAGGACGCCGCCCACGGGGATGTGCACCAGGCGGTGCACGTAGAGCCCAGGGGTGTGGACGTGGTCCGGGTCCAGCGCGCCGGCCGGCAGGATCGGCTGCTCTACCTCCACGATGGTCATGTCCGCGGCCATGGCCATGATCGGGTTGTAGTTCCGCGAGGCGCGGCGAAAGACCAGGTTGCCGGCCTCGTCCGCCTTCCACGCGTGGAGGATCGCGACGTCGGCCGTGAGCGCGTGCTCCAGCAGGTGCGGGCGCCCGTTGAATTCGCGCACCTCGCGCCCCTCCGCCAGCAGCGTCCCGGCGCCGGTGGGCGTGTAGAACGCCGGGATGCCCGCGCCGCCCGCGCGGATGCGCTCCGCCAGCGTGCCCTGCGGCACCAGTTCCGCCTCCACCTGCCCGGTGCGGATGAGTTCCTCGGCCGCCCCGGGCCGCGAGGGCCGCGTGGCGGCGGTGAAGGAGGCGACGATCTTCCGGACGCGCCCGTCCTGGATCAGGTCAGCGATGGCCTTCAGGTCCGGGTTCGGCGAAGGGAAGCCGACGCCATTGGTGATGAGCGTGAGGTCGCGCACATCCCGGTGCCAGAGCGCCGTCAGCAGGTTGATGGGCGAGCCCGCGCCGAAGCCGCCGATCATGACGGACATCCCGTCACGCAGGTCGGCGAGTGCGTCCTCGAAGGTGGGGAGGATCTGGGGGCGGGGCATGGAGGGAGTTATAGCGCCTCGGGTGGGTGGAGCGGCAGCAGCAGAGGGCGGAGACCCCACCCCAACCCTCCCCTCAAGGGGGGAGGGGGCCGGAAACGGGCGGAGTCAGGCGGCATCGGTCGGGACCGTGGCCTCGGGCTGCTTCCCGCTCGTCCTGAGCCTGTCGAAGGATGCCGCCACAGGCGGCACGGGAAGCGCTGCCGCTACTTCAGCGCGAGCATCCGATCCAGGGCCACCTTGGCGTCGCGGCGCTGGGCCTTCGGGACCTCGATGCGGTTCACCACCTCGCCGGCCACGAGCGACTCCATGACCCACGCCAGGTAGGCGGGGTGGACTCGATACATCGTGGAGCAGGGGCAGACCACGGGGTCCAGGCAGAAGATGGTCTTGTCCGGGTTCTCCTTGGCCAGGCGGGAGACCAGGTTGATCTCCGTGCCCACGCCGATCACGGAGCCGGCGGGCGCCTCCGCGACGTACTTCGCGATGAACGCCGTGGAGCCGTTCGCGTCCGCCGCCTGCACCACGTCATACCGGCACTCCGGGTGGACGACGATCTTCACGTCCGGGTACTGCTGCCGGGCCTGCTCGATCTGCGCCAGCGAGAAGCGCTGGTGCACGGAGCAGTGGCCCTGCCACAGGATGATGCGCGAGCGCTCCAGTTGCTCGGGGGTGGCGCGGCCCAGGTTGCCGGCGGGTGCGCGCCAGTCCCACAGCACCATCTCCTCCAACGGGATGTCCATGGCGTGGCCGGTGTTGCGGCCCAGGTGCTGGTCCGGGAAGAAGAACACGCGCTTGCCGCGCTCGAAGGCCCACTCCAGCACCTTCGTGGCGTTGCTGGAGGTGCAGACCACGCCGCCGTTGGCGCCGCAGAAGGCCTTCAGGCTGGCGGCGGAGTTCATGTAGGTCACGGGGATGATGTCCTCCGTGCTGCCGAAGAACTCCTCCAACTCCCGCCACGCGCTCCACACGTCCGGTTCCGCGGCCATGTCCGCCATGGAGCAGCCGGCCTCCATGTTCGGCAGGATCACCTGCTGGTGGTCGGCGCGCAGGATGTCCGCGGCCTCCGCCATGAAGTGCACGCCGCAGAACACGATGTACTTGGACTCGCCTCGCTCGGCGGCGTACTGCGCCAGCGCGAAGGAGTCACCGCGCTCGTCCGCGAACTGGATGATGTCCTCGCGCTGGTAGTGGTGGCCCAGCACCACCACCTGGTCGCCCAGCGTCTCGCGCGCGGCGCGGATGCGGCGCGACAGTTCGTCGGCCTCCATCCCCCAGTAGCGCTCCGGAATGCTGGGCTGCCAGGACCCGAACGCCGCCTCTTCCGAGAGCGGGACGGTCTGGATGCCGGTGTCCGTCTCGCACTGAAGTTGCGCGACGGGGAAGGTGGTGGTGGTCATCAGTGGGCCTCGTCTCGGGCTCCACCTGCCGCGGTCTGAACGCCTGCGGCGGGGGGCCCCTGGGCAGTTTGCGTACTACGTACACAAACTAGTTCGTGTCCACCTTACGCTTAGTCAGCGACAGGCGTCAATGCTGGTATCCGTGAGCGTCGAGGGTTCGCCGGCGGGCGCCCCTCGCACCCTTGTACTCTCGACGACATGGCTCTCGATCCCCGGCTCACCCCCGACACGCAGGTTGCCGCCACTCCCTGCGCCAGTAGGCTGCGCCAATGAAGCGTCAGGATCGCCCGATCGCGGGCTTGCTCGTGGGATCGCTACTCCTCGCCCTGGTCGTGGCGCTGGGTGCGGGCGCGCGAAGCGATTCGACGCCGGCGGACGGGGACGTCATTGCCCTCGTGGAGGGGGTCGAGGTGACGTGGGGGGACTGGCAGTTCGTGCGAGACAGCAACCGAGTGTCCGCGATCTTTCGCGAGCGGCTCGTGAGCGGTGACCTCGACCTGCCGGAGGAGGTGGAACATCTCCGGGTGGAGCTGGAGGAGGTCTACGACCGGTGGGATCGGCTCCACGAGCGCTATGCCGCTGACGTCCCGATCGCCGCGAGGATCGTCCTCGACGGGGCGGTGAGGGCAGCCGCCCGCGACGCCGACGCGCTCCCGTCCGACCCAGAGGTGTCCGAGCACGTCTCCCGGAACCGCGAGTTGCTCGAGGAGATGCTCGTGTCAGAGTCGCCCAGCCTGGCCCTCCTGCGGCTGAACCACGAGGCCAACGTCCGGGTACACGGCGAGGATGCGTACTGGGACGAGGTCGCGCCCCGCACGGCGCGCGTGAGCCTGGCGATGGAACGCCTGCTCAGGTCGGCGGACCGTTCTCCGGCGGACTGGAACGCGCTGCAGTTTGAACTCGCGCTGAGCGCAGAGGTCACGTGGACGCCCGACGCACCGAGGAGCCTCGACCTGGGCGAGGTGCGCGCGTACCTGGGCGAAGCGCGCGACTTCATCAGCGAGCACGGGCGGACGCTTGCGAACCAGATGTCCCAGTAGCAGACATCCCGGAGCCGGTGTGTTCCGATGGATCGCGGTGGGGCCGGCTCCCGGACGCGAGGAGCCATCATGACCAACGAGGGAGACCGCCCGCCCGAGACGCCCGACAACTTCGCCCGCACCCCCGACCGCGATCCGGACGCGAGCATCGAGGAGCGCGGCGACCTGCCTGAGGGGTGGGGGCCGAACCAGACGCTCGTGTGGGTGATGATCGTCGGCGCCGTGCTGGCCGTGCTGCTGGGCGCGATCTTCCTCTACGCGATCTGAGCGCTACCCGGCGGCGTCCTCGCGCTCCACGTCGCGAGTTGCCTCGATGACGGGGGCCGCCGGGACCGGGCGCGCGAGCAGGATCACCGCCGCCGCCGCGTACGTCACGATGGAGGTCACGACGAACGAGGCGTTGTAGGAGCCGGTGGCGTCCTCCAGCACTCCCACGGCGAACGGGCCGAGGCCGGAGCCTGCCTGTCCCGCGAGCACGACGAGCCCGAAGATCGAACCCAGTGACACCATCCCGAAGATTTCCGCCGTGATCAGCGACTGCATCATGTAGACGTTGCCGATGGTGAAGCCGAACACCAGGATCAGCGCGTAGGTGGCCACGGAGTTCTCGATCCACAGGACGAGCAGCACGGACGTGGCCTGCGTCACGAAGATCCCCACGGTCAGCCAGCGCTTGTCCACGTTGTCCGCGAACGACCCCACGATGAGCCGCGCCACGATGCTGCCGAACGCCGTGGTGGAGAGCGCGAACGCCGCGGCGCTCCGTGAGCCCAGCCGCTCCTCCAGGAACGCGATCTGGTGGATGACGAAACCGGTCTGCGCCATCAGGACGAGCACGAAGCCCACGAGGACGGCCCAGAACGAGACGGTGCGCACCGCCTGCCCCCGCGTCCACACGCGGCTCTGGGACTCAATCGACAGGTGTCGCCGGCCGGAGGCGGCCACCGCGGCGTGGGCGTCCTCCTCCGTGCGGTCGCCGTCCGGGAGCAGGCCCATTTGGCGGGGGTCGAAGACCAGCACGAAGAGCACTACCGGCAGGCCGATTACCAGCACCGCCGCGCCCAGGGCGGGCGCCGCCAGCGACAGGCCGCCGCGCTCCACCATCCACGCGCCCAGCGGTGTGAGGATCACGCCACCCAGCGACACGCCCGTGGCGGAGATGCTCATGGCCCGCGCGCGGCGGCGGATCCACCAGCGCGCCATCATCGCGTTGATCGCCACCGCCGAGGCCAGCCCATTGCCCAGGGCCACCGCGGCGTAGAGCGCGTACAACTGCCAGAGTTCGCGCACCCCGCCCACGAGCATCACCAGGATGCCCATGATCAGCACACCGATGATCTGGAACGGCCGCGGCCCGTAGCGGTCCACGTACGGGCCGACCACCGCCCCCACGACCCCGCCGATGAGGAAGAACATGCTCGTGGCGCCGGAGACGGCGGAGTTGGACCAGTTGTGCTCCTCCTGGAGCGGCTCCAGGAACACCGCTAGGCCGTAATAGCCCACGCCGCCGGCAACCATCATCATCGCCGCGCAGCCGACCGCGATGTACCAGCCGTAGAAGAACCGAGAGGGCAGCACCCGCGCCGCCAGCGGGACGTGCGGCGGGCGCTCGGTGGCCGCGGTCACGACTCGCCCGCGCCGGTCAGGCGCGGGATCACGTCCGTGGCTATGCGCGTGACTTGCTCCAGGCGGTCGCCGCCGGACAGCACGAAGTTGAAGTGCCTCACGCCGGCGTCGATGAACTCCTGGAGCCGCGCCGCCCACATGTCCGCGTCCCCATAGACCGTGTAGCGCTCGAAGCGCTGGAACTCCACGCGGTACGTGGCCTCGATGCGCTCCGCGATGATCGGGAGCGCCACGGCCACGTCGTCATCGAACTGGGACCACATCTGCACGGCTGGGACGATGGCGTCCGGGTCGCGGTCGAACTGCTCGGCGCGCCCTCGGACGTTTGCCCAGCCCTCGGCGAAGCGCTCGGGGGTGATGACGAAGGGCATCCAGGCGTCGCCGTACTGCGCGGCGCGCCGCTGCCCGGCGCGCGAGCGGCCGCCTACCCAGATCGGGATCGGCGGGTCCGGCACCACGTCCAGGCGCGCACCGTCCACCTCGATCTGGCGGTTGTGGAGCGAGACCTCCTCGCCGGACCACAGGGCGCGCAGCGCGGCGAGCGTGTCGTCCAGGTAGCGCCCGCGCTCATCGAGGGGCACCCCCGAGGCCTCGAACTCCGTGGGGTACTCGCCGCCGGCGCCCACGCCGAGGCGGAAGCGGCCGTCCGTCATCCACTGCATGGTCGCGGACTGCTTCGCCAGCGCCGCCGGCCGCCGCAGCGCCGCAAGCAGCACACCCGTGCCCAGCGCGATCCTCGATGTGACGGCGCCAGCCGCCGCCAGCATGGGGATCGGCTCCGGCCAGAACGAGGGCCACAGGACGTGGTCGCCCATCCAGACGGAGTCATAGCCGAGCGCCTCGGCTGTCTGCGCCGCGGACAGGAACTCCTGCGCGGAGCCCCCACCGGGGAGCAGGCCAAACGTAGGGGGGCGGTCAGGGGAGGAGGTAGTCACGAACGGATGGTAAGGCGGCGTGGCTAACGGATCAGCCGCACCTCCACGTCCAGCCCAAGAGATGCCCACTGGCGATCAGCGGTGACCACCGAAGCGCCTGCCGCCCGGCCTGCTGCGATGCACACTGCGTCCGCCAGTCCTAGTCCTCGCAGGCGCAGCTCGGCGTGGATGACTCCCGCATCGGCGGCGACGTCTGCGTTGAGTTCGACAATCTCCAGTTCGGGGAGTGCAGCGGCCCGGACCGCTTCATCTGAGGGCACGCCGGCGCCGACGAGTTTGGAGACGACTTCCGCGAAGTTCACCGCGGAGATGCGAGCGTCCCGATGGAGGGCGTCTCGGACTGCGTCTGCCCCCGGTTCGCCCTGGAGCAGGGCCAGGACGGCGGAAGCATCCAGAAAGTCACCGCTCATCTGCGAGTTCGCGGTCCGCCTCGTCCCGGCGGTCCGAGATCAGTTCGTCGGAGAGGCGACGTCCGGCCGGTACGAAGCGGCGCACTAGGTCCTGGGCGCGGCGGATGCCCTCATCGATGGTCAGTACGCGCAATTCCCCGTCTACGACCTCCAGGGTCACGCTGTCGCCCGGCTCGATGCCCAGTGCGCGGCGCTGTTCAGCCGGGATAAGCAGCCGACCCTGGCTGTCGATGCGGCTGCGTGCACGCTGGCTGGTGGTCATGGTGGATCCCCGGAGATCTGGTGAACAATTATGAGTCTACCAGATCTGACGTCGTTCACCAGGCTCGCCCTTTACAGGAAGACCGGCTCCCGGGAGACGAACCGGTACAGCGTGGCCGGGCGGTGGGCGCCCTCCCGGCGAGTGTCGCTCGTGGCTTCGATGACGCCCGTGGAGATCATGCGCTTGCGGAAGTTTCTGCGGTCCAGGGGCTTGCCCAGGATGGCCTCGTAGGTGATCTGGAGTTCGCGGAGCGTGAACTGCTCCGGCAGCAGGCCGTAGGCAATGTTCGTGTAGTCCAACTTCGCACCCACCCGGCGGACAGCCTGGTCGATGACTTCGTTGTTCTTGAAGGCCAACGGCGGCAGTTCGTTCACCGCGAACCAGGCCGGCTGCCAGGACTCCTCCTGCCGCAGCCGCACCGTGGCCGCCTCCACCAGCGCGAAGTAGGCGACAGCCACCGAGGGCTGGGCCGCGTCCAGGCCGGACGTGGTGAACAACTGCTCCAGGTAGAGGTTCTTCACGCCGGTCTCACGGCCCAGCACGCGGGTGGCGGCGGCCTCCAGCGACTCGACGCCGTCCCAGCGCCCGCCGGGCAGCGCCCAGGCATCCTCCTCCGGCGCGGCGGAGCGGTGTACCAGGAGCACCTGCAGCGCACCTTCGCGCACGGCGAAGATGGCAACGATGGCGGCGACAACGGGAGCGGCGGTCATGCGTCGAGCCTACGCGAGTCCGAGGGGGAGTGGCGGCTAGAGGACCGCCAGCGTGAGTTCGTCAGCCACGTGGCCCTGCGCGGACCACGGCGTCACCTGCGCGACGGCCACCTCCACCAGGTCACCCACGCGCCCGCGCGCGTCGAAGTGCACGATCTGGCCGCGGCGGGTGCGGCCGGAGGCGCGGCCGCCCTGCTCCTGCTCCACCAGCACCTCCACGGTCTGGTTGAGCAGCGCCTGGTTGATACGCTCGGACGACGCACGGTGGATGCCCTCCACCACCTGCAGGCGCTCCTTCTTCACCTCTGGCGGCACGTCGTCCTCCATCTGCCGGAAGGCGAAGGTGCCGGGCCGGGGCGAGTAGGCGGCCACGTGGACGGTGTCGAAGCCGATGCGCTCCAGGAGGTCCACCGTCTCCTGGAACTCGGCGTCCGTCTCGCCCGGGCACCCGACGATCACGTCCGTGACGATCGCCGCGTCCGGCATCAGCGACCGGATCTTCGCCACGCGCTCCTCGAACTCCGCCACGGTGTAGCCGCGGCGCATGCGCGCCAGCATGGAGTCCGAGCCGGACTGCACCGGGATGTTGAAGTACTCGCAGACCTTGGGCTGGGAGGCCACGGACGCCACGATGCGATCCGTCATGTCCTTCGGGTAGGACGTCAGGAAGCGCACGCGGCGGATGCCCTCGATCCCGTCGATGCCCTCGAACAGCGTAGCCAGGTCCGGGCGGGAGCCGCCCGGCAGGTCGGGCAGGTCGTGACCGTACGCCTCGACGGTCTGGCCCAGCAGGGTGACCTCGCGGACGCCGTGGTCGGCGAGGAAGCGCACCTCGTCCAGGATGTCGTCCACCGCGCGAGAGGCCTCGCGGCCCCGGCGTAGCGGGACGATGCAGTAGGTGCAGAACTTGTCGCAGCCGTGGATCACGGGGACGTAGGCGGTGGGACCGGAGGGCTTCGCATAGGTGCGGGCCATGCCGCTGCTCACCACCTCCAGCGGGATCAGCTCGCCGAGTTCGCCCTCAGAGGTGTCGCGGGCGCCTGCGGCCAGGTCCAGGATCGGGTCGAACTCCTGCGGGCGTGCCCAGGCGTCCACGTACGGGAAGCGGCGGCGGAGGTCGTCCGTCTTGGGACCCACCATGCACCCCATCACGGCGATGGAGACCCGCTGGCCCTGGTTGCGACGCTTGCGCAGCATCCCCAGCCGCGAGTACGCACGGTCCTCCGCGTGCTGGCGGACGGAGCAGGTGTTGATCACCACCAGGTCGGCCGCCGCGTCGTCGTCCACGGGGTGGTAGCCCATGCGCTCCAGGCCGGCCGCCAGTTTCAGGGAGTCCGCCTGGTTCATCTGGCAGCCCAGGGTCCAGATGTGGAAGGTGGCCACGGCGTGTCCTCGATGGTGCGCGTTGTGCGCGGTTGGTGCGCTGTGTGAGTGTGTGTGGGCGCCGGTGCGGTGGCGGAGGGGGAGGGATTCGAACCCTCGGTCCCGGAAAACCCGAGACAAGCGCTTAGCAGGCGCCCGCACTAGGCCACTATGCGACCCCTCCGCGCCGAACTCTGATCGTATTCGCCCGGAGCCTGCCCGGGCAAGGAGCGCGCGCCCGCCCGGCGCGCTCAGCCGGCCTCGCCGCTCCGCCGAACGCCCTCCGGACGTCCGTCCGGGCCCAGGGGGCCCTCCGTGGCGGCGTCGCCCAGCGGGTCCGTGGGGAAGGGGTCGCGATACACCACCACGGGCTCCACGCCGGAGCGCCAGGCGGCGCGGCCCAGGACGTGGCCCACGATGGGCGAGGTCAGGAAGAGGAACGCGATGCCTGCCAGCGCGCGCCAGACCAGGCCGGCGTCGCCGCCGCCCACCGCGGCCGCCCCCAGCAGCATGGACGCGCCCAGCGTCACCGCCTTCGAGGTGGCGGACAGCCGCGAGTAGATGTCCGGCATCCGGAACAGCGCCAGCGCCGCCAGTGCGAGGAAGAAGGCCCCTAGCACTGCCATCAGCGCCGCCACCAGGTCCAGGAAGGCGGAGAGGTCAACCATCCGAGCGCCTCCGCTCGATGAAGGATCCGAACGCGATCGCGCCCGTGAAGGACACGAGCGCGACAGCCAGGGCGAGGTCGATGGTGGCGGACTCGCCGCGGGTGAGGGTCAGGATGGCCGCTCCGCCCACGGTGCTCGCGGAGAGGATTTCCAGCGCTACCACTCGTTCCAGGAGCGAGCGCGCCCGCAGGAGGTGGCCCAGCGTGAGCAGCAGCGCCAGGCCCAGCAGCAACTGAGCCGTCACCGAGAGCAGGTCCGTCAGTTCGCTCATCGCAGCACCTGCAGGATGCGGCGCTCGAAGCCGCTCAGGACGGAGTCGCGTGCTTCCTCCACGCCGCCGTCCGGGAGGTTGGTGAAGTGCACCAGCATGTGCTCGCCGTCCGGCGAGAGGTCGATGGCGGTCGTGCCCGGCGTCAGTGTCACCAGTGCCGCCAGCAGGGTGACCTCCGTGTCTGTCCGCGAGCGGATGGGCACGGAGACCAGCGCCGGCTGCATCCGCTCACCGGCCAGGATGTCCCGGCTCACGCGGAGGTTGGCACGGAAGATCTCCAGGAGCGCGTAGAGCACCAGCGCCACCACGTTCCAGGAGCGTCGGGAGTAGCGGGGGAACCCGGGAACGCGCTGGGTGATCATCAGCGCCACGAAGCCCACGCCCACGCCTAGCAGGAAGTTGGGCGCCGTGAACGACCCTGTGATCGCCGTCCAGGCCAGGCCCAGCACCAGGTTCCAGAGCAGCGCGCTCACCGCGACAACCCTCCGCCCACCAGCGTCTCATGCCCCGCACCGCCGGACGCGGCTTCCGCGAGCCCCGCATCCAGCAGGGCGGACTCGCCCAGGACCGCCTCGATGTACCGCGCCGGCTCCGCGAGTTCCTCGCCGGCGGCGATGGCGAACTCGATGAGCGGGCCGGCGCCGATGCCCATGCCCACGCTCACCAGCGCCAGCGCGGCCGCGGGGAGCAGCACCAGCGTGGGGTGGGCGCGGGAGGGGCGCCCGGCCTCCTCCTGCAGCCGCTCGCCGGTGATGTCCTCCGGGCGCTGTTTCCAGAACGCTTCCGACCAGATCTTGGCCATGGACAGCAGCGTGAGGAGGCTCACGGCGATCGAGATCGCCACTATCACCCACGCCTCCGCCGCCAGGCCCGCGCGCGCCAGCGTGAACTTCGCGACGAAGCCGGCGAAGGGCGGGATGCCCGCCAGCGATAGCGCCGCCAGCGCGAACACGATCGCCAGCGGCAGGTTGGTGCGGTACAGCCCGCCCAGGCGCTTGAGGTAACCGGTGCCCGAGCCGCGTTCGATGACCCCGGCCACCAGGAAGAGCGAGGTCTTGGTGACCATGTGCTGCGCCATGTAGTAGGCGGCGCCGGCCAGCGCGAGCGGGGTCAGCAGGCCCACGCCCATCAGCATGTAGCCCACCTGGCTGGCGATGTGGAACGACAGCAGGCGGCGCATGTCGAACTGCGCCAGCGCGCCAAAGACGCCCACCACCATGGTGAGGCCGGCCAGCACCAGCACCGCGTTGCGCACCACGTCGTCGCCGGGGAAGAAGAGCGTCACGGACCGAGCCATGGCGTAGACGCCCACCTTCGTTAGCAGGCCCGCGAACAGCGCGGACACGTCCGGCGCAGGCGTGTGGTAGGAGGCCGGCAGCCAGGGCGAGAGCGGGTAGGCCGCCGCCTTCGAGGCGAACGCTGCCAGCAGCAGCACGGCGAGGATCAGCACCAACTCGCGCTGTTCCACCAGCGGGAGCCGCTGGGCGAGGTCCGCGAAGTTCAGCGTGCCCGTCAGCGCGTACGCCAGCCCCGCAGCCACCAGGAAGGTGGTGGAGGCCACCAGGTTGAGCGTGACGTAATTGGTCGCGCCGGCCGCCTGCAGCGGATTGCGGCCCATGGCCAGCAGGACGAAGGAGGCGATCAGCATGACCTCGAACCACACGAAGAGGTTGAACAGGTCGCCGGTGAGGAACGCCCCGGCCACCCCGGCCAGCAGCACGTTCGCCAGCGTGAAGTAGCCGGAGTCCACGCGCTCCCGTTCCACGGTGAGGGCGGCGAAGGCCATGGAGGCGGTGGCGGCCACGGAGCCGGCCAGCAGTACGAACGCCGCGAAGTGGTCCGCCACCAGCGAGATGCCAAAGGGCGCGCTCCACGAGCCCATTTGCACCACCTGCGTCCCGTGGACGTGCACGGTGATCAGCAGCCCCGCGGCCGTCACCAGTTGCGTGACGGCGCCCCCGAAGCCCAGCAGGCGCTGGATGCGCTCGTACGGCGCGAGGGCGAAGCCCAGCGCCGCGGCCCCGAAGGGGAGGGAGATCGGCAGGACGAGCCACCAGAAGTTCGTGTCGCTCATGGACGCTCACCCTCGTAGCGGCCGTCGAACGTCTCATGGTCCTCGGCGCGGGGGAGGACCTCCGCGGAGAGGCCCTCCAGGTCGTCGGTGCCGGTGATGCGGTGGTAGCGGTAGGCCAGGGTGATGAAGAAGGCAAGCACACCGAAGCCGATGACGATGGCCGTGAGGATGAGCGCCTGCGGCACCGGGTCGGCCGCGCCGGTCGGCGGCAACTGTGTCTCCGGGTCCACCAGTGGCGCCGTGCCGTCGCCCAGTCCGGAAGCGACGAAGATAAAGAGGTTGGCGGCGTTCGAGAGCAGCGCCAGTCCGATGATGGTCTGGCCCAGCGACCGCTGCAGCAGCAGGTAGGTGGCTGCCGCGAACAGGATGCCGACGACGGGGGCGAGCAGCGCTTCCACTACTGCTCCTCCATCATCGCGGTGGCCAGGGCGCTGGCGACGCCCAGCACCACCAGGAACACCCCGGCGTCGAAGACCAGCGGCGTCCCGAACTTCAGGTCCTCCCCGCCCGGGAGGCTGAACACCGTCCACTGCCCGGTGAGCGGCGCCAGGCCGGAGAGCGTGCTGAACCCCGTGGCGATGATCGCGCCGATCAGCCCGAAGCCGATCAGCGTCCGAGGGGAGACGCGCAGCAACCGGCGCGCGATGCGCACGTCATACGCCAGCGCGTACAGCGCCACGCCCGCGGCCGCCACCAGGCCGGCCACGAAGCCACCCCCCGGCTCGTCGTGGCCGCGGAAGAACAGGAAGATCGAGAACATCGCCAGCAGCGGCAGGACACCTCGCGCGGCGGTGCGCAGCACGCGGGACTGGGCCGCGGGGCGGCGGACATCGGTGGGGCGGCCGGTGAGGCGCAGCAGCGCCACGATGCCCATGGCCGCTACGGCCAGCACGGTGATCTCGCCCAGCGTGTCCAGCGCCCGGAAGTCCACCAGGATCGTGTTCACCACGTTGTTTCCGCGCGCGTCCGGGTAACTGGACGCCCCGAAGAACTCGCGCAGGTGGGTGGAGCGCTCCGCGGAGGCGAGCAGCAGTGTCAGGCCGGTCATCCCGAGGCCCGCGACCAGCGCGATCGCCAGGGCGGCATAGTGGCGCGGCAGGTCCTGGCGGTCCTGCGTGGTGGGCAGGAATCGGAAGGCAAAGATGAAGAGGATGACCGTCAGCGTCTCCACCAGCGCCTGCGTCATGGCCACGTCCGGCGCTCCGAAACGCAGGAACAACAGCGTCATGCCGTAGCCGGCGGCCCCCAGCGCGGCAATGGAGCGCAGGCGTGTCCGGGACCGCGCCGCGGCCAGCGCGCCGATGCCCACCACGGAGCCCATCGCCACCGTCAGCGGATCGGCGTCCAGGGACACGTCGCGCAGGGGGCCCGCCACGGCGGCCAGGCCCAGCAGCGGCACCACCGTCACGGTGAGGGCCGTGGCGATGTAGAGCGGGAGCGAGCCGTGTTGCGCGCGCAGCGCCACCTGGTCCGCCGTGCGGTTCAGGCCGTTGAGGAAGCCCTGGATCGCCCCGCTCGAGGTCAGTGGGACCCACGGCACCTCCGGCAGACGGCGGTGGAAGACCGCGAGGGCTGCACCGCCGGTGATCGCCACGACGCTCGTCGCGAGCACGGCGTTGAAGCCCTCCCAGAAGTGGATGTGGACCTCGTACGGCTTGCCGTAGGCGGCGCTCACCACCGCGCCCAGGAACCCGGACAGCGGGCCCACCGCGGCGAACCCGAGGGCGATGCCGAGCACGCCGAGGATCGCCACCGGCACCCAGAGCGAGGGTGGGCCCTCGTGCGCGTGTTTCGGCGTCTCGCGCTCGTCGCCCACGAACGGCGCCACACCGGCGGCCCACGCCGCGACCAGCGTGAGCAGCCCGAAGGTGCCGACGGCCGCAACGAGCAGCCACGCCTGTGGCTCCTCGAAGGCCGCGGCGATGCTCGTCTCCTTCTGCAGGAAGCCGATCGCCGGGGGGAGGCCGGCCATGGAGAAGGCGGCCAGCCCCGAGGAGACCGCGAGCATTGGCATTGCGCGGCGCAGGCCGCCGAGGGCCAGTCGGTCCCGGGTGCCGGCCTCGTGGTCGATGGTGCCGGCGGTCATGAAGAGCGCGGCCTTGTAGCAGGCGTGGGCGATCACGGTGACCGCCAGCGCCTTCAACGCGTCCGACGTGCCGATGCCCGCGAGCATCACCATCGATCCCAGGGCCGACACGGTGCTGTAGGCCAGCACGCGCTTCAGATCGAACTCGCGCACGGCGAGGATGGCCGCGAACACCATCGTGAAGCCGCCCACCCAGGGGAGCAGCACTCCCCAGGCGTCCAGCCCGCCCAGCGAGGGCTGCATGCGCGCCACCAGGTACACGCCGAGTTTCACCATCGTCGCGGAGTGCAGGTATGCCGACACGGGGGTGGGCGCGGTCATCGCGCCCGGCAGCCAGCCGTGGAACGGGAACTGTGCGGACTTGGTCAGGGCGCCCGTGGCTATCAGCAGGAAGGCCACCGTCGCCAGCGTCGGGTCCAGGCCCAGGACGCCGTCGCGCGTGAGTTCGCTGATGCGCCACGTGTCCGTGAGGACGCCCAGCAGCACCAGGCCGCCCAGCATCGCCAGCCCGCCAGCCGAGGTGATGAGCAGCGCGTGCTGGGCCGCCTCGCGGGCGTCCGCGCGGTCGTGCTGGAAGCCGATCAGCGCGAAGGAGGAGATGCTGGTGATCTCCCAGCCGACGAAGAGCAGGGCGAAGTCGTCGGCCAGCACCGCGAGCAGCATGCCGCCCTGGAAGATCAGCAGGGTGCTGAAGAAGCGCCCGTTGCGGGCGTCCGCGCCGAAGTACCCGGTGCCGTACCAGGCGATCAGCGAACCGATGCCCGTGATCAGCAGCCCGAACAGCAGCGACAGCCCGTCCAGCCGCAGCGCTACGTTCCAGTCGAGGGCGGGCACCCACTGGCGGGCAAAGTCGACGGGCTCGCCGTCCACGACGGTGCCCGCCTGCGCGAGCAGCAGGGCGAACGCGAGCAGCGATGCCACGAGCATCACGTAGCCCGGCGCGCGCTGGTGGACGCGCGACGCGAAGGCCGCCGCGACGGCGGCGACGAACGGCACGATGGTCAGCAGGGCCAGCACTGGTGGGGTGGTCTCTCGATCCGGGAACGCGTTCGGTCAGGGGTGAGGGTAGGGGGGCGCGTCAGCGTTCCGGCGGCTCCTCGGCTCCGAGACCTCGCAAAGAAGCACCAACGGCGCGCGCCGCGCCCGACTGGCACGTTCCCGGGACCTGCGTGGCGGGGGTCATGCGTGGCCTCCGTCGTCGCTGTGGCAGACAGAGTACCCGAAGTTTCGGCCGCTCGGACGCGCGCGCCTACTCGCCCCGTTATCGGTCGCCCGTGCTGTTAGGAGGTGGTGTCAGAACCTCCCACCTCCGCGTCGGGGCGCAGCGTGCTGCACGCCCGCGCGCCCGACTTCCGAACGCGACAACCGGCTCTCCGCCATCGAGGTGTGATTGCCCCCACCCCAACCCTCCCCCGCGACGGGGGAGGGGGCCAGACCGCGCGCGCAACCACCTCCGCTCACCCTGAGCCCGTCGAAGGGGGAGCGCGCCCTAACCCCACCAGCCCGCGTGCCCTCACCCCATCCCTCTCCCTCCAGGGAGAAGGCTGGGGTGAGGGGCTCCCGCCGGAGTCGTGGCACCGGGCTCACGCCGAGAACCGCCGCCTCCGCGCCCTCCGAGGCCCCCACAAGCAAGCAACCCCCTCCGAAACGGAGGGGGTTGCGGGAGCGGCGCCGAGAGACGGCGCCGCCAACGGTGCTTTCGAGGGCTACGCCAGGCCGCGCTCCTTCAGGACACGCTGCATCGTGGAGCCGATCTCGCCCGGGTTCTCCACCACCTCGGCGCCGGCCTCGCGGAGGGCCTGCTGCTTGGCGGCGGCGGTGCCGGCCGGCCCGGCGATGATCGCGCCCGCGTGGCCCATGCGGCGGCCCGGGGGGGCCGTGGCGCCGCCGATGAAGGCGACCACCGGCTTCGACATCTGGCGGATGTACTCGGCGGCCTCCTGCTCGGCCGTGCCGCCGATCTCGCCGATGAGGACGATGGCCGCGGTGTCCGGGTCCGCCTCGAAGAGTTCCAGCGCCTGGCGCTGGCTGGTGCCGATGATCGGGTCACCGCCCACGCCCACCGAGCCGGACTGGCCGATGCCCAGGCGGGTCAACTGGTCCACGGCCTCGTAGACCAGCGTGCCGGAGCGCGAGATCACGCCCACGTTGCCGGGCAGGTAGACGTCCACCGGCATGATGCCCGCGCGGGCACGCTCGCCCGGGTTGATCACGCCGGGGCAGTTGGGGCCAATGAGGCGCGTCTTCTTCGTGGACAGCGCGCGCTTCACGCGCATCATGTCCAGGACCGGGATGCCCTCCGTGATGCAGATCGCGGTCGGGATGTCCGAGTCCGCGGCCTCCAGAATCGCGTCGGCCGCGAACGGCGCCGGGACGAAGATCAGCGAGACGTTGGCGCCGTGCTGCTCCACGGCCTCGCGCACGGTGTTCAGGACGGGCACGCCGTCCACCACGGTGCCGCCCTTGCCGGGCGTCACGCCGCAGACCACCTGCGTCCCGTAGGCAATCGAGGTCTTCGCCTCGCGCTGCCCGGCGCCGCCGAAGCCCTGGATGACGACGCGGCTGTTGCTGTCCATCAGCACGCCCATGTTGTGTCTCCTTCTTCCAGTGCTCGGTGGCTACTTGGCGGCTTCGACGGCCATGCGGGCCGCCTCGGCGAACCCGTCGGCGCGGCCGAGTTGCAGGCCGGAGTCGTCCAGCACCTGCTTGCCGATTTCGACGTTGGTGCCGGCCAGGCGGACCACCACGGGCTGCTTCACGTGCCCCTGGTTGATCGCCTGGACCGTGCCCTCCGCGATGATGTCCGTCCTCGCGAGGCCGCCGAAGATGTTGATTAGCACGGCCTTCACGTCCGGGTCGCTACCGATGATCTTCAGCGCCGCCACCACCGTGTCCGGGTTGTTCGCGGTGCCGATGTCCAGGAAGTTCGCCGCGTCGCCGCCGGCGAACTTGATGGCGTCCAGCGTGGCCATGGCCAGGCCGGCGCCGTTCACCAGGCAGCCGATGTTGCCGTCCAACTTGATGTAGTTCTGGATGCCCGCGTCGTGGGCCTCCAGTTCCTTCTCCGGCTCCTGGGAGCGGTCCTTCTGCTCCACCATCGCCTTCTGGCGGAACTCGGCGTTGTCGTCGATGGAGAACTTGGCGTCGGCGGCCAGCAGGCGGCCGTCCTTCGTCACCACCAGCGGGTTGACCTCCACGATCGAGCCGTCCGTCTCCAGGAAGGACTTCGCGAGGTTGCCGATGAGCGTGGCGGCGGCGTTCAGGTGCTCGCCGCCGAGGCCCACCGCGAACGCCAGTTGGCGCCCCTGGAAGGGCTGGAAGCCGCAGGCGGGGTCGATCCACGCCTTGTGGATCTCCTCCGGCGTCTTGGCCGCCACTTCCTCGATGTCCATGCCGCCCTGGGCGCTGGCGATGATGACGGGCATGCCCGGCGAGTTGTCGATGGCGACCGAGAGGTAGATCTCCCGGTCGATGTCGATGGCTTCCTCGACGAGGACGGAGTTCACGGGGAGGCCCTGGGGGCCGGTCTGGTGAGTGACCAGCGTCATCCCGATGATCTCGGAGGCGTACCGCTTCGCCTCAGCCGGGTCGGCCGCGACCTTCACGCCGCCGGCCTTGCCGCGCGCGCCGGTGTGGGCCTGGGCCTTGATGACCACCCGCCCGCCGAGTTCCTTCGCGATCGCCTCGGCCTCGTCCGGCGTGCGCGCAACGCGCCCGCGCGGCACCGGCACGCCAAAGCGCGCCAGGACCTCTTTGGCCTGGTACTCGTGGAGTTTCATGACGCCTCGATCCGTGGCAGGGCCCGGGCGCGCAGGTGCTGGGAGCGCCTCGGGCGACAGTGGGACGTGGAACGGGCCGCCGCCGGCGGCCCGTGGCGGATGGTAGCAGAGGGAGGGGTGAGGGCTAGATAGAATGTCCTTCGTGTCAGAACGCGTTACAGGAATCGTCGCTGGTCTTTCAACACTGAGCGCCTACCTCTATTGGGTGGGGGCGGTCAGGCTGGATGCCTACTTCGGTGAGTTTGGCTTGGCAGGTGCCTTGGCCGAGTGGGCACCATCTAGGGTCGTGGCTATTCAGGCGAGTGCGTTCGCCAGCGCGCTAGTTGGCGTCGCGCTCGGCTTGGTGTTGCGGTTAGGCATCGACTACATCGACCCAATCGACGGGGGAATTAGAGAGAGCTCAGACGGCGAACCGAGACCGGTGTGGGTGAGCGCAGGTCTCGCCTTAGAGGTTGTTTTTTCTGCGCTCGCTTCGTTGGTGTTCGTTCCTGCCGCAATGATCATCGGGTACTTCTTACCGGATCTTACCTTCATACCCATCGCTACCCGTTTGACTCTCCTTGATTATGGTCTGGCAGCGGCCGCAATCGCTGTTGGCTGGTTCGTCGTCAGCGCGGTTCGCCTGGGCTCGCTTACCGCACGGATCCGAATGGGCATCTTCCACCGGACTCTTATGTTCCTAGCCGTCCTCTTTCTGTTCTTCATCTACCCCACCTCAGCAGCCGATCTTGCGGCGGATGCTGCCGCTGCTGGCCGCACCATCGCGGGGGAACCCCTCCGAAGCGTCTGCCTACGCCACGAGGGCATCGATCTCACTGGTGGATTCATTGGGGCGAACGGGGAGCACGCGTTCGTTCTACACGCAGCCGGTCAAGTCCTTCCGGTTCGTTTTGATGAGGTGACCGCAATGCAGATCACCTCGCACTCGCTCGGGGGTTTGGAGGCCATCTGCATGAGTCCTTCGCCCGAGAACTAGCCCCCCTACGCCGCCCGCGTGCTACCACCTAGCGCATGACGCGCATCCTCGTCGTTGGTGACACGCACGTGCGCGAGTGGGACGCGGCGCACCCGGCGCTACGGGAGCGCGTGCGCGCCGCGGACATCGCCGTGCACTGCGGGGACTGGGTCGGCATCGACGCCGTCGAGGGCTTCCGGGCGGAGGCGCGGCGCGCCGTGGTGGTGCACGGCAACTCGGATCCGGTGCACGTCCGCCGGGTGCTGCCCTACCGCGAGGTCTTCGAGGTGGACGGCGTGCGCATCGGCGTGATCCACCCGGCGTGGGGGCGAGAGGAGCCCCCGCCCACGGAACTGTTGCCGGACTTTCCGGAGAGCGACACGGGCAGCCTGGACATCATCTGCTACGGCCACATCCACGTCCCGCTGTCCGAGGTGCACCAGGGCGTGCACTTCGTAAATGGCGGGCAGGGGTACCCCTCGTTCCGCGTCCCGGGTACCGTCGCATGGATCGAAACGCACGGTGGAGGGCGGTTCACCGTGAGCATCGAGGAGTTCGCACCGGCCCGTTGACCGTGCGCCCCCTGTCCGGGCGCCGCGCGGCGGGCCCGCAGCGGAGTTGGGTACTGCCGCGCATGGATACACACGCCCGGATCCTCCGGTCCCCCATCCCCCTCGCCGCGCTGGCCCTCCTGGCCCTCGTGGCTGCGCTGGCCCTCGTCGCCTGCGGCGGCGACACCACCACCGAGGCCACGCCCACCGCGACGCCCACGGGCACCGTCGCCGGCGCCACCAGCACGCCCTCCGGCGCGTCCACGACAGACGGCACGGTGCCCAGCACCCCCGGCACCGGGACGCCCTCGGCCGGCGTCTCGTCGCAGGACCGGCTGGCGGGCATCGCCGGGATCATCCCGCCGAACTTCCCGCAGCCCAGCGAGGACGACTGGCTGACGTTCTTCACGGCCCTGCCGGAACTGGGCGAGGTGGGCGGCAACTACACCGGCTGGAGCCCCGAGACCGGCCTGGCTGACCTGGTCCGCAACGGCGAGGTGCTGAAGGCCGTGCCGGGCATTGGCGTGCTGTACGCCACTGGCTTCCACCAGGACACGCACCCCGGCGTCGCGCTGAGCCTGGACTTCACGGACCCCGCGCAGGTGGCGTCCTACACGCAGGACCTCGCCACCTTCGCCGCCGAGCACCGCCCGCTGCTCTTCGGCATCGGCAACGAGGTCAACCGCATCTGGGAGGCGGACCCGGACGCCTACGACGCCTGGGTGGCGAACCTCCCCGGCATCGCGGACGCGATCCGCCTGGCGGCGCCGGAGACGCAGGTCTTCGTGACGTTCCAGTACGAGTACCTGCGCGGCGGCGGCGCGATGACCGGCGTGCCTCGCGAGCCACGCTGGGACCTCCTGCAGCAGGTGACGCCCGCGCTGGACCTGGTGGCCTTCACCACCTACCCCTTCTTCGACTACGAGTCTCCCGCCGACCTCCCGGACGACTACTACCTGGAGGGCGCCGCGCAGGCCGGCATCCCCGTGGCCTTCACCGAGGTCGCATGGCCCTCGGCGCCCATCCCGCCGCTGGAGGGCTCGGCGCTGGCCGGCCTGGGCGGCACGGAGGCGGAGCAGGTGGCGTTCATCGAGCGACTGCCCTCGCTGCTGGCGGACGTGAACCCGGCCTTTGTGATGTGGGCGTGGGCGTACGACACCTCGGCGGTTGGCCCCACCTTCGGCTCGCTGGGCCTCGCGGCGATGGACGGCACCCACAAGCCCTCGTGGGAGGCGTGGAAGTCCTTCGCGGCGCGCTGAGGACGCGGGGGAGGCAGAAGGCAGAGGCGGAGACCCCCCACCCCAACCCTCCCCCTCGGGGGAGGGGGTCAGAGTCGGCGTAGCCGAGCAACACCTCCCGCTCCCCCGTAGGGGCGCAGCGTGCTGCGCCCGCCGCCCCGATCTGCCGAGTCGCCTCGGGCGCTTCGGGCTACCCCTCGTCGAGGGCGTCCCGCCCCCCCACCTCCCGCTCCCCGTAGAGGCGCAGCGTGCTGCGCCCGTCGCCCCTCACCCGTGCCCGTCTGGGGCGTAGCGGGCTACCCCTCACCGACGGCGTCCCGCCCCCCCAACCCGCCCCCACTGAGGGGAGGGGGTCAGAAGCCGGAAGCCGCGGCCGGCCCACCGCCCGCTCCCCCGTAGGGGCGCAGCGTGCTGCGCCCATCGGCCCGATCATCCGTGGCGCCTCGGGCGTTTCGGACTACCCCTCGTCGAGGGCGGCCCGCCCCCCACCCCAACCCTCCCCCACTGAGGGGGAGGGGGTCAGAAGCCGGAAGCCGCTGCCGGCCCACCGCCCGCTCCGCGGGGGGCGCAGCGTGCTGCGCCCGTCGCCCCGATCATCCGTGGCGCCTCGGGCGTTTCGGGCTACCCCTCGTCGAGGGCGGCCCGCCGGAGCGGTCGGTCAGGCCGTGACGCTCTGACCCCCTCTCCCTGGAGGGAGAGGGCTGGGGCGAGGTGGTTTCGCCGGAGTGGATGCACCGCCCCGCACACGGCCGGCCGGTCCAGTGCTGCCGCCCTCGGCGCGATGACCTACCCGCGGGTGGACTGCATGAAGGCGGAGACGCGCTCCAGGATGCCGTCCATGCCGCCGCTCTGGTGCAGGGCGCTGGCCACGGCGCCCGAGTGCCACTCTGGCTGGGAGACGGGGCGGCCGGGGTCCACCTCGAAGCCGTCGCTGATGCCGTTGGCGCGCGCGAACATGCGCGCGCGGACCACGAACGCCTCCAGCGAGGACGGGTCCGGCAGCGCGTTCACGTCCAGGCGGTGGCGCTCCACGGCCTGCGCCAGCGGTTCCGGGAAGTTCCAGTGCATCGCCAGCGCGCCGCCCAACTCGGCGTCCGTGAAGCCGAGGATCGTGCGCTGCGCCTCCATCAGCGGCATCTCCTGGCGCTCCATCAGCACCAGCGACGCCCGCAATTCTCGAGGCCGGTGCACGTCCAGCGCCATCCGCCCGATGTTGTGCAGCACGCCGGCGGTGAACGCCTCGTCCTGGTGGCGCTTGGTCGCGCGCGCGAGCACCTCCGCCAGCAGTCCCACCGTCACCGAGTACCGCCACGCGGTCATGGCGTCCAGGACGCGCCCGCCTGGCAGGGTGTCGATGACGCAGGAGGCGAGGGTGGCGGAGCGCACGGCGCGGAAGCCCAGCAGCACCACCGCGTCGCGGACGGTGGAGATGCGGCGAGGGAAGCCGTAGTAGGCGGAGTTAGAGAGGCGCAGGAGTTTCGCGGTCAGCGCCTGGTCAGAGGAGACGGCCTGCGCCAGTTCGTGTGCGGAGAACTGCTCGCCCTCCGCGATTTCCAGCACTCGCACGGCAACCATGGGCAGCGGTTGAAGTTCCGCGATCTCTGCGATCAGCAGGTCCAGGTTGGGGTTCGGATCCACGGGCGGCCCCTCGCTCCTCCGGCACACGCGACCGTCTCCCCCGGTTGCCCAGGCCGGGAGAGGGGAGGTCAATCGCGGTGATCATCGTCGCTGGGTGACCGACTCACCTCGGGGATTACCCGCAGCGTAGCGCCTGAGTGTTTACCCGGTCGAAATCCGGCCTTCACGAGGCGGTGACGCCAGCCGCGCACCATGGGCCTTGAAGCCGGTGAACGGCGAACGACCGCACTACCAGGGAAGCCGGAAGGAGCCCCGTGATAACCAACCACGCGACGGTCCGTTGTGACGACTGCACCATCGAGTTCGAACTGTTCAAGGACCTGGCGAACGTGACTCGCTGCACGCACGGCCGCCGGCACCGCTCAGTCCGCCTGCACCGGCCCCGCGCGTCCTAGTCCCCTCCAGGACGCGCCCCTTCGAGGGCCGGTGTGCGCATGAGGCCCCGCTGGCTCGCCGGCCGGCGGGGCCTCATCATGTCCGCCAGGTCTCGCCCGCCCCCTGGCGGGCCAGTCCGCGGCGGCGGCTCCGCCGGTCAAGGGCGCAGAGATGTCCTGGCAGGATGTGGTGCTGGCCGCCGGCGGCTTCGTGATAGCCGCCGGCATCGTCCCGACGATCCTTTCGAGCGTGAAGCCGCCGATCACCACGAGCGGCACGATCTTCGTGGTGCTGGTGGTGTCCAGCGTGGCGTTCGCCTCGCTGGGCCTGTGGCTCACGGCCGCCGGCGTGGTGCTGCAGTGCGTGCTGTGGGGCACCGTGCTGGCGCAGACGCTGCTGGCGCGCCGCTACCGCGAGGTCGCACTCTCGGACCCGGTGCTCGCCGCGCCCACCCTGGGCTTCGAGGCATACCAGCCGGCGGATGCGCCCGCGCCGTCCGAGGCGTCCTGACGCTCACCCGTGGGGAGCGATGGCGGAGGGGGTGGGATTCGAACCCACGGTCCTCTCGCGAGGACGTCCGTTTTCAAGACGGATCCGTTCAACCACTCCGGCACCCCTCCGGGACGGGAGTGTCCTGATCGTAAGCGAGGGACGTGCAAGCGGATGCGACGCCCGGCACCAACTCGGCATCGAGGACAGGGCGGGCGCGTGCGTTATCTGGCCGAGGCGGAGGGGTAGCGCCTTCAGTTGAGCGCGCCGCCTACCGACCGGAGATCGGACGCGCCGGCGGGTAGCCGGTCATCTCCTGGCGTTCCGCGATTACCGCGCCGCTGCGGTACTTCACCACATAGCGGTTGTCCTCGAGGACCGACTCCAGCAGGGTGGCGCAGCAGTTTGCGGGCAGGTAGACGTGCGTGAACCGGACGTCTGCCGCGAGTTCCTCCAGGCAGTCCGTGGTGTAGAAGCCGCAGACGTACGCGCGGTACTGGAGCGCCAGGCGCCGGTTGAACTCGCCGTCCACCCACTCATACCCCTGCGCGACGTTGGCTGCCGGGTGGCCGGTCAGCGTGGGGAGCCACTCGCCCTCGCGGTCCGCGTACCAGCCGCGCACCGGCACGACCAGGAACGTCGATCCCTCCGGCACGTTCCAGGAGGCCCAGCGCATCGCCCGCTGGTCGTCGTCCGAGACGGGGCGCAGGAAGTTCGCCTCGCCGCGCGTGGCATCCGTGGCGCCGTAGAAGGCGATGGCGGCGATCGCGCCGGCCACCAGCGCCGGGCGCCACTTCCCCAGTTCCGTGCGCTCCTGCTCCACGGCAGAGCGGAACAGCGGGAGGATGACGTCGATGGTGGCGTACGCGGCGAGCAGCGCCGTGGGTACCATCGCGAAGGTGGGCAGCGCGCGCATGTTCAGGACGATCAGCGTCCCCCACAGCGCCGGCAGTACCCACTTGCCACGCACCAGCGCGATGATCGCGCCGAAGGCACCCGTGGCGCCGATGACGGCGAAGAATGGCTCGTTGGTCATGACCGGGGCGATGAGACGCTCCACCAGCCCTTCGCCCACGGAACCCTCCGCGAGGACGTCCCCGCCGTAGTTCATGGCGGCCATGAACGGCTCCGTGCCGTGACGCGCGAGTACCGTCGCCCACCACGGCGCGGTCAGCACCAGCGTCCCAACGCCCATGGTGAAGAACGCGGTCACCCGCCAGCGGTCCGGCCATGACACCGAGGTCAGCAGGACCGCCGCCGCCAGGAACACGCCCGCCTCCAGGTGTGTGCCGAGCGTGATGGCGGAGAACACGGTTGCGGCAGCCAGCGCCCGGTGGCGGGTGCGCGGCGAGGACTCTTCGCTCAGGGCCGTGCGGTAGGCGGCCAGCGCGAAGAGCGCCGCCGCGAGGCCCCAGGAGCGAGTTAGGCCGCCGCCCATCACCAGCCAGGTGAAGGACCTTGGCGCCAGCGCGAAGGCAGCAGCGGCCACCAGCGGGATCATGCGTCCGGAGAAGAACGTGCGGGCCAGCACATACACGCCGGCCACCGCGAGCATGGAGCCGATGAGCGGTAGCACCCAGTACACCTGGACCATCGTGAGCGGGGTGAGGTCCTCCACCAGCGCCGCCAGGTAGAACGCGAGCGGTGGGTAGGCGAATGGGATCTCCACGCCGCCGGCGGGGTTATAGGAGGTGGTGGCGGGCAGGAGGTAGTTTGCCGCCTGGATGTCCTGGGACATCACCACGAACAGGCCACCGTCGTTCAGTGGGAAGCCCGCAGGGAGGACGAAACGGGCACGGACGGCGAAGGCGATCAGCGCGACGGCGATCGAGGCGAGCGCCCATCGGTGCTCCCACGCCAGATCCCCCAGCCGCTCCAGGGGGCGAGTCCCGGCGGGCCGAAGGGGCAGGGCGCGTGACGCGACTCGGACAACGGTGCGGATGGGCGGCGGCTCGTCCACCCTTCGACGATACCCCGGCCCGTGGCCTACGCCGGATTCCAAAACGGTGGCAAGCGACCGCCCGCGCATAGCGAAGATGCGGAGGGCTTTACGCCCCCCGAGTGGCGATTACGCGCGGCATGGGGCCGCGGCGCCTGGAGGCCGACTGGGACCAGTGCAGCCCCTACCCCAGGGCGTCCAGGATCGCGGCCGCCAGCGCGTCGTAGCCGATGGAGACGGGGTGGATGTCCGGCGGCGTGTCCAGCATGTGCGTGGTGGCGCCGGTAGTGCCGCGCAGGGGCGCGAAACCGTCCGCGTAGAGTGCGCCCTCTGCCTCCGCCACCCGCCGCGCCACGGCGTTGAGGTCCAGCACCGCCTCGTCCGTCTGCGCCTCCCGGGAGAGGCCGGCGCCGAAGCCGAGGCTGAAGGGGTTGTAGGCGCCCAGGAAGACCACGGTGGCGTCGCCGGAGGCGTCCGCGACGCGGTCCAGGATGCGCTCCAGGTTCTGCTCGTAGGCGGCCAGGGCCGCATCCTTGCGCTCCTGGCAGCCGGGCGCTTCCAGCGATGCCTCGCAGTCGCCGGAGTAGATGTGGCCCAGGAGGTCGTTCGCGCCGATGTCGACCGTGACGTAGGCCACGTCGTTGTTGCGCATGAACTCCAGCGCCGCGTCCAGTTGCCCGCCGCGGATGAGCGAGCCGCTGGTCTCGCCGCTGACACCGAAGTTGCGGAGCCCGAGCGCCTCGCCCTCCAACTCCGACAGCGCGCGGTGGACGCGGGAGACGTACGCCTCGCGCTGGTCCGCCACGCCGTCGCCGGCGGCGAGAGAGTCACCGAGCGCGACATAATAGCGAGCACCCGACTGCTCCCGGCCGGAGACGATCCCCGCCTCCATGCGTGGGGCGGGGGCTGAGCCGGCGTTGCCCAGGGAGGCGATGTTCTCCCGCACGCCGCCCAGGACGTCCTCCAGCGTGACCAGGTTGCCGCCGCGCTGCGTGCCCACAATCAGCACCGAGCCGCCGCCGATGCGCAGCACCTGCACGTCGGCGCCCTGCTCCTCCAGGCGGGAGTTGAGGTCCGTGACCGTCTCCACGAGGTCCTCCAGGGCGCCGCGACCCACGCCGGGGATCTTCACTGCGCCCAGGCCCACCTCCAGCACCTTCACCTGCACGGCGCCGGCGTCCAGTTCGGCGCCCACGCGGCCGGTGGCGGTGAGGCTGCCGCTCTTGAACTTCGCCTCGAAGTGCAGCGTGCCGTCCCCGTCGCCGCTTCCGTCCTCAACGGTCAGGGCCACGGAGCGGATGGGGTGGTCCGTGTCCTCCGCCAGCGCGTCCTGCATGACCGCCGTGAGTTCCTCCGCGGTCAGTTCCACTCGGAAGCCCGACTCCTGCTCGGCGGTGTCCAACTTGGACTGCGCGGACGCGAGCGCCGAGGCGTCCGGCGGGTCCACGGGTCCGTCGGTCCCCGTGAACGCCGAGGCCAGGGAGTAGCCCAGGAAGCCTCCGTACCCTGCTGACGCCACGAAGACCACCGCCAGGGCGGCTACCACCGCCGTCCGCAACGAGGGTGCCGCGAACCGCGCCCCGTAGACCACGGCAGCGATCAACAGGACAGCGACGGCGACGGCAGCGATCTCCCCGAGAGTCAGGAGCGCCACAGCGGCTCCGAAGATCACGGCAAGGATCCCCAGCAGGATGATGAGAACGGACATGTTGAGCCTCCCCAGGTGCGGCGAAAGATAGCGCAAATGGGGAGAGATGAGCGCTCCGGGTGTCCCCTAGTCGGGCTCCGCGTCCAACTCTCGGAGGAGGGCCTCCACCCGACGGCGGATCTCGTCCCGGATGGGGCGGATGGCCTCGAGCGGCTGGCCGGCGGGATCAGGGATATCCCAGTCCACGTACCGCTTCCCCGGGTAGAACGGGCAGGCATCGCCGCAGCCCATGGTCACCACCACGTCCGCGGCAGCCACGCCTTCGTCCACGAGGCGCTTCGGCGCTTCACCGGAGATGTCCAGGCCCACCTCTGCCATTGCGGCGACCACCGTCGGGTTCACGCGCTCCGCGGGCTCCGAGCCGGCCGAACGTACCGTCACGGCGTCCCCTCCCAGTGCCCTGGCGAACGCCGCCGCCATCTGGGAGCGCCCGGCGTTGTGGACGCAGACGAAGAGGATCTCCGGCGTGCGACCGGGATCCACGGGCTCGCTGGTGTCTCGTGGAATGTCAGGCATGGCGGACTCCCGATCGCGTCGAGGGCTCCTGGGGCACGGGCGAACGCTACCCGGACCTGCGAGGGTGACGGGTCATCGGCGTGTTAATGCCGCGCCGCTCCACGAGTGGCGTAGACCTCCACCGAGGTGACTTGTAGGATCGGCCCGATCCGCCTCGGCGCACCGCAGATGCGCGTGCCCCGTCGGAAAGGCTGTCTCCTTGACCTTCGTCATCACTGACCCGTGTCTCGACACCAAGGACCAGGCCTGCGTCTCGGTCTGCCCCGTGGACTGCATCCACTTCGACGAGGCCAAAGACCGGATGCTCTACATCAACCCCGCGGAGTGCATCGACTGCGGCGCGTGCCAGCCGGCCTGCCCCGTCAGCGCGATCTTCCCGGAGGGCGATGTCCCGGAGGCCCAGGCGAAGTTCATCGAGATCAACTCGCTCTGGTACGACGACCCGGACGGCGCCCGCAACATGATTGGCGGCGGCGCGGCTCCCGCGCCCGCAGCGGCCACGCCGGCCGCATCCGGCACGCCGGAGGCCGCCCCCGAGGCAGCGCCCACGCCCGCAGAGGCCGCCGCCGAGAAGATCCCCGCCACCGAGGCAGCGGAGTCCCCTCAGCCCGCCGTCGCCGCCAGTGCGGCTCCGGCCGCGGCTGCGGCAGCGGCAGTCCCCGCCGTGATGCAGGTGCCCGCCTCGCTGGGTGCGCGGACTCCGGAGGTCTCGCAGTACCGCTTGCCCTCGCCGCTCCCGCTGGCGCTGCTGGCGGCGATCGCGCTGTCCCTGTACGTGATGTTCGTCTTCCCCGGCCCCACCTTCGCGACCCTGGGATGGGCGGAGGACATCTTCGCTGCGTTCCGCATCGACAACGGCGGCCAGGTGGGCGCCACGGTGTTCCTGCTGGCCCCGCTGGTGCCGCTGCTCATCATCCTGTTGATCGCCACGCAGATGCCCGACTTCCGGCGCTTCTCGGCCACGCACCCGCGCCGGGTGAACACCTGGCGGCAGCGTTCCGCCGAGTGGCGCCGCAACGAGGAGTCGCGCCGCTACTACCTGCAGGAGGCGGTGGAGCGCATTGCGCGTGACCGCTTCAACTTCCCGGACGCGGTGAACCCGGACCTGACGACGTACGTAAACCTGCCGGAGCCCACCATGGGCGTGGAGGTGCGCGGTTCCGGGGACAAGATGTTCCCGGACATCGTCACGCTGGCCCATCCGGGCTTCCAGCCGGTGGCCATCGCGCAGGTGGAGTCCAAGGAGACCGTCACCCGCGACCAGGCCGTGCACGTCTGGGCGGCGCTGGAGAACAAGGACTGCCCGCTCTACATCTACGTCCCCGCCGGCCTCCTCGGCCGCGCGAGGGACCTGGCCACGTCCGTGGGCCTGAAGAACGTGAAGTTCCGCACCTGGCGCTGGAGCCCCAACGGCATGGTGGTCCAGGAGGCGTAACCCGACGCTCGAGGGGATACGACAAACAGGCCCCCGGCATCCGCCGGGGGCCTGTTTCGTTTCGAGGGTTTCGACGCGGACGCCTACGGGATCGCGGCGATGCGGCCGGACTTCAGGACGTTCTTCAGCGCCTCGCGTTTGCTCAGCGGGCTCAGGCGCTCGCGGTGGGCCTCCACGTAGCGCACCACCTCGTCCGGATCGCGCCAGGCGACCTGGCGGAGCGCCCAGCCGATGGCCTTGCGGATGAAGAATTCCCGGTCGTCCATGTTCGGGGCGATGCAGTCGTAGAGCAGGGCCAGGTCGGCTTCGTCCTTGCGCGCCAACTGGCTGAGGATCGCCGAGCGCCGCTTCCATATGTCAGCGTCCGTGGCCCACGCGCGCATCTGCTCCGCCATCCAGCCGGGATGCTCCGCGTGGAGGGGGCCCAGCAGGTGGCTGGCAACGGTGTCCACCACGTCCCACCAGGCGCTCCCGGTCACGAGTTCCTCGTACAGCGCCAGCGACTCCCGACGTCGGGCGTGGGCGCGGTACTTGCGGTACTCGGCCAGCGCGACCGCGCAATACCACGCCTCCCGGTGCGAGGCGTCCCGGAACATCGCGAGGACCGTGTCGCGCCAGGCTGAGTAGTCAGCGAGTGGGTGCTCGGCGAAGACCTCCCGGCAGGACGCCTTCACCGCGGGCGAGGGCACGCCGTGGTACGGCATCTCCGACTTCATATAGCGCTGCATCTGCGGCGCGCGCTCTGCGTCTGCGCGTTCCTCCAGCGCCCGACGCATCGCCGCGACCAGGTCACGGTCGGCGTACGGCAGCGGTAGAGAGGTCACTCACCCTCCGGCGGGAGCGTGCCGGCCAGGTGCTCTCGGATCAGATCCGCCAGCAGAGACCGGTGGCACTCCTCGTCCGGGTGCGAGCCGCAGAGGAGGGTGACGCCCGTGGTCCCCGCCATCCTCGCCGCCCATGCCAGGAGGCCGCGCCGCCCCATCACCTCGCGGCGGTACTCGCGCGCGAAGTCATCCCATGCGAGGTCGCCCGCCTGGTAGCAGTCCAATAGCCCGTTGGAGGGGCCCAGGTCCGGCTCCCACTGGTCCACGGCTGCCTTCGCGATGCCGCGCGGCCAGCGCCGCATCACCAGCAGGCGCGGATAGGGCTCGTCCGGGGGGTGGTACACGGTGCCGAGAGCGATGCGAGGCTCGGTCATGGACGCCCTCAGCGTGCCGGTGGGGCAGCGGCCGCGACGTGCGCGAGTTCGCCCGGCATCCCCAGGTCCGCCACCCCGTACAGCGAGGCGTGGGCCATCATCTCGCCGGCGTGGGAGAAGAAGTGCCCCCCGCTGCGTGCCATCTGCGCGCCCACGCTGCTGGCGGTGCCGCGCCAGTCCATCGGCTGCGCGGCCGTGGGGCCGTCCAGGCCCTCCAGCCAGGGGTGGGTGCCAGCGGTGACATCCGCGAGGGCGTCCCGCGCCGAATCCCAGGCAGGGATGGCGGGATCCACCGCGGCAAGAAGGCTGCTCGGGGCCTTTCCCTGCACGTGGACGTTCCAGAGGCGGTCTTCCCGACCGGCGAGGTGCACCAGCGTGAAGGTAGCGGAGTTCAGACGGTCCATGGCGCCCTCCGCCGCCGGTCGGGGCGTGACCTGGGCCGCGCGGTCCACCTCCACGTAGCCGTCGCGCAGGAGTGCCGCGACCGTGGCGATGGAGGGGTCGTCCTCGGCGGTGGGGGCCGTGGAGTGCGGGAGCGGCCCCGGGAGGCCAAGGTCGCCTGCGCCCATGAGGGAGGTCATGACGCTCAGTTCACCGGCGTGTACGTACAGGTGCGCGATGCCGCGCGCGGCCATGTACGCCCTGCTCACGTGCCACGGAGCGTTCTGGGGCAGGGTGGCTGGCTGCTGCAGGTCGTCCCATGACTGCGAGGTGATCCAGCCGGCCGCGGACTCGGCGATGCGAGCGAAGGACTCGCGGCCCTCGTCCAGCGGCGGGCGGTGCACGGCGTCCGGCTCGGAGCGAATGCGGTTGAACCAGCCGTCCGCCCACGGCTCGGCCGGGTTGCCGGCACAGAAGACGTTGAGCCAGGCGTCGTAGGAACTGGCGAGGTGGGCCACTATCCAGCCGGGCGCGTTGAGGTGGCCAATCGGCCCGCCGCGGCCCGGCGCCGGGATCTCGTCGATGACGCGGAGAAACTCGTCCTGGGCGTCCAGCAGGAGGCGCGTGAGCAGGTTGTCCGTCATGCGCGCGAGTGTACCGCCCGTCGCGAGGAGGCTCCCGCGACGTCGGGCGCCCTCGATGCCTGCTAGGCGGCGCGACGGATCGGCTGCACCGGGCGGTACGGCGAGCGCACCCGGCGGGGGGGCGCGAGGCGCGGGAAGGCAGAGGGGGCGAGTCCCGGCGTGGGGCGGTCAACCAGCGCGCCGTCCAGGAACTGGCGGATGAGCACCATCCCCAGCAGGCCAATCGATGCGCCGAGCACCAGTGTGAGCAACATGTGTTTCCCCCGTCCGCCGCTACTCCCCGCACGGGAGTAGAACAGATGTACGTTCCGAACAGGGAGAAGTTAGAACGAGCGTTCTATTAAGTCAAGTGGCAGCGGCACACCATTCGGTTACCCCCACACCCGCTCACACTGCGCCTGTCGAAGTGGGAGGCGGGGCGCGACACTGAGGACGGAAGGCGGATCAGGAAGGGCGGCTGGCACCCGGTGGCTGGAGGGCGGTCTGGCCACCGAGGTAGGGGTGAAGCACCGGCGGCACCTCGACGGTGCCGTCTTCCAGGTGGCCGGACTCCAGGAGGGTGGCCACCACGCGTGGGAGCGCGAGGCCGGAGCCGTTGAGGGTGTGCAGCATGCGCACCCGGCCGTCCTCGCCGCGGTAGCGGAGGTTGGCGCGACGGGCCTGGAAGTCCAGGAAGTTGGAGACGCTGGAGATCTCCAGCCACTCCCCAGCGCCCGGCGCCCAGATCTCGATGTCGTAGGTCATGGCGGAGGCGAAGGTGAGGTCGCCCGTGGCCAGGCGGATCACGCGGTAGCGGAAGCCCAGCGCGCGCACCAGTTCCAGGGCGTGCTCCAGCAGCCGCTCGAGCGCGGCCCAGGAGTCGTCCTCCTCCGTGAACTGGACCATCTCCACCTTGTCGAACTGCCAGCCGCGCTTGATGCCGCGCACCTCGCGGCCCGCGCTGAACTGCTCCCGCCGGAAGCAGGGCGTGTAGGCCGTGTGCCTGATCGGCAGCGCTGCCTGCTCCAGGATCTCGTCGCGGTACATGTTGGTGACCGGAACCTCAGCGGTGGGTACCAGCCAGAGGTCCGTGTCCTCGGCGTGGAACATGGTGTCCGCGAACTTCGGCAGTTGGCCGGTGCCCACCAGCATGTCCGAGCGCACCAGGAACGGCGTGTAGACCTCCTGGTAGCCCTGCTGTCCGTGCATGTCCAGGAACCAGGCGATCAGCGCGCGCTGCAGGCGGGCGCCGTCACCCTTCAGGATGTAGAAGGACGACCCGGACAACTTGGTCCCGCGCTCGAAGTCGATGAGGCCGGTCTCCTCGCCGATCTCCCAGTGCGGCCGGCGGTCCGGCGAGGGCTCCGGCGACGGGTGCTCCGCGAGCGGAATGGGCGGGTCGAAACGCCGCTCCGTGCCCGCCACGGCGTCGCCCTCCAACACGACCACCGCGTCCGGTTCGCCGCCCAGGGGGACGTCCGGGTGGGGGATGTTGGGCACCTGGAGCAGCAGCGCGTCCAGGCGAGTGTCCACCTCGCGCAGTTCCGCCTCCAGCGCGTCCAGGCGGCCGGATACGGCGCGCTGCTCCGCGATCAAGCGCTGGCGCTCGTCGTTGTCCTTCGCCATGCCGATGGCCTTGGAGGCGTCGTTGCGGTCCTTCCGCATCTGCTCCACCTGCTGGAGGGTGGATCGGCGCTGCTCGTCCGCCGCCAGGATGTCGTCCACCGGCGCGGAGGTGCGCCGGTCCGCCAGCATGCGTCGCACCTCGTCCGTGCGTTCGCGGATCACCTGGATCGAGAGCACGTGAGCCTCCCCCTGCTGCCTGCTAGCGCACCGGCGAGGCGGCGCGTTCCGCCTCGATCGCCGCGAGGCTCAACTCGCGGACGTCGTCGTTCAGGTCGGTCGCCTCGCGGATCGCGGCCTCGTCGAACCACCGCCACCGCATCTCCGCGGGAAGCGTCGGATCGTCCTCCACGGCGCGCGTGAAGTAGATGAGGTCGATGTGCTGGTGAGGCTCCGCCAGTTGGCCATCACCGCTGGTGATGTCGTAGACGGCAATCGTGGCCGGCGGGGCCAGCTGCGGGGGCTGCGTGTAGGCGAAGGGGGGCGCGCCCAGCAGTTCCACCTCCAGCCCGGTCTCCTCGCGCACCTCGCGCAGCATGGCCTGGATGGGATCCTCGTTGGGCTCGACGTGTCCGCCAGCCGGCAACCAGATGCCGAACTTGTGCCAGTGCAGGGCGGTGCGCCCTCGGTGAGTGACGAAGCCGGTCACCGTGAAGTGGCGCTGCAGCGGTCGCGTGGGCGGCATGCGCGCGAGCGTAACGCCCGCCCGCGTCGGCCGCACGCCGGGGTCACGCGCGGCGGGGCGGGCGGTCCTCCAGCCATCCGAGGTCGAACTCCGCGAACGATTGGATGACCACGTGCGCGCCGGGCTGTGGGTCTGCCGGGATGGAGGCCTGCCGCGTCTGCACAACCCACATCCCGGCAGCGGCTGCTGCGGCCACGCCGTGCACGGAGTCTTCCACCGCCAGGCAGTGCTGTGGCTCCACGCCGAGCAGGGCGGCGGTGTGCAGGTAGATGTCCGGGTGCGGCTTGGCGTGCTCCGCGTCCTCCAACGTGGCCACCACGGAGATGATGTCGTCTAGGCCGATCGCCTCCAGGGTGGGCTCCACCCACGCACGCTTGGACATTGAGGCGACCGCTACCCGCAGGTCGCGCCGCAGCACCGCCTTCACCAGCGCGTCCGCACCGCGCATCGCCGGCGAGGGGCCGTTGCGGAGCGCCTCCACGATCGCGGGCGTGTAGCGCGCGTCGAACTCCGCGCCCGGGATGCCAAAGGTGGCCTCGATCCACTCGACGTAGGGCTCCCAGCCGCCGCCCACGAAGCGCAGGTACTCGTCCATGGGCAGTTCGGCGGGCGCCACGGCCAGGCGGGAGGCGGCCAGGTGCACCGGCTCCGTGTCAGCCAACACGCCGTCTAGGTCGAAGATCACGGCCTCGATGGGCGTCTGCGGCATGGCCCGGGGAGGAGATGGGGTGGCGCTCACGCCCCGGCCACCTCCGCCGCCCCGTTGGAGCGCTCTGCGTCACGCTCGACGTGGCGCTTCATGTTCCAGAGCAGGTCGCGCAGCACCTGGATGCGCTGGCCGCGGTGCATCAGCGTCTCCAGCGCCCCGCCCAGGAACCCCCGGCCGGGGCGGTAGACCACCTCCAGCGTGACGTGGCACTCGCGCCGGCCCTCCGGGTGCAGTCCCCACCGCAGCGCGTCCACGGCGCCGCCGTCGTCCATGCGGTAGGTCACCTCTCGAGGGTCGTCCGCGGGGGAGCGGCGCAGTGACACCGGCTCCTGCCGGCCCGGCAGCACGATCATGAAGGAGACGCCTTCGCTGTCAGCGCGCAGCCCCTGGAGGGCGTCCGGGAGCCACGGTCGGTAGGCGGTGGGGTCCGCGAGCAGCGCGCGCACCTCCGCGGCGTTGGCGTGGACGTGCACGTCCTCCCGGATGGTGGCCCAGCCGCCGGAGCGCCGGGGCGCGGGCTGGTAGTCCAGCAGGTGCATCGTCACCGGTCGCCGTCCTCGCCGTCTGTGCCCGCCTCCGCGCGGCGGCCGTCCTGGCGCTCCCGCATGGTGGGGAACAGGATGACCTCGCGCAGGGAGTGCTCGCCGGTCATCAACTGCACCACGCGGTCCACGCCGATGCCCAGGCCGCCTGCGGGTGGCATGCCGTGCTCGATGGCCACGAGGAAGTCCTCGTCCGCCACCTCGACCTCGTCGTCGCCACCGGACTTCTTGGCGGCCTGTTCCGCCATGCGCTCGCGCTGGTCCACGGGGTCGTTCAGTTCGCTGTACGCGTTGGCCAGTTCATAGCCCAGCGCGAACAACTCCCAGCGCTCCACCGTCGCCGGGTCGTCCACGCGGCGTTTGGCCAGGGGAGAGAGTTCGGTGGGGTAGTCGAAGATGAAGGTGGGTTGCACCAACTTCGGCTCCACGAACTCCGACATCAGTTCGTCCAGCACCGTCCCCCAGGAGGCGCCCGGCTCCGGGTGCACGCCGCGGGCGTGCGCCACCTCGGCCAGCGCCTCCACGGTGGGGTATGCGCGGTAGTCGATCCCCGTGTGCTCCAGCAGCGCGCGGTGGTACGTGGTGCGCGCGAACGGCGGCTCCAGCGAGAGCCGCTCCTCACCGTGCACCACGGCGGTGCTGCCGTGCACCTCGAGGGCGACGTGCGCGAGCAGCGCCTCCACCATGCGGGCCACGTCCTCGTAGTCCGCATAGGCCTCGTAGGACTCCAGGAGCGTGAACTCCGGGTTATGGCGGTAGGAGATGCCCTCGTTGCGGAACACGCGGCCGATCTCGAACACCTTCTCGAAGCCGCCCACCAGCAGGCGCTTCAGGTGCAGTTCCAGGGAGATGCGCAGGAACAGGTCGCGGTCCAGGGCGTTGTGGTGCGTCAGGAAGGGCCGCGCGGCGGCGCCACCGGCGTGGTCCTGCAGCACCGGCGTCTCCACCTCCAGGAACCCGCGGTCCAGGAAGAACCGCCGGATGGAGGACACCACGCGCGAGCGCATGAATGCGACGTCGCGGGAGCGTTCGTTGGCGATCAGGTCCAGGTAGCGCTGGCGATAGCGCGCCTCGATGTCCGAGAGCCCGTGGAACTTGTCCGGGATGGGCCGCAGCGCCTTGGTGATGACGCGCCAGGAGGCGACGGCGACCGTGACCTCGCCGGTGCGGGTTCGGAAGACCGAGCCCGTGACCTCCAGGAAGTCGCCCAGGTCCACCAGGTCCAGGCGCTCGAAGTCGTCCAGGGCGTCGCGTCGGAAGTGCAGTTGGATGCGGCCGGACTGGTCGCGCAGGTCCAGGAACGCCGCCTTGCCCATCACGCGCTGCGCGGTGACGCGGCCCACCACGGTGACCGTGACCGCGCCCGCCGCCTCCTGCTCCGGCTCGCCGGCGTCCAGGAAGGCCTGCGCGGCCTCGGCGGCGGTGTGCGTGCGACGGACGCGCGCGGGGTAGGCGTCCACCATCGACAGCAGGCGCTCGCGCTTCGCCAGGCGCTGCTCGATGAGTTCGTCCTCGGACGGCATCCGGAGTCCTCCCCTGCGGGTTCCACGTTCGCATATCACGCGGGTACGTGGCAGTTCTCAGGGGCTCCTGGCCGCGGGATGCAAGACGAAGTCGGCGGGGTCACCCCCGCCGCCTCGATGGTTCTTGTCGCCTCGATGGGCGTCCGGGTCAGGAGACGGAGGTGACCGTGAACTCCGTCTCGCCGCGCGGCGTCTGGATCTTCACCTTCTCGCCGCGCTTCTTGCCCACCAGCGCCCGTCCCACGGGCGACTTGTGGCTGATGCGCCCCTGCGAGGGGTCTGCCTCCGTGGGGCCGACCAACTGGTACTTGCGGCTCTTGCCGTCCGCACCCTTCACGGTGACGTTGGAGCCCACCTGCACCGTCTTGGACTTGTGCGCGGCCGTCTCGTCGATGATCGAGGCGTTGTCCAACACGCGCTCGATCTCCGCGATGCGGCCCTCCAGGAACGCCTGCTGGTTCTTGGCGTCCTCGTATTGCGCGTCCAACTGGTCCGGGCCCAGTTCCTGGGCTTCCCGGATGAGCGCGGCCACTTCCGCGCGACGGACGGTCTTCAGGGTGTTCAGTTCCTCCACCAGGCGGTCATAGCCGGCCTTGGTGAGGAGCGCCGGGTCGTCGGCCATTGCCTCGTGCCTCGCTCTGCGGCCCGCGCCTCTGGACGCGGGCCGAACGGGGTGGGTGCGTAAACCAACAAGGCGGACTCACCGGCACCCGGTGAGTCCGCAAGTTCGGCGGCATCATACACCAGGTACACGTCCGTGCGAATGTGTTTGAACGATTGTTCATTTTCCTGATTTCGTGCCTGCTGCGGTGTTAGACTTCCGTTGCGGGGACGGACTCGGGCCTGGCGCCCGAACTGGGAGTGCGCGCCATCAACGCGACGCCTGTGCGCATCGCCGGCCTCGCGACCCTGTGCCTGGCCGCTGGAGCGCTGGGAGGGGTCTCCGGGGCGCTCTTGGTCAACGCCCTGGACGACGGCCCCCGCGCGCCCGCCGTGGCGACCGCCCCGCCCTCACCGACACCCGACAGCAGCGAGCGCCTCCGCGCAGCCATCCCTGCCGCCATGGAGGCCGTGGTCACGATCCTGGTGGACCTGCCGGACCGTCAGAACGAGGCGGGCCAGGTCATCGAGCGGCAGCACTTCGGCACCGGCATTGTCCTGGGGGACGGCCTGGTGCTCACGAACCAGCACGTCATCGAGGGTGCCACGCGAATCCGCGTGGTGCTCCCCACCGGCGAGGAACGCGACGCCGCCCCCGTGGCGGACGATGCGCCATTCCAGGACGTGGCGCTGGTGCGGACCAGCGGCCAGGGGCTGCGCACCGCGCGGCTCGGGGACTCCGGCTCGGCACGCATCGGCGATCCCGTGGCCGTGATCGCCAGTGGCATCGCCACCTTCGACAACCAGGTGAAAGTGGGCGTGATCTCCTCGCTGGACCTGGCGTTCCCGCGCGACGGCGTGGTGCTGGAGGGCTTGATCCAGACGGACGCGGCCGTGAACAACGGCGACTCCGGAGGGGCGCTGGTGAACGCGGAGGGCGAGGTCATTGGCCTGGTGACCTTCGTGGTGCGCACCAATGCCAACGGCCAAGAGGTGGAGGGCGTGGCGATGGCGCATGCCCTGGACGACCTGCGACCGTTCATCGAGGCTGTGACCACCACCGGCGTGAACCCCCGCGGCCGGCTGGGTATCGAGCGGCTGGGCCGCCACCACGTGCCGCTGACGCCGGCGCTAGCGCAGGAGCGAGGGGTGCCGTTCTCCACCGGCGCGCTGGTGCTTGCCGTGGAGCCGGACAGCCCCGCGGCGGAGGCCGGCATCCAGCCCGGCGACGTGGTGGTGCGCGTGGCGGGCGCGGAGGTGGACGGGCTGCGCACCTTCCCGAACCTGATCGCTGGCGCTCAAGCCGGTGATCGGGTGACGCTGGGGGTCTGGCGCTCCGGGGAGACGCTGGAACTGACCGTGGAGCCCCGCCCGGTCCGCACCGTGATCCGGGGCAACGGATGACCGTTCCGCCGACGAACAGTCACCGATCGCACCCACCTTCAACCTGTCCGTGCCCGCCGCAGACCCGGCCGGTGCGCTTGCTGATGGAGGCTCGGCGATGACCATGCGACCGCCGGACGACTTCGATCCCGAGGACGACTACGACTTCGAGGACGACGACTTCGCAGAGGACTTTGACGACGCCCCGGCCTTCGAGCCGGAGGAGCCGCCACGCCGCGTGCCCAACCCCCCGCGCCCGGACCCGCCGGTCTTTGCCCCCGTGGTCTTCGACGACGAGGAGGAGGGCCGCCGGCGCTCCATGGGCCGCTCGGAGGGCTACGAGAGCGACGCGGGCCTGCTGCGCGTGCTGGGGATCATCGCCGTCCTGGGCCTGGTGATCATCGCCCTGGTCCTCCCGTGGTCCCCCGTCTCCGTGGTGGGCGGCGGTGACGACGGCGACTTCCCGGCTGAGGCGCGCGACCTGCCGCCCGTGCCGGAGGGCCTGGTGGGCCTGAGCCGCCTCTTCGAGGTGCCGGTCTCCGAGGAATACCTGGGCCGCATGCTCTCCGTGGAGATCCCCCTGCAGGGTGCGGAGCAGGACGGGGCCAACCTGGCGATCTACTCGTGGGACGGCCAGCGCTGGGAGCGCATCACGGGGGCGCAACTGAACCCCGGCGGCAACTCCGTGACCGGCACCATCCCCGCGGAGCAGCCCACGTTGTCCCTGGCGGTGCTGCGCCGCACGGCGCTGGCGCATTCGCTGGCTCTGCTGCTGAACGCGGGCGAGACGCCGGATCCGGCAGGGCTGCAGTCCGCCTCCATGGTGGCGGTGCTGGCGGCCACGCTGGCGGCTGACGGCCAGGGCGCGCTGTCCGCGACGGAAGGGGCGCTGCAGCCCGCGATCCAGGCCGCGGGCGACACTCCGGTCTACTTCGGGGTCAGCGGCGACGCGGCCAGCAGCGGCGTGCTCGCCTCCGAGGCGGCGACCGTGGCCCACGTGGACCAGGTGGTGCTGTCCGCGCGCGCGCAGAACGCCGCGGGGGTCTACCTGGACTACAGCGGCGTACCCGCGGACCAGGCGGCTGCGTTCACTGCGCTGGTCACGCAACTGGACGAGCGACTCACCCAGGCCTCCCTGGGCCTGGTGGTGGCCGTCCCGCCCGGGGCGTCCGGTGGCTACGACTGGGCGGCGCTGCAAGGCGTCGCCGACCAGTTGTGGGTGAAGGCTCCCCTGGACCCCACCACCTACCACGAGACCATCGGCTCGATCCTGGGCGGCGCGCCGGGCGTGGAGTCGGCACGCGTCTCCGTGATCCTGGACCGCCGTTCCGTGGTCTCGGGAGCGGGAGCGGAACAGCAGGTTTCGCTGGTACAGGCGCTGACCACCGCCAGCGTGATGGACGTGAACCCGGACGCCATTGGCCCGGGCTCCCCCGTGACCATGCGCACCGCAAACCTGGAGGCCGGCCAGGCCGCGCTCCGCTGGGACGACACCGCCCGTGCCGCGACGTTCGCGTACCAGGCGGAAGGCGGCGAGCGCCGGGTGTGGCTCCAGAACCGCTACTCCTTCGCCTTTGCGCTGGATGCCGCCGTGCGGGCGGGCTTCGGTGGCGCGGTGGTGGCCAGCGCCTCGGCCGACACGGCTCACCCCAACGTGTGGGAGCCCGTGGCGGAGTACGTGGAGGAGGGGAGCGTCACGCTCCTGCGTCCGTTCGGCCCGTACCTCACCCCGTGCTGGCAGGCGTCCGACGGGACCGTGGAGGGCCAGCCGGACTGCTGGACGGCGGAGACAGACACCACCGCCGTGGTCTGGCGCGCTCCCACCGAGGAGGGCGCCTACACCGTGCGCCTCGTGGTCTCGGACGGGACGGCCTTTGTCGCGCAGGAGGTGCTGCTGCGCGTAGGCGAGGCCACCCCCACGCCGACGCCCGACCTCACCGAGGAGCCCACGGAAGAGCCTACCGAGGAGCCGACGGCCGAACCCACGGAGGAGCCCACCGAGGAACCCACCGAGGAACCGACGGCCGAGCCCACGGAGGAGCCCACCGAGGAGCCGACCGAGACGCCGGCGCCGACCGCTACCGGCGGGCCGGCCGGGCCAGCCGGGAACGAGTAGCGGGTGGCAGGACGGGGAGGGCCGCGGGTGATCGCTGGGACGGCCCGGGGCGTGGAGTTGCACTGGCCGAAGTCAGGCGGCACCCGTCCCACCACCGGGCGCCTGCGGGAGTCGCTGTTCTCCATGCTGGAGGCCGCGCGCGTGCCCTTCGACTCCGTCCTGGACCTGTACGCCGGCAGCGGCGCGCTGGGCATCGAGGCGCTCTCCCGTGGCGACGGCGAGGCCACGTTCGTGGAGTCTGACCCGCGGGCGGCCGCGGTGATCCGGGAGAACCTGCGCCGCGTGCACATGGAGGAACGGGGCCGCGTCCACGTGGCGAAGGTGGGCCGCTGGCGGCCGCCGGAGGGCGCGCGCTACACCCTCGTACTGGCCGATCCCCCCTATGATGGCGCCGCCCCGTGGGCCGCCGTGGAGTCGGCGGTGGAGGGCGCGCTGGCGCAGGACGCCGCGCTGGTCGTGGAGCGCGATGCGCGCCGCGAGGCGCCGGAAGTGCTGGCAGGCCGTCCGCTGTGGCGAGACCGTCGCCAGGGTACGGGCGCCGTGGCCATCTACCGACACGGTCTCCCGGACGGCGACGCTGGCCCGGGTGCCGAAGAACGGGCCGGCGATGCTGATCCCGGTCCCGCCGAACAGTCACAACACGCTGCGGACCCAGAACTACCCGCGGCGGAGCAGACACAGGACCCGGAATGCGGGGAGGGGACGACTCGATGACGGTTGCGCTGTACGCCGGACGCTTTGACCCGGTGACCAACGGTCACCTGGACATCGCATCGCGGGCGGCGAGCATCTTTGACCAGGTAGTGGTCGGCGTGGCCGCCAGCCGCTCCGCGCTCTTCCCGCTGGAGGAGCGCATCGCCTTCTTCGAGGGCGCCCTGCGCGACTGCGGCCTGACCAACGTCCGCGTGACCGCCATCGCGGGCCTCACCGTGGACGAGGCACGCGCTCAGGGAGCGCAGGTGCTGGTCCGCGGACTGCGGGCCGGCGACTTCGGCTACGAGTTCGACATGACGCTCATGAACCGCCACATGGCGCCGGACATTGACTCCGTGTACCTCATGACGGCGCTTGAGCACTCCTTCGTCAGCGGGACGCGCGTACGCGAACTGGCCTCCTTCGGCCGGGACGTGAGCGAGTTCGTGCCGGCGGCGGTGAACGATGCCATCCTGAAGAAGTTCGCCCAGCCGAAGGCGGACTAGGGCAACACCGCAGCCAAGCCGGTCCGACCGGGCCGGATCGCTCCCCGACACAGAACGAGGAGGCGGACGATGGACCTGCTCCACCTGGTCGACCGGCTCGAAGAACTGGTCGCGGGCGCCCAGAAGATGCCCATTGGCAACCGCGCCATCCTGGACCGGCGGCGGATGCTTGACCTGATCGACCAGATGCGCATTGCCGTCCCGCACGAGGTGCGGGAGGCGCAGGACATCGTCGCGCAGCGTGACGGCATCCTCCGCGAGGCGGAGGAGGAGGGCCGCATCATCGTCGCGCAGGCGGAGGAACGTGCCGCCGACCTGGTGGAGGAGCACTCCATCACGGAGTCCGCCAAGCGCCGAGCGGAAGAGATTGCCGCAGAGGCGGAGCGCCGGCTGGAACAGCAGATCGAGGCGGCCAACCAGGACATCCAGGGCCGCATCCAGGAGTCGCGCCGCATCGCGCGGGAGCAGATGCAGGCGGCGGACGAGTACGCGCGCGAACTGCTGATCCGGTTGGAGCGGCAGTTGGACGCGTTCCAGAACTCCGTGCGCGCCGGCGTCCAGCAACTGGAGCCGCTGGCGCCCTCCTACGACCCCACGCTACCGCTGGACGACCACATCCCCGTGCAGCCGCACCGCGAGCCGCATGGAAGAGAGACTGTGGGCAGCGCCCCGGAGGGCGACCCCGCATGGGTGCGGGAGTCTGCCGGCCGCGCTGTCCGTCCTCCCGGCGACGAGTCTGACTTCCGCATGGAGGGGCAGGCCCGGGAGACAGACGGGGAACTCGAGAACCTGCTGCGCCCGCGCGGCGCGGAGCGCCCGGGCCAGATGTCGCTAGGGGCGGAGCCCGCCGATCCAGGCGTCATCGACGACTTCGAGCATGACCCGCTGGACGACGATCCCCTGCTGCGCCCAGCCCACGAACGACGCGGCTACGAGGACGGCGACTAGCACTGGCCCGCCCCGGCCAGTACTGGCCATTCCAGTACTGGCCATTCGGGTGCGGCTAGGCCGTCCGCTGCCGCCAGAAGTCCGCCAGGAGCGAGTCCAGGTACGACCGAGCCATGGCCCCTGCGCGGCCCTCCAGCATCTTCACGCCATGCGCGCGTCCGGGGTAGATCTGGGCGCGTTCCTCGTCCAGTCCCGCGACGTCACGGAACTCCTGCAGCGAGTAGGCGGCGGACAGGTCATCCCGGGAGGCCGCCAGGGCCAGCCGGTCTGACAGCAGCGGCGCGGCATCCAGCGCGGCAATGGTGTTGAAGGCGCTGGGGACGGAAAGGCCCACCACGGAGATGTCCGGGTGCCCCGCCGCCGCGACGATGGCGACCGCGCCCCCCATCCCTGAGCCCACGAGCATGATGTGGCGGTACCCGGACTCGCGGGCGTAGTGGATGGCCGCGTCCGCATCCAGCAGCATGCCGGCGATGTCGTCCGGTTCGCCCTCGGAGCCGCCGTGGCCGCGGAAGTCCACCGTCAGGGCTGAGATCGCCGGGTCGCGCCGCTCGCGGGCGTAGATCCACCAGGAGGACTGATCCTCGCGGTACTCGTGGAAGTAGATGACCACGCGCTCCGGGTGGGTCACCCAGAGCCGCGCGTCTAGGCGGACGGCGTCCTCCGTGAGGAGGGTGATGTTGGTGGCGCCGCCGGCACGCTCACGCACCGGCTCGGGCCGGTCACTGCAACCGGCGAGCACCAGCGCCACCAGCGCCAGGATCGCCGCCGAGCACCATCGCGGAAGGCCGCGTTGACCCATCTGCCTACTTCACCACGAAGTTCACGAGGCGTCCGGGAACATACACCACCCGGACCACCTGTTTGCCGGTCACCTGGCTCGCCAGGTGCTCGTCGGCCAGTGCGGCCTCGCGGGCAGCCTCCTCGGACGCTTCCGCGGGAACAAGGATGCGGGCGCGCACCTTGCCGTTGACCTGTGCCGCGATCTCCACGGTGTCACGCACGGTGAGGGCAGGGTCGAAGTCCGGCCACGACTGCTGGTGGACGGAGTATGTCCCGCCCACGCGCTCCCACAGTTCCTCCGCGATGTGCGGGCACGCCGGGGCTGCCATCAGCAGGAGCAGGCGGACGGCCTCGTACCACGTCGCCCGGTCTGCCTGCCCCTGGTCGCGCAGGCGCTGCAGGGCGTTGGTCAACTCCATCATCGCGGCGATCGCCGTGTTGAAACGCTTGGCGTCGTAGTCCTCGCCCACCTTCTTCAGCGCGGAGTGGGTGGTGATGCGCAGGTCTCGCGCGGCATCCGGTGCGTCCACCAGCGCCGGCGGGTCGGTGACCACGGCCCAGACACGGCTCAGCCAGCGGAAGACGCCCACGATGCCGTCGACGTCGTAGGGGCCGCCCTGGTCCCACGGGCCCAGGAACATCAGGTAGGCCCGGAACGTGTCCGCGCCCCACCGCTCCACCTGGTCGTCCGGCGCCACCACGTTGCCGCGCGACTTGGACATGCGGCGGCCGTCCGGGCCCAGGATCTGGCCCTGTGAGTAGTAGCGGGTGAACGGCTCGTCCCCCGGCACCAGGCCCATGTCCCGCGCCACCTTGTAGAAGAAGCGCGCGTACAGCAGGTGCATGGTCGCGTGCTCGGAGCCGCCGGTGTACTGGTCCACCGGCAGCCACGCCTGTGCGGCCGCGGAGGAGAACGGCGCCTCCGGGTTTTGAGGGTCCACGTAGCGCATGAAGTACCAGGAAGAGCACATGAACGTGTCCATGGTGTCCGTCTCGCGTCGGGCGGGACCCTGGCAGCGCGGACAGGTGGCATTCACGAACTCCTCGGACAGCGCCAGCGGCGACTGCCCGGTGGGCAGGAACTGCACGTCGTACGGCAGTTCCACGGGCAGGTCGTGCTCCGGGACGGGCACCACGCCGTCACGCTCGCAGTAGAGGATCGGGATGGGAGCGCCCCAGTACCGCTGGCGGGAGATCAGCCAGTCACGCAGGCGGTAGTTCACCTTGCGCTCGCCGATGCCCTGTCCCTCCAGCCACTGGATGGCGCGCTGGATGGCGTCCGCCTTGTGCAGGCCGTCCAGCCACTGGCTGTTGATGGCCGGGCCATCGCCGGTGTACGCCTCGTCCGGCCAGTCGGCCGGGGGCTGCACCGTGCGGACGATGGGCAGGTCGTACGCCTTCGCGAAGTCCCAGTCACGCTGGTCCTGGCCGGGGACGGCCATGATCGCGCCCGTGCCATAGGAGGTCAGGACATAGTCCGCCAGGTAGATGGGCACCGGCTGGCCGTTGAACGGGTTGATGGCGTGGGCGCCGGTGAAGACGCCGCGCTTCTCCACGGGCCCTTCCGTGGACAGGCGCTCGATCTCCGTGGCGCGGCGCACGCGCTCCACGAACTCGCGCACGGCCTCACGCTGCTCGGGCGTGGTGATGGTCTCCACCAGGGGGTGCTCCGGCGCCAGCACCGCGAAGGTCATGCCGAAGGCGGTGTCCGGGCGCGTGGTGTAGACGCGGAATTCCACGCCGTCCTGGCCCTGCACGCGCATGGTGAACTCGGCCCCTTCCGAGCGGCCGATCCAGTTGCGCTGCATGACCTTGACGTGCTCCGGCCAGTCCAGGTCGTCGTTGGCCAGCAGTTCGTCCGCGTACTGGGTGATGCGGAAGAACCACTGCTCCATCTGGCGCTGCACCACCTCCGTGTCGCAGCGCTCGCAGCGGCCGTCCACCACCTGCTCGTTGGCCAGCGTGGTGTTGCAGGAGGGACACCAGTTGGCCAGGGCGTCCTTGCGGTAGGCCAGGCCGCGGTGGAACAACTGCAGGAACCACCACTGCGTCCAGCGGTAGTAGTCCGGCTGGCTGCTGTCCACCTCGCGGTCCCAGTCGAACATGGCGCCCATGGCGCGCAACTGGCCGCGCATGCGCTCCACGTTGGCGTCCGTCCAGTCACGCGGGTGGCGGCCGCCCTTGATGGCGGCGTTCTCCGCGGGCAGGCCGAAGGCGTCGAAGCCCATGGGGAACATGACGTTATAGCCGCGCATCCGGTAGAAGCGCGCCAGCGCGTCGCTGGGCGCCATGGCCCACCAGTGCCCCACGTGCAGGTCGCCGGAGGGGTACGGGAGCATGGTCAGTTGGTAGCGGTTCTCCCGCCCCGGGACGTGGTCCGGGGTGCGGTTGATGCCGTCGCGCTCCCAGCGTTCGCGCCAGCGCGCCTCGAACTCCGCGGGTTGGTAGCGACCGGGGTCGGTCTTGGCTTCGGTGGTCATGGTGGTCGTCCTGCGTTCGTCGGTGGACTCAGGGGGCTGAGGGGACGCGGGCACTTGCCCAGGCGACGCCGCGTGCAGCGACGCCGCCTACGTAAGGACGAGGAGGAGGAGCGCGCCGGGCGCGGTCACGGATGACGTCGAGGAGGTGTTCTCGTTCATCGTCCTTGAAGTATCCGGAGCGCAGGCGCGGAGCGTCAACTCGGGGACGGCGCCGGGGCGGCCGCGCGACCTACGCGACGAAGATGAACGCCACCAGCAGGGGCAGGCCCAGCACGGTGGTGAAGAGCAGGCGCTTCGCCTCCGCCAGGCGCGCCTCCGGCTCGTGCGTGCCCAGGGCGCGGCGCATCTGGTAGGCCGTGACCGCCACGTAGAGGATGAACAGCGCGATCAGGACCGGCATGCTTGGCCTCCCTTGAGCCCCCAGTCTCCGAGGCCGCCGGCTCCCCGTCTACCGCTGCCGGTCGGGGTTACTGGTCCACCAGGCGCAGGAGCGGCTGGCCGAACGACAGCACGTAGACCTCGCTGCCCACCTGGCTGATCGAGGCGATGCGGCCCACCGAGGCGATCAGGACCGGCTCTTCGCCCTGCGAGGCGGTGGACAGCGCCCAGAGTTCGCCGGAGCAGTGGTCGCCGAAGAGATACGAGCCCTCCACGGCTGTGGCGGACACGCCGCGCGCGACCACCCCTCCTGTCACGGAGCAACGGCCGCCGCCGTGGCTGTACACGGCGACGGGCGGGGTCAGGCCGGAGCGGTCGCAGTTCGCGGTGCGGTAGCACTCGTTGCCCTCCAGGATGGGCCAGCCGTAGTTCTGTCCGGCCCGCAGGATGTCCACTTCCTCCCACGCGCCCTGGCCCACGTCCGCGCCCCAGAGTTCGCCGGACTCCGGGTCGAAGGACATGCGCCACGGATTGCGGAGGCCGTACGCCCAGACCTCGCCGCGGGCGTCCGTACCCACCAGCGGGTTATCCGCCGGGATCGCGTACGGCTCGGCCGCGCTCGCGCGGCTGACGTCGATGCGGATGATGCTGCCCAGGAGCGTGCCGGGGTTCTGGGCGTTCCCCTGCGGGTCGCCGCCCGAGCCGCCGTCGCCCAGGCCCAGGTAGAGCATGCCGTCCGGCCCGAAGCGCACGGCGCCGCCGTTGTGGTTGGAGTACGGCTGCTCCTGCTCCAACACCACCAGTTCGCTCGAAGCATCGATCACGCCATCCGGCCCGGCCACGAAGCGGCTGAGGACGGTGCGTCGAGGGCTGGACGCGGAGTAGTAGACCCAGACGTGGCCGTTTTGCCGGAACGCCGGGTCCAGGGCTACGGAGAGCAGTCCCTCCTCGTTGCCCTCGCGGCGGACCTGGCTGCGGATGTCCAGCACCGGGGTGCCGCCGTCGTCGCGCAGGGCGTAGAGCACGCCGCCCTGCTCCGCCAGCAGCATCTCGTACCCGCCGATCGGGTAGGCGAGCAGTTCCACCGGCCGGTCGAGCACCACGCTCCCGTACGCGGGGACGAGCCCCACCGAGCGAGGCTGCTCCACCGCCGGCGGGAAGGTCGCCGTGGGGGATGCGGTAGGCGTGGCGGTGGCAGTGGCGGTCGCGGGAGCCGTCGTTGCGCCGGTTGGGGCGCCCTCGGTGCTCGTAGGTGTGGCCGTGGTGGCCGCTGTCGCGGTACCTGTGTTCGTGCCGGGTGCAGGCGTCGGATCATCCTCGTCAGAGCAGGCGCCCATGAGTGTGATGGCGACGGCGGCGGTGGCGAGCGCCAGCAGGCGCGGGAGCGTCCGAGTGCGGCCGGACGTGGACAAGCGGGGCATGGCAACTCCGGGAGCATCGATGCGCTTGCGCGACCTGAGCGACACCAGCGCGAGGGAATGCGAGAGTGGGGCGGTGGACTCTGAAACTCGGAACTCCAGGGGGATCATGGTAGGCCAACCGGGCGGGGGCACGGCACTGGACGCGGACATCGCCGTCATTGGGGCGGGGGTGGTGGGACTCGCCGTGGCGGAACGCCTGGCGGTGCGCGGGTCCGTGGTGGTGGTGGAGCAGAACGAGGCGTACGCCCGCGAGACCAGCGCGCACAACACCGGCATTGTCCACGCGGGCATGTTCTACGAGACCGGCAGCCTCAAGCACCGCCTCTGCGTGGAGGGCAACGTCCTGCTGCACGAGTGGGCGGACGCTCGAGGCGTCCCGCTCCTGCGCTGCGGCAAGTTGATCGTGGCCGTGGAGCCGGAGGACCGGGACGGCCTGGAGCGCGTGTGGGCGCGCGCCGAGGCGAACGACGTCCCCGGGATGAGCCGACTGACCCCCCAGGAGGCTCGCGACCTGGAGCCGCGCGTACGGATGACCGAGGCGATCTGGTCGGCCACCTCCTCCGTGGTGGACCAGGCGGCCTATGCCCGCTCGCTGGAGTCCGCCGCACGCGACCGGGGCGTGCTCTTCGCGTACCAACACTCGCTGGAGCATGCCGCCCGCGAGGGCGACTCGTTCGTCCTCCACCTGCGCGACGCAGATGACGAGGCGTCCACGCTCCGGGTGGGCGCGCTCGTGAACGCCGCCGGCCACGGGGCACCGGCGGTGGCCTCGGCTCTCGGGTACCCCCTCGACGGCGCGGAGGGGGTGCCGGTGATGCGCCAGCGGGTGAACCGCGGGCGCTACTACGACTTCGCGGACCCGGCGTGGGGGCGGGCGGTCTCGCGGCCGGTGTACCCCGTGCCGCCGGGAGCGCACGACGTGCAGCGCCACCAGGCGGCTGCTGGCGGGCTGGGCCTGCACCTGAGCATCGACGTGGACGGCGTGGCGCACCTGGGCCCGGACACGGCCTGGATGCCGGAGGGCGCGCCGCTGGACTACCGCTCCGTGGACGAGGGCCGCGAGGCGTTCCTGGCGGCGGGCCGTCGCCTGCTGGGGCCAGACCTGGAGGCCCCAGACCTGGTGCCAGGCCAGGTGGGCTACCGGCCGAAACTGGCGGTGGTGGAGGGCGGCGCGCCCGCGGACTTCGTGACCTTCCGAGACGGCGGGTATGTCCACTTGGGCGCGATCGAGTCGCCCGGCCTGACCTCCAGCCTCGCGATCGCCCGCCATGTCGAGTCGCTCCTGACATAAGCCGTCCCTCGCGAGGGGGAGCCTGGCCCGAATCGCCTCGAAGTCCCCCTCCCGGGAGACGCCCATCACGCCTGTGCGCTCGACCGTGAACGTCAGCCGGGAGACGATCAGCCCGGTCGGGAGGACTCAGAGGTGGACCGTTTCGCTCGTATTCCCCTCGCCGGGTTCCGATTGCGCGGAGCCGCCCTCGGTGCGGGCATTGCCGCGCTGGCGCTGCTGCTGGCGGCATGCGGTGGGCAGTTACTGGACGAGATCGAGCCCGTGGAGGGCGTCACCGAGGTGGCCGTGGAGGACAACCGCTTCGAGCCGCGCGTGATCCGCGTTCCCGCGGGCGCGGAGGTCGCGTGGGACTGGCAGGGCTCGGCGCGCCACAACGTGGTGGGCGACGGCGGGTTCCAGTCCGACCTGCTGCGCGAGGGCACCTTCGCCCACACCTTCGAGGCGCCCGGTACCTACAACTACCTGTGCACGCTGCACACCGGCATGACAGGGCGCGTCATCGTCGAGTAGTCAAGGGGCGGGCGCGTCGGCGCAGGCTACGTGCAGAGGCGGCGGACCACGTCGTAGGTCAGTTCGCAGCCCAGGTTCAGGTTCTCGATGGTGATGAACTCGTCGTTCCCGTGGAAGGTGCGGTTCTCCTCCGTGCTGAAGACCGCCGGGATGAAGCCGTACGCGATCACGCCGCGGGCCCGCAGGTAGCGGCTGTCCGTGATGCCGATGGTCATGGAGGGCGTGACCACCGCATCCTCCATCGCGGCGTGGATGCTCTGCTCGATGGCATGGAACAACTCCGTGTCCCACTCCACCTGCGGCTGCTGGACGGGCACGCGACCCGCGGCGAACTCCACCGTGATCGACGGGTCGTCGATGACGCGCTCGACTTCCTGCCGCCACGCCTCCGGGTCCTGTCCTGGCAGTAGGCGGCAGTCGAGTAGCGCCTCGCTCCTCGCGGGGAGCACGTTCTGCTTCACGCCGGCGCGCACCACGGTGACGTTGAGTGTGTTCATGAACATCGCGCGCATGCCGCTGCGCTCGCGGATGAGCGTCTCCGCGGCGGCCTCATCGCCCGCCTGGAAGATGCCGACCTGGGTGAGGCGCGCCAGGTAGGTGCGGCTGTCCGGGATGTAGGTCACGCCTCGGTCCCACTCCTCCAGCCGCACCAGCGCGCGGGCCAGGCGGATCATCGAGTTGTCCTCGTGGACGAAGGAGCCGTGGCCGGGCCGGCCCACGGCGGTCAGGCGGAGGCCGGAGCCGAACTTCTCGTTGGTGGCCACGGAGAACAGTGTCCGCCCGTTCGTGGTCCGTCCGGAGGCCCCCTCGTTCAGGGCATACTCCACGTCCACCACGTCCGATCGGTGCTCGCAGAGCCAGCCCATGCCCAGCGCGCCGCCGGCCTCCTCGTCCGGCACGCCGACGAAGACCACGTCGCGCGTCAGCGGCATGCCCTGCCGCTTCAGGAGGAGCAGCGTGATCAGTTGCATCACCCCGCAGGACTTCATGTCCATGGCGCCGCGGCCGTAGACGCGGCCGTCCTCCACCACGCCCTCGAAGGGCGGCTTCGTCCAGTAGTCCGCCTCCACGGGCACCACGTCCGTGTGGTTGCCCAGCATCAGGCCGCGCTTGCTGCCATCGCCGGGCAGACGCCCCACCACCGCCTCGCGGCCCGGCGCGCACTCGATGTACTCCACGGCGATCCCCTCGGCCTCCATCAGCCCGCCGAGATAGCGCGCCGCCGGCGTCTCGTTCCCCGGCGGGTTGGTGGTGTCGATCCGCAGGTAGGCGCGAAGGATCGCCAGCGCCTCCGCGTGCACTGCGGGCCAGTCGATGGCGGTCGTGGTCAAGGCGTCCCCCTCGCGCGTGCGCTCACATGAACAGTCGCCACGAGTCCGGGTCCCGCGTGGGGAACTCGGAGTGGCGGTCGACGTAGGTGTGCAGGGTGAAGTCCTCGCGCAGGAGACGCCCCGCCAGGTAGCGGACCAGGTCCGTCACGTCCTCGCGGGCGTGGACGTCCTCCACGGGCAGGTACTCGCAGCGCTCGATTTCGCGTGCGTCCGGCGTGGGGACGCCGTTCAGGTGCTCCATGAGCCAGAGGACGTAGTTGTCGTTGTCCCGCCCATCGAAGCGAGACCGCACCCCCAGGATGCCCACGGGCCGCGCCTCCACGCTGGTCTCCTCGCGGACCTCGCGGATGGCGGCCATGTCCAGCGTCTCGCCCGGGTCCACACGTCCGCCCGGCAGCGAGTAGCGCCCGCGCGAGCCGCCGTACGCGAGTTGCACCACGAGCAGCGAGCGCTCCCGCACCACGAGCGCGCCCACGGAGATGACGTTGCGCGGCGGCGCGGGCGTGGAGGGCGTGTCCTCTGGCATGGCCGGACTATACCGGCGAGCCCGGAGGCCGGCCCCCTTCCGTGAAGGGCGGGGTCCTCTTGCGCTCGTGGCCCTCCGGGTCCGAGGGCGCCCCCGGCTGCCTCGCTGCCGCGTGGGCGGGGAGGGGACCGCTACCCCACCACGCCCTGCTCGCGGAGTCCGGCGATCTTCGCGTCGTCGTAGCCCAGGCCGCGGAGCACCTCGTCCGTGTGCTGGCCGGGGGTGGGGGCCGTGGTGCGCACTTCGCCGGGTGTCTCGCTGAACTTGGGGCCAATGCCCACCTGGCGCACGTCGCCCGCCACCGGGTCCGGAACCTGCACCGTCATCCCGCGCGCCTGCTGGTGCGGGTCGTCCAGCGCCTCCGCCAGTTCCAGCACCGGCGCCACGCACAGTTCGATGTCCTTGAGTTCGGCGAACCACTGGTCCCGGGTCTTCTGCTTGAAGAACTGGTCCAGGTGCGCCTGGAACTCCGCGTGGCGGCTGCTGTCGAACTCCGCGTCCAGCATGTCCTCGCGGCCCACCACCTTGCACAGCGCCGCCCAGAACTGCGGCTCCAGCGAGCCCAGCGACAGCCACTTGCCGTCCGCGCACTCGTAGACGTTGTAGTGAGGGGCCGCGCCGTTCAGCATCTCGCCGCCCGGCCTGGGGCTGGGCGCACCGGCCAGCACGCCGCCGGTCTGGCTCGCCAGCAGGTAGAGGACGTTGTCCGACATGGACATGTCCAGGTACTGCCCTCGACCGATGCGGTCCCGTGCGTAGAGCGCGCTCACGATGGCGAACGCAGTCATCAGACCGCCGCCGGCGAAGTCGGCCACGGTGTTCTGTGGGATGGACAGCCGCTGACCGGGCCGGCCGATCGCGGACAGCGCGCCACCGACGGAGATGTAGTTGATGTCGTGCCCCACCATCTCGGAGTACGGCCCGGTCTGGCCGTACCCGCTCAGCGAGGCGTACACGATGCGCGGGTTGGTCCTAGAGATCTGCTCGTAGCCCACGCCCAGGCGGTCCGTGACGCCGGGCCGGAAGCCCTCCAGGAACACGTCCGCGTCCCTGGCCAGTTCGTGCACCAGCGCCACGCCGTCCGGGGACTTGAGGTTGACCACGATGGAGCGCTTGTTGCGCGGCAGCGGGTTGTACGCACGACGGCGCGCCGCCGCCTCGTTGCTTCCGCCCCCGCCCAGCCCGCCAGCGATCGCTCCGGCGGGCGCTTCCACCAGCAGCACGTCCGCGCCCAGGTCGCCCATCAGCATCGAGGCGTACGGCCCCGGCGCCAGCCGGGAAAGGTCCACCACCTTCACGCCGTCCAGGGGGCCGCTCGCCATCGGTGCGCTCCATCCGTAGCGCCCGGGAACCGCAGCGGGCGCGCCTGTCATCCGGTGTCATGTTGCCCCGCCCGGCGAGGCGGCGCGAGTATAGCCCGGTAGGCCCGCAGGGCCCGGAGGTCGCCGTGGACATCGTTTCGCACCGCGCGCACGGCGGCTCCTACCCGGAGAACACGCTGCTCGGCATCGAGGCCTCCATCCAGGACGGCGCCCGCGCCGTGGAGATCGACGTGCGACGCACGCGCGACGGCGCGCTGGTCCTGATGCACGACGAGACGCTGGAGCGCACGACGGGCGACCAGCGCGCCGTCGCGGACGTCACCCTGGCCGAACTCGAAGCCATCCGAGTCACCCGCAACGCCAGCGGCCAGCCCAGCGAGCACCCCCCGCAGGCTGTCCCGACCCTGGAGGCGGCGCTCCACGCCATCGACGGCCGCGCGGCGGTCGTGGTGGACTTCGTGCTGGACGAGATCGCGCAGGACTGCGTGGACCTGGTGAACGGCCTGGGCGCCGCACCGTGGACGTGGTGGACCGCCCACCCGCCGCGGCTGGCTGCCGCGCTCCTGGAGGGCGCCCCCGGCTCCCGGTCCTTCCTCGGCTGGACGCCCAACGACGGCATCGCCCACGGCCCGGCGGAGGCCTGCGACCTCGCAGAGCGGCACGGCCTGGCCGGGCTGATGGCGAACCACCGGTACGTGGACGCCTCGGCGGTGCGGTACGCGCACCAGCGGGCCCTCGCGGTCTACTGCTGGACGGTGAACGACCCCCGCCGGATGGCCGAACTGGCGCGCATGGACGTGGACGGCATCACGACGGACTACCCGGTGATCCTCCGCGAGGTGCTCCAGACGCTGGCGTAAGCGCGCGCCACCCGGGGCGCCGCTCCGAGGCCCTCTCGCTCGCTCTCCTTTCCTCCCTACTTCTCCCCTGTAGGGGCGCAGCGTGCTGCGCCCATCTCCGATGGCTCGGGCAGCCTCGATGCCACGAGGCTTCAACCTGCTGCACCCCTACGAGAAGCGAAGCCCTCGGGCCTACCGGTACTGGCTGTTATGATCGGAGGCAGAGACACGCGAAGGGACGTCCGGTGTAGCCAGCCTCGAGCCATCCCCTCGGTTGAGAGTCCTCGAGGTCAGAGCATGCCCACCTTCGCGGAAGAGGTCGCGCGGCGGCGCACCTTCGCCATCATTTCCCACCCGGACGCCGGTAAGACCACCCTCACGGAGAAGTTCCTGCTGTACGCGGGCGCCGTGGCGGAGGCCGGTTCCGTGCGCGCCCGCAAGAGCGCCCGTTACGCCGCCTCCGACTGGATGGAGATGGAGCGCGAGCGCGGCATCTCCATCACCAGCACCGTGCTGGAGTTCGAATACGAGGGCTACCGCTTCAACCTGCTGGACACGCCCGGCCACCAGGACTTCTCGGAAGACACCTACCGCACGCTGGTAGCCGCGGACAGCGCGATCATGGTGCTGGACGCCGCCAAGGGCATCGAGCCGCAGACGCGCAAGCTGTACGAGGTCTGCCGTACCCGCCGCATCCCCATCATCACCTTCGTGAACAAGATGGACCATGACGCGCTGGACCCGCTGGAACTCCTGGACCACGTGGAGACCACGCTCGGCATCGCCCCCGCCCCCCTCACCTGGCCCATCGGCGACGGCCCCTTCTTCCAGGGCGTCTACGACCTTCGAGGCCGCCGCGTCATGCGCTTCGAGCGCACCACCGGCGGACGCTTCCGCTCCCCCGTCGTCGAGGGCGACCTGGAGGACGCGGACGGCACGCTGGAGACGGCCATCGGCGCACAGGCGCTGGCCCACCTGCGCGAGTCCACCTCCATCGCCGTGGTGGCGGGGCATGCCTTCGACCGCGAGGCGTTCCTGTCCGGCCGGCTGACGCCGGTGTTCTTCGGCAGCGCGCTCAACAACTTCGGCATCGAGTCGCTGCTGGCGGCGGTCGCGGAGTTCGCGCCGCCGCCCCAGCCTCGCGAGGCGAAGCGCGGCGAGGTGCCCGTGACGTCGGAGGCGTTCTCCGGCTTCGTCTTCAAGATGCAGGCCAACATGGACCCGAAGCACCGCGACTGCCTCGCGTTCGTGCGGGTGTGCTCCGGGCGCTTCGAGCGGGACATGGCCACGCACCACTCCGCCTCCGGCAAGCGCATCCGCCTGAGCCGCTCGCAGCGCGTCTTCGGCCAGGAGCGCGAGACCGTGGACGAGGCGTACCCCGGCGACATCATCGGCATCGCGAACGCGGGCATCCTTGGCATCGGCGATACGGTGACGGAGGACCCGGGCATCGAGTTCCAGGCGATCCCGCGCTTCGAGCCGGAGCGATTCGCGCGCCTGCGCTGCGACGACGTGCTGCGCACCAAGCAGTTCCAGAAGGGCCTGGAACAACTGGAGCGCGAGGGCGCGGTGCAGGTGCTGTGGTCCCCGGACGGCTCGCGCAGCGCCCCCATCCTGGCCGCCGTCGGCGACCTGCAGTTCGAGGTGGTGGCCCGCCGCCTCCAGGACGAGTACGGGGTGGAGACGGTGACGGACCACCTCCCCCACACCACGCTCCGCCTGGTGGCGCGCGCCCCGAAAGACGTCCGCTGGCCCTCGGAGGCGATGCGCCTGGTGGACCGCGACGGCGCGGAGGCCATCCTCTTCCGCTCCCCTCGCGAGGCCTCCTACGTCGCCGAGCGCAACCCGGACGTGGAACTCGTCGCCCTCGGCGGCGGCGAGGCCGCAGCCGCCTTCGGCTCGTAGCGCTCCTCCATCGAGGTGCCCGATTTTTGCGGCCCGCGCTCTCGCGCCGCCTTATCCCCTGTCCCCTCGGGGTTGGAAGCCTGCTGCGCGGCGAGTACCGTGCCCCCTAGGCGCGGCCAATTCTGAGCGCCAACTGGGAGAATGCTCGAATGACAATGGAATGGCACCGCCCAAGCGCTGTTGCTGCATTGAACGCGGCAGCTGGAATCGCGGGACTTTACGCAACTAGGGATGACGTTATTGGCTGGGGTCCCGTGCTTGCGAATGGCCTGCGCAACATCTCAGAACATCCGGACGCTGCCATTGCGCTTCTTTTCGCGGGTGGGCTCGTGGCCTATGCAAATTGGCGGAGCATCCTCCATGTGCTGGGATTTCGAGAGCGACCTGCTCCGCAGTGGAAAAACGATGACGCCATCTCTTCGTCCATCCACGACTGGGTGAAGCGCGGGATGACGATAAGCGACAAAACTGCACAGTTCCGAGCGAAGACTCCGGAAATCTCTTTCGTACTGGTCCTGGAGGCGGGAGCGAAAGTCACAGTTACGAAGGCCAAGGATGTGGATGCACTTCAAGTCTCCGGCCGAGTCACACCCAGCGAAGTTCACGCTGCGTCCATTTACGGGATGGAGGACGACGACTATCACGCGATGAAGGACGAGATTCGTCTTGAGCTGGTCAAGTTTGGAGTCGGCGCTGTGATCGCCGAGAGGCTCGTACCAGGCCGAGGGGCGGAGGTGGATGGGGACGGCGACGAGATACCCGAGGGGGTCTTCATCGCGGAGGTGACGCCGATCTCAGCCTTCTCGCCCGATTCGCTCGCTACGGCGGTTAATTCAATTCGTCGAGGAATCGCGATTGCACAAGTAGTGATTAGAAAGCATGTACGCCTCGAGGATGCCCGGAGGGGGCGACCGACGAAGCCTGCCAACATTGCCCCCGAACTCTCCGTAGTCGCGTCGACGTCTGAAACTACGCCAAACGATGGGCTAGACCAGGTGGAGAAGGCGGGACGGTCAGACGTCGCACCCGGATGAAGCAGAAGGAGTGGGTCAACCGCGAACAGGAGCTCAACGTCCCACCCCCCCTGTAGTCGTTCATCCAGCACTTGTGCTTGAACGCCATCTCCTGGACGCCGCCCCCGCCCCCGCCTCCGCTAGACCGAGAGCAACGCCGATCCCTACACTGGAACACAGTCACCAGGGCCCGTAGCTCAGCTGGGAGAGCGCGACACTGGCAGTGTCGAGGTCAGGGGTTCGAGCCCCCTCGGGTCCACCACTCCCACACTTCCCTATGCGCCTCTTCCTCTCCTCCTACCGACTCGGGAACCGGCCGGACGCCCTGCTGCGCCTCCTGCGAGGCCGCACCCGCACCGCCCTGATCCTGAACGCCGCCGACTACAAGACTCCCGAGGAGCGCAACGACTCGCTGCGGCGAGACACCGAGGACCTCCTGGACCTGGGCCTCCAGCCGCAGGAGGTGGACCTCCGCCACTACTTCGGCCGTCCGGAGGACACGCGCCGCGTCCTGGCCACCTTCGACCTGCTCTACCTCCGAGGTGGCAGCGTCTTCCTGCTCCGACGCGCCCTGCGCCAGTCCGGCGCGGACCACGCCATCCGCGACCTCCTCGCCCGCGACGCCCTGGTCTACGCCGGCTACAGCGCCGGCCCGTGCATGCTCGGCCCCACCCTCCGCGGCATCGAGGGCTACGAGGACGACCCTCGCGTCGCGCCGCCGCCCTACGACCCGGAGCCGGTATGGGGCGGCCTCTGCATCCTGCCCTACGCCATCGAGCCGCACTTCCGCCCGGAGAGCCCGTTCCGCGGCGCCGTGCCGTACTACCTGGAGCACGACATCCCGTTCGTCCCCGTGCGGGACGGCGAAGCGCTGGTGGTGGACGGCGACCGCGCTGAGGTGGTCGGCTAGCGTCCGCCGACCACCTCTGCTCGGCCCGTAGCGCGCTACTGCACCACGACCGTGACGGACCAGGTGTCCGTCACGCTGCCCGCCTCGAAGGGGCGGGCGTACTCCAGGGTGAGCGTCACCTGGCCCGCGCCCTGCGCCACGAAGTCGAAGACCTCGACCCCGCCTGATCCGAGGGCCTCCGAGTCCGCGACGAAGAACGACTCGCCGTCCTGCAACAGCACCGCCGCGCTGGGCGCCGGGTTGGTCGCCCAAGAGAACCCGGTGGTGGGGTTGGACACGAGCACCACCCGCAGGCGGTCCCCCGTCTGCAGCGTCACCGTCTGGCCGTCGTCTGCCTCGGTCACGCGCGCGTCGGGGCGTTCCCCCGAGCAGTGAGCCAGGAACGGATCGCCCGCCTGGAGCCGGGCCGGGAAGTCGCGGTTCACGAAGTCCGGTGCGCCGGGGATGAACGTGTGCCACCGTCCACCGATGGTTACCGCCAGCATCCTCGGGTCGCAGTCCTGCAGCCGCAGGTTCGCGAACACGTGGTCCCGGTCGCGGTCCTGGTCCATCTGCATCAGCCCGAATCCGCCCGCTGACGGGGGTGCGCCCCGGAACGGGCCGAACTGCCCGCCCTGCCCGGCACCCGGGCCCGGGCCGCCCGGCGTCTGTGCGCCCGCCGGGAGCGCCGGGAGTGCGACCAGCGCGAGCAGCGCGCCCGCCAGCAACGGGGCCAGCAGCCACCGGCCCCCCATCCAGTCTCGGATCGACGATCTCATGAATAGCCTCCACCTCGGTGCCGGCCACGCGGACAAAGCATCGCTCGCCGGGCGTCTAGCCGAAGTGGACGGGTGGCAGGACTGGAGAGGGGCGATCGTCCTGCCATCCGGGGAGCCACGCGGGTGTGGCCTCGGCCAATCCGCCGGCACCTCCAGCCGTCGATACCCCTCGCATCCCCAGCGCGTCGCCACTACAGTTGTCGCGGCTTACCCCAACGTCACCACGCATCGTGGGCACGAGTATTCATGGGCCGTCGCCATCCCAGCGCCAGACGCGGGAAAGGCGGGCTGCCCCAGTAGGAGGACTTTGAAATGACCGTAGGATTTGAGGGCCGCGTCGCCATCGTCACAGGCGCCGGGAACGGACTGGGACGCTCGCACGCGCTGGAACTCGCGCGACGCGGCTGCAAGGTCCTGGTCAATGACCTGGGCGGCGACCCCATGGGCCAGGGCGCGGACGCCGCACCTGCCAACAAGGTGGTGGACGAGATCAAGGCCATGGGTGGAGACGCCATCTCCAACATGGGCTCCGTGGCCGACTTCGAGAACGGCATGGAGATGGTGCGCCAGTGCATGGACCGCTGGGGCCGGCTGGACATCGTGATCTGTAACGCCGGCATCCTCCGCGACAAGGCGTTCCACAACATCACGGAGGAAGACTGGGACATCATCTTCGACGTCCACGTGAAGGGCTCCTACAACGTCCTGCACCACGCGTGGCCGGTCTTCCGCCAGCAGAACTACGGCCGCGTGATCCTGACCTCGTCCTCGTCCGGCATCTGGGGCAACTTCGGCCAGGCGAACTATGGCGCCGCCAAGACGGCCATGCTGGGCCTGATGAACGTCCTGAAGCAGGAGGGCCTGAAGTACAACATCAACGTCAACACGTTGATGCCCGTCGCCGGCACCCGCATGACCGCCACGGTCATGAAGCCGGAGATGCTTGAGGCCATGAAGCCGGAGTACGTCACCCCGGCCGTGGTCTACATGGTCTCGGAGGAGTGCGACGACACCGGCCTGCTCATCGAGGCGGGCGCCGGCAACTTCAACCGCGCCGCCGTGGTGAAGGGCCCGGGCATCCGCCCCGGCCTGGGCGACCCGAAGTCCGTGGAGTGGGTCCAGGAGAACTGGGGCCAGATCACCTCGCTGGAGGACGCCCCCGCGATGTGGAACGGCCGCCAGACCGTGGAGGAGTTCCTGAAGGAACGCGCCCAGGCGAAGCAGGGCTAGCCCTCGCCGCCTCGGCCCGCCTCGGTAGTCCCGAGACGCAGAACAGCCCCCCGGTGACGGGGGGCTGTTTGGTGTTAGATTCTCACCCTTGTCCCTGCGATAAGGAGTTCGAACGGATGCCGACGAACGACCAGACAGTACTCGACCAAGTGCTTAGCACCGAGCGAGCAGACCGCTTCTCGGAGTTGTCTGATTCAGAGTTTTTCGAACTCTTCGTGGCTGAACAGATCCTGAAAGATCGCGATCTGTCGTACGACGAGATAGAGAGTGGGATCGTTGACGGGGGCAAGGACGGAGCCGTCGACGCGATCTACACCTTCGTGGACGATGAACTCGCACGGGAGGACGGTGACTTCTCGAACGCACGTAAGGGAGTAGCGATAGAACTCGTGGTGATCCAATCGAAACGTGAGGCTTCATTCCGCGAAGTCCCGGTCGACCGCCTCGCCCCGACACTCAGTGATCTGCTGCCCCTTGGGACGAATCGAGCCGATTTCGGGGACAAGTACCGCGGCGAGGTACTGGACGGGTTCGCTCTGTTCCGTCAAGTGGTGAAGCAGACGGCGAGTAGAGCCGCAAGCATCCACATCCGCGTCGTCTACGCGTGTCGTGGGATCACACCCGACCCGGCCGTGGTAAAGCGCAAGGACTTCGTGGAGAAGGTCGTCCAGGGAGAGTTCCCGAGCGCAACCTTCACCTTCGAATTTATGGGTGCTACCGATCTGCTTGAAGCCTTCCGCCGTCAACCGATGACAACGTTCGAGCTCCCCATCGTCGAGGCCATCGCACCGGCGACCCCCGGAATGGTCTGCCTCGTCAGGCTGGGCGACTACGTCGGGCTAATAACCGATGCCAAGGGTGCGCTTCGTACGGCCATGTTCGACGCTAACGTGCGCGACTACCAAGGGGATGTGGAGGTGAATCGCGCTATCGCCGATACACTTAGGCGGGGCGGATCCGAGGACTTCTGGTGGCTGAACAACGGGATCACCATCCTAGCGGACAGGACAACCCAGGCGAGCAAGACGCTCTCGATTGAGAGCCCTCAGATTGTGAATGGGCTCCAGACCTCTTACGAGATACACCGGTACTTCAGGGAGGAGAGCCCCGAAGACGAGGGCAGGCACTTGCTGATCCGAATCATCAATGTGACGGATGACGATACCCGGGACCGAATCATTCGGGCGACGAACTCGCAAACGGCCATTCAGCCGGCGTCCCTCCGCGCGACTGACCCAGTTCACCGCTCGATTGAAGACCTCCTCAAGGGCTACGGCCTCTACTACGAGCGGCGGAAGAACTTCTACAAGAATCGGGGCATGCCCAAGGCGCGGATCATCAGCATTGGGTACCTGGCCCAGGCGGTAACCTCATGCCTCCTCTTTGAGTCGAACACCGCCAGGGCCCGGCCCGGGACTCTGCTGAAGCGCGACGCCGACTACGAGCGCGTCTTCAGCGAGAAGCACCCGATCCAGCTCTACCGCGTGTCCGTCGAGATCATGCTCCGAGTGGACGCTTACTTGGCCAGTCACGCGACCCTGAGCCGCTACGAGCGCACTAACTATCGGCACCATGTCGCCGCCGTAGTCTCCGCTATCTTGCGGGGGAACAGCGAATCGGATGCGAGGGCTGTAGCGTCGATAGACCTTGCGGAAGTCGATGACAGTCTCCTCACGAAGGCTCTCGGCATCGTCGAGCAGACCATGACGGATCTGAGCCGGGACGGCAGAGCGTTGGACGAGGTTTCCAAGTCTAGTGACATCGTCCCCGCTCTGATTGCGGCACTCGGTGAGGACGACGCGTAATTGCCCATCCCCATAGCCATCGCTCTTGGCGGCGCGCTCGGCTCCTGGTTGCGGTACCTCGTGGCTACCGAGGTGACCCAGCGCGCGGGTGTGCTCGGCGCTGGGACGTTCGCGGTGAACCTCGGCGGGGCGCTGGTCCTGGGCGTGGTGTTCGGGGTGATCGAGGTGCGGTTCCCGGAGACGCCGAGGTGGGTCGGAAGCGGGATCTCCATAGGCGTGCTGGGCGGGTTCACCACGTTCTCCTCGTTCGCCCTCGATGCGTTCCAGCAGGTGGAGGACGGGCGGCCGGGGCTCGCCGTGGCGTACGTGCTGGGCACGGTGGTGCTGGGGCTGGCGGCGGCGTTCCTTGGGGTCTGGTTGGGCCGGCAAGCGGCCTAGCGGGGTGCCTGGTTGGGCCGGCAAGCGGCCTAGCGGGGTGTCTGGCTGGGCCGTCAGGCGGGGCAGCAGAGAGCGCCCAACATCACAGGTGAGGAGGACGAGTAACTCCTCGTGTGCTAGCGTCCCGACCGTCCCGGGGAAGGCTCTCATGGCCCTGCGCGCCACCCACCGTCGCCTGCTGACCGCGGGCCTCCTACCAGCCCTCGTGCTGCTGGCCACTGCCTGCGGTGGCGACGCCACCGAGGGCACCCCGACCGCCACCGACCTCCAGTCCTTCCGATACCGGCTCACGATCGCCCTCGAGGGCACGGACGCCCCCTTCTCGCTCGTGCAGACGGGCGAGGTGGTGCTGCCGGACCGGGAGCACGCCACGCAGGCGCTCGATGCCGGCCCGGTGAGCACCGAGTCCGAGCGCGTGACCGTCGGCGAGCGGCAGTGGCTGCGCGGCGACCTGCCGTGGATGGACCTGATGTCGCCGCTGGACTACCTCTCCGGGTCGGGGAGCGCCCCCGCCCTGGAGGGCCTCGACTCCACCGAGGAGAGCCTGGACGGCATGCGCACGCGTCGGTACGCCCTGGACGGGGACGACCTGCAGTCGCTGGTGGGCAACGCCGACCTCACCAACCCGGACGGGCCCCTCAACGCCACGCTCTGGGTCTCGACCGACCTCGGTGTGCCGGTGCGCCTGGAGGTGGTGGCGGGCAGCAGTGACAGCGGCGACCTGCGCCTCACCCTGGAGGTGTACGACGTCAACGCGGAGGACATCCAGGTGCCGGAGCCCCAGGCCGCACTCCACTCACCACTGGGTACGGCGGTGGGGGCATGACCCGCGCGAGTCGCGCACACGCGGTGGCCGCGGCCGGCGTCATGGCCCTCGTACTCGCGGTCGCCCTCGGGGGGCCCGGGAGCACGTCCGCGCAGACACCGACGCCGACGATGCCGCCGGGGACCACGTGCGAGGTGGCGGGCGTCACCATCGACTGCAACGACCCCAACCTCTGGGAACCGCACGCACCCAACTGCTACTTCCTCCACTACCACGGCACCCTGAACGGGAAGCCGGACCCGGCCCCGGACGGGTGCGGGCACGGCAGCGTCTCCAGCGTGGCGCCCCCGAAGACCAACTGGGAGTCCTTCCTGGACTGGGCGGATGCCGCCTTCCAGGGCCTCACCGGCGGCTTCTCTCCCAAGACCGTCTACGACACCGTGAAGATCGTGGAGGACGAGACGCCCTCGCTGGTAGCGACCAAGGAGAACGCGGAGGAGTACTTCGAGACGTACGAGGATGCACCCGGCCGCCCGCGCTACACGCTGGAGGACGAGAACCCGGAGGAGAACGCGCCCGCCCCCTCCATCTATCGGTGGTTCTGGAGTTTCTTCGAGTAGGGCCACCGTTCCTCCACGCATCCGTGGGCGCGCCCGCGTACGCTGCCTCCGCAGAGTCGAGCGGACGAGCGGAGCATCGCAATGACAGCAGGCATCCGTGCCGCCCGTGGCCGGCCTCTCGTCCTTGCCCTCGCGCTCCTGCTCGCGGGACTCCTCGCCGCCTGTGACGGCGACGACAGCGACACACCCGGAGATGCGAGCGCCATCGTCTGCAGCACCGCGTACCGGGTCTCCACCAGCGAGCCGCTGACCGAGGTGGACACGCTGCGCTTCGAGGACGAGGACTCCACGCAGTCGATGCCCTACATCTACCTAGAACTGCACGGGACGTTCTCCACCGGCGCCACGGACGGCGAGCGCGCGCTGCGCCTATGGGTCACGCCCACCGGCACGGACCAGGTCCTGGTGAACCACCTGTACCAGTTGGCGGAGGGCGAATGGCCCTCGGACCAGTTCGCCGGCGACCACGGCTTCACCGGCCTGAACTACGCCTATGACCCGGTGAGCGGCGCCGAGCTCCAGTACTGGTGCGCCACGGAGTAGCCCGCGGAGCGCGTGCGCTCTCGGGCCCCTAGCGCCCGCCCTGCTACCCTTGCTCGCCGCGCCGATTCCCGGCGCGACGCATGCGAGGAGCACCCCCATGGAGCACGTACGACTCGGCCGCACCGGTCTGCAGGTGTCCCGGCTCTGCCTGGGGACGATGACGTTCGGCCTCCAGTGCGACGAGCCCACGTCCACCGCCATCCTCAACCGCGCCGCCGAGGGCGGCATCGACTTCCTGGACACCGCGGACGCCTATCCGCTGGGCGGCGACGTGACCACCACGGGGCGCACGGAGGAGATCCTGGGCCGCTGGCTGGAAGGCAAGCGGCATGACTTCATCCTCGCGACCAAGTGCTTCGGCGCCGTAGGCCCCAACCGCTGGGACCGGGGCAACAGCCGCAAGCACATCCTGGACGCCATCGACACCTCTCTGAAGCGGCTGCAGACGGACTACGTGGACCTCTACCAGTTGCACGGCTACGACCGCGAGACGCCGGTGGACGAGACGCTGCGCGCGCTGGAGGACGTGGTCCGCTCCGGCCGCGCCCGCTACATCGGCGTGTCCAACTGGCTCGCCTACCAGTTGGCGCGCGCCAACGGCCGCGCGGAGACGCTGGGAATCACGCGCTTCGACAGCGTGCAGCCCCGCTACAACCTCCTCTTCCGGGAGTTCGAGCGCGAGTTGTTCCCCCTCTGCCGCGAGGAGGGCATCGCCGTGATCCCCTACAACCCCCTCGCCGGCGGCCTGCTCACGGGCAAGCACAGCCCGGACGGCCCGCTGGAGGGCACCCGCTTCGACCTCGGCAGCGCCGGCCCGCGCTACCGCGACCGCTACTGGCACGACCGCGAGTTCGAGACGGTGGAGGACGTCCGCCTGGTGGCCGACGAGGCGGGCCTGCCGCTGACGCAGATGGCCGTCGGCTGGGTGCTGGCGAACCCGGCGATCACCGCACCGATCATCGGCGCGAGCCGGCCGGAGCAGTTGCGGGACTCCCTGGCCGCCGCGGAGCAGCCGCTCCCCGCGGACGTGAAGGAACGGCTGGACGACATCACGGACGAGTACCGCTTCGGCGACGCCGCCCGCTAGACGCGCCGGCCGCCATCCCCCGGCTCCTGCCTGCAGAGCGCAGCACGCTGCGCCCTGCCTCGATGGCCCGTGGGGCCTCGATCAGCCGTGCGGCCGCCAGTGGGGCGGTTCGCCACGGGCTCGGGGCCGGTGGGGCTAGCCGAAGGTGATGTTGCGGCCGGCGATGGCGTCCCAGATGGACTCGGCGAGGAAGGGGCCGGGGCCGATCTGGTTGGAGCCGGTGGCGAGCAACGACATCACGATCACCCAGACCCCGAAGCCGGCGAGGTTCGCTGCCAGCACGTCGCCGCCGCCTCGGCCCAGCGTGCGCTCCAGGGCGGCATGGGTGGCGCCGGCCCAGGCGGCCAGCGCCAGCAGGCCCACCCCGAACGAGATCGACGGGATGACCATGCCGAGCGCGATCACCAGCGGCGCTGCGGCGAAGCCGGCGGTGCGGAGCAACTGCTCCATGGGCACCGTGACGCGGGAGACCTGGCGCAGGACCGCGTAGATCACCAGCAACCAGCCGAGCCAGGCGCCGGTGCCAAAGACCGTGCCCAGCAGCACGGTCTTGATGAACACGGAAGTGTCGTCTGCGAGGCCGGGCGTGGTCGCCCACCAGAGCCAGCCGCCGAGCCCCAGCAGCGCGATGCTGACCACGGCCACAGCGATGGCGGGGACAGTGGCGGAGGCGTCGAAGCGGAGGTCGTCGAAGACGGTGAGGTCGAACGCGGCCAGCCGGCGAAGGCGGCCCGCAGTGGCGGTGAGCAGCGGCGGCACGGGAGCCTCCTCGGCGAGCGGGGTGTGCGTTCGGGCCGGGGAGTGCGGTGATTCTAGCGCCCTGGCGGCGCGGAGGGACACTGGCGGCGCCGGGGTCACCGCTAGGCGAGCGGGCGCTTCACCGGCATCCCCGCGCGGCGCGGGTAGCGCTCGTCCAGGTCGCCCTCGCGGCGCACCAGCAGCACGGTCTGCGGCGGCGCGCCTTCCGGCAGGGACAGCGGCACCGAGGGCAGGGCGACGCCGCCCAGGGCGGCGATGGCGGCCGCCGCCTGCTCGAGTTCCTCGGCGGCGCGGCTGCCCTTGGGAGCGGCGAGCACGCCGCCGCGGCGCAGGAGCGGCAGGGCGTACTCCACCAGGACCGCCAGCGGGGCCAGGGCGCGGGCCATCACCAGGTCGAAGCCTTCGCGCAGGGCGGGGACGCGGCCCGCATCCTCCGCGCGCCGGGGTTCCACCTCCACGCGCTCGAGCGCGAGTTCGGCCGCCAGGTGGCGGAGGAACTCCGCGCGGCGCTGGTTGGACTCGATCAGCACCAGGTCCAGCGCCGGCTCCACGATGCGCACGGGCACGCCGGGAAAGCCGCCGCCGGGCCCCAGGTCCGCCACCCTCATCGAGGCGCCCGCCGGCAGCAGGCCCACCCCTCGCAGGGCCGCGAGGAGGGACAGCGACTCGCCGAAGTGGCGGTGCTGGACCTCCTGGGGGTCGGTGACGCTGGTGAGGCCGGCGCGCTCGTTCCACTCCAGCAGCAGCGCCAGGTAGCGCTCGAAGGCTGCGAGCGCGTCCGCGCCGAGCGCGATGCCGAGGCGCGCGGCGTCCTGTCGGAGCGCATCCAGGCTTGTCGCGGAGTCGGAGTCAGCCACGCGCGGCCGGGGGCGCGCACTCGATGGTGGCGTCGAAGTAGCGCTCCTGGAACCAGGTGGCGCGGGCGATGGCCTGGGAACTCCACCGTGCGTGTTCGTAGCCATCCGCGACGGCCACCAGTTTGTCCTCGACGTCGTCGCGGCGTCTCACGATCCCGACAATCGTGGCATCGCAGTGCACCAGGGGGGTGTCCGGGCCCAGGACGTAGACGTCCAGCGGCTCGCCGTCCGGCGCGAGCGTACCGGGCACAAACCCGTAGTTCAGGGGATACTGGATGTCTGGATGCCGGGGGTGGGTGCTGCCGAGCGGGCGGTCCACCCGCACGGAGACTCGTCGCCCGATCCAATCACCAGCGTGAAGGTCGTTGTCGATAGGTCCTGCGGGCCGGAAGTACGTTGACACGGTTTGCCGTATCTCTCCTAGACTTGGGAGCGGCGCACATTTCGCGGTCGACTGCGCCGGCACCTGTCACACGATAGGTACGAAGGAACCGAGGCGGGAGGCCCCCGGTGGCGGAGCCTGTTACCGCGAGCGAGGCGCTCGCACACTTCGAAGGTTTCATGGCGACCGAGCCGGACAAGCTCCGGGACGGTCTGCCTGCGCTGCGCGAGTTCCTGGAGGACTTCGGCTGGGACCGCGAGATCGGCGAACTGGCCGGCGAGTACATCACGGAGTACATCGCGGAGAACGCTCCGGAGTCCCCCGGTGACCTGGAGCCGCTGCGCGCCTTCCTGGCGTACTGCTCCCGGCTGGCCTTCACGGACACCAACCTGGTGCCCTACCTGCAACTGGGGCCCGCCGCCGGCGGCGCCCGAGGCGGCCAGGGCGCCAACGCGGAACTGGGCGGCGAGGCGTTCTACGTCACGCTGGAGGGCCTGAAGCGCCTGGAGGCGCAACTGGCGGACGAGAAGGCGAAGCGCCCGCTGATCGCGGACAAACTCCGCGAGGCCATGGCCGACAAGGACTTCCGCGAGAACGCGCCGCTGGACGCCGCCCGCGACGAGCAGGCCCACCTGGAGATGCGCATCCGCGACCTGGAATACAAGGTCCGCAACGCCGTCATCATCGACCAGGAAGCGAAGGCCGGCCGCGCGAACGTAGGTTCCGTGGTGCGCCTGGTGAACATGGCGACGCAGAAGGAGCAGGAGTTCACGCTGGTGAGCCCCACGGAGGTGGACCCTAAGTCCGGGCGCATCTCCATCCAGTCGCCCGTGGGCGTGGCGGTGATGAACCGCCTGGAGGGGGACGAGGTGACGGTGAACGCACCCTCCGGTCCCATCCAGTTCCGGATCGCCGAGATCCGCGGCTAGCGTCCGCCCGTGGCCCTGTCGGATCCGCTTACCGGGGCATCGCCTGCAGGCCGCGCCCCGGTCATAGAGGCGCGCGGGCTGGTGAAGCGCTACGGCGACCTGGTGGCCCTGGGGGGCGTGTCCTTCCAGGTGCAGCCCGGCGAGATCTTCGGCGTGCTTGGGCCGAACGGCGCGGGCAAGACCACGCTGGTGGGGATCCTAGAGGGCCTCACGGTCCCCACGGAGGGCACCGCCAGCGTCCTGGGCTTCGAGGTCACCCGTGAGCCGGTGGAGGTCAAGAAGCGCATCGGCGTGCAGTTGCAGGCGTCCACCTACCACCAGTACCTGACCCTGCGCGAGATCCTGGACCTGTTCGGCTCCTTCTATGCGCACGCGGAGGCTCCGCTGGACCTGCTGCGGCGCGTGCACCTGGAGGATCGCGCCAACGCCCGTATCAGCCAGTTGTCCGGTGGCATGCAGCAGCGCTTCAGCATCGTGGCGGCACTGGTCAACCGCCCGGAGCTGGTCTTCTTTGACGAGCCGACGGCCGGGCTGGACCCGGACGCGCGTCGCGACCTATGGGGCATCGTCCGCGAGGTGCGGGATGCCGGCGCCACGGTGGTGATGACCACGCACTACATGGAGGAGGCGGAGGAGTTGTGCGACCGCGTGGCGTTCATGAACGCCGGCACCATGGCGGCGCTGGACACGCCCTCCGGCCTCGTCCGGAGCCTGCACGCCCCGTACCGCATCCGCGTCCTCACCTCGGCCCCGCTCTCTGGTTCGGCCGTCCTTGCGCTGCCCGGCACCCGCGAGGTGGAACAGACGCATGTGCCTGACGGCTGGCTGACCAGCCTGCGCGCCTCGGATGCCCCGGCAGCCACCATCGCGCTGACGCGGCTGGCCGAGGATGCCGGTGCGACGGTGGTGGACCTGGCGGTGCTGCCGGCCACGCTGGAGGACGTCTTCCTTTCCGTGACCGGGCGAGGGCTGGCTGGCTGATGAGCAAGTTGCTGGGCGCCAGCCTGAAGATGGTCGTGCGCGACCGCCAGTCCGTGTTCTGGGCGATCGCCTTCCCGATCATGTTCCTGGGCGTGTTCCGCCTGTTCTCCTTCGACTCCTTTGGCACCACCGAACTGCTGGTGGTCCCGCAGCCCGAGCCGTCCGTGGCACAGCAGACGCTGATAGCCGCCCTGGGTGACGTGGACTTCCTGGACGTCTCCACCACCAGCGGCCTGGGCGAAGGCGCCGCGCGCGACGAGATCGAGGACAACCGCGCAGATGCGGTGCTGCTCCTGTCCGACACGCCCCAGGGCACGGTGGATGCGCGCCTCCTGCACGGCATCAGCGACCCCATCGGCTCGTCCGCGACCGTGGCCGGGATCTCCTCCGTGGTGGACAACGTGAACCTGGCGCTGCGGGGCGGCGATCCGCCCATCGCGTTCCTGTCGGAGCGCATCGACGCCTCCGGGAGCACCTCGTTCTTCGAGTTCCTGGGGCCGGGCATCATCGGCATGGGGCTGATGAACTTCGCCACCATCAGCCTGGCCGGGTCGCTCTCACGCTACCGGGAGGAGGGTGTCCTGCGTCGCATCCGCGCCACCCCGCTGGCGCCCTGGCGCTTCTTTGCGTCCGTGGTGGGTGCGCACCTGGTGGTGGCTTGCGTGCAGGTGGTGGTGCTGGCGCTGGTAGCGGAGGCGCTGGGCGCGAACGTCCTACGGGGCGGCTTCTGGTTCCTGGCGCTGGCCGTGTTCGGCACGCTGATCTTCCTCAACCTGGGGGTGATCGTCGCCGGCCGCGTGCGCGGCCGCGGGGCCGTGGAGGGTGCGGCGAACGCGATCACACTGCCGATGATGTTCCTCTCTGGCGCCTTCTTCCCCGTGAGCCAGTTGCCGGAGGTGGCGCAGGCCGCCGTGCAGGCGCTGCCGCTGACGCATCTGCTGCGCGCCATGCGCGCCCTGGTGGAAGGCGCCTCGATCATGGAACAGTGGCCGGAGGTGTTGATCCTGGTCGCGTGGGCGCTGGGGACGCTCCTGGTGGCGCGCCTCTCGTTCTCGCTCCGGGACGCGTAGCCGGGGCGCCGCTAGAGCAGCGGTTCCACGGCGATGACCAGGAAGAGCGCGGCCAGGTAGAGCGTGGAGAACCGGAACATCGCGCGCGTGCCCTGCGCGCCGGGCGTCTGGGCCACCCGTACCGCCGTCCAGACGAAGCCCAGCCCGCCGGCGATCGCCGTGGCGAAGTAGAGCCATCCCATCGCCGCCGCCGCGCCGAAGATCAGCGTGACCATGAACGTCAGCACCGCGTAGAGCACCGTCTGGCGCTTCGTCTCTCGCTCGCCCATCACCACCGGCATCATCGGGATGGAGGCGCGGCGGTAGTCCTCCGCCAGTGCCAGGGCGAGCGCCCAGAAGTGGGGCGGCTGCCAGAAGAAGACGATGAAGAACAGCAGCAGGCCCTCCACGGACACGCCGGCCGTGATGGCCGCCCAGCCGATGAGCGGCGGCATGGCGCCGGCCACCCCGCCCAGCACGGTGTTGTGGACCGTGTGGCGCTTCAGGTAGAGCGTGTACGCCACGACGTAGAACAGGAACGCGCCCACCGCGAGGACGGCGGAGATCGTGTTCACCGTCAGCGCGAGCCACGGCCCGGAGGCGACCCCGAGCGCCAGCCCGAACACCAGCGCATGCCGTGCCGGGATGCGGCCTGCCGGGATGGGGCGGTTGCGGGTGCGGGACATCACCGCATCGATGTCGCGGTCGATGTACATGTTCACGGCGCCGGCGCCGCCGGCAGCGAGCATCCCGCCCACGAGCGTGGCCAGCACGAGCCCCCACCCTGGCCAGCCGCCATCTGCCAGCACCATGGCGGGGACGGTGGTGATGAGCAGCAAGAGGATGATCGACGGCTTGGTGAGGGTGAAGTAGTCCCGCGCCAGCCGGCCGGCCGAGCGCGGCACCGCGCTGCCGGAGAGCGGTTCGGTCTCGGGCGGGACGGCTTCGTAGTGGGCGGAGGTGCTGGTCATCTGGGGCCCGGTTGTCGTCGTACGCGTGGACTGGTCGGCTGACGGTGGTGGTGAGGTGGAACCCGGGTGCTCAGGCGCCCTGCTCGGCCGCCTCCCGGCGCTCGGCGGGCGTGTGCTCCCGAGGCGGCGTGGAGGGCGCGGCCGGGCGGGCGGGCGTGTCCTCGGACTCGGCCAGGCGTTCCTCCAGGCGCTCGATCTCTCGCGTGAGGTTGCGGATGCGGGCCTGGAGCAGCACGAGGTAGATGAAGAGGCCGGCCCAGAAGACGGCAAAGCCTGCGAACAGGTACTCGATGTTTTCCATCAGGCCATCTCCCGGTGGTCCACCTCGGCGCGCAGGGCGGTCACGCGCTGCGAGGCTCGTTCCGTGTCTGACTGGAGCATGATCAGCCAGGCCGCCAGCGCGAAGACGGCCACGAAGCCGATCAGCAGCACCAGCAGCATCTCATTGGGCAGGGCGGGGTCCGGCGTGAAGACGGTGGGCTGCGGGTGCAGCGTGCGCCACCAACGCACGGACATCTGGATGATGGGGATGTCCACCACGCCGATGATCGCGAAGACCGCCGCGTAGCGCGCGGCCTGCTCGTCCAGCGGGCCGGCCACGGAGCGGGCGAGCAGGTAGGCGGTGTAGATCAGGAAGAGGATGAGCGTACTGGTGAGGCGCGCGTCCCAGGACCAGTAGACCCCCCAGGTGGGCTTACCCCAGATCGCGCCGCTCAACAGCACCATGGCGCAGAGGAACACGCCCACCGTGGCGGATGCGCGGGCAATGGCATCCCAGCGCATGTCTCGCTTCCAGAGCAGCATGACGGACGAGAACGCGGTCACGAAGAACGCCGCGTACATGATCACGGCGGACGGCACGTGGATGTACATCAGCCGCTGCACCTCGCCCTGCACGATCTCGCGCGGGGCGGCCACCAGTGCGCCCACGATCATCGCCATCATCGCCACGCCCACCAAGGGCGGCATGACGGTCCAGCGCCACTGGTCCGCGCGGGCGAGGACGGTGCCGACCAGGCTGGAGAGATTCATCGTTCCACCGCCACGGGGAAGAGCAGCACGGAGGCCAGCGTGCTCCAGAGCGTGAAGACGCCAAGCAGGAGCATCCACGGTGCGGTGCCGGACTCCAGACCCAGGGCGGCGCCCGTGGCGCGGACCGCGCCAATCAGCAGCGGAACCAGCAGCGGCAGCACGAGCACCGGCAGCAGGACGGACCGACCGCGCACGTGTCCCCCCATCGTCGACAGGAGCGTCGTCAAAGAGACATAACCAACTGTCCCGATGACCACGATGCCGAGCAACTCTGGGGTGAACAGCCCCACATCGAAGAGGATAGTCGCGAGCAGGAGTTGGGCAAACTCGATGATCAGCAGCGCAATCAGGTTCGCGGCCAGTTTGCCCGCGAAGATCGCGGTGGCTGGTACCGGAGCCACCAGCATCGCGTCAAAGGTGCCGTCCTCCACCTCGTCCTGGAAGGACTGGCCGGCGGCAAAGACCCCGGCGAAGAGGAACGTGGTCCACAGGACGCCCGGCAACAGCGGCCGCACGTCCCCGGTGGCGAGGTCGAATGCGAAGGAGTAGGTGAGCACGGCGATGGTGGCGAACGCCGCTGCGGATGCCCAGCCGGAGCGGTTGCGCCATGCCAGCAGCAGGTCCTTGCGCAGCACCGTCAGCACCGGCCCCATGCCCGTCACGGCGCCACAACCCCTCGAGGGCCGGCGGCGGTCACCTCCCCGGGCAGGGCGATGCTGGAGGTGTCCTCCGCCACGCGGCCGCGCTCCAGGCGCACCACGCCCGTGGCCCACGCGGGGAGGTGGTCGATGCGGTGCGTGGCGGCTAGGACGGTGAGGCCGGGGGCGGCCAGCGCAAGTTCGTCCAGCAGCGCCACGCCCTCCGGGTCCAGTCCGGTCTCCGGCTCGTCCGCGATCACCACGGCGGGCCGGTGTACCAGCACGCGCGCCAGCGCCAGGCGCTGGTGATAGCCGCGGGAGAGGATGGCCGTACGCTCGTGGCGCCGCAGCCACAGGCCCACCCGCCGCAGAAGTTCCTCGATGCGCGCGTCCGCGTCCTGCACCTCGTACAGGCGGGCAAAGAAGCGCAGGTTCTCCAGGGGGCTCAGGTCCTCGTACAGCATCGGCTTGTGGCCCAGCACGCCGATCGCGCGACGCAGCGCCGCGGTGCCCGGCTTCTGCCCGGCGATGCGCACCTGGCCGCGGGTGGGGGTGATGAGCGTGGAGAGCATGTTCAGCAGCGTGGTCTTGCCGGCGCCGTTCGCGCCCAGCAGCGCGGTCTTGCTGCCTGCCGGGAGCGCCAGGTCCACGCCTCGCACCACGGTGACGCCGCCGTACTGGCGGGTCAGCCCGGCCGCGTAGACCGCCGGCTCCGCGGCCACCTCGGTCATGCGGGGGCGCCCGGTCGACGCCGCGAGAGCGCGAAGGCGCTGCCGCCGCCGACGATGAGCAGCGCGGCCAGGATGGCGACCACGGCCTGCGGCGAGTCCGTCAGCACGTTGCTGTTCACCTCCGGCGCGAAGCCGTCCAGCACTACCACCAACCCGTCTCCCGGGCCCAGGCCGGCGGCCTCCGCGATCAGGAACGTCACCGGCTCGCCGCCCGCGATCTCCAGGTCCTGCGGCTCCGCCAGCGTGGCCGAGCCCTCTGCGCGCAAGTTACGCACGTAGGACTCCGGCACCCTCACCACCACGCGCTCCGTGGACATCGGCGCGGTGACGCGCAGGGTGTAGCGGTCCTCCACCGGATCGTACGAGGCGAGGTAGCGGGTGATGACGGCCGTCTCGCCGGGGCGCAGTGGCGTGGTGGTGGTGACCACGCCGCCCTCGAAGGCGAAGCGGCCGTCCGCGTTCTCGCCGGCGGCGTCCTCGGTTCCCTCCGGTGCGGGGAGGCGGAGCGTGGTGTTCTCCGCGGGATCGCCCACGTAGACCAGGTCCGTGGGGTTGCGGACCAGGTCCTCGCGGATGAATCCCAGTTCGCCGGCGCCACGGTCCAGCGCCACCACCGTGAGCACCGTCTCCGCGATCTCCAGGCGCGGCGCCTCGTGCGTGGTGGCATAGAGCGTGAGGTCGCGGGTGGCCTCCGTGGCGCCGTCCTGCAGGACGACCGCGCCGGCCAGGTAGGTCACGCCCTGGTAGACGGCGCGCGGGACGTACGTGATGTCCGGGGCGGCATCCACCTGCACCTGGTAGTCGCCGCCCTGGACCTCTGCCGCCTTGGTGCCGGTGACGCCACCTCCGCTCAGGATGATGACCTCCACGCGCAGCGCCTCCGGGTCCAGCGTTGTGCCCGCGCTTGCGAGCGTCACCGTGCCGCGGATGGTCCCTGCCGAAGCCGTCTGCGCCGCACCTGGCGCGACCTCCAGCGCGACCAGTCCGAGGGCCATTGCGACGCCGAGACAGACCGCGACGAGACTGCGCCGGATCACGCGTCCACCGGTTCCGGCTCGTCCGGTACAGCCATGGCGTCCGGGCCCGCGGGCTCGCCCAGGTTACGGAGCGCCTCCGTCACACGGCGCAGGCGAGGGCCGAGCGCGCGGCGTGCCTCCAGCCGGCCCTCCGCGGTGATGCGGCCGGCGAGCGTGTCCTCTTCGATCTCCCGGAGTTCGGCCAGGATGGCGCGGCGCTCCGCCTGCAACTCCTCTACGCCCGGGCGGGAGGGCGGCAGCCGGTCCGCACGGCGCGGCCATGCGATGAACGCCGCAGCGACCGCGGCGACCAGCATCAGCACCAGCCACTCCATCAACGGCGCTCCGCTGCGGGCGGCGTCACGACTCGCGGTCCTCGCCTGAGTTGATCTGCTCGTCCAGCCACGCGTCGTCCGGCGTCTCGTTCCCATCCCCCGACGGCGGCTGGTGCATCGAGGCGCCCTCGACGGCCGGGCGTGTGCGCCGCTGGAGGGACAGGAGATACCAGGAGCCGGCGGCGGCCACCGCCAGGACCGAGGCGCCGATCCAGCCGTAGAGCCAGAGGTTGAAGCCCTCCGCCTTCAGGTCCGCGCGGACCTTCTGCCCGTAGCGGCCCTCGAAGAACAGCATGATGTCGTCCGGCGATGAGCCGGCGGCCAGGCGCTCGCGGATGATGCGCTTCATGTCGTTGCAGATGGCGATCGAGCACACGTCCAGGCGCTCGTTGGTGCAGATCGGGCACAGCAACTGCCGCTCGATGGCCTGCGCCTGCTCCTCCGTGGGCGGCACCTGCGCCGAGGCGCGCTCGGGCGCCAGCAGCAGCGCACCCGCGGCCAGCGCCAGCGCTGCGAGGGCGAGCGCCACCAGGCGGAACGGCCCAGGTGTGCGCGTCATACGGGCTGCGCTCCGGAGGGCGCGCTGGACTCGACCTCCACGGGACGTCGCGACCGGAACGGGGCGAAGGCCAGCAGTCCGCCCGCGACGTAGACGCCCGCGCCGATCCAGAGCCACTGCTGCAGTGGGTTCACGAAGGCCTGGATCTCCGTCAGGCGCTCGTTGTCCCAGCCCTGGACGAAGAGGTACAGGTCACGACGCAGGCTCCCGTCCACGGCCACGATGGCGACCGGCTGGTCCGGGAAGTTCGTGAAGAAGCGCCGGCCGGGCTCCAGGTTCGCCACCACGCGGTCGTCCCGGCGGACGGTGACCTGCGCCACGATGTCCACCTCGATGCCGTCCACGCCGGGACGGCGGGTGGCCAGGTCGTGGAACTCGAACTCGTAGCCGCCGGCCTCGAAGGTCTCGCCGGGCGAGACCAGGACGCGCGTGCGGTCCTGGTAGACGTTGGTCGCGATGACCGCCACCGCCATCACGATCACGCCCAGGTGCACCAGGTAGCCGCCGTAGCGGCGCGGGTCGCGGTTGAACAGTGCGCCGAAGGCAGCCGGCCACGAGACGCCTCGGGCGGTGCGCACCGCCCGCGTCCCAATCGCGTACTCGCGCAGCGTCACCGCCGCCACCAGCAGCACGCCGGCCATGCCTGCGAGCGCGAAGATGTCCCGCATCCCCAGGACGGCCAGGGCCACCAGGCCCACGGCGGTGACTGCCAGCGGCAGCACGAACCGGCGCCGCAGCAGCCCGGGGGTGGCACGCCGCCACGGCAGGACGGTCCCCAGCGCCATCAGCAGCAGCGTGACGATCAGCAGCGGGCCCACCACGTCGTTGTAGAAGGGCGGCCCCACGGTGACGCGGACATCCCGGAACAACTCAGAGAACACCGGGAACAGCGTGCCGCCCAGGATCACCAGCGCCATGGCGACCAGCACGTAGGTGTTCAGGATGAGACCGGTCTCGCGCGAGGCAAGCGACTCGAACTCGTACTCGGCGCGCAGCATCGGCAGTCGCCAGGCCATGAGCGCCACGGAGGCGAGCACCACCAGGCCCAGGAGCACCAGGAAGAACGGGCCCACCTCGGACTGGGCGAAGGAGTGGACGGACGCCACCAGGCCGGAGCGCACGTTGAACGTGCCAAAGACGGCCAGGGCGAACGCGGCCAGCACCAGCACCAGGTTCCACGACTTCAGCATCCCTCGACGCTCCTGCACGATCACGGAGTGCAGGAACGCTGTCAGCGGGAGCAGCGGCAGGATGGCGGAGTTCTCCACCGGGTCCCAGCCCCAGTAGCCGCCCCAGCCCAGCACCGTGTAGGCCCACCAGCCGCCCAGGATGTTGCCCACGCTCAGCACCACGAACGAGCCCAGGGCCCAGCCGCGCGCGTGCCGCACCCAGGCGTTGTCCAATCGCCCCGCCATGAGCGCCGTGGCGCCGATGACGAAGGGGATCACCGTGGAGACCAGCCCGGTCAGGAGGAACGGCGGGTGGATCAGCATCCCCGGGTCCACCAGCAGCGGGTTCAGCCCCTGCCCGTCGGCCGGCGTGATCGGGCTCAGCCGGAAGGGAGAGGCGAAGAACACCAGCGCGACCAGGAAGGAAGCGATCACCGCGCCAATGGTCCCCAGCGCGTGCGGCGCGCCCCAGGACATCTTCGGCAGCGTGAACCACGCGAACGCCGCCATCCAGAGGGACATCATCCAGGTCCAGAACAGCAGCGAGCCGGGTTGGCCGCTCCACAGCGAAGCCAGTTTCATCACCGGCCGCATGTTGGTGGAGGAGACGCTGGCGACGTGCGCGATGGCGAAGTCGTTCGTCATCAGCGCGTACCAGAGGAGCGCGAATGCCAGCGAGGTGAGCCCGGCGACAGCGAACACCGCGCGGCGCGCCACGGCGACGGCCGTCGGGTCATGGCGCGCGGGGCCGTGCCGCCGGATGGCCACCACGGATGCGAGGATCGCGACCACCGCCGCGGCCAGGGCGGTCAGGAGCGCGGCGGCCCCCAGGGTCGCGACCAGGTTCACCGGCAGGTCCTCTGCCCGGCCGCCGGCCGGCTAGTCGACCTCGTCGTCCGGGACGAAGTGCGAGGAGATGGAGTCGCTGGGAGGCTGGTCCGCCCAGAACTCGTCCTCGTGCTTGATGATGATGTTGTCCGCGTCCACGCCGCCCGGCACGCCCACGCCCTCCACCACCACCAGGGCGTAGGGGCCGAACAGGTTGGGCACCACGCCCTTGTCGTAGGTCACGGAGATGCGGTCGTCCTCGTCGCCGAAGATGTCAAAGGCGATGGGCCGGCCGGCGCGCTCCACCACGGAGCCGTCCACCACGCGGCCGGCCACGCGGACGCGCGTGCCCTCGCGGGTCTCGTCCGCCATGTACTCGGCCGGGGTCAGGTAGTAGGAGACGGAGGCGCCGGCGGCGCGGAAGGCCAGCACGCTGATGGCGGCCGTGGCGACCACGAGCAGCAGCACCAGCCGGGCGCGTCGGTTGGCCAGGACATTGGTCATGATGCTTCCCCGCCGATCTCATCCAGGAGCCCACGGAGCGTCGACTCGTCCAGCGCACCGTCGTAGCGGGAGCGGATGCTGAGCCCGGGCTCGATGAAGAACGCGGCCGGCAGGCTCTGCACTCCATACTCTACATAGACGGAGCGCTCGGCGTCCCGCGCCAGAGGGAAGGACAGCCCCAGTTCCTGGATAAACGCGGTGGCGTCCCGCTCCAGGTCCCAGATATTGAGGCCCACGAACTGGTAGCCGCGCTCCCGGTACTCCGGCCAGAGCGACTCGATGGTCTGCGCCTCCTGGCGGCAGGGCACGCACCACGAGGCCCAGAAGTAGATGAAGACCGGTTGCCCGCCGTGCTCCTCCAGCACGAAGGCGCCGTCCCTGTCAGGTCCGGCGACGGCCTGGAACAGCGGGGCGGTGAACAGCGGCGCCTGGGCGCCGCCAACGTCGCTGCGGCCCTGCTCGGCCTGTCCCACGCCGCGCCAGCTGGCGAACGCGAGTGAGAGCAAGACGACACCCAGCAGCACGCCCACGCCTGCGGCGACGGTACGGGAGGATCGCGCGTGATTCATGGTGGATCGAGGCTATGCGCCCCCTGACCCTGACTTCAACGTCACGCCGGACCCGCGCCCTCTTCGGGGCCGTCCACCCCCGCGCCACCGCCCGCACTCCTCCAGTGCGCCACGCAGGGCCCCGCAATACAGGTGGAATGGGACTAAGGGCCTGCAATTTCGCCGCTACCGCTCAATGGCCGCGCGTTTGCCTTGACCCTGTTACAGGCGGGTGTTAATCCAGACAGGCCGTGGCCGACATGCGGCCGGTATGCGTGCCTGCGCGCCCTGAACACGGCGCGGAGTTAGGGGAGGCGCTAGTGGGCAGGTCAGGTCCGGGGCGCATCATTGCCATTGTCGTCGCGCTGCTCATCACCGCGGCCATCTCCGCCCTGCTGTGGCTCTGGTTCTACGACTCGGCCTTCCTGGGCGTGGACGCCATGTCCACGTTCGAGCCGGCGTCTGAGAACGCGCAGCGCGTGCAGGACATCTACATCCTGATCTTCTGGCTAGCCGGCGCCGTCTTCGTCGGCGTGCTGGCCCTGACCCTCATCTTCTCGTTCATGTACCGGGAGAAGCCGGGTGCGGAGGCCCTCCAACTCCACGGCAACTCCCGCCTGGAGGTCCTGTGGACCTTCATCCCCGTCATCATCGTGGTGGTGATGGCCGTCCCCACCTTCGACCTCATCGTGGACATCGAGGGTGAAGCCCCGGAGGACGCGCTGGAGGTGATCGCGACCGGCCACCAGTGGTGGTTCGAGTTCGAGATCCCGGAACTCGGCGTGGTGACCGCCAACGAACTGCACCTGCCGGTGGACCGCCCGGTGAACATCACGCTGCACTCGGTGGACGTGATCCACTCCTTCTGGGTACCCCGCCTGATGGGCAAGAAGGACATGGTCCCCGGCCACGCGAACGAGATGTGGTTCACGCCCACGGAGGTGGGTGAGTTCCGCGGCCAGTGCGCCGAGTTCTGCGGCCTGTCCCACGCGAACATGCGCTTCCGCGTCTTCGTCCAGTCCGAGTCTGACTTCCAGGCGTGGGCCGCCGCCCAGGCCGCCGACGCCGCTACCTCCGAGGACGAGGCGATCGTGGCCGGCGCGGAGCAGTTCACGCAGAGCGGCTGCATTGGCTGCCACGTGGTGCGGGGTAACCCGCTGGCCGCGGGCCAGGTGGGGCCGGACCTGACGCACGTGGGCTCGCGCGCCACCATTGCCTCGGCCACGCTGCCGAACACCACGGAGGACCTGGCCGCCTGGCTGCGCAACCCGCCGGCCGTGAAGCCGGGTTCGCTGATGCCGAACCTGAACCTCAATGAAGAGCAGATCGACAGGCTGGTGACGTACCTCGAGAGCCTGGAGTAACGGGCGCCCGGAAGTTCGGAACCGGAAACAGATGCGAACGATGACGGCAGGCGCAGGGGCGTCTGGCCTGTCAGGAGGTCTCTAGATGGCCACTGCTGTCGGAACCGCAGGCCACGTCGAGGAACGGTCCGGGATCTGGACCTGGCTGACCACGGTCGACCACAAGAAGATCGCGGCGCTGTACGGCGTGACGGGCTTCACCTTCTTCCTCATCGGCGGCATCGAGGCGCTGATGGTGCGGACGCAGCTAGCCGTGCCAGAGGGCAGCGTGATTGACGCGGACCTCTACAACCAGTTGTTCAGCACCCACGCGCTGACCATGATCTTCCTGGCCATCATGCCGCTGGGTGTCGCGTTCTTTAACTACTTCATCCCCCTGCAGATCGGCGCCCGGGACGTGGCCTTCCCGCGCCTGAACGCGCTGTCCTACTGGGTGTTCCTGGCGGGCGGCGTAATCCTGACCGGCTCATTCTTCATGGGCGGCGCGCCGGACGGCGGTTGGTTTGGCTACGCGCCGCTGAGCGACCGCGCATACTCCGTGGGCAGCAACATGGACTTCTACGTCGTGTCGCTGCTGATCCTGGGCGTGTCCTCGCTGATGGGTTCGCTGAACTTCGCGGTGACCATCATCAACATGCGGGCGCCGGGCATGACCATGATGCGGCTGCCGGTCTACATGTGGATGACCCTGGTGGTCGCCTTCCTGCTGATCCTGTCCCTGCCGGTCCTGACCGTGGGCCTGATCCAGCTCTACTTTGACCGCAACTTCGGGACCAACTTCTTCACGCCGGAGACCGGCGGCGACCCGATCCTGTGGCAGCACATCTTCTGGATCTTCGGCCACCCGGAGGTCTACGTGCTGATCCTGCCCTCCATGGGCATCATCTCCGAGGTACTCCCGGTGATGTCCCGCAAGCCGCTCTTCGGCTACGCGGCGATCGTGTTCGCCGGGGCGGCCATTGGCGTGCTGGGCTTCGGCGTGTGGAGCCACCACATGTTCACCACCGGCCTGGGCACGGTCCCGCAGGTGGTGTTCTCCGCCAGCACCATGGCCATCGGCATCCCGACGGGCATCAAGATCTTCAACTGGCTGGGGACGATGTACGGCGGCAACATCCGGTTCAACACCGCGATGTACTTCGCCGTCTCGTTTATCGTGCTGTTCACCATCGGCGGCATCTCCGGCGTGATGCACGCCTCCCCGCCAGTGGACACGCAGCACCAGGACTCCTACTTCGTGGTGGCGCACCTGCACTACGTGCTGTTCGGCGGCGCCATCATGGGCATCTTCTCCGGCATCTTCTACTGGTTCCCGAAGATCACCGGGCGCTTCCTGGACGAGGCCTGGGGCAAGGTGTCGTTCTGGCTCATTTTCATCGGCATGAACATGACCTTCTTCCCCATGCACTTCCTGGGCGTCTCCGGCATGCCGAGGCGCATCTACACCTACGAGTCCGGCCTGGGCTGGGACACGTGGAACCTGGTAGCCACCATTGGCGCCTACACGCTGGCCTTCGGCGTGCTGGTGTTCGTGATCAACTTCTTCAAGACCATGCGCCAGCCGGCCACCGCCCCCGCGGACCCGTGGGGCGGCGCGACGCTGGAATGGGCCACCACCTCGCCCCCGCCGGAGCACAACTTCGACGTGGTGCCGGAGGTCCGAGACCGCGACCCGCTCTGGTACAACCGCGACCACAACATCGCGCCGCCGGAGACGCCGGAACACCTGCACATCCACCTACCGCCGCCCTCCTACTTCCCGCTCGTCGTCGCGATGGGCGTGGCGCTGGTGGGTGTCGGCCTGCTCGCCCACCTCGCGCTGGCGTTCGTCGGCGCGGCGGTGGTGGTCTATGGCATCTGGGGCTGGGCGCTCGAGCCGACGTCCTAGCAGACGAGACGTTCGAGGAATCCCGCGCGCACCGAGGAGACAGCGCTCATGGCCGCAGGCACGCACGAGGTTGAACACCACACCTCCCTGGGGGTGGACAACCGCAAACTGCTGATGTGGATCTTCCTGGCGTCAGAGTGCCTGTTCTTCGGCACTCTGATCTCCACGTACCTCATCTTCAAGGGACAGTCCCTGGTGGGGCCGTTCCCGGAGGACGTGCTGGACATCCCGCTGACGTCCCTCAGCACCTTCGTGCTGCTGATGTCCTCGCTCACCATGGTGCTCGCCGTGTACGGCGCGCAGCACGGCCGCCTGGGCATGATGAAGGCCATGCTGCTGGCCACCATCCTGCTGGGTCTGGTCTTCCTGGGCTTCCAGGTCTACGAGTTCCGCCACTTCGGCCACCTCGGCCTGAACCTCACCACCAACCAGTTCGGCGCTTCGTTCTTCGTTGCCACCGGCTTCCACGGCCTGCACGTGGGCGTGGGCGTCCTCTACCTCATCTCGCTGCTCTTTGGTTCCATGCGGCGCAACGGGCTGGGCTCGGAGCGCGCGCTGTGGGTGGACACGGCGGGCCTGTACTGGCACTTCGTGGACATCGTCTGGATCGTCATCTTCACCGTCGTCTACCTGATCCCGCACTAGCCGAGAGCCGGAGGGGCATCGCAGATGGAACACGAGGCACTCGCTCACCACGAGGAGCACCCGCCGACCACCATCCGGCAGTATGTGCTGATCGGCGTCATCCTCGCCGTCATCACGCTGATCGAACTGTGGCTCTCCTACTCCGGACTGCCGGACGGCGTGATGATCGCCGGCCTGCTGGGCTTCTCCGCGATCAAGTTCATCATCGTCGTGGCGCTGTTCATGCACCTGCGCTTCGACAGCCAGTTGTTCACGCGGCTCTTCGTCTTCGGACTGGCGCTGGCGGCCGTGCTGTTGATCTCGCTGATCTCCCTGTTCGCCTTCGACCACCGCGACTCCCGCACGGTGACCGCCGCCGCGCCGACCACGCCGCCGGCCGCCCACGGCGAGGCCCCGGCCACCGGTGGCGAGGGTGAGGACACCGAAGGCGCCACCGTCCGAGACCAGCCCGTTGCGGAGTTCTTCGCGGCCAACTGCGCCGCCTGCCACGGCCAGAACCGCGAAGGTGTCGTGGGCCCGGCCCTGACGCCGGCCCGCCTGACGCAGCCGGACGAGTTCTACTTCGAGACCATCCGGGACGGCCGGTCCGGCACGGCGATGCCGCCGTGGGGCGGACAACTGGACGAGCAGGACATCAACGCCCTGGTCACCTTCATCAAGACCGTCGAGCCCTAGCGCTCCGCTGTCGCTGCAATGCAGGAATGGCCCGTCCTCTCGGACGGGCCATTCTCTTGGCCCAGGTCGCGGGGTCCGTGCAGCGCCCCGTCAGCCCCCGGCGATGGCGGTGGCCTCGGCGTCGCGGCGGGCCTCGTCGTCTCGCTGCTGCTGGTCGGACTGGCGCCACCAGATGGCGAAGATCACTCCGGCGACGGTCAGGTTGATCATCTCGCCAAAGGGTACCCAGAGCAGCAGGCCGGCCAGTTGCTGATCCTGCAACGGCGTGCCCGGCAGGAACAGGTGGACGCGCTCGTAGGTGGGGTAGAACACCGAGTCTGCGAACGTGATCATCGCCGCCAGGAAGTGCTTGGGCACCATGGCGCCGTAGAAGTAGACGATGCGGAAGCCCATGGGCACGCGCGAGCGGCGGGGCTTTGGGTCGATGATGTTCCACCAGAAGATCATCGCCACGGCCAGGAACGTGACGTGCTGGACGCCGTGGATGAAATCGTCGTTCAGCGCGGCGTCGTACCACCCGGGCATCAGGTGCCACGCCCAGGTGGTGAGCGTGAACAGGCCGATGGCCACCACCGGGTGCGTCAGGAAGCCCCAGACGGACTGCGTGACGCCGTGGTTGATGGCGGGGGCCACCAGCCGCTGGCGCAGGCCTCGAGGCATCCCGCGCAGCACCGGAGTGGTGGGCGCGCCCAGCAGGATCAGCGGCGGCACGATCATCATGGCGATGCTGTGCTGGATCATGTGCATGGAGAAGTGGTGCTCGCCCAGCCGGTCCAGCGGCGACTCGTACGCCAGCGCCACCACGGCGACGCCCGCCAGGAACGAGGCGGTCCGCCAGGGCGAGTGCTCCCGCGAGCGTTCCGGCCAGCGGCGCAGGCCGCGCAGGTAGAAGAACGTGACCAGGGCTAGCGGGACCAGGTACTGGGGGTCGAAGTTCCAGGCCTGCCACCATGGGCCCTCCTCGATCACGTCGTGCGCGGGCAGCGCCGGCAGGAAGGAGGGCAGGGCGGGGATGGTCATGGGCACTCTCCGCGGTGGGTACGTCTAGTGTGCCCGGTTCCCGCGCTGGGCGCAGCCTCCCTCGGCGTTCCGGGCGGCCTCCAACGGGGACATGCGTATCGGAGCGCTTGCAGGTGGGGGCCAGCATGGGGGATCGTGCGATTGACGCGGGTTCGTGGGCGCTTCTAGCATGACCGCGCACGAGTTTGCGTACTTGGTACACGAACTGCCGCCCGGCGCTCACAGGCGTCGTGGGTGACGAGGACGGACCCCGATGCAGACGCTCCGCGTCGCCCTGGCGCAGATCAACACCACCGTCGGCGACTTCGAGGGCAACCGCCAGAAGATCCTGGAGTACGCCCGGCAAGGCGCCCAGGCGGGCGCAGACTTGGTGGCCTTCCCGGAATTGGCGCTGACCGGCTACCCGCCGGAGGACCAACTGCTGCGGCCCGCCTTCATCCAGGAGGCGGAGCAGCACCTCCACGAACTGGCCGCGGACGCAGACGGACTGCCGCCGCTGGTGCTGGGCTGCCTGGACTTCACGGATCACCTCTATAACTCGGCGGCCGTGGTGCACGGAGGCCGGGTGGTGGCGCGCTATCACAAGCAGTGCCTGCCCAACTACGGCGTGTTCGACGAAGAGCGCTACTTCCAGCCCGGCACGGAGACGCTGGTCTGCCGCATCGGCGGGGTGGAGGTGGGCATCACCATCTGCGAGGACGCCTGGTACCCCGGGCCCGTGCAGGATGCCGCCGTGGCTGGCGCGGAGGTGGTGGTCAACATCAACGCCTCGCCCTTCCACGCCGGCAAGACCCGCTTCCGCGAGCGCATGGTGGCCACCCGGGCGGCGGACAACACCGTGGCCATCGCCTACGTGAACCAGGTAGGAGGCCAGGACGAACTGGTCTTCGACGGCAACTCGATCGTCCTGAACGCCCGCGGCGAAGTGGTGGCGCGCGGCCACTCCATGCGCGAGGACCTGGTGGTCTTCGACGTCATCGTGGAGGAGGTGGTGCGCCTCCAACTGCACGACAACCGGCTGCGCCAGATGCGCGAGCGCTCCTCGGTGGCCGTGCAACGCATCGAGGTCACGCCACCCGACGCCGAGCGCCAGGATCGCGACCCGCTGCCGCCCCGCGACCTCACGCCGCCGTCCGACCTGGCGGAGATCTATGACGCGCTGGTGCTGGGGACGGGCGACTACGTCCGCAAGACTGGCTTCGAGCACGTCTTCGTGGCTGTCTCGGGCGGCATCGACTCCGCCCTGGTGGCCGCGATCGCGGTGGACGCCCTGGGTCCGGAGCACGTGACCGGCGTGTCGATGCCTTCCCGGTACTCCTCGGAAGGGTCGATCGCGGACGCGGTAGACCTGGCGCAGCGTTTGGGCATCGAACTCGTGTCTCTCCCCATCGAGGACATCCACGCGGCAGCCCTCCACACGCTCGAGCGCGAGTTCGGCGCTGACGATGCGGGCGTCGCCTTCGAGAACCTGCAGTCCCGTACCCGCGGCATGCTGGTGATGGCGCTCTCCAACGCGCGCCCGCGCTCGATGGTGCTGACCACCGGCAACAAGGCGGAGTACGCCTGCGGCTACGCCACGCTGTACGGGGACATGGTCGGCGGCTACGCGGTCATCAAGGACGTCACCAAGACGCTGGTCTGGGACCTCTCCCGCTACCGCAACACGCTGGGCCCGGGTGATGGCGTGATTCCGCGCAACTCCATCGAGAAGCCGCCCAGCGCAGAACTCCGCCCCGGCCAGTTGGACACGGACTCCCTGCCCCCGTACGACGTCCTGGACCCCATCGTCATCGCCTACGTGGAGGAGGACCTCAGCGTCGAGGCGATCGTCGCGCGAGGGTTCGACGAGGCGCTCGTGCGGCGGATCATCGACATGGTGAACCGCAACGAGTACAAGCGCCGCCAGGCTCCGCCGGGCGTGAAGATCACGCCGCGCGCCTTCGGCCGCGACCGTCGCCTGCCGCTGGCCTCGAAGTACCGGGGATACTAGCAGCAGTCAGCCTAGTTCGAGCCCTCGTCCTCGCCGACCTCGACGTCGTCCAGGTTGGCGGCCAGGGCCGCGCCGAGGGTGTCGATGGCTGTGAGCCGGATCCAGGCCTCGAAGGCTTCCCGGATGTCCGTGTAGGCCTGCTCCACGCCCTCCTCGAACTCCGGGCGGGTCATGGACGCCTCGCGCGCCTTCGCCACCTGGTCCACGAGGCGCTCGATGCGGGGCGCGAGTTCCGCGTACATCGTGTCGAACTCGTTGGGCTCGTCGTTGCCCTCGATCCTGCCGCGGTCGCGCATGATCTGGAGCGCGCCCAGGACCCACGCCAGGGCGCCCAGGAGCGTGCCAGCGTCCGGGCGGCGCAGTTCCAGTCGCACCGGCTGGGATCGGTCGCGGCGGCCCTCAGGGCTGGTCATCGCGCTCACCCTCGTACGCCACGGTGGAGGCCGCCTGGAACGCCCCCAGGAGGGCGGCGTAGTCGCCGAGTGCTCCCGCGCTGACCGTGGCCCCCGGGGACACCTCGTCCAGCACGCGTTGGAGCACCGGCCCCAGCGGCTCGGCGTGCTCCGGCGGGCCGTGGAGGATCACCACCTCCGGGTCCAGCAGCGCCACCACGTCCGCGAGCAGCGCGGCGGCCTGCTCCAGGTCCTCGCCGGCCAGTCGCGTGCCTTCCACCAGTTCCGGGAAGGCTGGCAGCGAGCCGGCCCGGCCGTGGGCGCCGCCGACCATGCGCGCATTGCTCATGATCGCGGCGGCCGGCCCGTCCACCAGCGAGACGTAGACGGCGTCGAAGGTGTGCGCGGCGGCGCCGCTGGCCGCCTCGCCCCGCAACGCCGCCACGGTCCGGCTCAGTGCCACCACCGGCGCGTCGATGTGCCTCCGCAGCGCGTCCACCACGTGCAGGCCGTCCCACGCGGGGTTGGCGTTGCTCTCGATGAGCACGCCGTTCGCCGTGTCCACGATGCCGGGACACGCGACGCCGATGCCCATCGCCCAGCGGCGGCTGCCCTCCGCCGCGAAGGCGGTGGAGATGCGGCCCCCCACCTCCCAGGCCCAGGCGGACTCATCCTCCAGCGGCGGGAGCGGGATCTCCTGGCGGTGGACGACCTCGCCGTCCAGCGTGCCCAGCATCAGCCGCAGCGTGGAGGCGGTGAAGTCCACGCCGACCAGCACGGGCTCCGGCTCGCTCATATGCTCCTCGCTTCAACCTTGCGCAGCACGGCAGCCACCTGGTCCATGTCCTTGGACGTGAGGTTGGAGTGCAGCGGGATGGCGATCAGTTCGCCGGCCAGACGGCTCGCCACGGGGAAGACATCCTCCTCCACGCGCACGTCTCCCGGCAATGCTGCCAGCACCCCGGCGTCCTGGTGCAGTGGCGCGCCGCAGGCGACCTCGCAGGGGACGCCCTCCGCTCGGATCGCCTCCACGGTCGCCTCGACCGACCGCTTCCAGAGGATGCCTCGCAGCCGGACGACGTATCGGGCGTAGGCGTGGTGGATCCAGCGCCCGTGCGCCATGGAGGAGACGGCCTTCATCCCGCGCAGGTCGAACGTGAGTTCCCAAGCCAGGCGTCGTCGCCAGAGCAGTTCCTCGTCCAGCGCCCGCACCTCCGCGAGGGCGATCCGAGCGTCGTCCTCGGCCAGCGGTGTCTCGCGGATGCTGCGGACGTGGTCACCGGCGGCGGGTGCGGGGAAGATTGCGAGCGCGCCACGCGTGACCGGGTCACCCGGCGCACCGGCGAATACGGCGGCGTGCGCCATGCGACCGGCAGGCGCCTCCCGGTACGAGGCGCCCAGCGCGCCGGAGATGTCCTCCACGATCGGGATCTGTCGGTCCTGCGCCATGCGGTGCAGTTCGGTCATGGTCGCGGGGTGCCCGAACGGGTGCGTGGCCACGGCGAGGCCCACCGCGTCCGAGGCGGCCCGCGCCAGTCCCCGCGCGGAGAGGGCGCCCGTGTCCGCTTCCAGGTCGCCCGGCACCAGCCGCCAGCCTGCCGCTCGGGTGGCCGCCGTCGCACGCTCGGCCAGCAGTGCCGGCACGATCGCTTCACCACGCTCGGCGGAGGGCGAGACGATGCTCAGGGCGGCGCGGTAACCCTCGTCCGCTTCACCGAAGGCGACCACGCACCCCGGCTCCAGCCCGAGGCGCTCCGCGACGGCGCGCTCCAGCGCACCGGCGGGGTCTGCATCCGTGACGGGGGCGACCTCCGGGGGCGTGGGCCACGGCGCGTCGCGCAGAGGAGTGCCGCCCTCGATCGCGAGCGCAGGCGCGTGCTCGTCCAGCATCGGTGTCCTTAGCCCTATCGCGAGCCCTGTCGCGGGGGTGGTCCTCGTGGTGGGGCCCGCGTGTCGGGAGCGTAGGCGGGGGCGGGAGTCACCCGCAATCCCGGCTCGTACACTGGTGGGACGGGGAGGCTCTCGGTGATCCTGCGTCTACGCGACCGCGAACTGGACTGCACCAACCGCACCGCGGTGATGGCCATCCTCAACGTGTCCGACGACTCCCCCGTGGCATTCTCCCGCGTAGGCGTGGGACAGGCGCTGGACCGCGCGATGGCCCTGGTGGCGGACGGCGCGGAGATCGTGGACGTGGGCGCTCATTCCACCGCCACCGGCGCGCGCGACCTCACCCCCCAGCAGGAGATTGAGCGGGTAGCCCCGGTCATCGAGGCGATCGCCGCCGAGGGCGTCTTCACCTCCGTGGACACGTGGACGCCGGAGGTGGCCCGCGCCGCCGCCGAGGTGGGCGTGCACCTGCTGAACGACGTCACCGGCATGGCGGATCCGGCCATGGTCGCGGCGGCGCGGGACTTCGGCCTGGCGGCCTGCGTGATGCACATGCGCGGCGAACCCAAGCACCACCGCGAGGCGGACCAGACCTACGACGACATCGAGCGTGAGGTGCGCACCTCGCTGGTGGAGCGCGCCCGGGCGCTGGAGGCGCAGGGCGTGCAGGCGTGGCTGGACCCGGGCTTTGGCTTCGGCCGCTCCGCGGAGGACAACGCGGCCCTGTTGCGGGGCGTCCCTGCACTGGTGGCGGAGGGCTTCCCCGTGCTGATCTCCGCGTCCCGCAAGGGCTTCCTGGCAGAACTGGCCGGCGAGCCCTACAGCCAGGAGGCGCCGGGCATCCTGGAGGCGACCGTGGCCTTCAACGCCCTGGCGGCCTGGTGGGGCACGCACGTGGTTCGAGTGCACGACGTGCGGCAGGTGGCGGACGCCGTGCGCGTGGTGAACGCGGCCCGCGGACTGGTCGAGTAGCCCGCTACTCCCGTCCCGTTTCGGCCGCCCACGCCCTCGCCCGCTCCAGCGCCCCTTCCACCCACCACGCCTTGCCGTCCGTGTACGCCTCGCGGTCGTTGCGGTGGCGCTCGGCGGTCGCCCGCTTCACCTGGGCATAGGCCGCGGCTTCCGAGGGATGCGCGCGCAGGAAGTCGCGAAACAGCAGGTGGTTCCGCCAGGGCTCCGAGCCCTCCACCAGCATGTGCACGTGGACGCGGAGGCCCGTCTCGGCGTCCCAGCCGCTGAAGTAGTGCCGCCCGGGAATGCCGTACTCGCCGCGGTAGTCGTAGCCCAGTGCCTCCATCGGCCCGACGCAGCGCGCGCCGTCCTCGAACGCTGCAAGGACGGGCATGAGGTCGATCACCGGCTTGGCCGCGAGGCCGGAGACGGAAGTGCTGCCGATGTGCTCCACGCGAAGCAGGACGCCCGCACAGGCGCTCTGAATGGCGCTTAGGAGGCGAGCGGCGATGCCCGCCCACCCGGGGGCGTGTTCGACGATCTCGACGGGCTGCGGGTTGGACAGCGGGCGCTCGGGCGTGGCCATCGCGGCAAGATACCGTGCCGCGCGACGTGACAGGCCCCGGAGTGCTAGGGCCCGGCGGGGCCGGACACGCTCGCTGCGGGGGCGCGGTACGTGAAGTCCTCGCAGGCCACGCCGTTGCCGTTGCTATCGATGCGATTGGGGTCGCCCGGGCCGTTCACGCGGAGCGCGTCCTGCGCCTCCTCGAAGGAGGAGAAGTGCAGGCAGTTGTAGCGGTCCTTGCCGGCGGTGAAGAGCGGGTGCTCTTCCACGGCCTCATCTGCGGCGGCGGCTGCCGCTTCGGCCTCGGCGGCCTCCTGGACGGCGACGGCGGCGACCAGGGCGTCGTGCTCCACGGCCTCCAGGCGCTCGAAGAGTGCCGCACGCTCCTGCTGGAGGCCCTCAATCTCGTCGGTCAACGTCGCGACCTGCGAGGCGAGGCCATCCATGTCGTCCCGGAGCGCGTTAACGCCCTGGCGGACGGCCGGGTCGGCGCCGGTCTCCAGGTTCGCCACCATCCACCACATGCTCGCGGCCCACACCAGCAGCGCGGCCAGGACGGCCACGGGGGCCCAGGCGGGGATCTCGAAGGGCCGTTGTGTCATCGACGCACCTCGCTCCGACGGCCCCGGGGCGGGCGGCCTCGGGGTTCACGGTGCAGGCTATGGGGCGGGGCGGCGCGTCTGAATCGGGGGGAACCCCAATGAGGGCGGCGGCAGGGCCGGAGCGAGCCTCGCGCGCAAGGCAACACGCCCGTACTATCCGGGACTTCCAGCAGGCGCGGCGAAGGAGGCCCGTGATGGCAGGCTTGCCGTCAGAGTACGTGAACGACCTCGGCCAGCCCGTGGGCGCGCCCGTGGAGGGCTGGACGCCCCGCGCGTTCCCGGCGCACACGTCCATGGAGGGCCGCACCTGCCGCCTGGAGCCCCTGGACGCCGCGCGCCATGGCGCGGACCTGTGGCAGGCGCAGTTGCTGGACGCGGACGGCCGCAACTGGACCTACCTGCCGTACGGGCCGTTCGCCTCCGAGGCGGACCACCGAGCGTGGGTGGAGGACTGCCAGGGACAGGTGGACCCGCAGTTCTACGCCATCGTGGAGACGGCGAGCGGGCAGGCCGTGGGCGTGGCCTCCTACCTCCGCATCGTGCCGGAGCACGGTGTCATCGAGGTCGGCCACCTGAACTACACGCCGCGCCTGCAGCGCACCGTGGCCTCCACGGAGGCGATGTACCTGATGATGCGCCGCGTCTTCGACGAGTACGGCTACCGCCGCTACGAGTGGAAGTGCCACGCCCAGAACGCCCCGTCCTGGGCGGCGGCCGAGCGCCTGGGCTTCACCTTCGAGGGCGTCTTCCGCAACGCCGTCGTCGTGAAGGGCCGCAACCGCGACACCGCCTGGCTCTCCATCACGCACGCCGAGTGGCCCGCCCTCCGCGCGGCGTTCGAGGGCTGGCTGTCCCCGGCCAACTTCGATGCCGCCGGTCAGCAGCGGGAGGCCCTCGGCGCCTTCATGGCCCGCGAGCGGGCCCGGGCGAGCACCTTCTGACCCCCTCCCCCCTCGCGGGGAGGGTTGGGGTGGGGGAAGTCAGTTCCGACGGCGCGCGGAGCATCGAGGACGGGCGCAGCGCGCTGCGCCCCTACGAGAGTCGGGAAGCGCGAAGGCCCCCACGCACTGCCACGAATCCCCGCTCGCAGGCGGCGAAGCCCGAGCCCCCACCCCCTCGCGGGGGAGGGCTGGGGTGGGGGAAATCAGCACGGGGCTGGCCGCGGCGCCGGAAGGGCGCAGCACGCTGCGCCCCTACGAGAATCGGGAAGCGCGAAGGCCCCCACGCATCCGCCACGAATCCCCACTCGCAGGCGGCGAAGCCCGAGCCCCCTCCCCCCTCGAGGGGGAGGGTTGGGGAGGGGGGGAGCTGCGCCCCGGTACCTAGGAGGGGGCTCGCGCTCGCCCTTCGACAGGCTCAGGGTGAGCGGAGAGAGCGGTCCTCGACGCTGAAGCGATCCGCAAGGACCTACTCCCCGAGCAGGGCGTCCAGATCGTGCTTCGCGTCCAGAATGTGCTCCCACAGGTCGCCCACCTTCGCGACGCGCTCGTGGGCGTTCAGGATCGTGAACGCCGTGGGGTAGACCTTCCCCAGTTCGTCCCACTTCAGTGGGATCGAGACCGGCGCGCCGGGCTTCGCTCGGGGTGAGTAGGCGCAGGCCAGGTTCTTGGCGCGCGCGTTCTGGTTCGCGTCGAAGAACACCTTGCCCTTGCGCTTCGGCGTGGCCCACTCCATGGTCACCTGCTTCGAGTGCGACCGCACCAGGAAGCCGCCGAGGGTGTGGGCCACCTCGCGGATCGTCTCGTAGTCGTAGCGGCGGACCACGGGGACGTAGACGTGCAGGCCGGTGGCGCCGGACGTCTTCACGAAGGAGGACATGCCGGCGGAGTCCAGCAACTCCTTGAGCCAGCGGGCGACCTCGCAGGTGGCCTCGAAGGCGCGGCGGTTGAGTTCGGGCTCTCCGCCCTTCTTCTCGTCACCGCGGTAGATGTAGGGGTCCAGGTCGAAGAGGGCGAAGTCCGGGTAGTTCAGGAGCGAGTCCTGTACCTGCGCCTTGGAGCCGGTGAAGTCCCGCGACAGATGGTGGCCGTCCGGCTCTGGCGACACCCGCGCCAGCGAGGTGTGCAGCGCCAGGTCCGCCATCTGCCCGAGCCAGACCAGCGTGGCCACGTTGTTCACCAGCAGGAACTGCTGATCCCCCCCGCCGCTCTCCGTGTGCACCACCACCGTCTCGATGAACTCGGGCGGATCGTCCACGTGCTTCTGGTAGAAGAAGGAGCCGTCCACGCCGTTGGGGTAGCGCGTCATGGTCAGGGGGCGGTCGCGTACCTGGTTGATGAGGTAGGGCGCCATGCGGGCGTAGTAGGCGATAAGGTCGCGCTTGGTGAGGTCGCGCTGGCCCTCATGCGCCGGCCACATCACCTTGTCCAGGTTCGTGACGGAGATGCGGGCGCCCTCCACCTCGATGGTGCCCTGCTTCTTCAGGCGCTCCAGTTGCTCCAGCACTTCGGCCCCCGCGTCCCGCGGCGTGCCGGCCGAGGGCGGGGCGACGAGGGGCACCGAGCGCACGGCGGCCGCGGGCTTGTCGTCCCGGATGCGCTTCAGGACCGGCGCGCGGAGGTTGCCGTCCGAGGTGATCTGCGCGTACTCCACCTCCACCACCATCTCCGGCCGGACGAAGGTGATGTCCTTGCGCATCTCGCGCGTCACCGTCAGCGGAGGCTCCGGCACCACCATGCCGTCCAGCCGCTTCCGCAGCCGCTTGAGCAGCGCGTCGTCGAAGCCGCTGCCCACCTGCCCCACGCAGGCCAGTTCGCCCTGCTCGTCGCGCGTGGCGATGGCGAGCGCGCCGAAGGTGTCCGATCGCGAGTTCAGGCCGGGGGTGAAGCCCACCACGATGAAGTCCGCGGTCTTGCGGTCCTTCACCTTGAGCCAGGAGGGCGAGCGCGTGCCGCTGACGTAGGTGGAGTCCCGCCGCTTCGCGACCAGGCCCTCCAGCCCCAGCGCCGAGGCCGCCTCGAAGGCGGCGATGCCATCGCCGTGGAACTGGTCCACCAGGTGGACGTTGGCCTGTGGCATCAGCGTGCGCTCCAGGAGGGGGCGCCGGTCCTGCAGGCGTACGCGCCGCAGGTCCACGCCGTCCACGTACAGCAGGTCGAAGACGAACAGGCCCACCGGGTAGTCCTTCTCCGCCTGGCGGATCTCCACGGGGTTGGTGAGGTTCATGCGCTGCTGGAGCCGCTCGAAGGAGGGCACACCCTGGTCATCGAAGGCCACGATCTCGCCGTCGAAGATGGCGTGGTTCGCGGGCTGTCGCGCCAGCGAGGCGGCCAGCGCGGGGTACTGGGGCGTGACGTCGTTTCCCCGGCGGGTGACCAGTCGCACCGTGCCCTCGTCCAGCGTCGCCACCACGCGAATGCCGTCCAGCTTCGGCTCGAAGATCCAGTCGGGATGGTCGAAGGGCTTGCGGCTCTCGTGCGCCTGCATGGGCTCAATGGACCGGGGCAGGGGGGCGCGCTTCGCGCCGGGGAGGTCGTGCGCGAGCAGCGCAGGCGGCGTGACGTGGGGCAACTTCCGCCCGCCCTGCAGGTCCGCGATCGTCAGTCCAGTGAGGACGGAGTCCTCGAAGGCTTCCGCCAGGTCTGCGCCGGTGGCGGCCTCGTCCGTGTGCTTGAAGGCCAGCCATGAGTTGGGCGCCTGGTTGGTCTTCACTAGCGCCCAGGAGCCCTTCATGCGATGCCCGCGCATGGTGACGGAGATCTTGCCCCTGGCGATGCCGTCCCGCATGCGGCGGCTCGCCTCCGCATAGTCCTCGAAGACCAGCGGGCCGTCCTCGTCCGGCGAGTAGGTGCCGCGGTCCCAGACGATGACTTCGCCCGCGCCGTACTGGCCCTTCGGGATGAGGCCCTCGAACACGGCGTAGTCCAGCGGGTGGTCTTCCGTCTGGACGGCCAGCCGCTTCTCCTTCGGGTCTGTCGAGGGCCCGCGCGGGATCGGGAAGGAGGGCATGGCGCCGTCCACCTCGAAGCGCAGGTCGTAGTGGAGGCGGGTAGCGCGGTGCTTCTGCACCACGAACGTCAGCGGCGCCTGCGGGTCGCCCGGCCGCGGCTCGGGCGCGGGCTCCGGCGTGCGCGAGAAGTCACGCATCGCCTCGTAGCGGTCGAGGCCGCCCGAGCCAGCCTCATCGCCCGGCTGCGTGGTCGCGTCGCCCTCGGTCGGTGGTGTGGCCTTCCTGGCGCGGCGTGGCATCGTGCCGGGAGGCGCCCGCTAGCGGGCGGGCGCCTTCTTGCGAGACCGGCTAGAGGAACCGGAGGCCGCCTTGGCGGAGGACTTGCGTCCCTTCTTGGGGGCCTTCTCCCCTTCGTCCGCGGACTCCTCGTCGGCCTCGGCAGCCTCGTCCGTGGATGCCTCGGCCGGTGCCGTGGCGCCGTTGGCGCTGCCCTTGCGTGCCTTGGTCGCCTCGATGCTGGCGCGCAGCGCGGCCATGAGGTCCACGGTCTGCGCGGGACGCTCCTCCTCGGTGGCGGTGACCACCTCGCCGCCCTCGAGTTTCGCGGTGATCATGTCCATGAGCACCTCGCGGTACTCGTCCTTGTAGCGCTCCGGGTCAAAGGGCTCGTGGAGCATGTCGATGAGCGCGAACGCCATCTGCATCTCCTCCTTGGAGACCTTGATGTCGGAGACGTCCGTGCCTTCGAAGGGGCGCACCTCGTCCGGGTAGAGGAGCATCTCCACCGTGAGGTGGCCCTCCTGCGGCCGGATGGCGACCAGTTGCTCCTTCTGGCGGATGGCCAGTTTGCCGATGGCGACGAGGTTCTTGTCCTCCAGCGCGCGCAGCAGAAGCGTGTACGGCTTCTTGCCGGCGTCGTCCGGGTCCAGGTAGTAGGGCTTCTCGTAGAAGATCGGGTCGATCTCGGACGCCTCGACGAACTGGGTGATCGAGATCGTGTGCTTGCTGGGGACGGGGAGGTTCTCGAAGTCCTCGTCCTCCAGGATCACGAACTGGTCCTTGGCGTACTCGTACCCCTTCTTGATCTCCCCGTACTCGACCTCGCGGTCCAGCGTGGGCGACCAGCGCAGGTACTTGATCGGCTTCAGGTCCTCCCCGGCCAGTTGCCGGAAGGACACGTCCTTGCTCTCGGTGGCGCTGTACAACTTGACCGGGATTGAGACCATCCCGAACGAGATCGCGCCACGCCAGATCGCTCGCGGCATGATGCGCGCTCCTCTCGGTCCTCCCCGGGCAGGCGTGTATCCCGAGGTCGACCCCGTGCCGGCGCCCGCGGGGGCCGACTGACTATCGAACAGTATAGGCTCTGCGCCGAGGGGGAACTGTCTGATGCTTATGGAGCGCACGGAGGCCATGTGAAGAATGCATCTGCCGGTGGAGGCATGGGCGTCGGCCTCGCACTTGGGGTCGCGATCGGCGTCGCGATGGACAACATCGCTGTCGGTGTGGCTCTAGGGGTGGCGCTCGGCGCCGGGCTCGGGGGGGCCATGCGCCGCTCCGACCGGGACGAGGGCGAGCCCGACTCCGACGAGTCCTAGCCCCAGGCGGAGCAGCGATGCGCCTCACTTACCACCTGGTGCCCGCCGACGACTGGCCGCCGGCCTCGGCCACCTATGAGCCTGGGTCCGTGGCGGCGGAGGGCTTCATCCACTGCACGGACGGCCGGGAGGCGGCCGTGGAGACGGCGAACCGCTATTACCGAGGCGATCCGCGCCCGTACCTCCTGCTTGCGGTGGACCTGGTTGCAGTCCAGACGCCCTGGCGGTACGACGACCCGGGCGAGTGCTACCCGCACATCTACGGCGCGATGAACGTCGATGCCGTGGTTTCCGTGGAGCCGTGTCCGCGGTCCGCGGACGGTACGTATCTGCCGCTGGGCGGCTAGCCGGACTACTCAAGGCCGAGCAGCGACTCGATGGAGGCGATGACCTCGTCCGCGCGCGCGCGCACCTCTGACCGGCCGAGCAGCATGGGCGCGATGGCCTCGATGACGGCGGCTAGTTCAGGGTCAGCAGCGCAGAGCGCCTCGTGGGCCTGCTGGGGGGTGCGCTGCCCGGTCCAATAGGGGCGGAGGGACTCCACCACCAGCGCGCGGGCCAGGAGTTCCACGCGGTCGTCCGCGGCAGCGTTGGCATGGTCCAGCAGGGCCTGGACGGCCTCCGCCAGTTGCTCCGGGCTGGACGCGCGCAGGTCGATGCGCAGGAGGTCGCGCCTGGTGCTGACGGGCCGCCTTCGAGGAGCCTGGGACATCCTCTGCCCTCCGCTACGCCGCATCCGTCTGTTCGCGTGAGCAGTTCTAATGTTCGGTCGCGACGTAACTCTAGGATCGTCGCGTGGCGTCTGGCAAGAGGGAGCCTTGTAACAATCGAGGAGCCGCCCCCGCCCGCCGGCGAGCCGTGTCCAGCCTGACCCGCAAAGGTTTGTCGGTGGTGAAGCGTGGGGCCCCCGCTGGTGCGTCGTCCGGTCAGGAACCCCCCGCGATCGCGGGAAGCAGAAAGATCTCGTCGCTGTCCTCCACGGGCTCCAGGTCGCCGTTCTCCGTGATGACAGAGTTGATGGCGATGGCCACCTCCCCACGGAGGGCGCCCTGCTCCAGCAGGATGGCGCGGAGCGGGGGAAACTGGCGGCCCAGGTTCTCCACCACGGCGCCAAGCGAGCGGCCGGGCACCTCTACGGTGGCCCGGCCGTCCGTGTGTTCGCGCCAGTGGGCAGGGATGTGGACGATGGCCAATCCCCGATCCTCTCCGCCTACTCTCGCGGCGTCAGTTCCGCCAGGATCCGTGTGGGCGACATGGGGGTGTGGTACATCCGCACTCCGATCGCGTCGTAGATCGCGTTTCGGATGGCCGGCATCGGCGGGACGATGGGCGCCTCGCCCACGCCTCGGACGCCGTAGGGGTGGCCCGGGTTGGGGACCTCCACCAGCACCGTGTCGATCATCGGCAGGTCGTTGGCCACCGGCATGCGGTAGTCCAGCAACGAGGCGTTCACCAGGTGGCCCTCGTCGTCGTAGTAGTACTCCTCGTTCAGCGCCATGCCGATGCCCTGCACGGCGCCGCCCTGGAGTTGGCCCTCCACGTAGGCGGGGTGGATGGCGGTCCCCACGTCCTGCACGGCGGTGTACCGCAGGATGGTGACCTTGCCGGTCTCCCGGTCCACCTGGAGGTCTACGATGTGGCCCGCGTAGGCGGCGCCCTGCGTGTTCTTCCGCACGGTGGAGGACACCGCGATCAGGCCGCCGGTGCGCTGCAATTGCGAGGCGATCTCCTTGAACGTGAACCGTCGAGGCTTGCCCTCCGCGTCGTCCGGCGCCGTGATGGTGCCGTCGTCGTTGTAAGTGACCTGGTCCGGCTCGATGTTCCAGACGCGTGCGGCCCGCGCCACCAGTTGGCGGCGGATCTCCTGGCCCAGTTCGTATGCCACCCAGCCGCCGGCGAAGGTGGTGCGGCTGCCGCCGGTGACGCCGGTCCAGCCCACCGAGTCCGTGTCCGTGACCTGGGGCTTCACGTCAGCCATGGTCAGTCCCAGCGTCTCCGCCAGTTGCATCGCCAGGGACGCGCGCGTCCCGCCGATGTCCGTGGAGCCCAGGATCAGGCTGACCGAGCCGTCCGAGTTCACCGCCGCGCTGGAGGAGGACTCCATGCCGCCGTTGAACCAGAAGCCCACGGCCACCCCGCGGCCCGTGTCATCGCCCTGGAGTTCGGAGGTGTAGTGCGGGTGGTTCTTCACCGCCTGCATCACCGCTTCCGCGCCGATGCGGGGGAGCGGCTGGCCCGCCGAGTTCGTGGCGCCCTCGCGGGCGGCGTTCTTCAGGCGGATGTCCATGGGGTCGATCTGGAGCATCTCTGCCAGTTCGTCCACCGTGGCCTCCACCGCGTACTCCGCGGCGGGGGCGCCCGGCGCGCGGTAGGCGGCCGTCTTCGGCGTGTTCGTCACCACGTCGAAGGCGTCGATGCGCTGGTTGTCGATGGTGTAGGGGGCCAGCGCGCAGAGCGCCCCCGCGCCCACGGGCGAGCCCGGGTAGGCGCCCGCCGCGAAGGCCAGGTAGACCTCCGCCGCGGTGATGGTGCCGTCCCGCTTGGCGCCTATCTTCACGCGGTCGTAGGTGGCGGAGGTGGGGCCGGTGGCGCGGATCACGTCCGCACGCGGCATCCACAGCTTCACCGGCCGCCCGGTCTTCCGAGACAGGATCGCCGCCAGCGGCTCCAGGTACACCGGGATCTTCCCGCCGAAGCCGCCGCCGATCTCCATGGGCACCACCTTGATGCGATGCTCCGGGACCTGCAGCAGCGCGGCCAACTGGCCGCGCACCGCGAAGGCGCCCTGGGTGCTGGTCCAGACGGTGATGTCGCCGTCGTGGTTCCAGAAGGCGGTGCCGTTCTGCGGCTCGATGTAGCCCTGGTGGAACTGGCTGGTGGTGTACTCGCGCTCGATCACGACGTCCGCGGCCTCGAAGCCCGCCTCGAGGTCACCCTTCTCGATGCGCATGTGCATGGCGACGTTGGTGGTCACGTCCGTTGGCGTGTCCACACCGCGCGCGCGGACGTTGGTGCGCAGGTCATCCAGCAGCACGGGCGCGTTCGGCAGCATGGCATCGCGCACGTCGATGACGGGGGGCAGCACCTCGTACTCGACCTCGATGAGGGCGAGCGCGTCCTCCGCGACGTGCAGGTCGGTGGCGGCCACCGCGGCCACGGCGTGGCCGTGGTAGAGGGCCTTGGTCCCCGCCAGGACGTTCTCCACGAGCCACACCGGGTTCGCGGAGCCCTCGCCCAGGTCCAGCGTGCCAGCCTCCTGCTTCGGGAAGTCGGCGTTGGTGATGACGGCCTTCACCCCGGGCAGCGCGGCAGCTTTCGAGGTGTCGATGCGGGTGATGCGGGCGTGGGCATGCGGGCTGCGGAGCACGGCGCCGTAGAGCATGCCCTCCAGGCGGATGTCCGCGCCGTACTCGGCGCGGCCGGTGACCTTGTCCACGCCGTCCGGGCGGACCGGGCGCGTGCCGATCACGCGGTAGGCGGGCTTCTCCGTGCCCTTCTCGGGAGTGGCGACCATGGCTAGGCCTCCTTCATCTCGTTCGCGGCGATCTCCACCGCGCGGATGATCTTGTCATAACCGGTGCAGCGGCAGAGGTTGCCCGCCAGCCAGAAGCGGATCTGCTCCTCGGTGGGGGAGGGGTTCGTGTCCAGCAGCGCCTTGGAGGCGATGAGGAAGCCCGGCGTGCAAATACCGCACTGCAGCGCGGCCTCGTCCAGGTAGGCGCGCTGGAGCGGGTGCAGGTTCTCGCCCTGGGCCAGGCCTTCCACCGTGGTGATGGTGGATCCCTCCACCTCCGCGGCCATGACCAGGCAGGAGTTCACCAACCGGCCGTCCAGGATGACGGAGCAGGCGCCGCAGTTGCCGTTGTTGCAGCCCTCCTTGGAGCCGGTCATGCCCAGGCGCTCGCGCAGGGCCTCCAGGAGCGAGTCGCGGCTGGAGGACAGCCAGGAGCGCTCGTCGCCGTTGATGTTCGCGTTGATGACAATGCGTTCGTCGGTCGTCATGACTCCCTACTCCTCGCCCCGGGCGCGCGCCGCGGCCTTGCGGATGACGCGCGCCGTCAGGACGCCCGCCAGGTGCCTGCGTTGTTCGATGGACCCGCGCATGTCCGTGATCGGGTTCGCGGCGGCTTTCGCAGCGTCCGCAGCGGCCTCCACGGTCGCGTCGTCCAGGCGGCGGCCCACCAGGGCCTGCGCGGCCTCCGTGAGCAGCAGCGGGGTGGGCGCCGCGGCGCCCAGGGCCAGGCGCGCGTCCTGCACCACGTCCCCGTCCAGGGTCAGGTTGGCCGCGGCGTTGACCACGGCGATGTCCATCTCGTTGCGGGGGATGAAGCGCTCCCAGGCGGAGCCGCTGCCCGCCGCCGGGGCGGGGAAGTGCAGCGTGACGATGAACTCGCCCGGTTGCAGTACGTTGCGGCCGGGCGCCGTGCAGAACTCCGCCACCGGCACCTCGCGCCGGCCGTCCGGCCCCGCGATGCGGGCGACCCCGTCCAGGACCATCATTGCCGGGATGCCGTCCGCCGCCGGCGAGGAGTTCGCCAGGTTGCCGCCCAGCGAGGCGCGGCCCTGGATGGCCGTCCCGCCGATGACGTGGCTGGCTTCCACCAGCGCCGGGTAGTGCTGCTGGACATCCGCGTTGCCGTAGACCTGGTACAGCGGCGTGGCCGCGCCCACGGTCAGGCCGTCCGCGGCGTCGAAGGTGATCCCCATGACGTCCGGGATGTGCTTGATGTCGACAAAGAGGTCGACATCCCGTCGCCTCTCCCGGGCCAGGACGATGACGTCCGTCCCGCCGGCGAGGACTCGGGCTACCTCCCCGCCCTCGCGGAGCATCTGCACCGCCTCATCCACCGAGGTGGCGCGCGCATACCTGACAGCCTGCATCGGGCTTCCTCTCCGGGCGCACTCGACGGCCGGGCCCCCCGCCCTGTCCTGGAGTGCGCGATTGAGATGGGTGACGAGGACGCACGTACGTCAGCCACGAACCGTACGGAGGCGAGCCCCGGGGTCAATGCGGAGATTATGCCACGGACGTGAAGCAATCCGGCTCCGGGGACGGCGTACGTCCCCGGAAAAGAGCGCTACGCCCCGCGATCGCGTACGAGCGCGCTGGCGATGAGGCCAATGCCGAGCACAATCGCGATGGCCGGGAGCACCACCTCGAACCGGAAGTTCGCCACGTCCGTGGCCTCCAGCAGGAAGAAGACGCCCAGCACCGCGAACGCGAGGCCGGTGATCGCGGCGCCGGTGTCGAATCGTTGTTCCATTACCGGATCCTCCCGGAGCCAAAGACCGAGGTGAAGGTCACGTCGATGCGCGTGTCCGCCTCCGACCAGCCGGGCGGTGTGTAGTCCCGGTTGGAGACGATGCCCTCCACGTCCACGTCGCCACCGTCGATCGAGCCAAAGACGGACTCCGCGCGGATGCGGGCCGGGATGTCCGGGGGCAGGTAGAGCACCGCATCCCCGAACACGATGTCCAGGTCCAGCCGCACCGTGCGGCCGGCCGGCACCTGGAGGTCGCGGAGGTCCACGGTGAGAGAGCCAAAGGCGTGGGAGTAGGAATCTTCCAGGTCCTCTACGGACTCCACGCGTACGCGCGTGTCGCCGAAGGCGCCGTCCACCTGGAAGTTCACGTCCGCGATGCGGGCGAAGCCCAGCACCGCGGTGAGCACCAGCGCCAGCGTCAGCAGCCCCCCGTTAAGGCCCTTGCGTGCCTCGAAGGCCATGAAGAGGCCCACCAGGATCAGCCCGGCGGCGGCCGCGACCTCCCAGATGGCGAAGTCCACGTCCAGGTCCAGTTGGCCCGCCAGGAAGAGGAGCCCGGCCAGGATCAGGAGCGCGCCCCAGACGATCCCCGCGTTCCCTCCGCCGCTCCGCCTGGTGGCCGCCGGCGCACCGTTGGGCGCCTCCGGGATCACGATCCATGCCGCGATGTAGCCGATGATCCCGAGGCCACCCGAAACGATCGCCAGGATGACGAAGGCAACCCGCACCAGGGTGGGGTCGGTATCGAAGTACTCCGCCAGGCCGCCGGCCACGCCGCCGAGCCAGGAGTCCGTCCGTGAACGATAGAGCCGCCTCGGTCCCGGAGGTGACTCAGGCGCGCCGGGGGCGGGCGCGATCTGCTCCGCGCGCAGGTCGGGCGACTCGGAGGGGACTCCGTCGTCCGGGGACGAGTCGTCGTGTGGTGGTGTGCTGGTCATGGCGCGCTCCTGCCGAGATCGGCCGGTTTCTCGCTCATCCTACGACGGATGGAATCGAGCGGCCTCTCGTCGCGCTGGCACGAACTGCCCGGAACCTCCGCGACGGGGTCCTGAGCATCCCGGGCAAAGCCGGCGACGGTCCGGCTACTCGCCCTCGGACGCCGCGCCAGCCTGGTACTCGCGGTCGGCGCGTTTCCCGCGATACACGCTCATGTCGATGGCCCGCCAGACCTCCGGCTCCAGCCGGAACAGCATGCGGGGCTCCGTCTGCATGTTCGCGAAGAACGCGTCCACTGCCTCGACGCGTGCGTGGTCGCCACGCCCCACGTACTTCTCGGCCAGCAGGCGGGAAATCGGCCAGATGTCGAAGTCCGGGCGCTCGAACGGCGTCACGGTGCCGTCCACGCCCACGTGTCCGGGCATGGGTGCGCTGGCCTCGATGCAGAGCGAGGCGCGCGGGTCATGCATGAGTTGGCGGCACCACACGCGGTTGGTGGTGCCGGTGATCCAGAAGGCGTCCTCGTGCCAGAGCCACCACACCGGGACGGTGTACGGGCGCCCGTCCTTGCGCAGCGTGGCGATCACACCCACGAACGGCTCGCGCAGGAAGCGCTCCAGCAGGTCGGGGGACATTCGGGGCATCCGAGGACTCCTTGCCAGGGCTGTTCGGGCCGCGAGGCTAGCGGCTGCTCGAGGGCGGCGGCAGAGCAGCGTCCACGGCGGGCGCCGTGAACACCTCCAGCGGCTCACGGTGCCGGCGCTGCCGGCGCATCTTACGGAACGCGCGCCACGCGCCGAAGCCCACGATCACGCCCGCCCCACCGAATGCCGCCAGGATGCCGACCACCACCGGCGTGATGGCCGCGCCGGCGAGGCCCAAGAAGCCCCCACCGATGCCCACCGCGAGCGTCTTGAACACCACTGCCTCCGCGCCTTCGCGCCCGGGGTCCGGGCCGCTGGCCGCCATCGTACCCGCGCCGCCAAGCGGCCGCAGTGCCAAACAAGAGTGGGGAAGCCGCCCTCGATATCGGGTTGTGACGGTTGTTGGTCGGAGCGTCATGGCCTCGTGCGCGTCCGGCCCTACGGTGGCTCCACCAATCATTGGCGTTTGGCCGCACGGAGAGCCGGGCGTGTCAGACGGAAGTTGGCGTGGGACAGCCGCGCGGTTGCCCCGCGAGTGAGGAAATGACCATGGCTTACCAGGAGAGCGACGCCAACGCTGGCATGGCCGAGCGAGGGATCGGCTGGATCTTCGCGGTAGTGGGACTCGCGCTCGGCGCTATCGGCCTGCTGCGTGGCTTCGGCATCGTGGGGACGGAGGGCGTGGACATCCCCGGCATCGGAGATGCAGGCGGACTGCAGGCCGCCGTCCAGAGTGACTTCTGGGAGGCCATCGTCTGGATGCTCCCGGGCTTCGGCGCTGCGATCATCGCCTGGGCGATGAACGGCGCCCGGACGTATCGGATGGAGGACACGCGCTCACCGGCGCGGATGTCCGCGTACGTCATGGTGGTAGTCAGCATTGCCGCCGGTGTGCTCGCATTGCTCGTCGGGTTCGACCTGCTGGGGCAGGGGACCAATCCCCTGGATGGCGTCCTCTGGGGCATGGCGACCGTGCTCACGAGCCTGGTCTCCGCGGCGATGTACGTCACGGCACCCTCTCCCGCAGCCGAGACCGACTACCTGGTCCGGGTGGTGGAGGCTCGCGTGGGACGCGCGCAGGCGGCGGGCACCCCGGCGTCGGGCACCATGCGCCGTGGCACGGAGCCCCTGGGCTAGCGAGGTTCGCCCACGGTTACAGCACGGCCACGGGCCGGGACGTGACGCTTTTGTAATGGCCCGTTGAACCCTCCGGTGAGGCCTCGGTAGCGTGACAAGCGCTGCCGAGGTCTTGCCATGTTCAACCTTCCCCGTCTCCGCGAACGCCGCCGTCCCCTCTCGGACCGCGTGGCCCGAGCCCGCAACGAGGGCGTAGGCGTCTACCTGGGCGAGTGGGCCGTGGACGCCGACGAGGCCGGTGAGTTCGTCGCAGACGCTGTGCTCACCTGGTGCCGGGAGACGCTGGGCAAGACTCGACGGCCCTGGGGCATTGCCCAGTTCGACATCGCGCTGGCCGGCGCCGGCGCGTACGGCGCCCGTCAGACCATCTCGCTCCTGGGCCTGGCGCCTGGCGACCTGTACCCCGGCGACTCTGTGCTGGCGGAGATCCACCGCTTCCTGGCCGGCCACGACCCGGTCTCGCACGTTGCGGTGGCGCTCTTCTCCTGGGGCGACGCGACGGACGCCGCACTCAGCACCTGAGCGCGCGCGGCACGCAAGTGAGGGCCGTGTCTCGATCGTGAGGCGCGGCGCACAAACCCTCGCCCGGCAGTCCACCCGCTTTCAGCACCGTACTCCCTGACCTCCTACCCATCGCGTAGGCGGCATCAGCGCGAGAGGCGGGGTGCGTGGCTGACGGCGGCCGGCGACTGTTGGTCCTCTGCTCGCAGGGCGGGACGGGTGGCACGCAGCGCGTGGCCATCAGCGCCGCCGCGCAGATGGCCCGCCGCGGCTGGCACACCCGCCTGGTCTTCCCCGAAGTCCCAGAGGGCGGCGACCGCGCCGCCAACGCCGCCGTCCTGCGCCTCGCCGCCGCCGAGGGCGTCCCCGCCGAGGCGCACGCCGCCATGCTGAACCGCGTGGCGCCGCGCACCCTGGCCTCCATGCTCGCGTTGCGCGCGCTCATCCGCAGCGAGCGACCGGACGTGGTGAACCTGCACTACGGGTGGAGCGAGATCCCGATCCGAGACGTCATCGCCGCTCGCCTTGCCGGGGCGCGACGCGTAGTGGTCAGCCTGCACCTGCCCGTGCCATGGGAGCAGGCGGGCGGTCGCGCCCGCCTGCGGACCCGCTGGGCCGCGGCGCTGGCCTCGGCGGTCGTCTCCTGCTCTGACGCCGTGGCGGGCGTGGTGCGGCAGGCTGGCGTCCCTGCCCGCAGGGTGCACGTCATCCCCGGGGGAGTCCGTCCGCCCACGCTCCCCAACGTCGAGGTGCCGCTCGAGGTCGAAGCCGCCCGCGCGGCGCTCGGCGTGCCGCGCGACGCCTTCGTGGTGGCGTGCATCGCCCGGATGTCACCGGAGAAGGCGCAGGGGGACCTCCTGCGGGCGGTTGCCCGCCTCGGGGATCACGGGGCGGAGACGCACGTGGTCCTGCAGGGCGACGGCCCGGACCTGGATGGCGTCCGCGCCCTCGCGGAGGCGACGCTGCCCGGGCGGGTGCACTTCGTCGCGGGAGACGCCGACACCGCCCGCACGTACCGCGCCGCCGACCTCTTTGCGCTGCCCTCGCACGCCGAGGGCTGGCCGCTCGTGCTGATGGAGGCGGCCGGCTACGGCCTTCCGGCCGTGGCGACTGCCGTGGGAGGCGTGCCAGACGAGGTGAGTGACGGCGCCACGGGACTACTGGTGCTTCCCGCCGACCCAGAGGCGCTCGCACGAGCGATCGACCGCGTGCGGACAGACGCGGCCCTGCGGGAGTGCCTGGGGGCCGAGGCGCGCGAGGTGGCCCTCCGCGAGTTTCACGAGGACACGATGGGCGACCGCTACGAGGCCGTGTACCTGGGCCGAGGGTCAGGTGCGCGAGCCACGCGGTCGGCCGGCGAGGACGATCCAGTCACCCCGCGGATGGACGCCGCGATCAGCAGCATGGGAAGCAGGAGCAAGTAATGACATGGTCCTTCAGGCGCCCCCGCGACGCGCGCTGGCGCGACGTTCGGATCGCCGTCATCGGCTGCGGCACCATCGCGGAAGCGGGCCACGTCCCGGCGCTGAAGGCGCTGCGCCTCGCGCCGGCGGTGCTGGCGGACCGGGATGGCGCCCGGGCGCGTGCCCTGGCGGCAGAGGCAGGTGGGCGCGCTCTGGCAGTGGAGGACTACCGCGACCACCTGGACGCCTTCGACGCGGCCATCGTCGCCCTACCTCACCACCTTCACGCCCCGGTGACCACGGACCTCTTGCGCCACGGGAAGCACGTGCTGCTGGAGAAGCCTATGGCGGTGACGCCGGAGGAGTGCGAGCAGATCGTGGAGGCGGCGCGTGCCAGCCAGGGCGTGCTGGCGATCGGCATGATCCGCCACTTCTGGCAGAACGCGCAGTGGGTGCGAGACCTGATCCGGCAGGGATCGCTCGGCGAGGTGCAGTCCTTCGACATTCGGGACGGCGCGCGGGCGATCAGCATCGCCTCGGAATTCGCGCTGCGGCCGGAGATGTCCGGCGGTGGCGTCCTCATGAACCTGGGCGTCCACGTGCTGGACGAGATCCTGTGGTGGCTCGGGCCGGTGGAGTCCTTCGAGTACCGCGACGACTCCTACGGCGGCAACGAGGTGAACGCGGAACTGGACCTGCGCCTGGTCTCCGGTGCGCGCGGCACGGTGGAACTGAGCTTCAACCGCCAGTTGCGCGGCACGGCCATCATCACCGGCACGCAGGGAGAACTGGAGGTCGAGTTATACGGCCACGGCCTGAAGGCCACGCCTGACTCACTCCTGGACATCCAGGCTGGCGGGCGAGTGGGCCGCGAGATCCCACCCAGCAGCACGGAACTGGCGCCGATCTTCGCGCGAGAACTCGCGGACTGGCTGGACGCCATCGTCACCGGCGGTATGCCTCGAGTGCCGGGAGACGAGCATCACGTGACGCTCGCCCGCCTGGTGCAGGACTGCTACGCGAACCGCCGGGAACTGGAATTGCCCTGGATGCGCCCGGCCCTCGCCGGCACCCAGGCGGAGGTGCCGCATGCCGTCTGAGCCCACCATCCCGAACTCGCCGCTTGCTGGCCGCCGCGTTCTGGTGACGGGCGGCACGGGCTTCATCGGCGGGCGGGTCGCGGAGAAGTTAGTGCTGGAGCACGGCGCCCGCGTGCGGGTGCTGGCCCGGGACTACGGCCGCGCCGTCCGCGTGGCGCGCCTGCCCATCGAACTCGTGTCGGGCAGCGCGCTGGACGAGGTGGCGCTGGACCGCGCGGTGGACGGCTGCGACGCCGTGGTCCATGCCGCGCACGACTTCGGCGACGAGTGGGCCAACGTGCCCGCAGCCCGAGCACTGGCGGAGGCTGTGATGCGTCACGGCGCCGAGCGCCTCGTCTACGTCAGTTCCGTCTCCGTGCACGAGCCCGTGCCTGCGGAAGGCGTGCTGGACGAGGAGTCGCCCACCCCGGCGGGCTTCCGGTACGCCGCCGTGAAACTCGCCATCGAGCAGGAGATGGAGCGCGCACGCCGCGAGCAGGGTCTGCCTTCCGTGGTGGTGCGCCCCACCATTGTCTACGGGCCATACAGCCCGCCGTGGACGCTCCAGCCCATCGGCGCGCTGCGTAGTTCGCGCGTGGTGCTGCCGGCCATGGGGCAGGGGCACTCGTGGGCCGTCTACGTGGACGACGTTGCGGACGCGATCATCGCCGCGCTGGCGCGGCCGGAGGCCGTGGGCGAGCGCTTCCTGGTGAGCGGGCCGGACCAGGTCACCTGGTCCGACTTCTTCGGCTCCTACGAGCGCGCCCTGGGCCTGCACTCGCTGCTGCCCATGGAGACGGAGGACGTGTTGCGGGCGCAGAGCCCCGCCGGCGTGGTGGTGAGCCCGTCCGCGCTCCTCCGCACGCCGCTGGCACGAGGCGGCATCCAGGTGGCGAAGCGCGTGGTGGGCTACCAGCGCTGGCGAGGAATGCGTGACCGCATGCAGCCGCTGCAGTTCCCGGCCACCAGGGAGCAGACCGCGCTCTACGCCACGAAGGCCACCGTGGACATCAGCAAGGCCCGCCGCCTGCTGGGATACGCGCCGCAGTTCGACCTGCAGCGCGGCATGGCGATCACCTCTGACTACCTGCACTGGTCCCAGTTCGACCAGCCGTGGGCCTAGCGATGGCGACCGAGGCATGACCCTAGCAGAACAGGCCGCCACTCCGCTGGGCCGCGTACGGGATCCCCGGGCGCCCGGCGGTGAGCGGCCGCTGCGCGTCGTCCAACTCTGGGCGCACGCCGGCATCCAGGGCGGCGGCGGCGGCGTGGCGATGAACCGCCTGCACCGCGGGCTGCTCGCGCACGGCGTCCACTCCACCCTGCTGGAGGAGGCGGGCGAGGACGTGGACGCCTCGGAGGGGCGGTACGCCGTCCCGCGCTGGCGTGTGCTGGACGGCGGCCTGCGGCGCGTGGCCTCGAGGGTTGGCCTGAACGACGTCCACCGCCTGAGCACGCTGGCGCTGCTCCGCCACCCGCTGGTGCGGGAGGCGGACGTGTTGCACGTGAACGGCACGCACAGCGGCTTCCTGAACTACCTGGCCCTGCCCCTGCTCACCAGGGGCCGGCCCGCACTCTTCACGCTGCATGACATGTGGGCCGTCACCGGCCACTGCGCCTACAGCCTGGAGTGCGAGCGCTGGAGGACGGGCTGCGGCGGCTGCCCGCACCTGGACATGCTGCCGGCCACGCGGCGGGACGCCACCGCCATCGAGTGGCGCCTGAAGCGCCACGCGTACCGCCGCTCCCGTATCGCCTTCACGGCCCCCAGCCGCTGGCTGACTGACATCGCGCGGGACGGCCTCCCGGGCTTCGAGGTGGAGCAGATCCCCTACGGCGTGGACACGCGCCTGTACGCGCCCACGCCGACAGCCGAGGCACGATCCGCCCTGGGCATTCCTGCCGACCGCCACGTGCTGCTCTTCGTCTCCGTGAACCTGGCGGACTGGCGCAAGGGCGGCGACCTCATCCCCGCGATCCTGGGCGCACTGCCCCCCGAGGTGCGGGACAACACCGTCACGGTGTTGCTGGGTCCCCACAACGAGGCGCTGGCGGAGCGCCTGGACGTCCCCGTGATCGCGCTCGGACCGATCTACGACGAGGCGCGCAAGGCGCTCGCGTACGCGGCCGCGGACCTGCTCATTCTCCCCACCCGCGCGGACAACGACCCGCTGGTACTGAGCGAGGCGATGGCCTGTGGCACGCCGGCGGCGTCCTTCCGCGTGGGCGGCGTCCCCGAGACCGTCAGGCACGGCATCTCCGGCGTCACCGCGGAGGCGGAGGACGCCGCCGCGCTGGGCCGGGAGATCGGTGCGCTCCTCGAAGAGCCGGGGCGCCTGCAGGAGATGGGCCGCCGGGCGCGCCGGCAGGTGGAGGACGAGCGGAACCTGGACGCCTGGGTCGGGAGACACCTCGCGCTGTACCGCCGCCTTATCGCGGCCCCGGCCTAGGCCCCCGCTCCCGCACCAATCACGCGGAGACGGGCTGCGCCTCTGGTGCCTTGCGGGAGCGCCAGGTAGCGCGGAGGTCCGATAGGTCGTCTCGTCGCACCAGGCCCATTGCGATTGCCGCGGTGCCGTAGACCGCCGCGCCCACCGCCACGGCCGGGACCGTGCCCCATGCCTGGGAGGCCAGGAGCACCGGCGGCGCCATCAACGCACAGGCGGCCAGGACGCGGAGCGTCATGCTGGCCACGGCTCGGAAGTCAGCAAACGGGCCCAGCAGCCGCCACGCGCACGCGCCCATCAGCACCTCGGTGGTCGCGGTGCTGAGCGCGGCGCCCAGGGCGGGGTTGTCCCAGAGCGAGCCGGCCAGGGGGATGCTCACGAGGTTCAGGGCGGGATTCAGCACGGCCGCGCCCCAGGCAATGGTGATCCACGCGCGCTGCTTGTCCGCGGCGAACAGCGCCGTCCCCAGCACGGTGTCCACGCCGATGAGCGGGACCACCAGCGCCATCACCACCACGGACGGCACGGCCGCCTCGTAGCCGTCGCCGCCGACGAGGCGGGTCAGGCCGGGTGCCAGCAGGGCGATGCCGACGCCCATGGGGATGGTGGCCACCACCAGGATGCGGAGGGTGCGTCGGAGCAGGTCGCGGAAGACGTCCGGATGGGCGCGCCCGGCGGCGGAAAGCGAGGGGAAGATCGTGCCGGCCAGGATGGCGTGCGCGAACGATGGCACCGCCGTCAGCCGCAGCGCGAAGGCATACGCGCCTGTCGCGGTGGACCCGGCCAGCAGGGAGAGCATGAAGATGTCCACGCTGCCGAAGATCATGAGCGCGACGTCCCACGCGAAGTAGACCAGGCTGCCGGTGACCAGCGCCCGGAGCGCCGCGCGGCCTGGCAGCGCCAGGCCGTACCGGCGCCACACCAGCACCAGCGTGACCCCGGCGCTGAGGACGGAGCCCATCGCGAGCGCGACGGTCACGGAGGTGAGCCCTCGGCCGGACAGCAGCAGTCCCACGATCGCCACCTGCGCGCCGAGCCCGATGAAGGCCTGGAATACCGCGGCCCGCCCCAGCGAGTAGCCAGCCTGCAGCATGGAATAGCCACCGGTCTTCACCAGGTCGAAGCACGTTGCCAGGAACAGGATGAGGATCGCCGCCTGCAGGGCGGGATTGCCCACGAGCAAGACCGTGACCGGTACCACGATGAGGGCGAGCACCGCCCACACGGCGATGCGGACGGCGAGCGTGCCCCCGGCGATGTGAGCAGCGTCCTGGGGGCGTCGGGAGATCTCCTTAATGACGTAGGTGGCCGTGCCCAGGGAAGAGATCGCCAGGGCAAAACTCGCCACCGTGCCGGCCAGCGCCAGGTGCCCGAACGCACTGGTGCCCAGGTACCTCGGGACCACCACCAGGCCGAGGATCGTGACCACCCATGAGGTCGCCTGCGCGGACATCAGCGCCGCCGCCATGCGCACCATCTGGTTGCCGGTCGCCCTGGGTGGAGGCGCGGGCTCCGGTGGCCGGGCGGGTGGTGTCCGGTCTCCGGGGGGCGTGCCAGTTGAAGGGGCGCTGGTGGGGGTGTGAGGGCCCGCGCTCATGCTCCGCCGATCATGCTTGCCCATCGGGGCGTGCCGGGAGGGGCGGAACAAGAGGGCCCGCCTGGTTGATTCCCGATTGATGGTGGGGCGGGGCGGTTGAGTCAGCGTTGACGGGCTGCGGCCCGGCCGCTTGCGGCCCTCGCCGCGGCGGGCACAAGAAGCAGGCCCGCCAGCGGCGGGCCTGCCAGGGCGGACAGAGGCTGGCGGTCAGGTTGCTCTACGGCTCGTGACCAGGTTGTAGATCAGTACGCCCAGCGCCACGATCAGCAGCAGGTGGATCAGTCCGCCGGCCACGTCCAACAGCAGCCCAAACAGCCATACCACCAGGATCACGATCAGGACCAGCCACAACAGCGCGACCATGGTCACCTCCAGTCGCAGCGCCCATTCGCGCCTCCGGTGGCGGGGCGAGCGCTCGATTTCTCCGCAGATCTTCCGGCCGCGGCCGTGCGCGAGGTGTTACGGGGACGCCTCGCGCTATGTGGAACCCGTCGCCCGTGTGCCGCCTTTGCGGGGCGCGGGGGTGGCAATCTCTCGCCGAGAGCGCGAGGATGCGCGCCGCGAGGAGGTGGGAAGCCATGGCGGGCACGGTCGAGGTGGACGAACTCACGGGACGCAAGTTCACGCTGGACGAGCCGGATGACCTCCAGCCGGGGGAGGACGTGACGTTCCTGCTCAGCCTCCACGGTGGAGGCTCCGTGGGGCACTGGCAGCGGCTCTACTTCCCGGCGGTGGACTACGCGCGGGAGTTCCGGCTGGTGGTGGCCACACCCTCCGCGGCCACGAAGGAGCCCTCCCGACGGTGGGTGGGCGAAGCGGACGACGACCACCTGAAGAACATCATCCGGCAGGTCTTCGACCGCTACGGGGCCGAACACATCAAGGCCTTCTGGCTGGTCGGCCACTCGCAGGGCGGGATGACCTCCAACCGGCTGCTGGGCGACCCCTTCTTCAGCGAGCGCGTGGATGGCTGGCTCAGCCTGTCCGGCGGGCGCATTGGCCCCGTGGAACTCCCGGAGTCCTTCTTCGCGCCGGTGCGAGCGGGGATGCCCGCAGCACCGCCCGCCGGGAGCGGCCCACGCCCCGGGCGGGCCGTGGAGGTGGACGCCGACATCTCGTTCATCTTCGCCACGGGCCGGCACGAGATCGTGGCGCTCCCGGAGACGTCGCCGTGGGCGGAGAAGTACGGCGCGGGGCCTCGAGTACGGTGGCCGGACGTGGTGGACACGGAGGCCGGCCAGATCTACGACAGCAGCCGCGAGGGCCGCTCGACCCCCGCATGGGGGCTCCTACCCCGGCCCGGGACGGCGGAGGTGTACGTCTACCCGGACGCGCAGGGTGGCCGCGTGATCGCGGACGTGGTGCGCCTGGACAAGGGACACACGGAGGGCCTGGAGCCCAACGTCACCCGGACGCTCCTGGAACTCATCGCCTCGGCCCCGGGCGGCAAGGCGAGGGGAGTCGCCTGGGACTGAGTCGGCGTCGGGTGGCGCTGCGAGCGCCTACTCGGCACCCCCGGGCTGGCCGCCCTCCACGGCGGGCCAGCCGTCCGCCGTCCAGCCGAGGGGGTCCGCCAGGCAGGGGCGCACGTCGCGGAAGCGGCGGCCCTCCCACGCGTGGTAGAGGATGTAGTCCTGTCCGTTGAGCGTGGCCACGCTGTTGTGGCCGGGCCCCTTCCAGCGCCCGCTCCCGCGGAGGATCGGCTCGCCGTGCTTCTGGAAGCCCCCGAGCGGCGAGGTGGATCGCGCGACGCCCACCGCGTAGTTGGGCGTGTCGTAGTCCGAGCCGCTGTAGAAGAGGTAGTAGTAGGAGCCGCGCTTGACTAGGCACGGCGCCTCCACCAGCCGCCCCTCCCACCCCAGGTCGTTGCGTAGCACCTCTACCGGAGAACCGACGAGCGCGAGGCCGTCCGGCGTGAGCTGCTGGGCGAGGATCGGCCCACTGGGGCTCCCGGGGGCGTCCGCCTTCCAGTAGAGGTACTGCCGCCCGTCCTCGTCGCGGAAGAACGTGGGATCCAGGGCGGCGGTGTCCTGGGAGACCAGCGGGGCGCCCAGGTCCTCGTACGGCCCCAGGGGCGTGGATGCCGTGGCCACGCCGATGCAGAGCAGGTTTGTCTCGGTGGAGCGTGCCGTGTAGTAGACGACGTACCGGTCAGCGACGCGGTGGATCTCCGGGGCCCAGAAATGGTCTCGCGCCCACGAGGGGCGGTTCCCTTCAGTGAAGACGAAGGCGCCGGTGCGCTCCCAGTTCACCAGGTCGCTGGAGACGCGTATGGGGAAGGCGGGCAGGACGTGGGTGGTGCTGACCATGTAGAAGCGCCCCGCGTCCTCCATGACACCTGGGTCCGGGCAGTTCTCCGCGACCACGGGGTTGAGGTGGGCCATGATCGCCCCCTGCTGCATGGCGGCCGCCTGGGGGAGTCGCGGGGGTGGCTCCGGCGGCGCCAGCGCGGGCTTGCGGTGGGACTCAATCGTGTCGCCGATCCGCGGCGCCAGGGCCATGGGGACGACAAGGGCGGGCGCGGCTGCGGCGCAAAGCCGGAGGAACGTCCGCCGATCGATGGTACGCGCTGAGCGCGCGCCGGCGACGTTGGTCCTCGGCTGCATCGGTTGCGCCCCGCCCACCCCGCGCGCGGCAGGGCCACAGTGCCGGGCGCCCTCGCCGCGCCGGCGCGGGCATCGTTGCGAGGCGTGACGAAAACGTCAACGGAATCGCGGCAAGCATGACGAAGTCATATCGCGAAGGGCCATGGGGCGCGCGGAGCGTGCGAGTGCGGTCGCGCCTCCCGAGGGGCGGACAGTGCTGCTAGCGGCCGGTCCAGGTGGGCTGGCGCTTCTCCAGGAAGGCGCGGAGGCCCTCCTTCGCGTCTTCCGTCTGCAGACAGCGATTATGGAAGTCCCGCGCCAGGCGGATGCGCTCCTCCATGGGGAGTTCCAGCCCGCGGATCATCGCTTCCTTGATGTGGCGCAGGGAAGCGGGCGAGCTGCGCTTGATGCGCTCCGCCGTTTCCAGCGCGGCCGGCATGAGTTCCTCGTGTGGGACCACGCGGTTGGCGAGCCCCAGGTCCAGGCAGTGCTGGGCGTCCAGGTGCTCCGCGAAGTACTCGATCTCCAGCGCGCGGTTCAGGCCCACCATGTGCGCCAGCAGGACCGGCCCACTGATGGAGGAGATGCCGCGGTTCGCGTGCGGCCAGCCCATCACGGCGCGGTCAGACAGGATGCGCATGTCGCAGGAGAGGGCGATGCCCGCGCCCGCGGCCAGCGCATAGCCGTTCACCGCCGCGATGGTCGGCTTGTAGGTGTGGCGCAGGTACTGGTAGAGGTCGTCCGCACCGAAGCGAGGGCCTGCCTGGCGCGGCTCCCCGTCTCCGTCTCGGCTGCGTTCCATGGCTGCCAGGTCTGCGCCGGAGCAGAAGGCGGTGTCGCCCGCGCCCGTGACGATGATCACCCAGACGTCTGGGTCCTGGCGCGCCTGGCTCAAGGCATCCAGCATGCCGGTGACAATGCCCTGGTTGACGGCGTTACGCCGTTCCGGGCGGTTGAGGGTGACCGTCGCGATGCGGTCGTTGACCTCGTACAGGACCTCGCTGGTGCTCATCGCGCCCTCCCTCACCGGTCGCGGGCGCTGTCGCTACAGGCGCCCGCTCTTCGCGTCGTCCGTCGGCTCGTCGCCCACGATGCCTGCCGCCACCAGGGCGGCTACCTCGTCGTCGGACATCCCCAGGACGTCCTTCAGCACGTAGTCGTTGTGCTCGCCCAGCGTGGGCGTGGGCAGCCGGCTGCTCAGTGGCGTGCGGGACAACTGGAAGGGGCGACCGGGGTAGCGGTGGTGGCCGGCCTCTGGGTCATCCACCTCGTCCCAGAAGCCGCGCGACGCCAGGTGCGGGTCGGCGTAGACGTCCGCGGAGGTGTTCACCGGCGCCGAGGGGACGCCCCACCCCTGGAGGGTGTCGGCCGCCTCGTGCTTCGTGCGGGCGGACGACCACTCCGCGAGGATCTCGTCCAGTGCGTCGTGGTGTTCGTGGCGGGCGGGGACGGTGGCGAAGCGCTCGTCCGTCTCCAGTTCCGGCCGGCCAATGGCGCGGCAGAGTTGCACCCAGTCCTGATCGTCCCGCACGGCGATGGTCACCCACTCGTCCTCGCCCGTGCAGGGGTAGACGCCGTGGGGCGCCATGTGCGGGTGGCGGTTCCCACGCGGCTCAGGGACGCGGCCGTTCATCTGGTAGTCCAGCACCACCGGCCCCAAGATCGAGGTCACGTTCTCGCGTTGCGAGAAGTCGATGTGCACGCCCTCGCCAGTCAGGCGGCGCTGCCGGAGCGCGGCGACGATCAGGCCGGCGGCCATGGCGCCGCCCAGGGGGTCTGGCAACTGCAGCGTCAGCACGCCCGGCATCTCACCGGGGTAGCCGTTGAGCGCGGTCAGGCCGCCCAGTTGCTCCAGCGTGCCGCCGAAGGAGACAAAGCCGCTCTCCGGGCCCTCGCCACCCTGGCTGTAGATGGAGGCCAGGATGATCTGAGGGTTGATCTGGCGGAGCGCCTCGAAGTCCAGGTTCCACTTCGTCAGCACCCGGGTGCTGAAGTTGTGCAGCACCACGTCGCTCACGGCGACCAGGCGGCGGAAGACCTCGCGGCCCTCCTCCGTGCCCATCTCCAGCGCCAGGCCGAGTTTGTTGCGGTTGCGCTCGTTGATCATCCCGGAGCGGTTCCACGGGCGCTCGCCCGCTTCCCCGCCGGGGTACACGCCGCGGGCCAGGATACGCAGGTTGTCAGGGTGGGAGGCGGACTCGATCTTGATGACCTCCGCGCCCGCGTCGCCCAGCCACTTCCCGGCCAGCGGGCCGGCCCAGAACATGCCCAGGTCCAGCACACGGATCCCCTGCAGCGGGAGCGCCGGCTTGTCCGTCATCGGATCACCCCCGCGGCGCGGACGTCGCTGATCTCGTCCGCGGTCAGGCCGGCGAAGTCGGCCAGGATCTGGTCGGCGTGTTCGCCCAGCCGAGGGGCCGGGGACCACGAGGGCTCCACCCCGGTCAGTTGCGCGGGGAAGCCGGGGTACTTGAGTTCGCCCGCGTCCGGGTGCGGGATGGTCACCCAGAAGTCGCGGTGCTCGTACTGGGGCGACTCCAGCAGGTCCTGCGGGCCGGCGAGGAAGGCAGCCGGGACGTGCGCGGACTGCGCCTGGTGATAGGCGTCGTACTTCGTCTGCTGCACGGACCACATCAGGATCTCGTTGTCCATCTCGCCCTCCGCGCGGCGGCGGTCGCGCTCGACGGCGCTCTCCTGCTCCACGGCCGCGCCGGCCTCCTCGCCCATGATCAGGCGGCGGAAGTCGGCGTACTGGTGGGCCTGGACGGTGAAGGAGATGAAGCCATCCATGGTGGGGATGGGCATGTGCATGGGGCCACGACGGCGCACCAGGCCGGCGTACTCGTAGTCCATCATCGCCTGGAAGTGACTCGCGGCAATGCCGTCCAGGATGGCGGAGTCCACCTGCTGGCCCACGCCCGTCGCCTCCGCCAGGTGCACCGCCAGCATGGTGGCGGAGAAGGCGTAGAGGCCGGCGCTGTGCAGCATGGGGTTGCCCTGGAACATCAGGGGCTCACGGGCGACATCGCCCACCAGCACCATCAGTCCGCCGTGGGCGAAGAGGGTGATCTCCGTGGCCTGGCGGTCGCGGTACTCGCCAGCCTGGCCGAACGGCGTGATGGATGTCCACACCAGCGCCGGCTGTGCCTCCACGAAGTGCTCGTAGCCGATGCCGCGCTCCGCCATGCGGCCGGGAGCCTCGTTCTCCACCACGATGTCCGCGCGCTGCACCAGGGAACGGAAGAGGTCCTGCCCCGTGGGGGTGTCCAGGTCCAGGGCGATCGACCGCTTGTTGCGGTTGAGCGCCAGGAATTGGCCGCTGCGTTCGCGGTCCGGGACGTCCTGCGGGAACGGGCCCAGGCGGCGGGTCTCGTCGCCGCGGAGCGGCTCCACCTTGATCACCTCTGCGCCCAGCGAGGACAGCAGGAGCGTGCAGTAGGCCGCGGTAATGCCCTGGCCCACCTCCACCACGGTGAGCCCGTCCAGTGGTGCGGTCACTGGGCACCCCTCGCCATTCCGCCGGAGGATCCGAGCAATGGTCGATTGCCGATCACGCCCTCCGATTCCAGTTCTTCGATGTCAGTGTCTGACATGCCGAGCAGGCCCTGCAGGATCTGCCGGTTGTGCTGGCCCAGCGTGGGCGTGGGGGAGCGCGTCCCCAGTTCGGTCATGGAGAGCCGGTGCGGACGGCCGTAGTACTCCTGCACGCCCGCGGAGGGGTCTTCCACCCGCTCCCAGAACCCGCGCTCCCGCAGGTGCGGGTCGCGGAAGAGTTCGCGAGGCGTGAGGACGGCGCCGGAGGGCACGCCGGCGAGTTGGAGCAGCGCCAGCGCCTGGTACGGGTCGTGCTGACAGGTCCAGCCGGACACCAGTTGGTCCAGCGCTGCGCGGTTCCGCTTGCGGCCGATGACGGTGGCGAAGTCCGGGTGACCCACCAGGTCCGGCCGGCCCATCGCCTGGCAGAGCCGCGCCCAGTCGTCGTCGTTTCGCACCACGATGGCCACCCAGCGGTCGTCCCCGTTGCATGGATAGCACTCGGAGGGGTGGGCGCCTGGCTCCTGGTTGCCCAGGCGGGCTGGCGCCTCGCCGGTGATCGAGTACTCCACCAGGGAGTCACCGATGACGAGGGAGGCCGCCTCGCGCTGCGACAGGTCGATGTGCATGCCCCGGCCGGTCAGTTCGCGATGGCGCAGTGCGGAGATGACGGCGAGCGCGGTGGTCGCGCCGGCCAGCGGGTCCGGGAGGGCGAAGCCCACGCTGCTGGTCTCGTCGTCCGGGTAGCCGGAGAAGTAGGAGATGCCGCCCAGTTGTTCCAGGTTCTGGCCGTAGGAGACGTACTCGCTCTCCGGCCCTTCCAGCCCCTGGCTCATCACGGACACCATGATGATCTGCGGGTTCACCTTGCTCAGCGTGTCGTAGCCCAGGCCCAGGCCGGGCATGACGCGGCTGCTGTAGTTCTGCATGACCACGTCGGACAGGCCCACCAGGCGCAGGAAAATGTCCTTGCCGCGCTCGGAGGAGAGGTCCAGCGTGAGGCTGAGTTTGCTGCGGTTGCGCTCGTTCACCATGCCGGAGCGGTTCCAGTGGTCCTCGCCGGGGACGTGGTCCGGGTAGATGCCGCGGGCCTGGATGCGCAGCGGGTCCGGTCGCGCGCACGCCTCCACCTTGATCACCTCGGCGCCGGCGTCCGCCAGCGCGCGGCCGGCGTTGGGGGCGGCCCAGAACTGGCCCATGTCCAACACCCGGACGCCGTGCAGGGGCAGCGGAGCCTGGCTCATGCGACGACTCCCGCCGCAGCCAGCCGGAGGATCTGGTCGCGCGTCATATCCAGGGACTCCAGTACTTCCACGGTGTGCTCGCCGAGCCGAGGGGCCGGCCGCTCCGGGACCTCGGACTCCGGCCACTTGAAGGGGAGGCCGGGGACGGCCACCGTGCCGAGTTCAGGCTGCTCCACCTCCCGGATGAAGTTGCGGTGGCGGTACTGCGGGGACTCCAGCAGATCCTGCGGCGACGCGACGAAGGAGGCGGGGACGCGCGCGCCCTGGCCCAGTTCGTAGACCTCGCGGGCGGTGCGCTGCGAGGCCCACTCGGCCACGCGCTCCATCAGTTCGCCACGGCGGCCGCCGCGGTCCATGGGGTCCACCTGGCCCAACTCCGGAGGAGCGCCCACCAGCGCGGCCAGCCGCGGCATCTGCTGTTCCTGCGCGGAGATCATCGCGAGCCCGTCACGGGCGAGGAGCCCTCGGATGCCGGCCGCGCCGCGCGGGGCGTCGCCGCCGGTCTCCATGCCGTAATAGGAGACCTCCACCATTGCCTGGGCGTGACTCGTGACCTGGCTCTCGAAGGCAGAGTACGTCACGTGCTGGCCGCCCGCGGCGCGCATGCGGAGCGCGGCCAGCGTGGCGTAGCCGGCACCCAGCGCAGCCAGTACCTCCGTGGGGTGCCCGCCCATGCGGACGGGCGGGCGGTCCGGCGCGCCGCTGCGGTACATGTGCCCGCCCATGGCGAAGAGCGTCAGTTCCCGCGCCTGGAAGTCGCGATACGGCCCCGTGTCGCCGTAGGCGGAGATGGAGGTCAGGATGACGCCCGGGTTGGCGGCCCTGAGGACGGGGTAGTCGAGGTCAAGGTCGGCGAGCACCTGGGGCTCGAAGTTCTCGATGACGATGTCGGCGGTGCGCACCAGGCGGAGGAAGACCTGCCGCCCGCTGGGGGTGGCCAGGTCCATGACCACGCTGCGCTTGCCCTCGTTGGCGTAGAGGTGCCCGGGCGAGGACTCACCCGTCCGCGCACCGGAGGTGCTGTTGGCGCGACGGATGGGGTCGCCTAGCGGGGGCTCCACCTTGATGACGTCGGCGCCCATGCGGGAGAGAAAGCGCGCGCAGAGCGGGCCGGCGATCTCGCGGCCCAGGTCCAGCACACGCACACCATGGAGTGGGGGCGGCACGGTTGCTCCCATTCACCATCCAGGGCCTGGGCGGGCGCAGGGGTGCGGCAGCCGGCAGGGCCAGGAGGGAGGCGCGCCCCCGGAGGGGACGGCGCGCCTCCCTTGTGGAACGCTGGCCTAGCGGCCCTTGAACTCGGCCTTGCGCTTCTCAGCGAAGGCGCGGAGCCCTTCCTTGCTGTCCTCGGACTCCCGCAGCTGGGCGGCCAGGCTGGAGGAGTTCTTGACGCGCTGGGCGAAGTCCGGGATCGCGCGGCCGGTGATGGCGGCCTTCTTGATCGTGCGGACGGCCAGCGGGGCGTTTCCGGCGATGGACTCGGCCACCTCGTAGACGCGGTCCATGTGCTTGGCCTTCGGGACCACTTCCTGGACCAGGCCCACGCGGTAGGCGGACTCGGCGTCGATGAACTCGCCGGTCATCAGCATCATCATCGCGTAGCCGAAGGGCACGTACTGGGTCAGGATGGTCGGCCCGCTGATGGAGGCGATGCCGCGCTTGACCTGCGGCCAGCCGAAGACGGCGTCGTCAGCGGCAATGCGGAAGTCGCTCAGCAGCGCCAGGCCGGAGCCCTGGGCGAGCGCGTGGCCGTGGGGCGCCGCGATGACGGGCTTGTCGATCTGCGTCTGCATGAAGATGTAGAGGTCGTCCGTGGTGCCGCTGGGGTAACCCGGCTTGATCTCGCGCTTCTGCTCGCCCTGCATGACCAGGTCGTGGCCGGTCGAGAACGCTCGGCCCTCGCCGGTCAGGACGGCCACCCAGAGGTCTGGGTTGGTGTTGAACTCGTGGAACGCCTCGAACAGGTCCTGGATCATCTCATTGTTGATGGCGTTCAGCTTCTCGGGGCGGTTCATGGTGATCGTGGCGATCTTCCCCTGAACCTCAAACTTGACTGTGTTCACTACGACACTCCCCACTCACGACACGTCTGGACGCCACCTTGGAGTGCAATCGTTCTCATCACACGGGGATTGACCCGGCAACGATTGCAGCAGCGCGGCGGCATTCTAGGCGCATCTGCGGAGGCAAGGCAAGCCGGCCTCCTGACGACTGTCCGTGATTCTGATCCGGCACCGCGCAAAACGCGCGTGAAGGGGGTTCCGCGTTTGCTTATGACGGCGGTATGCTTCCGGCGGCGGGGGCGCTGGCGGCGTGGGCATGAATCGCGGGCGTATGACAACGTATTCCTGTTCCCTGGTGGAACACTGCCGGGGGCTTGCACGGCACCGCTACAGTCTGACCTTCCCTTTCACTTGCCACTCCAATCGCAGTCACGGGGCGTTTGATCGTCCGCCCAGGGGAGACGCCTCTTGACCACGAAGCCCACCCGTTCCGCCACGCTCAAGGACGTGGCGGAACGCGCGAACGTGTCCATCAGCACCGCCTCCCGCGTGCTGAGCGGCGGCGCCACCGTCCGCTCCCGACTCGCCGAGCGAGTCGTGGAGGCCGCGGCGGAACTGGACTACCGCCCCAACCTGACCGCCCGCAGCCTGCGCCGTGCCCAGTCCATGACGTTTGGCGCTGTGTTCTTCAAGATGGACGGCCCGCCGGCCTTCCACGCCCTCCGCGGCCTGGAGTGGGAGGCGCGCCGGCACGGCTACGCCACCGTCACGGCAGATGCGGATGGGGACGACGACCGTTTCATCGAGTTGTTCCGGCGCCTGGCGGAGCGCCAGGTGGACGTGGTCTTTGTCTACCGCCCGCCGGCCGCAGCGGGCGAACTCATTGAGCAGACCGCACTCGAGGGCACGCCGGTGGTGGCGATCTCACAGCGCCCGCGCGGGATGGCCATCCCGCTGGTCACCAACCGGCCTACGGAGTCCATTGACCTCGCCGTGCAGCGGCTTGCCTCGCTGGGCCACGAGCACATCGCGTACGTAGGCGGCGCCGGCGAGATCGGGGACTTCCGTACGTCCATGCTGGAGGAGTCCACCAACCGCCTCGGCATCCGCTTCCTGGTGGAGGAGTTGCCGGACGAGGAGGACCGCGACTTCTTCAGGCAGGCGCCCCGCGTGGTTGAGCGCCTGGAGGAACAGCGCGTGACTGGCATCTTCGCCCGCTATCCCTACATCGCTGGACTGGTGAACGGGATCCACGTCGTGGGCGGGCGCATCCCGCGGGACTTCTCGGTCATTTCGTTTGGCGATGGCGAATGGCTGCAGACGCACCGGCCACAGATTGCCACGCTCAGCGCGGACGCACGGCTCATCGGCGAGGTCGCCGCGCGGGTCGGCCTGGAGGCGCTCGCGGGCTCGATGCTCGGGCGCACGTACCAGCCCACGGACGCTATATGGGTGGACCGTGACTCGGTTGGCCCTTCGCGGAACGGTCGTTCCCGTTTCGGGCGCCTGCTCGGCGGCTAGTCCGCTGCAGTAGGTCTCGCCCTGCCTCGGTCTCCCCGTGAGGTCGATGTCGCCACCCGCCTCTCGCGCCGGCCGACGCAGACCCTGACGCGCCTGGGACAGGTTTGACGGGCCTTCGGAGCCGCCCGAAGGATCCCACGCCCCCCGGGGTGCCGCGAGAACGTTACTGTGATGCGAACCCGAGCGACGGCCCCGTGGGCGCTCCCGCGTGAGCGCTCGCCACCCCAACACACCCGTGGTGGCAGGGCCTGACCAGGAAGCAATCCGTGCAAGTCGCGGGGGGTGGAAGCACCGCAAGGTCAGAGAACGTTGTCACGTTGTCTTGCAACGTTGTCATTATGCGTGCTATACCCTCCGACATCGGCCCGAGGCCGCTGTTCCCACGGTGCTGGCGCCCAATCGCCAGGCCACGGCCCGGGAGAAGGAGGGGACTGATTTGACGACTGAGACGAACTTCTGGAAGACCAAGAGGCTTTCCCGCCGCCAGACACTGCGCGGCGCCGGACTCGGCCTCGCGGGCATTGGAGCCGCGGCCCTCATCGGTTGCGGCGGCGACGAGGGGACGGACACCCCCGGCACGTCCACCCCCACTGGTGGCACGGGTGGTACCTCCACCCCGCTCCCCACGCAGGACCCGAACGCGATTCAGCGCGGCGGGACGCTGCGGTACAGCAGCACCATCGACGTCGACACGCTCGACGCGCTGGTGGCGCAGTCCTACAAGACCTCGTACCCGTCCGGCTACGTCTACAGCCGCATGGTCAAGAACGAGACGGGCGACGGTGGCCCGGCCTCGGGCGCGATCGTCGGTGACGCTGCCGAGTCGTGGGAGGTGTCTGACGACGGTCTGACCTACACGTTCAAGATGCGCCCGGGCATGACCTGGGACGAGCGCGCCCCCACGAGCGGCCGCGAGATGACCTCCGAGGACGTCATCCAGTCCTGGGAGAAGTTCGCTGACGGTTCGGCGTACCGGGGCGAACTGGTGCACTCCGTCAAGGAGACCGCACCGGTGGAGTCGGTCGAGGCCATTGACGACCACACCGTGCAGTTCAACCTGGCGTTCCCGGACGGCATCTTCCTTCCCGTGCTCTCGCACCCGTTCAACTTCTATGTGCACCCGGTGGAGAGCATGAACGGCGGGTTCAACCCGGCGTCCGACATGCGCGGCACCGGCCCGTTCATCCTGGACGAGTACCGGCCGTCCATTGGCTACAAGTACTCCCGGAACCCCAACTGGTACGGGGGCCCGGACATGCCGTACGTGGACGCCGTGGAAGAACTGATCATCCCGGACCAGGCACAGGCCGAGTCCCAGTTCCGCGCCGGCAACATCCACTTCGGCGGCGTGAGCACGCAGAGCATTCCGGGCGTCCTGGGTTCCGTGGACGGCGCTGAGGCGATCACGGCGAACCCGGGTGCGGGCGGCTCCGCGATCTCGTTCTCGTACGTCGACGGTTCGCCGTTCCTGGACGACCGCGTCCGCAAGGCGATCTCCATGGGCATTGACCGCGACTCGTTCGTCGAGGCGGTCTTCGAGCCGCAGTCGCTGGAAGACGCGGGCATCAGCCTGAACCGCTACTGGAACACGCCGCTGTCGGCGGGCTTTGGTTCCTACTGGCTGGACCCGAAGGGTGGCCAGTTCGGCGAGCACGCCAGCCTGCTGGAGCACAATGTCCAGGAGGCGCGCGCGCTGCTGGACGCCGCGGGCCAGAGCGACATGAACGCCACGCTGATCTTCACGCCGCAGTACGGCCGCGACTGGCCCACGCGGGCTGAACTGTTCCAAGCCATGCTGGCGGACATCGGCGTCAACCTGTCGCTGTACGCCTCGGACTACACCACGGACTGGATCCCGAACTACCTGCGGGCCAAGGGCAACTACACGGCCCCGGACGGCAACCCGGCCATGCAGATGGCTCCGCACGGCTCGCGCGCGGACCCGGGCCAGTGGCTGGAGGTGTTCTTCGCCTCCTTCGGCTCCAACAACGTGGCCGGGACGCAGTACCCGGACCTGGACGAGATGATCCGCGAGCAGCGGCTCAACCTCGACTTCGAGTCCCGCGTGGAGCAGATCCACAACATCCAGCGGTGGATGGTGGAGCACGGCGTGGCCGCTCCCACGGGTATGACCATCGACACGGTTTCCGTGAAGCACGCCAACGTGCACGGGCCCGAGCGCTACCAGATCTGGGGTGGTTCCTACACCGGCTACCAGATCGGTGTGGAGGCGATTCCGTACTACTGGCTCGAGTCCTAGCGACAGCGCAGTCCAGGTCGCGGCCGGCCTCCCTCCCAGCAGGGGGGCCGGTCGCTGGAGGTTCCGATGGCCAAGTACGCGCTCCAGCGACTAATCCTGGCGATCCCAACAGTCATTGGTCTGACGCTGGTGATCTTCTTCCTGGTCCGCGTGGCCGTGCCCGTGGACGCCGTGGACATTGCGTCCGCGGCAAGCGAATCAGTGGACGTGGAACGGGAGGAACGCCTTCGAGAGGAGTACGGACTCTCCGGCTCGCTGCCTGAGCAGTACATCGGATGGGCCGGCCGGATGCTCACGGGCGACTTCGGGACGTCCTTCTTCACCGGGCGCTCGGTCATCGACGAAATGAAGCGCCGCATCCCGGTCAGCCTGGAATTGGGCACGGGCGCCCTGATCATCACCCTGGTGGTCGCCATCCCGGTAGGGCTGATGTCTGCGGCGCGGCAGGACTCACTGCCCGACTACATCGCCCGTGGTGGGGCGATCATGTTCTACGCCATCCCGGGCTTCTGGATTGCCACGCTGGTGCTGGTGTTTGGGAGCATCCTGCTCAACTGGGCGCCTACCATCGACTATCAGAACCTCTGGGACGATCCCGTCGCCAACCTGAAGCAGGTGTGGATCCCGATGGTGATCCTCGGCCTGAGTCCAATCGGGACGCTTACGCGCCTGGTGCGGACCCAGGTGCTGGAGGTCATTCGGCAGGACTACGTTCGCACCGCGCGAGCGAAGGGCCTGGACACGCGTCGCGTGTACTTCCGCCACATCCTGCGGAACTCGCTGCTGCCGATCATCACGGTGATCGGGCTGCAGTTGCCCCGACTCGTCGCGGGGACCGTCATCTTCGAGCAGATCTTTGTGCTCCCCGGCGTGGGCCGGTACCTGCTGGACTCCGTCCAGCGGCTGGACCTCTACGTAATCATGGCGACCAACCTCTTCTTCGGGATGCTCCTGGTCCTGGCGAACATCGCGGTCGACCTCAGTTACGCCTCCATCGACCCCCGTATTCGGCTTTCGAGGAGTTAGATCGTGATGGGACCAGATAGCGGGCTCCCGTCCGGAGACGGCGCGACCACAGCGGCGCTGCGCGCCGGCCTGGCGCCAAAGCGTGAGCGTCCGGCTGTCCTGAAGCCGTGGGATGGGGTGAGGGTGCTCGCCCGTCGCAAGCCCATGGGCTTCGTGGGCTTCCTGATCCTGATGATCGTAGGGCTGGCGGCTGCGTTCGCCCCGATCGTCGCTCCGTATGGGTACGCGGAGACCGACCTGACCAACCGGTTGCAGCCCCCGGGCGGCGCGCACCTGTTCGGCACGGACAACCTGGGACGTGACCTGCTGAGCCGGGTGATCTGGGGCGCCCGCATCTCGCTGGGCATCAGCCTGGGGGCGATGATCATCGCGAAGACGCTGGCCACGGCGATCGCGATGTTCTCCGCGTACTACGGCGGCTGGTTCGACAAGATCACGCAGCGCTTCGTGGACATCTGGATCGCGCTGCCCACCCTGATCATCCTGATCACGCTGCTGGGTGTGCTGGGGGCCAACCCGGTCAGCCTGATCATCGTCATCGGCCTGGCCAACGCGCCGCAGTCCTCGCGGCTGGTGCGCAGCGTGGTCCTCAGCGTCCGCGAGGAGCCCTACATCGAGGCGGCGCGCGCCCTGGGCATGCGCGACTCCCGGATCATGCTGCTCCACGTGCTGCCGAACATCGCGCACATCATCATTTACTCGGCGTCCGTGACGCTGGGCTCGGTCATCCTGATCGTGGCCTCGCTGGGGTTCCTGGGCTACGGCGTGCCGCCTCCACACCCGGACCTCGGCGCCATGCTCAGCGGCGACGGACTGACCTACATGCGCCGCATGCCGTGGATGGCACTGTGGCCGGGCATCGTCATCACGCTGGTGGTGTTCGCCTTCAACGTCTTCGGGGACGCACTGCGTGACCTGCTGGACCCGCGCATGAGGGGGTCGTAGGGGAACACTACCGAAACGAGGGACCCGGACCGCGTCAGCGGCAGGGATAGTTGAAAGTTGCCGTAGTGTCTGAATATCAACACATTATCTACGAGGTCGCAGATCGCGTTGCGACCATCACCCTCAACTACCCCGAAAAACTGAACGCGATGGACGGGATCATGCACCGGGAACTCTTCGATGTGTTCCCGAAGGTGCAGGAAGACCCCGGCGTGCGCGCGCTGGTGATCACCGGCGCCGGCCGTGGTTTCTGTTCCGGCGCGGACGTCCGCAACTTCCGCCCGGAGAGCTTCAAGGAGAAGACCGCGGCGGAGGGCTCGCAGACCTACTACCAGCAGCCTCGTCCCTCATCGCCGGTGCCGCGCTTCATGCACGACACCGTGAAGAAGCCGGTCATCTCCGCTATCAACGGCATTGCCGCCGGGGCGGGCTACGGGCTCGCGCTCGCGTCCGACCTCCGGCTGGCCTCCTCCAACGCGAGCTTCTCGCACGTCTACCTGCGCCGCGCGCTCATCCCCAGCGCGGAACTCTGGTACCTGCAGCGCCTGATCGGCATCCAGCAGGCGCGCTATCTGCTCTACCTGAACCGCGACATCACTGCGCAGGAAGCGCTGGACCTGGGCCTGGTCATCAAGCTGACCGAGCCCGGCCAGGTGCTCCCCGCCGCCATGGAGGTGGCCCGCGAGATCGCCGAGGGCCCGCCCGTGGCCACCCAGTGGGCAAAGGTGCTCTTCGACAAGGCGCTGGACCTCACCTACGACGACACGCAGTACCTCTCCGGCCTTGCCCGCGGACTCTCCGAGCCGTCCGGCGAGTTCGCGGAGGGCACCAAGTCCTTCCTGGAGAAGCGGAAGCCTGTGTTTGGCGCAGAGTAGACCGGCTCCGAGCGCGGACTCTCAGTAGCCGCGACAAATCCGTTGCACGAAGGAAGATGTGAGGTAGGGCTGGATGGCGGTAACGAGTCAGCAGGCGTCAACGAACTGGCTTCAGGGCTGGGTGAGCCGCTACGGGCCGGGCCTTCTCCTGTGTGTGGTCCTGGGTGCAGGCGCATACGCAATCCAGGAGGCCGAGAAGAGCATCATCGACAACGCGGTCATCGACGCGCTGGTCATCGCGCTCGTGGCCGGCATTGCGGTCCGCAACCTCTGGGGGCTCCCGAAGTCCCTGGACGCGGGCGCGAAGTACGCGTCCAAGCAAGTGCTGGAAGCGTCCATCTTTCTGCTGGGCGCCAGCGTGGCGTTCGGCCAGATCGTGGACGCCGGGCTCACGTTGTTCCTCCTCATCACCTTCTCGGTGGTCGGCGGCCTGACGTTTGCGTGGCTGGTGGGGCACCTGCTGCTGGGCCTTCGGTCCAAGTTGGCGGTGCTGGTAGGCGTGGGCGGCTCCATCTGCGGTAACTCCGCGGTGGCGGCCGTGGCCCCGGCCATTGGCGCGACGGCGGACGACGTTGCCGCGGCCATTGGCATCAGCGCGGTGCTGGGCGTAGGACAGATCCTGCTGCTCCCGCTGCTGGTCCCGGGCCTGGACCTGACCCACTACCAGTACGGCGTGGTGGCGGGCATCGCCGTCTACGCCGTGCCGCAGGTGGTGGCGGCGTCCTTCGCGGTCTCCAACCTGTCCGGCCAGGTGGCCACCCTGGTGAAGCTGGTCCGCGTGCTCTTCCTGGGGCCGATGATCATCGTGCTGGGCCTGCTGCACCGCGGTTCCGTGGAGACCCCCGCGGGCCGCAGCACCATGCAGAAGGTGCAGGGCTTCGTCCCGTGGTTCGTCGCCGGCTTCCTGTTGCTGGCCATCCTGCGCAGCACGGACGTGATCCCCGCCGACCTGGGCAGCGATGCGAGCACCGTGAGCAAGTGGCTCTTCATCGTCGCCATGGTGGGCCTGGGCCTGGGCGTGGACCTGAAGAATGTGGCTGCCGTGGGGCCACGCGTGGCGCTGACGGTGCTGGCGACCATGGGATTCATGATCGCCACCGGGTTGATTGGGACGAGCCTCTTCGACATCACCGGGTGACCTTCCGACCACCTCCGATGATCGCGAGCTGCGTTCCCCCCCAGAGCCTCGGCTCTTAACGCACTCGCGTTCCCTCCCGGCTCCCGCGGCGTTGCCTCTCCTGCAACGCCGCGGGAGCCAAACTTGTCTCAGCAGCGTGACTTGCGAGGTGTGCCGTGACTGATTCCGAGAAGACCGAGGACCTGGGCACCGTCCTCTTCGCCAGCGCGGGCGGCATTGCCACCATCACCCTGAACCGCCCGGACGCGATGAACGCGATGAACCGCGAGTTGAGCGCCGGCCTGAACGAGGCGCTCCGCCGCGTCGCGGAGGACGACGACATCCGCGTGGCGATCCTCACCGGCGCGGGGCGCGCCTTCTGCGCCGGCGCGGACCTGAAGGAGCGCGCCGCCGGCGGCAACAGCGGCGCGCAGTGGCATGACGCTAACCGATTCCTCGACCGCGGCGTCGAGGAGGGCTGGACGCCCAAGCCGGTAATCGCCGCCATCAACGGCCACGCCCTGGCGGGTGGCCTGGAACTGGCGCTGCGCTGCGACCTGCTGATCGCTAGCGACCGCGCGCGCTTCGGCGTCCCGGAGATCCGCCACGGCTTCTTCCCCGGCGCGGGGGCGCCCCAGCGGCTGCCGCGGGCGATCCCTCGCGCCATGGCCATGGAACTGCTGCTGCTGGGTGACCCCATCGATGCCGAGACGGCGCTGCGTGCCGGCCTCGTGAGCCGCGTGGTGCCCGCGGAGGCGCTCATGCCCACGGTGCAAGAGATGGCGGAGCGCATCGCCGGTCACAACCCCGCCGCCGTCCGCGGGATGCGGGAGGTGGCGTACGCCTCGCAGGACCTGCCACTCCCGATGGCGCTGCGGTTCGGGAGCGCGTTCCGCTGGATCGTGGGCCAGACGGACGCGGCCATGAGCGGTTCGGAGACGTGGAAAGAGCGCCGCTCGAACGAGTGAGCGCGCATCCGCTCCGGACTAGATGCGGTACTCGGCCGGCTCCGGCGCCGCCTGCCTCGGGGGTCGATCCGCGGTGGGCGTCCGGGTCCCCATGGCGGGGACCGCTCGCGCGCGGCGTCGTGGGGTGAACAGCAGCGCCGCCACGCGGTCCAGGACGAATCCCAGCGCGCCGATCACGATGATGGCCGCCACCAGGTCCGAGTACGCGAAGCGGTCTCGCGAGTCCAGGATGAAGTAGCCCAGGCCGGAGTCCACGCCCAGCATCTCCGCGGGCACCAGGATGATCCACGCCGTGGTCAACGCCAGTCGCAGCCCCGTCAGCACGTCCGCCCGGATGCCGGGCCAGACGATGGTGCGCAGCAACTCCAGGCGGCTCGCGCGCAGGCTCTGCCCCAGCATCAGCCACTGCCGATCCAGCGCCGAGACGCCCGCGCTGGTGCTGAGTGCGATGGGCCAGACCGCGCCGATGGCGATCAGGAAGTAGACCGGCGGGTCACCCACGCCGAACCAGATGATCGCCAGCGGCGTCCAGGACAGCGGCGACACCATCCGCACGAACCCGGCCACCGGCCCCACCACCTGCGCGAACACCTGTACCCCGCCCAGCGCGAGCCCGAGCGGGATGCCGATGGCGGTCGCCACGGTCAGGCCGACCAGGATGCGCCGCAGGCTGGCGACCACGTGGCGGTTCAGGTCACCGCCGGCCACCAGGTCCACCAGCGCGCGGGCCGCGCGGTCCGGCGCGAACTGAGCCAGGAACGAGGTGGGCTCGATGAAGAGCGCCACCCATCCCCACCACGCCGCGACGAACAGCGCGGCCCCCAGCAGGGGGTACGCCACGGACCGGGCGAGCCGTGGCCAGTCCACGGAGACGCGCCGGGGGGGCCGGGGCAGCCGCGCGGCTGGACTCACACCTCGATCCGCTCGGAGCGCTCCAGCGAGGCGTCGATGCCGAAGGCGTCCACGCCGCCGGCGGCCTCGATGCCCGCGCGGGCATAGCGGTCGTCCACCAGCAGGCGGTGCGCCTCCGCCGGGTCCAGGTTGTCCAGGAAGGAGTTGTCGCCCTCCACCACCGTCTCGCGCAGGCGGCGCACCAGTTCCTCCGTGTAGGAGCCGTAGGGGAACGGCTGGAAGTCGATGCGCTCCGTGTTCCAGTCGGTGTGCTGGATCGCGCCGGTGGGCCCGTACTCCGCCGTGTCGTAGTGGGTCAGGGCGCGCTCGATGACGGCGCGCGGCTGGGGCAGGTAGTTCTCGCCGTCCCCGGAGAGCAGGCGCGCGGCCTCCTCGCGGTTGGAGCGGGCGTAGGCCTGCGCACGCGCCAGGCTGGAGATCACGGCCTGCGACCAGTTCGGCCGCTCGGTGACGTCGTCCTCGTGCATGATCGTCACGCAGCAGGCGTGCTCGAACCACACGTCCGGGATGAATCGCAGGATCTTGCCCACGCTGTTCACCTCCGCGACGGCGTTGAACGGGTCCGCGACGATGTACGCGCTGATTGACTTGTTCGCGAGGGCGGGGGGCATGTCCGGGGGCGCCATCACCAGCAGTTTGACCTCGCCATTGGCGCGCGCGGGGTCGCCGGTGGTGATCGCCTTGAGGCCGGCCTCGCGCAGCAGCATCTGCAACACCACGTTGTGCACGGAGTACCAGAACGGGATTGCCACGGTGGTGCCGGCCAGGTCCTCCACGCTGTCCACGTCCAGGCCCACGGTGAGGGCGGAGCCGCCGGTGTGGTTCCAGGCGGTGAGTTTCAGCGGCACGTTCTGGCCGAAGCGCAGCCAGATGGCCATCGGCATGAGCAGGTGGACCACGTCCACCTGGCGGGCCTGGAAGGCCTCAGCCACCTGCGACCAGCCACGGAAAAGGGTGGGCGCGGGGGCTTCCAGGCCCGCCTCCTGGTAGTAGCCCAGGCCGTGCGCCAGCACGAGGGGCGTGGCGTCCGTGATCGGGAGGTAGCCCACGCGGACGGCGGACTTCTCCAGCGCCCCGCCGGTAGCGCCCGTGCCGCCCCCCGTGGCGGTGGCGGCAGCGACGGGGTCATCGTCGCCGCAGCCCAGCAGTGCGGCGCCGGCGAGGCCGGCCGCGCCCAGGCCCATGCCGCGCAGGAGTGTGCGCCGAGAGATCGAGGCGTGGTCGCTCGGGGTCCAGAGGACAGGTGGGGTCATGAGGTGGCTCCAGTGGGTCAGGTCAGAACTTGGCGGTGGCTTCGGTCGGAAGTTCGGTTAGCGGGTCGGGGCGGCCTCCAGTGGGTGCAGGTCGCTGTAGGCCCGGAGGATCTCCTCGCGGGCCAGGGGCAGGTGCTCCACGCTGCGGTCCTCGCCCTCGAACTCCCAGGTGCGACAGATACGGCCGGGGGATGGCGACATCAGCGCCACGCGCGTCCCCAGCAGCACCGCCTCGTCCACGTCATGCGTCACCAGGACCACGGTCAGGCCCAGGCTCTGTTGGATGCCCAGCAGCCAGCGCTGCATGGTGCGTCGGGTGAGGGGGTCCAGCGCCCCGAACGGCTCGTCCAGCAGGATCACGCGCGGCCGGGTGACCACCGTGCGCGCCAGCGACACGCGCTGCGCCTGCCCGCCGGAGAGTTCGTCCGGGTACGCGTCCTCGATGCCGGAGAGGCCGAACTCAGCCAGGGTCTCCGCCACCAGGCCGTCCTGCCGCGCGGAGCGGTTGGCGGCGTAGCGCAGACCCAGCTCCACGTTCTCCCGCACGGTCAGCCACGGGAGCAGGAGGGGGTGCTGGAAGACGATGCCCACGTCCCGGCCGTGCTCACCGCGCTCCAGGAACACGGAGCCCTCGTCCAGGTGGTCCAGCCCGGCGATGACGCGGAGCAGCGTGCTCTTGCCGCAGCCACTGGGCCCGAGCAGCACGAAGATCTCGCGGTCCTGGACCTCCAGGTCCAGCCCCTCGAACACCGTGGTGACGTGCTCACGGTTGCGGAAGCGGCGGGCGCCGCCGACTACTTGTAGCGGGACAGCAACCATCGCAGTTGCACCTCCGTGGGCGATTGCACCGGGATGAACGCCGCCTCGCGCAGGCGGCGGGCGGTGTCGCTGTGCTGCATGTAGCCCTGGCCGCCGGCCACCATCAGTTCCAGCGCCACGCTCTCCGTGGCGATGCGCCCCCACTCCAGCCGCAGTTCCAGGAGCGGACGGGGCGGCAGCGTGCGGCGGTCCGGGGTGCGCGCCAGGCGGCGGAGCGTCTCCTCCGCGGCGTCCGCCCGCGCCTTCAGGGCGGCTACGTCGTCCGCGAGCACGGCGCGCTGGCCGTGCAACTGCTGCTCCGCGGCCGCCAGGGAGCGCCGGGCCAGGCCCCAGCAGAACGACGACTGGATCAGGAGGAACGTGGCCAGCACCCGCTCCACGAACTGCGGGAAGTCCGCCGTCAGGACGTGCGCCGCCGGGACACGCGCCCCCTGGAACACCGGCGACGTGCTGTTGGTGGACTGTAGCGCGAGCACCTGGGGGTAGGGCGGGAGAGACACGCCCGGGGTGGCCTCCGTGTAGGCGAACACCACGCGCCGCTCGGGATCGTCCGCGTGGGCGGCGGCCGCTACGGAGAGGAAGGGAGCCTCCAGGTTGGAGGCCCACGGGATGCGGCCGTCCACCACGATGCCGTCGCCGCCCTCGGCCTCCCGGTACGTGAGGGGGAGCGGCGTGTCCGCCAGGTAGTTCGCCGTGGCCGAGGCGAACGAGGTGGAGCCCAGGATGTCTCCGGTGAGCAATCCTGACAGCGAGGCCGCGCGCAGCGGGCACTCCAGGTCGGACTGCTCCAGGTACTCCACGGCCATGCGGTGCGCCCAGAGCGAGAACGCCTGGCTCATGTCGTCCGTGGCCACGGTGGCCACCACCTCGCAGAGCCGCTCGAAGGACTCCGCGCTGTCGCGGCCCAGCACCCCGGTGGAGGTCACGCCGAGCCGCGAGAGGTGCGCAATGCCCTCGCGCAGGGAGGCGCGGCACGCGTCCGTCTCCGCGGCGCGAGGGCCGCAGAACCCCGTGATCGCGGCGTGGAGCGCCTCGTCGCGGAGAATGCGGGGCCCGGTGGAGGTGGTGGTCACGGGGGCTACTCGGCCAGCCGGGTCAGCCGGTCGATGGGTGTGTCCACGGCAGCGCGGGCGCGTCGCACCGCGTCTTCGTCCTCACCGTCGTAGAAGCAAAGGCACTTGATCATGTCCTCGCGGACATAAGTGCGGAGGAAGGTGGCCTCTGGGACCTGTGCGTAGAGCGGGGCCTTCTCCCGCTTGCGCGTGAGGTACTGCTCCATGGTGATGCCTGCGGGAATGTCCCATTCCACCAGGTAGCGCGCCTCGGGCCGCTTGGCCTTCACCTCTTCCAGTTCCGCGCCTACCAGGCGGACGGGCGCCACCTCGTCAAAGTCGATGCCCGCGCTGCGGAACTTGGCGTCCAGCACCTCCGCCACGCGGTGCTCCAGGATGGCGTACACGCGTTGCGCCTCCACGCCCACCTGCACCTCGATGAGTTCGCCGTTGGCCTCTTTCGCGGTGTCGGCGATCTGCTGGATCAGGGCCTGCACGCCACCCTCGCCGCCGTCGGGCAGGGGGCTCTCAACCAAGAAGAGAGGCATGCGCCAGCCTTCCCAATGATTCACGAGTTGTTGATCAAGTTAGTCATGTATAACCCTGGATCTGAGGTAGAGGCAACAGGGCAGGCTCCGCGTCGGGGCCTGCGCCACTCCCGGGAGCGTCGGGAAAATCCGAAAGTTGAATAGTTGACCGGAAAACTCAAGTACCGCATGATCCCGGCCATGGCTATCACTGCTCCCGCTCCGTCACCCGTCCGTCTGCAGACGCCGCTGCGCGCCTGGGGGATCCCCGTGGCCATCGTGGCGGCGCTCGTGGTGGTCTACCTGGTGGCACGGGCCTCCAGCGCCTCGCTGGCCGTCTTCTGGTCCGTGGGCCTGGGCGTGGGCTTCGTGCTGCAGCGCGCCCGCTTCTGCTTCACCTCCGCCTTCCGCGACCTGTTCCTGATGGGACAGGGGAAGACCATGCGCGGCATTCTGGCCGGCCTGGTGGTGGCGACGCTGGGCTTCGCGATGGTGATGGCGACGATCATCCCGAACCCGTCCGTGGGCGCCCTGCCCAACGACGCGCACATCCTGCCGCTGGGCCCCGCCACGGTCCTGGGTGGCCTGCTCTTCGGTTTCGGCATGGTGGTGGCCGGCGGCTGCGTCTCTGGCGCCCTGTACCGCATGGGCGAGGGCTACGTGGCCTCCTGGGTGGCGATCGCCGGGGTGATGATCGGCCTGTACGCGCTGAACCGGACGTGGAACTGGTGGTGGGACAACTCCATCAGCATGGACCCGTTCGTGTGGCTGCCCCAGGAGTTCGGGTACAGCGCCGCCATCGTCCTGACCCTGGCCGGCCTGGGCGCCGCTTACCTCGGTGTGATGTGGTGGGAGCGCCGCGCCTCCGGCAACATGCCGGCCATCCCGATCAAGCGCCGCGAGCCCCCTCCGCCCGTGACCGTCGGCGACGACGTGCGCGCGCTGGGCCGCCGCATCTTCCGCCAGGAGTGGACGCCCCTGGCCGGCGGCCTGGCTCTGGCGATGCTGAACGTGCTGCTCTTCATCCGCTACCGCCCGCTGGGCGTGGTGGGCGAGGTCTCCCGCTGGGCGAGCGACCTGGGCGAATCCGTGGGCGCCGGCGTGGGCACGCTGAAGGGCCTGGACGGCCTGGCGGGCTGCGCACCCGTACTGGCGGAGGGCGCCTCCTGGTTCACGGACGCGTTCATGCTGAACGTGGGCATCGTGGCCGGCTCGTTCGCCTCGGCGATGTTCGCGCGCGAGTTCCGGGTGCGCGCGCCTCGGTCGCCGCGCCGCTACATCCAGTCGCTCGGCGGCGGGATGATCATGGGCTACGGCGCCGGGCTGGGCCTGGGCTGCACGCTGGGCGCGTTCTTCTCCGCCGTCCCGTCGCTGGCCCTCAACGGCTGGGTCTACGCCGCCGCGCTGGCCGCAGGCGCCTACCTGGGCGTCTCCGTGATCCGGCGGTTCCCATGACCTCCCCACAGCCCACCAGCGACGCCGCCCCCCGCGAGATCGACCTGCGCGGCATGGCCATGACGCAACTCGTCGGCGAGGCGCAGGCGGCCATCGATGCCGCCCGCGCCGGCGAGTCCGTGGCGGTGCTGGCGGACAACGAGGTGGTGGTGAAGTACCTGACCCCCACCGCCGCCACCAGCGGCGTCCGCTGCCGGTTCGGTCCACCCGTGGACGGCGTCTGGCGAATTGACCTTTCCCCCCGCGCCTAGGCGGTGGGCAGGAGTGAAGGAGGCAACATGAGCGAGGGAGCGGTACCGGTCCTGGACGTTCGTGGCGAGATCTGTCCGTACCCCATGCTCCGCACCAACCGGGAACTGGACGAGGTCCGGCCCGGGGTGAGCATGCTCGACGTGATCACGGACCACCCGCCCGCACTCTCCACGATCCCGCCAGAGGCCATGAAGCGTGGCTACGGATGCGAGATCGAGGAGACGGCGGACGGCGAGTGGCGCATCCGCATCTTCAAGCCCGAGTAGTCGCCGGCGCACGCCCGGCGGGCTCGCGTGTGACCAGGCAGCCGCGCGCTGCCACCAGGAGGAACTGACTGTGAACCGAGTGCAACGACTGGGCCGTTTCGGCCGCTTCAGTCTCTACGGCGGCCTCATTGCCGCCATCGCGGCGGTGGGCGCCGCCTGCTCGTCTGACGACGGAAACGGTGACGGCGACGAGCCGGAGGCCCCGGCAGCCGTCGGCGCGCTGGACGCCCGCGGGTACGAGGTCGGCCACCGGCTGGTGACGGCGGACTGGCTGGCCGACCACCTGGACGACGACAGCGTGGTGGTGGTGGACCTGCGCGGCGAGGAAGACTACGCCGCTGGCCACATCCCCGGCGCCGTGCGCCTGGGTTCGCTGAACCGCACGGACGAGAACGGCGTCCGCGGCCAGATCGGCACGCAGGAGCAGGTGGCGGAGGTGCTGGGCGCCGCGGGGATCACCCCGGACACCACCGTGGTCCTGTATGACGGCAACAGCAGCCTCTCCGCTTCTCGCGCGCTCTGGGTGCTGGACGTCTACGGCCACCCGGAGACCCGCATCCTGGACGGCGCCTTCCCCACCTGGACCGCCGGCGGTCACGAAGTCTCCACGGAGGCGACCGAGGTGACGGCCACGGAGTACGTCTTCTCCGGTGGCCCGAACAACGCCATCATCGCCGGCTACGACGAGTTGGTTGCCGCGATCAACGACCCCGAGAAACTGGTCTGCGATGCCCGCTCCGCGGAGGAGTACGCCGGCCGTGACGTGCGCGCCGCGCAGGGCGGCCACGTCCCCGGCGCCGTCAACGAGGACTGGCGCCAGGCCGTCAACGACAACGGGGAGTTCCGTTCCGCGGACGAACTCCGCGGCATTTACGAGGACACCGTGCTGGTCAGCGACGACGCGAAGACCGTCTACGTGTACTGCCAGACCGGCGTGCGCGCCGCGCACACCTGGTTCGTGCTGAGCGAACTGCTGGGCCTGGAGAACGTGAAGAACTACGACGGCTCCTGGGAGGAGTACGGGAACCGGCCCGACGCGGAGATCGACCGCTCGTAGCGCGTCGCCCCTCCCCTGGACGATGCTGAGAGGAAGAGGAGGAGCGATCCTCCTCTTCCTGCATCCACGCATCGAGGTGCGCCAGACGTGAACCTTCGAGCCATCGCCCAGATCGCCCGGATCGCCCGGGTGCCGGCCCTGGCCGTTGCGCTGGTCGTCGCCGGTGGGCTTGCGGCGGCGTGCGGAGCGGTCTCGGAAGCCCCGGAGGGCACGCCGGCCAGTCCGGGACTGCCCGTTGAGATGCACGTGCGCTGGGTGGTGGACTCTGCCTGGCCCGCCACCGTCACCGTCCACGAGCCGCCCGCTGGCCAGGCGCTCTACGAGGTCCGCACCTACGAGGCCGGCGAGACGCCGGAGGTGGGCTCGCTGATCCCCGACGGCGTCCTGCGTGCCCGGTACAGCGAACCTCGAAGGTTCATTGCGCAGGTGCGCAACGAGACGGACCAGGCGGTGCGCTTCTGGGTTGCGCCGCATCTCCCCGTGCCGCACGTCACCGAGCAGGGGCTGATGATGTTCTGCCTCTGCACGGGCGAGGTGTACGAGGTGCCCGCCCATGGCGCCTGGACCCGCGTAATGGAGTTCGGCGTCACCCGCCGCTCGGACCTCGAAGGCCCCATCGCGCTCACCCACGTAATCGTCGGAGGTGAGATCGTGGTACCCACACCTGCGGGTGACAGCGGAGGCGGGGGATGAGCTACCAGTTGCCTGAGACCCGCCGGCACCGCCTGGCGCGGTACAGCATCGTTGCTGCGATTGTCCTGGTGGTGGGTGGCCTGTTCGCCTACCAGCAGTTGACCGCGCCCACGGACGACGTGGTGGACCGCAGCCAGCGGCTGGAACTGGATGCTCCGGCTCCTGACTTCACGCTCAGCACTCCGGAGGGCACGTTCACGCTCTCCGAGGCGCGTGGGGACATCGTGGTGGTGAACTTCTGGGCCACCTGGTGCGGCCCGTGCCGCTTCGAGATGCCGGAGTTCCAGGCGTTGCACCGCGAACGCGGTGAGTCGGAGGGCATCCGCGTGGTGGCGGTGAACCTCACGCGGTCCGACTCTCGCAGCGCAGCGCTGGAGTTCGTGGACGACTTCGGCCTGACCTTCACGATCGCCTTCGACGAGACCGGCTCCGTCGCGGACCACTACGGCGTCAACGCCCTGCCGGCTACGTTCTTCATCGACCGCGAGGGCATCCTCCGCAGCCGCAGTTACGGCCCCGTGCTGGGCGAGCGGCTGGACGAGGCGCTCGCCACCGCGGGCGGCTGAACCGCCGACTCAAGTACCGAAGGCGGCCGCCACCTCCACGGCTTCGTCCCACAGCAGTCGCGTCAGTTCGCCGGCCGGCAGGCTGCGGCCCATCGGGCTTGCCTGGCCCGCCCACAGCGAGGACGCCTGCGCGGCCACCTCCGGATTGGCGCCCCGCAGCGGGGCGAGGGCGCCTCCGCCCAGCGGGAACGGGGGCGCCTCAGCGCTCACCGGCCCCACCTCCTCCACGATGCGGTTGACGATGCTGCGGGCGGGGCGGCCGCTGAAGACGTTGGTCAGCGCGGTGCGGGCAGCGCCCTCCCGGGTTGCCGCTTCCAGGGCATCCCGGTGCCACGGGGCGATGGTCGCCTCGGGCGTGAAGAGGTATGCGGAGCCCACCTGGACGCCGGAAGCGCCGAGCGCGAACGCGGCTGCGATGGCACGCCCGTCCGTCACGCCCCCCGCCGCGATCACCGGCACCTGTACCGCGCTGGCGATGAGCCGCACGAGGGCGAACGTCCCTATCTGCTCGGAGACGTTGTTGACATCGCCTCGCAGGAAGATGGCCTGGTGGCCGCCTGCCTCCGCGCCCTGCGCGATCACGGCGTCCACGCCGCGCGCCTCCAGCCAGCGGGCCTCCTCCACCGAGTTCGCGGAGGCGAGCACCACCGCGCCCGTGGCGCGGACGCGCGCCAGCAGGTCAGGCTCCGGTAGGCCGAAGTGGAAACTCACCACCGCCGGACGGATCTCCTCGACCAGCGCGCACTTGCCCTCGTCGAACGCGGCCGGCACGGAGACGGCCTTCGCCTCCGGGCGCTCGACCCCGGCAGCCTCGAAGTAGGGGGCCAGCCGCGAGAGCCAGCGGTCCATGACCTCTGCCGACGCCTCGGCGGGCGGGTGGCAGAAGAAGTTGAGGTTGAACGGCGCGTCGGTCTGCTCTCGGATGCGGCCGGTCTCGGCGCGCACCTGGTCGGCGCTGAGCATTGCGCAGGGCAGGGATCCCAGCGCCCCGGCCCCGCTGACCCCGACCGTCAGCCGCGAATCATGCGCGCCTGCCATAGGCGCCTGGATGATTGGCAGTTCCGTCCCCAGCAGTGAGGTGAGTCGCGTGCCCGGCCACATCGGAGTCCTCCCGTCGTCCTGCGCTGATGCAGGGGTGACGAGGCGAGGATAGGACAGCGGGGTAGCGCTCCCGAGCGCCGGGGCGTGAAATGGCTCTGCGCCTGTACCTGTGGGCGGCGCAGCGCGGGGGCGTGGTGAGGCTTCTGAGGCTGACTCGACCGGTGACCACCCTGCGGGCGGTGTTCCGCACCGCTGTCTTCCTGCTGAAGGTCTTCCCGATGATCCCCTCGCGCCCCGTGGACTGGGTCACCCCCGCTCCGGTGGTGGAGCGGATCCGTTACCCCTCCTCGCACGGGGAGGTGGAGGGCGACCTGTACCGGCCCTCCTCTCGCGGGCCGCATCCCGCCCTGCTGGTCTGCCTGGGCGTGGTGCCCTTCGGCGTCGAGCATCCCCAGGTGCCGCGGCTGGGCGGGGCGCTCGCCCGTGCCGGCTTCGCCGCGCTTCTCTACTGGTCACCCGCCATGCGGAACTTCCGCCTGGACCCCGTGGACGCGGGCGACATCGCACTGGCCTATGACTCGCTGCTCGCGAGGCCGGACGTCCGAGGCGGTCGGAGCGGGCTCCTCGGCACGTGTGTCGGTGGGGCGTTCGCCGTGATGGCCGCGAGCGACGCTCGCATCCGCGACCGCGTCGCCTTCGTCCTGGCCTACGCGCCGTATGCCTCGATGTGGACGTTCGCGCGCGACATCGCCAGCGCCAGCCGGCCGGTGGGCGGCGTGCGGGAGGCGTGGGACGTGGACCCGCTCACGCGCAAGGTCTACGTCCACTCGGTGACGGACCACCTGGCTCCGGAGGAGTCAGAGTTGCTCCGGGCCTGGGCCCTGCCGGCGGATGCCGAGCGCCCTCCTCTCGAGTCCGCCCTCGATCCCGCCGGGCTCTCGCCAGAGGCGCGCCGAATCCTGCCGCTGCTCGGCCCCCTCGAGGCGGGCGACGCGACCGCTGCCATGGAGCAACTTCCCGCCACGCTGCGTGACCGCCTCACCGCGCTCTCACCCGTGGGGCACCTCGCCGGCCTGCGCGCCCCGCTCGTCGTCCTGCTGCACGACCGCGACGACCCGGTCATCCCCGTCGCCGAGTCGCACGCGCTGCGGGGTGCGCTATCCGGACTGCCGGAGGTGCGCTACACGGAGTTCACGGTCTTCAAGCACCTCGATCCCACGCGCGGCAACCCTTCGCCGGTTGCGCTCACCCGAGAGATCCTCCGGCTGGCCCGCGCCGTGTACCCCGTGTTCCTTCGTGCGATAACGGCGGGTGACGGGCGTCCGTAGTGCCCGAGCGCGCACCGCGCGCCTTCTGGGGGCACCTCGTGCAACACTGCCGCGCGAAGGCGCGGGGAGACTCCATGCCGTTCCAGCAACTCGGAGAGGTCACGCATAGCCGGGCGATGAGCCAGGGTGCTGCCCCGTGGATCGAGGGCCTGCCGGCGCTCGTCCAGGACCTCGAACGGGAGTGGGGGATGCTGGCGGGGTCGCCGCTGTCCGGCGGCAGCGAGGCGTACGTCGCGGAGGCGCGCCTCGCGGACGGCACCCGGGGGATCCTGAAGGTCATGCTCCCGCGTGACGACGACACCGCCCGGCACGAGGCGACGGTGCTCCGCGTCGCCGGCGGCGAGGGCTGCGCGCGACTCCTGCGCGAGGACATGTCGCGCGGGGCGATGCTGCTGGAGCGCCTGGGCCGGCCGCTGGCGGAGTCCGGGATGCCACCGGACGAGCAGCGGCGTGTGCTGGTGGCTGCGGCGCAGCGCGTCTGGCGGCCGGGGCAGGGCCTGGGTCTGCAGACCGGCGAGCAGAAGGCGCAATGGCTCATCGAGTACATCCGGGCCACCTGGGACAGCCTCCGGCGACCGTGCTCCGAGGCGGCGGTGGCGTACGCCGCGGCCTGTGCCGAGAGGCGGGCCCGGGCACACGATGACGCCCGGGCCGTGCTGGTACATGGAGACATCCACGCCTGGAACGCCCTGGAGGCGGAGGACGGCTACCGCCTGGTGGATCCGGACGGCCTGCTTGCGGAGGCGGAATACGACCTGGGCGTGGTCGTGCGCGGGGAGGTGCTGGAGCCCGGCGATCCCGATCCGCGAGCACTAGTGCGAGCCCTGGCTGCCGACACAGGCACTGACGCCACCGCCATCTGGGAGTGGGCAGCGGTCGAGCGCGTCTCCAGCGGCCTGGTCATGCTCACCGTTGGCCTGGACGAGGAGGGGGAGCGGTATCTCCGCAGCGCGGAGGTCGCAGCGGAGGCGGGCTAGGGGAGGGCCCGTGCGATACTCGTCAGCGTGTCACGCAGGCCCCTGCTCATCGTGGACGGCGACAACCTGGCGCACCGGGCGTACCACTCCACGCCTCGGACGGTGACGGGCGCGGACGGCCTCCCGGTCAACGCCATAGTCGGCTTCTTCGGGATGCTCTCGAACCTCTGGTCGGCGGAGCAGCCGCGGGCGATCTTCGTCGCGTGGGACACCCTGGGCGTGGAGACGTACCGGCACCGCCTGTGGCCGGCGTACCAGTCCGGGCGCGTCTTCGAGCCGGACATCCTGCGCCAGCTCGACGACCTGCCGGACCTCTGCGCCGCAGCGGACCTCGGCGTCGGTAAGGCCGCTGGCTACGAGGCAGACGACCTGATGGCGGCGGCGGCGGCCCTCGAAGTGGCGGCGGGCGGCGAGTGCCTGCTGCTCACCGCGGACCGCGACGCCTACCAACTGGTCAGTGACTCCGTGACGGTGCTTTCGCCTCGACGCGGAGTGCGGGAGATGGACCGCATCGGCCCGGAGCAGGTGGTGGAGCGCCTGGGCATTCTCCCGGAGCAGGTACCGGACTTCAAGGCGCTGGCCGGCGACGCCTCCGACCGCATCCCCGGCGCCCGCGGCATCGGCCCCAAGACTGCCGCGGCGCTCCTCCTGCGCCACGGCACGCTGGACGGCGTCCTGGACGCCGGCACCCGCACGGCCGAGGCGGACCGCCTGCTCGCGTTCCGCGACGTTGTGCGGATGCGCCCGGAGGTCCCGGTCACGCTCCCGTCCGGCCCGCCGGACTGGGGCGCGCTGGCGTCTCGCCTCCGGACGCTGGGCGCCGCCCGCCTCGCGGACCGTCTGGCCGCGCTGCCAGCGGGGTAGCGGGAGGATGAGCGTGTATCGCATCCACCTCTGGGCCTCCGCGAGCTGGCGTGACGCGCAATTCCAGTGCTGGCTATCCCGAGCGATCGATCCTACGGACGGAAAACGTCCCACCTTCCGGGGGACCTATGGCCTGGATCGCCCTCGTCAGGGAAATGGCGCGCCATCGGTTTGAACGCCTTTTCGCGGTTTCGAGGAGAAATCTAGGTATTTGCCCTCGGCCCATCGGGAGATTCGAATGCCCCCAGGAGGTGGGCGATGCTCGGAGTCTCGCGGCTACTGACCGGTACGCTCTCGGAGGGTGATCCCCTCCGCTACGGGCGGCGCAGTGGGACTCTTCCCCCGCACCTCCTGCACTACTCAGTCGATAAGCGGCCGGTGGTGGTGTGGAACTCGACCCGCCGCTGCAATCTGCACTGCGCGCACTGCTACACCGACTCCGCGGATCGTGACTACCCGGGGGAACTGAACACCGCCGACGCAGTTGCCATGGTCGACGGCCTCGCGGAGGCCGGTGTGCCCGTGCTCCTGATGTCCGGAGGTGAACCGCTCCGACGGCCGGACCTGCTGGTGGTCGCGATGCACGCACGCGCCCGCGGGATGCGAGTTGTGCTGTCCACCAACGGGACGCTCATCACATCGGAGACCGCGGCCGAACTTGCGCGCATCGGAGTCTCCTATGTGGGCATCAGCATCGACGGCCGCCCGGAGGTACACGACCGCTTCAGAGGTCTGCGGGGCGCATTTGAAGCTTCGATGATGGGGATCGAGGCCTGCCGCGCTGCCGGCCTCAAGGTCGGGCTGCGCGTGACCTTGACGCGCGCCAACCTGGACGACCTGCCATGGTTGTTCGACCTGATGGAGGAGCGCAACGTCCCGCGGCTCTGCATCTACCACTTGGCGCCGACCGGACGCGGAGCCCGCATCCGCGACTTCACACCCTCCCATGCGGAGACGCGGCGGGCGCTGGACTACGTCTTCGAGCGCGTGATGCGTATGCACGAGGCCGGACTGGGGCCGGAGGTGCTGACCGCCGACAACCACGCCGATGCGGGTTACCTCTGGATGCACGTCAACCGACGAGAGCCGGAGCGCGCCGAGAGCGTCCGCCAGTTGCTGCGTTGGAACGGCGGCAACAGCTCCGGGCAGGCGATCGCGAGCATCGATGCGGATGGCACGGTCTATGCGGACCAGTTCTGGCGCTGGCGCCCTCTCGGGAACGTCCGCGAGCGCTCGTTCACCGAGATCTGGGACACGGCTCCCCCTCCCCTGCTCCAGGAGCTCCGGGATAGGAGCAGCCGCCTCCCTGAACGCTGTCAGGGGTGCTGCTTTCTGGACATCTGCAACGGCAATTTTCGCTCACGGGCGGAAGCCGTTACCGGCGACACTTGGGGCATGGATCCGCTCTGCTACCTCACTGACGAGGAGGTCCGCGATGCCGCCGGCCAGTAGTGGTGGTGTCGGGCGCCCCCGCCCCGAGCTGTTCGCCGTCGACTTCAACGAGCGGCCGTTCACCGTTGCCTGGGAGGTCACCCGGGCATGTGCCCTTGCCTGCGTACATTGCCGCGCGGAGGCGCAGCCGCGCCGGGATCCGCGGGAGCTCACCACGGCCGAGGCCTTTGACGTGGTAGACCAGCTGGCCGAACTCAACCCGCCCGTGCTCGTCCTGACCGGCGGTGACCCGCTGATGCGGCCCGACCTGTTCGACATCATCGGACGCGCCGTGGATGTTGGGTTGCGCGTCGCGGTGTCCCCCACGACCACGGCGCTCGTGACCGAACGAGCGCTGGTCCGACTGCGCGAACTGGGCGTAACCATGGTGCACGTGAGCCTGGATGGCGCGGACGCGGAGACGCACGACGGCTTCCGGAACGTCGCTGGCACGTTCGATCGCGCGATGGCGACGCTTGCGATGCTCAGGGAGCTAAAGCTCCCGGTGCAGGTGGGCACGACCGTCTCACGCCACAACCTGCACCAGCTCGACCGGATCGCAGCCCTGGTCGCGGACTTCGGCGTACGAATGTGGAGCGTCTTCTACCTGGTGCCCACCGGCCGGGCGACCGCGGAGCAGATGATTACCGCCGCCGAGGCGGAGACGAGCTGGGATTGGCTGGCGGAGCTCAGCGAGCGGGCGCCGTTCGCGGTCCGCACGACGGCCGCTCCACAGTACCGCCGCACCATGCTCCGGCGTGCGCGCGAGCGTGGACAGGGCGACGTTCGGATGACCGGCGCAGGCTACCAGATCATGGAACTGCCGGAGGGGCTACGGACTCAGGGCGTCAACGATGGCAAGGGTTTCCTGTTCATCGACCACGTCGGCAACCTCTGCCCTTCCGGGTTCCTACAGATCCCGGCCGGCAACGTCCGGGCCGACCGCGTGACTGACGTGTACCGGCATGCGCCGCTGTTCACTGGCTTGCGCGATACCGCCGCCCTGACCGGGCGTTGTGGCCGCTGTACGTTCGCGGAGCTCTGCGGTGGCTCGCGCGCTCGCGCCTTCGCTGCTACGGGCGACGTACTGGGGGACGATCCACTCTGCACGCAGGACGTCCCGCCCTCCCCAGCGCGGTGACTACCGAGGCGCACGGAGCGAGACCGCACCGCGGGGCACGCTATCCGCAGACGCCGTGGTCGGCGGCGCGCCTCTACCGACCGTTCGTCCGGGCGGCGCTCGCGGCGGGAGCGAGCGGCTTCCTGCTGGGTGCCTGGCTCCTGGCGAGCACCCTGGGGGGGCGCCCCTCGCCTGCCACTGCGGCGTTGGTGGAGGTGCACGGCAGCATCCAGTTGCTTGGATGGTGCGGGTTGTTCGTGATGGGTGTTGCCAGTCACGTGGTGCCGCGCTTCCAAGGCAACGCCCGGATCCCATTTCCCGCACCACAGCGAGTTGCGCTCGCGCTTTGCACCGGAGGCCTCGCCGCTCGTGCGGTCGCGCAGCCCTGGGGGAGTGGCCTCCTCGGCGGCACCATCGTCGGCGTCGCAGGGTTCTCGGTCGCGGCCGGTCTCGGGATCCTCGCGTGGACGATGACTGTCGTGCTGCGCGGCGGGCAGAGCGACAAGCGCCCGGTGACGCACTGGCTGTGGCTCGGCCTGGTGGGAGCGGTCGTGACCGGCGGGCTCTACGCCGTACTGAGCGCGGACCTTGCATGGACGGGCGGCCTCGCCGATCCGCACTGGAACGCCGCATTCCAGCGGGCCGCGGTGTACGGGTTCATCATGCCCTTTACGTTCGGTGTCTCATCCCGGGCGATCGCAGGCTTCATCGGACTGGCGCCTCGGCGCCGCCACGCGGACCGGACGGCGTGGCTCCTGCTCGCGGGAGGGGGCACGCTGAGCGCGTTTTCAGCGGCGGTCGACGGCGGCATGGTCCTGCAGTCCACCGCCGATGCACTACTCGCGGGCGCGCTCGTGATGTTCACGGTCTCGCTGCGGGTCTTTGAGCCCCGGAAGCAACCTGCGGGTGTGCGCGACGTGTGGACGGTGCGCTACGTGCGGGTAGCGTATGGATGGTTACTGGTCGGGGCCGCCCTGCATGGGATCGCGGCGCTGGAGGCGTGGTCGCTTCCTATTTCTATTTCCGTTTCGGGCCGGCCGGAACTCCACGTCCTGGGGATCGGGTACTTCACCATTCTCATCGTGGGCTTCGGGCAGAAGGCGCTGCCCCTCTTCGAGCGCAGGCCGCTGCCGTATCCCGCGGCGCTCGGCCCCGCCCTTGTGATGCTCTTCCTAGCCGCCGCGCTCCGTCTGGTTGGGGCGATCCTGGCCGATGACGCGATCCTCCGTCTGGCGTCGGTGGCCGGGCTGTTCGGCTTTTCACTCGGCGGGCTCCCCATCGCCATGCTCGTGTGGTCCCCGGAGCGCTGAGGCCAATCCCCTCGTCGCGGACGAACCCCCATGATCGCGCGAAACGGGCATCACCATGCTCCCGCCGCGACGCGGCGCACGCGAGATGCACGGGGTAGTGCGAGGGCGCTCGGCCTCTACGACTCACAGGTGCAGTCCAGGCAGCCGTGCACGGAGCAGGTGCGACACGTCAGCTCGAGGCGCTCGCGGAGCGCCTGACGGGCCCGGTGCCGGCGCACCTTGAGGTTGTTGGCGGTGATGCCGAGCCGCGCCGTGGCCACTTCCGTGGGTTGCTGCTGGAGTTCAACCGCCTCCAGGACGTCGGCATACTCGGGCTTGAGCGTCGGAATGAGCGCTCGGAAGCACTCACAGAGCCGTCGTTCATCGGCGTCGATGGGCGCCTCCGGCAGGTCGATCTCGTCGTCCAGCGGGACGGTCCGCCGCTGGCGCACATCGCGGCGCCGGTAGGCATCGATGATGGCGTTGCGCAGGATGCGGTAGAACCAGGGCACCACACGATCCCCGTCGCGCAGGGTGTCGGCGGACTGCACCGCCCGCAGGAGCGCCTCCTGCAGGGTGTCCTCGGCCAGGTCCGGGTCTGAGATGTGGCGCTGGGTGAACTGCAGGAACTCCTGGCGCGCGGCGAAGATCTGCGCCTCCAGCGCGGCTCCGGATAGTTCGACACGCGAAGGTGGTTCCAGGCTCGGGCTCCTCTGCGGGCGCCGTCACTCGGGTGCCTGCTCCTTAATCGTACGTCCCCGAGTGGCGGCGTGGGCCGGCACGCTTCCTCACCCGTCCGTGGCCCAGGTTCCCGGCATGCTCGTGACTATCCGTGCTGGATGGACAGAGCCGCGAGGAGCCGCCATGAAGTCGATGTACGTCCGGTTCGGGCTGGTCATGCTGGCCAGCCTGTTCACGATGTGGGTGCTCACCATGTCCATGATCCGGACGTGGGACCACTTCTACTTCAACCTGAGCAATCTCTACATGGCGCTCATCATGGTCGCTGCCATGGGGCCGCTCATGCTCCTCGGCATGTGGGGGATGCTGCCCAACCGCCGCGTGAACCTTGCCGTGCTGGCGGGCTTCCTCGTCCTGCTGATCGCCGGCTTTGCGCTGGGGCGAAGCGAGGCGTTCGTGGGCAACGAGGCGTTCCTGAAGTCCATGATCCCCCACCACTCGCGGGCGATCCTGGTGTGCGAGGAGTCCTCGATCACGGATGCGGAGATCGCTACCCTCTGCGACCAGATCATCCAGACGCAGCGCGATGAGATCCGCCAGATGGAGGACATCCTACGGCGCTACTAGTCCAGGGCCGCATCGCCGGTCCTAGCCGCCGGCAGCCCGCTGCTGTTCGCGGACGTAGTCCACGATCGCGCGCACCTGTTCCTCGGTGATGCCCTCGATGGCGGGCATGTTGCCGAAGTCCCAGTGATGGGCACGCACGCCGGCCATGGCGGCCGCCAGGAAGGCGGCGTCCGGGTGGTGTCCCGGCTCGTAGTAGGGATGGAGGAACGGGGGGCCGTGCTCCGTGCCTCGCAGGTCCACCCCGTGGCAGGTGGCGCAGGCCTGGGCGTACAGCCCCTCGCCCGTCGTCGCGTCGAACGGGCCCGAGGGAACCTCCACCCCTTCCTCACCGCCGCCGCACGCGGCGATCCCCACCGCGAAGGCGAGCAGGACGAGGGCGACCGACATCCGGGCAGGCATCGTGCGCATCCTAATGCTGAGCAGCCTCGTCGCGGCAGGGTGCGGAGAGCCTCCCCTCGCCGAGAGAGGAGACTCTTACCGCGTCACTTCGGTGTCACGGGGCATTGGTCACGGCGACGGCGGGACCGCGCTCGCTCGCCTCGACTTCCCCGGGGCGCAGATCGATCCGGCGCAGGAGTTGGGCGTTCACGGCCACGATGATCGTGGACAGGCTCATGAAGACCGCCCCCAGCGCCGGTGGCAGCACGAACCCGGCCCACGCGAGCGCGCCCGCCGCGAGCGGGATGGCGAGGACGTTGTAGCCGGTGGCCCAGCCCAGGTTCTGCACCATCTTGCGGTAGGAGGCCGCGGAGAGGCGCATGACCGCCACGACCGCCCTGGGATCGTCGGATGCGAGGACGACGCCCGCGGACTCGATGGCCACGTCAGTGCCGGCACCCAGCGCGATGCCCACGTCCGCCTGCGCGAGCGCCGGCGCGTCGTTCACGCCGTCACCCACCATGGCCACGCGCAGCCCGCGTTGCTGGAGGGCGATGACCTGCTCTGCCTTGTGCTCGGGCAGCACCTCCGCGAATACCTCGTCGATGCCGAGGTCCGCCGCCACTGCCTCGGCCACGCTGCGGGCGTCGCCCGTCACCATCGCCACCTGCACACCCAGGGCGTGCAGTGCGTCCACGGCCTCCCGGGATTCCGGCCGGGCCTGGTCCTCCAGCGCCAACGCTCCCCCCACCGCACCATCGTGGAGCACGTAGAGCACCGTGGCGCCACGCTCCTGCCACTGGGCGACGACGGCCTCGGCGGCTGCCGGAACGGTGAGGTCCCGCTCGCGCAGGCGTCGAGGGCCAACGACCTCCACCGCTACTCCGTCCACCATCCCTCGGACGCCGCGACCGGGGTCAGCAGCGAAGTCCGCAACGGGTGACAGGCTCCCCAAAGCGCGGGCGCGCTCCACGATGGCGCGGGCGAGCGGGTGCTCGGACTCGGCCTCCACCGAGCCGGCCAGGCGGAACAGGTGGTCCTCGTCGCCTTCGGCCCACAGGCCAGTCACCCGCGGCTGTCCCAGGGTGAGCGTGCCCGTCTTATCGAAGAGCACCACGTCCAGCCGCCGCGTCCGTTCCAGCGCCAGGCGGTCCTTCACCAGGATGCCGCTGCGGGCGGAGACCTCCGTGGAGATCGCGATCACCAGCGGAATGGCCAGGCCCAGGGCGTGCGGGCAGGCGATCACCAGCACCGTCACCGTGCGGGCAATGGCCTCGTCGACATCGCCCAGGAGGGTCCAGATCGCGAACGTGGCCACGCCCGCGCCAATGGCGACGTAGAACAGGAGGGCGGCGGCGCGGTCCGCGATCGCCTGCGCTCGGGAGCGGGACTGCTGCGCCTGGGCCACTAGCCTCTGGATGCCGGCCAGCGCCGTGTCGTCTCCCACCGCGTCCACGCGGACGCGGACGGACGCGCCCAGGGCGACCGTCGCCGCGGCAACGCGCTCCCCCTCGCGGCGCAGCACTGGCCGGGACTCGCCCGTCAGCATGGACTCGTCGAAGTCCGCCTGGCCGGCCTCGACGGTGCCGTCGGCGGGGACCCGCGCCCCCGGGCGCACCAGGACCACGTCCCCCGCGCGCAGTTCGGCCACCGGGACCAATCGTGTCTCCGCGCCGTCGACCAACTCGGCGTCATCGGGAAGCAATTCGGCCAGCGCGGCCAGCGCGCCGCGGGTGAGGCCCAGCGCACGCATCTCCTGCCAGTGGCCCAGCAGCATCACCGTGACCAGCGCTGCCAGTTCCCACCAGAAGTCGAGGTCGAGCAACCCGAACTCGCTCGCGACCGAGGAGACGAACGCGACCGTGATCGCCAGCGAGATGAGCAGCATCATCCCCGGCTGCCGGAACCGAACCTCGTCCCAGCCCCCCTTCAGGAACACCCGCCCGCCGTATAGGAACACCACGGTCCCCAGCACGGGCGAGACCCAGGCGTGGCCCGGGATCCAGGAGAGCGAATAGCCGAGCCACTCCTGGACCATCCCGCTGAAGGCCACAGTCGGGATGGTGAGGATCAATGACAGCCAGAAGAGCCGTCGGAATGCCTCGGGGTCATGCCCCGCGTGCTTGTCGTGACCGCCCTGCCCGCCCTGTCCGCTGTGTGCGCCGGGGCCGCCATGACCCGCGTGGGGGTCGCCGGCGCGCCCGGCGGGTTCGTCTACCCCCGGGACGGGATGGCCGGGGTGCCCCTCCGGCACGCCAGGCCCGGCGGGCGGTGCCTCATCGTGCCCAGCGTGATCGTGTCCGGCCGAGGCGTGCTTCTCCGTCTCGGGACTGCCCTGGTGCGAGGACGACATCGTGCGTTCCTTCCCGGGGGCATGCCCCCTGTACGCACGAACAGACGCAGGCCGCCCCTCGAGGTTACAGCGCGCCTCGAGGGGGAGGGCGTCCGGTGCTCCGGGCCGGCTGGCGGCGCGGCTCGTCAGAATCTCTCATTACTCTGCTGTCTCACCAAAGATTTTCGGGGTCTCTTCTCTGCGCGAAGCCGCCGAAATCTCCCTGAACCCTCCTAATCCCTACGTTGCCCATGGCGCTTTGAGAGATCAGTCTCCGAGCGGAGGATGGAGGGTGCCTGATGCGCTACCGGCGGATCGCGGGGACGGACGTCGAGGTCTCTGAAGTCGGGTTCGGGGTCTGGACCGTTGCTGCCGGGTGGTGGGGCGCGTACTCGGACGATGAGGCCGTGGCGCTGATGCGCCGGGCGTACGACCGTGGCGTGACGTTCTTCGACACCGCCGACACCTACGGGCATGGTCGTGGCGAGACGCTGCTGGCGCAGGCGTTCCCCAGCGCCGAGCGCGACGGCATCGTGATCGGCGCGAAGTTCGGGTACGACTGGCAGTCGCGAGACCAGTCGGACGCCGGCCACCGCGAGGCGCCGCACCGCTTCGACATTCCGTTCCTTGAGCAGGCGCTGGACGCCTCGCTCCGGCGGCTGGGCACGGACCGCATCGACTTCCTCCAGATGCACAACCCGCGCATGCCGCACCTGCAGGACGACGCGGTGTGGACGTGGGTCGAGCGCATCTGCCGCGAGGGCAGGGTGCGCTCGGCGGGTGTCGCCCTTGGCCCCGCCATCGGCTGGGAGGACGAGGGCCACTACGCGATGGAGCACCTGCCGATCCAGGGCGTGCAGATGATCTACAACGCGCTGGAACTGGACCCCGGTCGCGCGCTCATCCAGACGGCGGAGCGCACCGGCAAGAGCCTGGTCGTCCGCGTGCCTCACTCCTCCGGTATGCTGGAGGGCCACTACACCGCCGACACCGTCTTCCCGGAGCACGACCACCGCCGGCACCGCCCGCGCTCGTGGCTCATCGAGGGCGTGCAGAAGGTCGAGCGCCTGCGCTTCCTGGAGCGCGAGAACAACTGCACGCTGGGGCAGGCGGCGCTCCAGTACGTGCTGCGCTCCCCCACCGTGGTCTCGGCGCTCCCCAACATCTACGACGCCGGCCAGGTGGACGAGTTCGCCGGGGCGTCGGACGCCGCCCCGATTACCGACGCGCAGGCGGACGAGGTCGAGCGGCTCTACGAGTCCAACTACGGCCTGCCACCCTCACCCAGCCAGCCGGAACCCACGGGAGCCCGCTCATGACCACCGCCCTCCCTCGCCCCGCAGGGGTAGAGTTCGACGCCACTTCGCGCTCCCTCCTGGACCTCATGCAGGAGGACTTCCCGCTGGTCGAGCGCCCGTACGCCGCGTTGGGCGAGCGCCTCGGCATCACCGAGGAAGATGCGCTGCGCCGCCTGCGCGAGGCGCGCGACGCCGGCGTGGTGCGCCAGATCTGCGCGATCTACGACACTAAGGCGCTCGGGTACTCCTCGGCGCTGGTGGCGATGAAGGTCGCTCCGGAACGCCTGGCGCACGCCGCCGCCATCGTGAACGCCCACCCGGGGGTCTCCCACAACTACAAGCGCAACCACGAGTTCAACATGTGGTTCACGGTGGCGATGCCCCCCGGGCATGACCTGGACGAGGTCATCCAGCGGCTCCACGTCCTGACCGTCGCGGAGTCCACGCGCCCCATGCCCACGCTCAGCCTCTTCAAGATTGGCGTGACGCTGGACATGTCCGGCGACCGCGCCATGACCGAGCGCGGCGCGCCCGAGTACACCGAGGCACGCCGCAAGGAGGCGGAAGGGCACGCCCTGTCCCAGGAGGACGTGGACTACATCCTGGCCACGCAGGGCGACCTGGGGACCGTGGCGGAGCCGTTCGCGCCGGTGGCGGAGGCCCTCGGCTGGTCCGTGGAGCGCCTCTTCGAGCACGCGGAGCGGATGAAGGCGAACGGCCACCTGCGCCGCTTCGCCGCGATCCTGAACCACCGCACCGCCGGGTTCCGCGCCAACGGCATGGCCGTCTGGAACGTGCCGGCCGAGCGCATCCAGGAGTTCGGGCAGTTCGTCGCGGGCTACCGCAACATCTCGCACTGCTACCAGCGGCCCACCTACCCGGACTGGCCGTACTCCGTCTTCACGATGATCCACCACCCCAAGGTGGCAGGCGTGGAGGAGACCGCGCGCGCCATGGCCGACGAGACGGGCGTGCAGGACTACCGCGTCCTGTACTCCACGACCGAGTTCAAGAAGGTGCGGCTGCCCTACTTCGTCCCCGAGTACGACCGCTGGGAGGAACTCTGCTCGGCGGTGGCCGCCTCCGGCGCCGCGGACGAGTCCGTGGAGGAAGACCTGTCGTGACCAGCACCGAGCCTACCGCCGCCCCCCACCCACACGCGCACAGCACCGCCGGACATCCCGGCGCTCGGCCCGCCCCGGACGCTTTCCGTCCGACTCCTCGAGGCGTGCAGAGCGTGAAGTTCACGTTCTTCCGGCTCTCCACCGAGGGCCGGCGCCTGCCCGCCTCGGAGCGCGCCGAACTCGGCGAGGAACTCACGGACCTCCTGGACCAATCCGCGCAGGCGATGCTGACGCGGGCATACTCCACCGTTGGCACTCGGGGTGACGTGGACTTCGTGGTGTGGCAGGCGCACGACAGCCTGCGGACGATCACGGACTGGCACGAGGCGCTGCGCACCTCGCGAGTGGGGGCGTGGCTGGAGCAGCCGCACTCCTACCTCTCCATGACCATGCGCTCGCTCTACACCAATGACCTGCACGCCGGCGCGGAGAAGCGGGAACGCCTCCGCCTGGACGGGGGCGTGGACGAGTACCTGTTCGTCTACCCGATGGTGAAGACGCGCGCCTGGTACACGCTGCCGCACGCAGAACGCCAGCGGATCATGGACGAGCACATCGCCATCGGCCACAAGTACCACGGCATCAAGATCAACACGACGTACTCGTACGGCCTGGACGACCAGGAGTTCGTGGTGGCGTTCGAGGGCAATGACCCCGGCGAGTTCCTGGCGTTGGTGCGGGAACTCCGCGACTCCGAGTCGTCCTCGTACACCCTGGTCGACACGCCGATGTTCACGTGCCGCCGGCTGGGGCTGGGTGACGTCGCGCCACTCGTGGGCCTGCGCCAGTAGACCGCATCGACATCACACGCCATCGAACGAGGCAGTGACCGGCAGAGAGGTCTCCGTGGGCTACTACCCGATCTTCCTGGAAGTTGAAGCGATGCCGGTGCTGCTGGTGGGCGGCGGCCATGTCGCGGACGAGAAACTCGGCCGCCTGGTGGAAGCCGGAGCGCACGTCACCGTGGTGGCGCCCGACCTGATCCCACCGGTGCGCGCGTTCATCGATGACGGCCGCGCCGAGTGGGTGGCGCGCCCGTTCCAGCCGGGCGACACCGCCGGCTACGGCCTGGTCATGGTGGCCACCGACGATGGCGAGGTAAACCGCGCCGTGGCGGACGAGGCCCGGGGCAACGGCATCCTGGTGAACGCCGCGGACGACGTGGACAACTGCGACTTCATCCTGCCGTCGCTCGCGAAGAAGGGCTCGCTGCAGATCGCCTCATCCACCGGCGGCGGGAGCCCGGCCATGGCGCGCTGGCTGCGTGAGCGCATGGAGGAGTTCCTTTCGGACGACGTGGTGCTGCTGGCCGACCTGCTGGCAGAGGTGCGACGGGACATCCGCGCCATGGACCGCGAGTGCGCAGTCAACTGCACGCGCACCAAGACGCCCCCGCCGCTGCTCTGCGGGGAGTGCCCGAATCGCATCCCGAATGACCGATGGCAGGACGCGATCAACGGCGGCGTGCTGGACCTGATCCGGGCCGGGAAGATGGACGAGGCCCGCGCGCGCCTGGTGGAGGCGCTGGGCCGCTCCTCCCTGACCCCGGCGCCGTGGTGGCGCGAGGACGCGACCGTGGGAGGCGAGGCGCGATGATCACGCTCGCCGGCCTCAGCCACCATGGCGCGCCCCTGGACGTCCGCGAGCGGGTCACGCTGGGGGATGACCAGGTGGTCCCGTTCCTGCGGGCGGCGAACGCGCGCTTTGGTAGTGGGGCGGCCCTGCTCTCCACGTGCAACCGCCTGGAGTTCTACCTGGGCGGCGACCAGGAGTCGCCGGACGTCCACGCGTTCCTGGCAGACCGCCTGGGGGCGGACCTGCCGACGGTTGCCCGTTACTTCCGGGTGGAACGCGACGACGAGGCCATCAAGCACCTCTACAGCGTGGCCTCCGGCATCGACTCGATGGTGGTGGGCGAGACCGAGGTGCTGGGGCAGGTGCGCTCCGCGTTCTCCACGACCGTGCGGGCAAAGACGGACGACGTCGTGATCTCCCGGCTCTTCCACACGGCGCTCCGCACGGGGCGTCGAGTGCGCGCCGAGACGGCGATCTCCACGCGCGCCCTGTCCGTTTCCTCCATCGCCGCGCAGCAGGCGCGGGCGCTGTTCCCCGACCTGGCGACCGTCACGGTGCTGGTGATCGGCGCCGGCGAGGCTGGCCGGCTGGCCGCGCAGGCGATGGTGGCGCAGGGGGCGCGCGAGGTGGTGGTGATCAACCGCACCGCGGAGCGCGCGGAAGGCCTCGCGCTGGAACTGGGCGGCCGCGCCGTGCCGTTCGAGTCGCTCCCGGAGGCGCTCCGGGACGCCCAGATCGTCGTCGCCGCCTCGGGGGCGCCGGAGCCGCTGGTGACGGCGGAGGCACTACGCGAGGTCATGGCCGCGCGCGAGGGCGAGCCGCTACTGGTGGTGGACATCGGCGTCCCGCGCGACTTCGAGCCGGAGGCGCGTCACCTGCCCGGCGTCGAGTACTACGACCTGGACGACCTGGGGGCAGTGGCTGACCGAAACGCCGAGGCCCGCCGCGGAGAGATCGAGGCGGTCCGCGCCATCGTGGACGAGGAGGCCGCGAAGTTCCAGCAGTGGGCCGCCTCCGTCCGCGTGCAGCCGACCATCGCGACCATTGGGGCGCGGGCGGAGTCCATCCGCCAAGCGGCCATCGCCCGCACCATGCGCCGCGTGCCACCTGACGACGACCGCCGCGCGGAGTTCGAGGAGTTCGCGGACGCCATTACCCGCGCCGTTACCAAGCAGATCCTGGCGGACCCCATCAGCGTCCTCCGCGAGCGGGGCGACCGAAACTTCACCCTGGAGGCGGCGCGGGCCCTGTTCCGCCTGGACCCGCCGGTCGCCGAGTGACCGCGCCCGCCCGCATTCGTTTCGCCAGCCGGGCATCCGCGCTCGCCCTCGCGCAGGTACGCCTCGCCGCTGACGCGCTCCGCGCCGTGAGTCCGGACGTGGAGAGCGAGGTGGTGGAAGTGACCACCCAGGGCGACGCGGACCGGCAGACCTCGCTGCGGGTGCTGGGCGGGCAGGGCGTCTTCGTGGGGGCCGTGCGGAATGCAGTGCTGCGCGGCGAAGCGGACGTGGCCGTGCACTCGCTGAAGGACGTGCCCACGGCCCCCGCGGAGGGACTCGTGATCGCCGCCATGCTGGAGCGCGGCGACCCTCGCGACGTGTTCGTCGGGAGCGGCGGCAGGCCGCTGGCGGCGCTGCCGGCGGGCGCCCGCGTGGGGACCAGTGCCAGCCGCCGCGTGGCGCTGCTGCGTGCGCTGCGCCCGGACCTGCTGCCGGTGGAGATCCGGGGCAACGTGGACACGCGTCTGGCGAAGGTGGCCTCGGGCGAGTACGACGGCGCGATCCTGGCTGCCGCCGGGATGGACCGCCTCGGCAGACTCGGCGAGGCGACCCAGGTCTTCGAGGCGGAGGCGTTCCTCCCCTCGCCCGGGCAGGGCGTCATTGCGCTGGAGTGCCGCGCGGACGACGAGCCCACCTGCGCGCTGCTCGCGGGTGCTGATCACCCCGCCACACGAGCCGCCGCTGAGGCGGAGCGGGGCGTGCTGGCGGCGCTGGGTACGGGGTGCGACCTGGCGGTGGGTGCCCTTGGAAGGCTGGACGGGCCGCTGGTGACCGTGCGGGCGCTGCTGGGCGGCGACCGCGACGGCACCGCGCCGGTGTTCGGCGATGCCACCGGCCCGGTGGCTGATGCCGCGGCCGTGGGGCGTGGGCTGGGTGGGCGGCTGAAGGATGCCTACGAGTCGCGCTACGGGGTGCTCTCGTGACTGCGCCGCTGGGGCATGTCTGGCTCGTGGGGGCCGGCCCCGGCGACCCGGGCCTGATCACGTGGACAGGCCTCGAGGCGCTCCGCCGCGCGGAGGTGGTGGTGTACGACCGCCTGGCGCCGCCGGAACTGCTGGCCGAGGCGCCCGATGGAGCGCTGCTGCTGGACGCAGGCAAGGCGCCGGGCGATCAGCGGATGACCCAGGACCAGACCAACGCCACGCTCGTGGAGCACGGCCGTGCCGGCCGTCGCGTGGTGCGCCTGAAGGGTGGCGACCCGCTGGTCTTCGGACGTGGCGGCGAGGAGGCACTCGCCCTCGCGGAAGCGGGGGTGCCCTGCACGATCGTCCCCGGCGTCACGTCAGCCATCGGCGGGCTCGCGCTCGGAGGCGTCCCGGTCACCCATCGAGGCGTGGCCACCTCGTTCGCGGTCGTGACCGGACACGAAGATCCGACGAAGCCCGAGGCCCAGGTGCAGTGGGAGCGGCTGGCCCGCTCCGCCGACACGCTGGTGGTGCTGATGGGCGTGGAGCGGCTGGAGGGCATCGCCCGCGCGCTCGTGCAGGGCGGCCGTGACGCCTCGACGCCCGCGGCGCTGGTGCAGGAGGCCGCCACGGGGGGCCAGCGCGTGGTGACGGCACCGCTGGGCGAGATCGCCCGCGCCGCGCGGGCGGCGAAGGTGTCCAACCCCGCGCTCTTCGTGGTGGGAGACGTGGTGGCGCTCCAGTCGCGGCTCGCCCGCGAGCGTCTCGCCCCGCTCGCCGGCAAGCGGGTGCTGGTCACCCGCACCCGCGCGCAGGCGTCGTCGCTGGTCACGCTCCTGCGCCTGGAGGGCGCGCATTCCATCGAACTCCCGGCCATCGAGGTGCAACGTCGGCTCGATCCGGAGCGGCTCGCGGAGGCGGTGGAGTGGCTCCGCCGCGGCGCGTATCGCTGGGTGGCGTTCACCTCGGCAAACGCGGTGGAGGTGCTGCTGGACGGCCTCATGGCGGCGGGAGAGGACCTGCGGCTCCTGGCTGGAGCGCGCATCTGCGCCATCGGTCCCGCCACGGAGCGGGCGCTGGCGGCCCGCGGGTTGCGCGCGGACCTGGTGCCGGGGGAGGCGCTGGGCGAGGCCGTGGCGGCAGCGCTGCTGGCGCAGGGCAACCTCGACGGAACACGCGTGCTGCTGCCGAGGGCGGAAGGCGCCCGCGACGTGCTGCCGGACGCGCTGCGCGAGGCCGGCGCCGCGGTGGACGACCTGGCGCTCTACTTCTCGGCCCCACCTGCCGAGGCGCCGCCTGCGGCGCTGGACGCGGTCCGTGCCGGGCAGGTGGACGTGGTGACGTTCACCTCGTCCTCCACCGTGCGGAACCTCGCGGCGCTGCTGGGCGGCGACCTGTCCTCGGTGGCACGCGCGACCGTCGCCTGCATCGGCCCGGCGACGGCGGAGGCGGCGCGCGTCGCCGGCCTGGAGCCGGACGTGGTCGCCGAGGAACACTCCGTGGAGGGGCTGGTCGACGCACTCAGGCGCTTCTTCCACCAACCACCCTCGCCGCAGGTGCAGGCGGCAGAGCCCATCGCCCGGGCGGGCGCTATGACAGGGGAGGCCCTCTGATGGTCACCGCAACGCAGTCACTCCGCTTCGTGCGGACGCGCCGCACCCGGCGCACCGAGGCTATGCGCGCGCTCGTACGGGAGACGCGGCTGGACCCGGCCCAGTTCGTCTACCCGATCTTCGTCACGCATGGGACCGGCGTCCGGAACGAGATCACCTCGATGCCCGGGCAGTACCAGTTGTCAGTGGACATGCTGGCCGGGGAGGTGGCGGACCTGCGCGCGAGCGGCGTGCGCGCGGTGCTGCTCTTCGGCCTGCCAGCGGCGAAGGACCCCGAGGGTTCGGAGGGCTACGCCGAGGACGGTATCGTTCAGCAGGCCATCCGCGAACTGAAGCGGCTGGACCCTGACCTGCTCACCGTGGCGGACGTGTGCCTCTGCGAGTACACGGACCACGGCCACTGCGGCCTGCTGACCGCGACCGGCGAGGTGGACAACGACCCCTCGCTGGATCTGCTCGCCCGCATGGCCGTCTCCATGGCGGAGGCCGGCGCGGACGTCATCGCCCCGTCAGACATGATGGACGGGCGGGTGGCGGCGATCCGGGAGGCCCTCGACCAGGCGAGGCACGCCTCGCTGCCGATCATGGCCTACAGCGCCAAATACGCCTCCGCCTTCTACGGCCCGTTCCGCGAGGCCGCGGACTCCGCGCCCCAGTCCGGGGACCGTCGCGGCTACCAGATGGACCCCGCGAACGCCCGCGAGGCCCTGCGCGAGGTGGCGCTGGACGTGGCGGAGTCCGCGGACATCGTGATGGTGAAGCCGGCTCTGCCCTATCTGGACGTGATCCACGCGGTGCGGCAGCAGACGGATCTGCCGCTGGCCGCCTACAACGTCTCCGGCGAGTACGCGATGGTGAAGGCCGCCGCCCTGCACGGCTGGCTGGACGAGCGTCGAGTGGTGCTGGAGACGCTCACCTCCATCGCTCGTGCGGGCGCCGACATCATCATCACGTACCACGCGAAGGACGCCGCGCGCTGGCTGCGCGAGGACCGCGCGTGAGCCGCCCGAACTCTCGGCTGGCCATGGAGCGCGCGCGCCGGGTGCTGCCGGGCGGCGTGGACTCCCCCGTGCGCGCCTACCGGGGCGTGGGCGGCGATCCCGTGTTCATCGCCCGCGGACAGGGCGCCCATGTCTGGGACGTGGACGGCAACGAGTACCTGGACTACGTCTGCTCCTACGGCCCGCTGATCCTGGGCCACGCCGATCCGCGCGTCGTGGCGGCCATCGGCGCGGCGGCGGCCCTCGGCACCTCGTTCGGCGCCCCCACGGAGGCCGAGGCGGCCCTCGCGGAGCGCGTCGTCGAGGCCGTCCCATCCGTGGAGATGGTGCGGTTCGTCTCCTCCGGCACGGAGGCGACGATGAGCGCGATCCGGCTCGCACGTGCCGCCACCGCGCGCGACCTCATCCTGAAGTTCGAGGGCTGCTACCACGGCCACGCGGACGGCCTGCTGGTGTCCGCCGGATCCGGCGCGGCCACGCTGGCCCTCCCAGACTCCCCCGGCGTCCCCGCCGCCTACGCCGCGCAGACGCTGCTCGCGCCCTACAACGACCTGGAGGCGGTGCGCGCGCAGTTCCGGGCGCACCCGGGCGCAGTCGCGGGGATGATCGTGGAGCCCGTGGCGGGAAACATGGGCGTGGTGCCGCCGGCGCCGGGCTTCCTGGAGGGCCTGCGGGAGATCTGCGACGAGCACGGCGCGCTCCTCATCTTCGACGAGGTGATCACCGGCTTCCGCGCCTCCTACGGCGGCGCCCAGGCCGTCTACGGCGTCACGCCGGACCTCACCGCGCTTGGCAAGGTGATCGGCGGGGGCCTGCCGGTGGGCGCGTACGGCGGCCGCCGCGACCTGATGATGCAGATGGCGCCTGAGGGCCCCGTCTACCAGGCCGGCACACTGTCCGGGAACCCCCTGGCGATGGCCGCTGGCACGGCCACCCTCGACGCCCTCCGCGAGGACCAGGGCACTTACGCGCGCCTGGATGCGCTCGCGCGTCGATTGGCGGCCGGCCTCGAGGAAGCGGGACGCGACGCCGGCGTTCCGATCGCTGTCGCGCGATCCGCCTCCACCGTGACGCCGTTCTTCCTCGATGCCCCGCCCACGGACTACGAGGGGGCGCGTCGGGCAGACACGGCCGCGTTCGCCCGCTTCCACCGCGCCATGCTCGACCGTGGCATCCACCTACCGCCCTCGCAGTTCGAGGCGTCGTTCGTCTCGCTCGCGCACACGGAGGCGGACATCGACCGCACGGTGAACGCGGCCGCGGAGGCGCTCCGCTCCAACTAGTCCCGGGGGTACGGAGGACGGCGAGGGGGCGGAAGCGGCCGTCCCTCCTTGCGTTACCCGTCCGCCGGGCTTCGGTCCGCGTGGGCGCGGGACGTTCGCCCCATAATGATTAGTTGTGGACTTATAGATAGCACCCTACGATCAGGCCGAACATTCATCGGGCGCACGTGGTGCGCCCGGCAAGGGTGAAGGATGGCGACATGCCCCTGGCGGAACGCACCGTCTCAGAGATCTTGCTGCGCTGGCCGGAGTCAGGCCCCGTGCTGGAGGCCCGCGGTATCGACACCTGCTGCGGCGGGATGCACACGTTGAAGGACGCGGCGGCGGCCCACGAGGTACCGCTGGAGGACGTGCTGGCCGAACTCGCGGAGTCCGGCGTTTCGGACGCTGCGCCGGAGGCTTCCGGCGAGGTGGTGGTGGACGTCCGCGAGGTGGTCCCGCGCGACCGGCACCCTCTGATCTTCTCCACCTTTGACGGCCTGCCGGCCGGCGGGATGCTGACGCTGGTGAACGACCATGACCCCAAGCCGCTGTTCTACCAGTTCCAGGCGGAGCGGACCGGCCAGGCTTCCTGGGAGCCGGTGGAGGAGGGCCCGCAGCGCTGGGTGATCCACATCCGCAAGACGGCGTAGGCGGTCAGCGGCGAGCCGTCCGGCACGGGAGGACGTTCCGGTGCTGAAGGCCAAGGTCATCCGGACGGACGCGGGTCTCCAGGACCGTGTGCATGTGCCACTGGTGGCGGCGTCGCTGGCACTGGGTACCCTGGGCGGATTCGTGCTCGCGGTGACGCTGCCGACGGTGGCGGCGAGCGGCGGCATGGACGCGCGCTGGGTGGCGCAAGCGCAGGTGCACGGGCATCTGCAGGTGGTGGGCTTCGCGGGGATCTTCGTGCTGGCGATGGCGCTGCGAGTCGCTCCGCGCTTCGCGCAGCGCCCGCAGGCCCATCCCCGCCTCGTGCTCCCCGCGCTCGCCCTGCTGGTGGCCGGCTTGCTGCTGCGCGCGCTGGGCCAGCCGTTTGTCGACCAACCCGGCTTCGAGGCGCTCCTCGTGGCCGGCGCGCTGGCGGAGGTTCTCGCGCTCGCCGCCTTCGCGGCCGTCCTCTGGACCACGCTGCGCCCCGCGCTGCTCCGAGGTGACCCGAGCAGCCTGCTCCTCTCCGCCGCCGTCTTCTGGATGGTGGTCCAGGCGGTGCTGGGGGCGTGGTGGCTCACGGAACTGGCGCGCGGGGCCGGGGTGATCCTGGAGCAGCGGCGCAACGCCCTGCTGGTCAACCTGCAGTTCTTTGGCGTGCTGTTGAGCGCGATCCTCGGGGTGGGACTGCGGTCGTTCCCGATGCTGTTCGGGCTGCAACGCACGCCGCCGGCGGCGGGCCGGGCCGTCTTCATCGCCCTGCAGGTTGGTCTGCTGCTCTGGCTGGCTGGCGCTCTCGCGGGACTGGCCGGGCCCCCGGGCGCGACCGCGGGCCGCCTCCAGGGCCTGGGGCTCGCCGGGATGGGCCTGACCACCGGCGCGGCGGTCGCGACGTTCGGTGTGCGCCGCCTCGCCTTGCGAGGGCTCGGCGCGGGGTCGGGGCCGCCTCGAGGACTCGCCCTGTCACTCATGACCGTGCTGGCCTGGCTCGTGGTGACGGCGGCGGGCCTGGCCTGGGTGGGTGGGCACGCCGCCTTGGAGGGCACGCTGGCGGCACGAGAGGTGGACGCCGTGCGTCACGTCTTCGCGCTGGGCGTGGTGTCGCTGGCGATCGTGACCATGGCGCAGGTGATGCTCCCGGAGTTCGCCAGCGAGCGGGTGCTGCGGCCGCCGCCTGCCTGGCGGGCTGCCGCGTTTGCGGCGGTGCTCTCGCTGGCCGCAGTGCTGCGCGGCGGCGTGCCGCTGACGGGCCTGGACGCGGACGTGTACTACGGGGCGATGGCCCTCGCGGGCGTCCTCGCGCTCGCGGCGGTGACGTGGTTCGCGCTGCTGTACGTCCGTGCGCGTCGCTGGCACGTTGCGTACACCTCGAGGGTGGCGGCCGCGCGGCCCGGAGGGCAGGCGCTGCCCGTGGTCAGCCGCCGGGGCTGAGCGCCTGTCCACCACTCGCGGTAACTCCGGCGGCTTCGCGGCCCCACCCGCGGACGGTAAGCGCCGTCACCAGCGCCCAGATCGTGGCCGCCAGCACGAGGTGGGCGATGCGCGTGCCCTCCGACCCCCGGAGGACGTTCGCCGCCCCCAGCAGCGCCTGTAGTGCGTAGAGCGCCAGGATCCCGCCCGCGACACGGTGGATGACGCGAGCGGCCTCACCCATGCGGTGGGCGCGGACGGCCAGGTTCGCCGCGGCGAGCAGGGCGAGTAGCGTGGTCCCTCGATGCAGCCACTGGAGCCCGTGGAGGTCCGATCCCTGCCACGGTAGCCGCGCCTCCGCGCAGCCCGGCCAGGTCGAACACGCGTAGGCGCCGCCCCCCGCAACCATCACCGCCCCCAGCGCGACCGCCGCCGCGGTGGTGGCGAAGGCGAGCAGGACGTGGGGGTGGAGGGCGGTGCTCGCGGTGGAGGGCCGGAGGGGGCGTGGAACCGCCACCACCACGAGCAAGGCCAGCAGCGCCATGGCGGTGAGCATGTGCGTTGCCACCACCGCAGGTGGCAGTTCCCGCAGCACCGTTTCGCGCCCGAGCGCCGCCTGGAGCGCGAGCAGCGGAAGCACCGTGAGCGCGGCTATCGTGCGGACGCGGTCGGCACGGAGGGCGGCGGCCGTCCAGGCCGAGAGCGAGACGATGAGGACACCCGTGACGGCCGCCAGCGTCCGGTGGCTCCACTCGATGATCGCCGTCCGCTCGGCAGGCGGCAGGAGCCGCCCGTGGCACAGTGGCCAGTCAGGGCAGCCGAGGCCCGACCCGGTGGTCCTCACGAGCGAGCCCACGCCGATCAGGGCGACCGTGGCCACCACGGTCGCGACGGCGAGCCATCGATGCGCGCGAGGCACCCCTGCGGCCTAGGGAGCCTCGGGCGCGCGGATGGTGCCCAGCCGCCCGCCCAGCGGGAGGTCATCCTCGGGCTCGGGTTCCGGAGCCATCGGGCAGACGAGCGCGCCGGGGTCCGGGTCCTGGAAGCGGCGCGTCAGCAGCGAGGGGTACACGCCCAGTTCATGTGTCTCCACCTCAACGGCTGCGCGCAACAGGTCGCCGACGGCGTGGAACCAGCGGGCCACCGCGTCGTCGTCCCGGAGGGCGGCGGCCTCGTCCGCGTGCGTGCACAGTGACCCGGCGAAAGCGCCCGTCCACCGACCCAGGTGGGCCTCCAGGAAGCGCCGGCTCGCATCGCGGGCCACCTGCTGGTGCTCGCTCCAGCCGCGGATCAGCGCGTACGCCTCCTTGCGGACCAGTAGCGACATAAACTCGACTTCCGTGCAGATCTCGTCCGGCGTCGTCTGGTGGTCGCGGGAGACCTTGAGGCCAAAGGCCGCGTAGAAGCCCGCGATGTCCGCCAGTTGGGCGGCCTTGGCCAGCGGGTCCCGGATGTACTCCGTCTCGTGCGGCGAGCAGAGGACGGAGCCCTCGAAGAGCGCGAAGTGCACCGGGGCCACGCGCTCTGCGTCCACGTCCTCCAGCGCGGCCAGCAGGGTGGCGGCCGCCTGCGCGAGGCCGCGGTCCGCCACGGCGGGGTGGTCCTGCAGGTCCGCAAGCAGCACGCCCGCGCGTTCCAACGTCTCTGCAGCGGGGTAGGCGAGGGCGAGCGCCAGCACCTCGTACAGCGCGGAGCGGCCCAGCAGGCGCTGGACGGGCGCGCTCTCCAGCATGGCCGGCGAGACGGTGGGCGAGGTGGTCATCTCAAGCCTCGATTTCGAGTTCGGTCCAGTTCGACCACTGCTTGCGGGACCCTCGGTTGCCCTGGCCGCCGTCCCAGGCGGCGAAGGCCACGGAGGTTGTGAGGCCCGGCTGCAGCGCCGTCTTGTGCTCGCCGGCGGCAAGCGGCGTGGAGACCACCACGTGCCACCCACCGTCGAAGACGCCCCGGCCAGTGGCCGTCTGCACGTCCTGTGAGGTCAGGCTCCCGAACCCCGCGGCGCTCAGGTCCTCCACGGGGGAAGTGCGTCCGCGCATGGCCATGGGGTTGTTGGAGACCAGGGCGGGGTAGAACTGCCGGGCGGCTTCCTCGCCCATCAGGTCCTCCGGCGCCGCGTCCTTGAAGCGGTTGGGGAAGGCGTCCTGCACCGTCTGGCGGCCCAGGTCCACGTCGCGCTGCCAGGCGGCGCGCCACTGCAGGATGTGGACGGGCTGGTTCACCGCGCCCATGGTGATGCCGGGGAGGGCCGCGGGGTCCAACGGCAACTGGACGGCGATGGCATCCCGGAAGCGAGCCATGGCGTCCATGTCGTCCGCGTCGTCGTCGTCCCACTCCACGAGGAACGCGATGCGATCGCCGTTGTGCAGGGCGGCCACTCGCACCTCCGGCACTGCGAGGCCGGTGGCATGCGGCGTGGTGACGTTCTGGACCAGCATCGGTACCGGCCAGCGCTCCCGGCGGGACCAGGCCCCGTCCGTGTAGTCCAGCGGAATCTCGCCCTCGTGCCGGTGCGCCACCAGGTGGGTGGCAGGTTCCGGCCGCGTGAGGACCCGAGCCGCCACTGCTCCCGCGAAGGCGGTGCTGGCGGCCAGGGCGCCCGCGTACTTCAGGAACCCCCGCCGGCCGACCGGGGCCGACCCCGTGTCCGTGCTGCTGGTCATCTGACTCCTCGTTTCCCGCGGGCGTCCGCCCGGAGCCTCGTCCGCCGCCCCCCGGCGACGGACGAGGCCAGAGGGTGGGCTACGTGATGTTGTGCAGGTAGGTCTGGTGCACGTCGTCGAAGAACTCGCGGATGAAGGTGGGTTCGCGCAGGGGGACGCGCACCAACTCCTCGCCGGCCTCGTCGAAGCCCATGGCGATCTCACCCTCCACCTTGAAGGAGTGCATGATTCGCTCCGTGCTGCCGAAGAGCATCATCAGCCCCAGCAGTTCCGGGTCATTGGCGATGTTCTGGTAGGTCTCGATCGCCTCGTCCACGCCGGGGCCAAACATCTGGTGGAGGTAGTCCCGCGGCGCGTGGATGGGCGGGATGTAGTAGACGTTGGGTTCCGTGCCGGACTGCGGGTACAGCGGCAGGGCCACCTTCCGCACCTTCACCAGGAAGTCGATGGGGCGCTGCGCGTCCATCTCCTCCGGGCCGGAGATGAACGAAGCGATGCGGATGCGGCCGATGCAGGTGGTGACGCACTGCGGCTGGTAGCCCTGCTCGATCTTCGGGAAGCAGGCGATGCACTTCTCCGAGACGCGCGTCTCGTTGTTGTACATGACCTTCTTGTACGGGCAGGCGGCAACGCACTCCTGGTAGCCGCGGCACCGCGCCTGGTCCACCAGGACAATGCCGTCCTCCGGCCGCTTGTAGATCGCCTGCCGAGGGCAGGCCGCCACGCAGGCCGGGTAGGTGCAGTGGTTGCAGATCCGGGCCAGGTAGGAGAACCAGGTGTCGTGGGGCAGGCGGTCCATGTAGGCCCCGCGCTCCACCGCGCCCGCGGGCGCGTCGGCGCCCACCGTCGGGTGCGCCCAGTCCTCCGCCGCCGGTAGCCAGCCGTTCACCCGCTCGCCAGCCGGGGCGGACTCGAAGACCGTCTGGCCGGCGTACGTGTTGCCGTCCCACTTCACCACGCCCAGCCGGTCCAACAGTTGGACGTCCCAGCCCTGCGGGAAGAAGCCGTAAGGCTTGGTTTCCACGTTGTTCCAGAGCATGTACTCCTGGCCAGTGCCAGAGGTCCACGTGGACTTGCAGGCGACGGTGCACGTCTGACAGGCGATGCACTTGTTGGTGTCGAACACCCAGGCGATCTGGCGCTTCGGGCGCCCGGCCTCGAACGGGTACTGCATGTCCCGGTTGAGTTGCCAGTTGAAGACCTCGGCCATGTCTTGCCTCCAGTCCGAGGTGCCCGCGAGGCTCGCGTCTCGCGGGCAGGTTGGTCGCTAGCCCTGGTAGAACGCGCCCGCCAGGTACTCGCGCATGACGTCCGACTCGTATCCCGCGCGCAGGCCGTTCTGGGCCGGGCGCCACAGGCCGCCCTCGCGGCCGCCGTCCTCTGCCTTCTCAATGCGGATGAAGGACTCCTTGGGCGCCCCGTTGGCGCAGTGCACATCGCTCTCGAAGCCGGCGCCGATCGCCTGGCCGAAGAACGGCTTGCGGACCAGCGAGTCCGTGAGCAGGGTGGGGCGGAGCCAGGCGCGCACGCCGCTCTGGTGGCTGCCGTGCCGGAACATGGCCTGGTACCCGCTCTCCGGGTTCTTGGCCAGGCCGTCCGGCCGCTCCTTCTGGCCGCGCACGGAGCCGCGAGTGGCTACGTACATGTTGAACCACATGCGGATCACGCCCGGCTGCATGGCGTTCTGGAAGCGGGCGCGCGCCATGCCGCGGGAGACCTCGTAGTCCTCGTCGCCTTCCTTCCAGCCCCGGTAGGGGCGGTCGGCCGGGTCGGCGTCGAACCACACGTAGTCGCCGTCGTCGATGCCCAGGGATGCGCCGTCCGAGGGGTGCATCTCCATGTAGCCCTCGCCCACCCAGGGCATGCGAGAGTCGTGGCGGTAGACGTCCCCGAAGGGGCCGAAGAGCATGCTCATCCAGTCCAGGTCCACCGGCGTGCTGTGCGCGCCGTGGCGGTACTTGGGCGTGATGAAGATGAACCGGTAGCGGTCGTCCGTCGCGGTGAGCGGGTGCGTGGTGCCCTTCAGGTCAGACCACGCCTTCACCACGTTGCGCACCTGGCGCGTCTCCGTGGAGAGGTCCGCCACGTCCAGCCCGTAGGCGGCCGGCCCCAGCGGCGTGATCAGTTCGTGCGGCTTGGCGTGGATGACGTTGGGCTCGTGGAACGTGGCGTCCACGGGCTCGCGGAACACCGGCAGGTTCTCGCCGTACTCGCGGAACTCCGGCTCGTCCCGGTAGAACTCCAGCCGGCCGGAGCGGTTGTACCAGGGCTTGTCCTCGTACCGCTGCTCCCAGCCGCCCTGCCGCGGGTACGTGCGGAAGTTCATCAGCGCGGGGATGCCGTCCTTCGCCAGGCGCTCCAGGTCCAGCACGTCGTACCCGCGCGCGGCGTTGGAGGCGGAGAAGATGCGCTGGAGATAGACGTGCTCGCGGCCCTCCGTCTGAAAGCGCCAGTAGTCCTGGAACTCCTGCCGGCCGGTGAGCCGGCCCAGGGCGCGCGAGATGCCCTCCATGACCTCCGCGTCGCCGCGGGTGTCGTAGATGCGGTCCAGGGGACTGCGCGGCGCCATGTGGAGGAAGGAGTTGGTGCAGGAGCCGGTGGCGTCCAGGTTCTTGCGCTCACCCCAGGAGTCCACGCCGAAGACGATGTCCGCGTACTCGCAGGAGGCCGTCCACCACCACTCGTTGACGAAGATGGCCTCGATGTTCGGGAGCACGTTGTGGACCGTGTCGTGGTGCCACTTGGTGTTGCCGAGCAGTGAGTTCGAGTTCCCGAAGTGCATGGACTTCGTGGGCGTCGGCATGTGGGTGGAGCCGGTGAAGTTCTTGTTGCCCACGCGCAGCGGCCGGTCGCCGTAGTTGTAGTAGTGGGCGGACTCCATCTTGTAGTACTGGTGGTAGGAGGCCGGCTGGGCCGGGTCCATCTCCGGCGCGAAGGGGTCCTCGCCCGTCCATTGCGGGATGCCGTTGAACACGGAGCCGCGGTAGTTCCCCGCGTAGGAGCCCACGTTCCCGCCGATGTGGCCGATGTTGTCGGTCAGGGCCGCCACCAGGAAGATCGCGCGGTCCTTCAGGTCCGCGTTGAAGTAGTGGTTCGGCCCCATGCCATGCGCCAGCAGCGCCTTGCCCTTCGCGCCCGCGATCTGGCGCGCCAGGCTCTCGATGGCGGCCGGGTTCGCCCAGGTCACCTCGGAGGTGGTCTGCAGGTCGAAGTTGTCGTCCAGGTAGCGCTTGATCTGCGAGAAGACGGGGCGCACGGCCACGTCCGTGCCGTCCGCCAGCGTGACCGTGAACTCGCCCTCCAGGGCCGGGTCCACGCCGGTCTGCCGGAAGCGGTTGCCCACCTGGTCGCGGGTGACCCGCACGGGGGCGCCGCTGTTCTCGTCCCAGACCATGAAGTCGCCCCACTGGTCGCGGAGTGACTCCGGGATGAACTGCGTGCTCTGCTGGGGCGCCGCCGGCGGCTTCTGTCCGTCCGCGGTCAGCACCACGTAGTTGTCCAGCGCCGCGGGGATGTAGTCCGCCACCACGTCCCGCGCGTTGAGCAGCTCGTGCGTGTCCATCCGGATCAGCAGCGGCAGGTCCGTCCACGCCTTGATGTGGTCCTCGTCGTGCAGGCCGTTGGCGATGATGTAGCGGGCGCAGCCCAGCGCCAGCGCGGCGTCCGTCCCGGGGCGGATGAGGATCACCTCGTCCGCGCGCTGGGACGTGGACTGGTAGTCCGTGGACACGTTGATGATGTGCGTGCCCTTCTGACGGGCCTCCGCCAGCCAGTGGCCGTCCGGCATCTTGGTGGAGATCCAGTTCATGCCGAAGGTGACCACCAGGTCCGCGTGGTCCGCCGCGAAGAGGTCAAACTCCACGGTCTGGTGTCCCGTCACCATCGGGTGGCCGGGCGGCAGGTCCGTGTGCCACGAGTAGGAGTCCCAGCCGCGGCCGCCCAGCGCCTGCTCCGAGCCCACGGCCCGGATCTCGTCATCCAGCAGGGCGAGCGCGTTGGCGAAGCGGTAGAAGGAGTAGATGCGGTAGATGCCCAGCAGGGGCATGCCCCCGCGGAACTTCAGCGTCTGCACGCCGGCGCCTTGCGCCGCCTCCACCATGTCGGGGTCGTACCCCTGGCCCGCGAGGCGTGCCGAGCCCTCTGGCCCCGAGTACGTCTGCGCGATGTCCATGTAGGCGCGCGCGGCGATCTCGAAGGCCTCGTCCCAGGGCACCTTCACCCAGCCGTCGCGCCCGCGGCGCTCCATGTCCATCTGCGGGCGGCCGGACTGCGGGTCGCGCGGGAATCCGGCGTCCGCCCACTCCTTGAAGCCCTGGCGCACCATGGCGCCTCGGACGCGGCGGTCGCCGTAGAACTTGCGGGTGAGGGCCAGGCCCTTCTGGCAGCAGCGCGGGTCCCAGCGGTGCGAAGCCTGGTTGCCGTGGAGGTCCGTGGCCTTGCCGTATCCATATGTAGGGCTGATGCGGACCACCACGCCGTTCTTGACGTGGGCCTTCAGCAGGCAGTTGTGGGTGTCGTTCGGAGCGCAGGTGAAGACGTACTCCGAGTCCGGCTTGAACAGGTCGCGGTATGCCTGCTCCCAGCCGCGGTCCGGGAAGATCGCGAATGGGTCACCGATGGCCACCGGCTCCGCGGCCTCCAGGCTCCACGGCTCGAAGACGAACAGGTCCGCCAGCGCGAGGCCAGCGCCCGCGACGGCGGCCCGCTTGAGGAACGAGCGCCGGGAGGACCGAGCCGACTCGATGCGCCCGGCGCCCTCCGGCGTCTCGGGGAGGTCGTGTCCGTCCCGTGGTTCTGAGGACATCCGTTGCTCCTGCCTCGAGCCCGCGGACGCTCCCGACCTGGGCGCACCGGGGCCAGTCATTCGTGAAACCCTTCACGTATGCGGATGATGCGCCCGGTGCCGTTACTCGCGGCGTTACGCGGGGCGCGTCGTGCTGCGCCCCTTCGCGATGGGACGAGGGCTGCTCGGAAGGCGCGTCGAGGGTCCCGCCGGCTCGGGACGTTCGGCACTCACACTGGCGGGGTGGGGCGCACGAGGATCGGGGCGAGCGGGAGGGCCACCATGCAGGCCACGCAGGTCGTCCAATGGACCAGCGCACCGTCTCTGGCGATCTCCTCGGACGGTCGCGTGGTGGCCGCGAATGCGGCGTGCGCGTCCCTGGTCGGTCAGCCCGCTGAGTCGCTGATCGGCCTTCGCTGCTGTGATGTCGTCCAGGCCACGGACGCACGCGGCGCCCGGGTCTGCCGTCCGGAGGACTGCCCCACGCTGGCAGACCTTGCGCGTGGCCAGGCAACGGCGCTGGAGTGGTACGGCTGGGGGGACGGCGAGACGCCGATGCCCCTCACGGCCACCGCGATCGCCGTCCCTCCCGACCAGCGTGACGACTCCGCGGCGGCGGTCCTGCTACTGCAGATCCAGTCTCACACCGCCCAGGCCGGGGCTCCGATGCACACCGCCACCGAGGCCGACTCAACAGCCGACTCAACAGCCGACTCAACAGAGGCCGCCGGTCGCGCTGACCCACCCTTCCGGGCGGACTCGGATGTGCGCGTGCGCATCCTGCTACTGGGCACGCCGGAGTGCCGCGTGGACGGGGAACCCCGCCAACTCCGCCGCCGCCGCCGGGCCTTCGAGTTGCTGGCGCTGCTGGCCTTCGCCGGCCCGGAGGGCGTGGACCGCGACCAGGCGGTGGCGATGCTGTGGCCGGACGCACCTCCCGGAAACGGGCGTGTGCACCTGCGGGTGCTGCTCCACGAGCTGCGCAGCGTCCTGGGCCCCTCCGCGTTCGAGTCGGTACCGGACCGCACTGGGGCCGAGCATGGCCTGCGGCTGAGCCCGGCCGTCTGGGTGGACGTCCTGGCGTTGGCTGCCCCGCTCTACGCCCGCGCGGACGCGTGCCGCCAGCCCGGCCAGCGGAGAGCAGGTGGAGCCACGGAGTCTGGCCCACAGCGACTCCTCGGCGACCTGGATGCGGCCATCGCGCTATATCGCGGCGAGTTGGACGAGGCCGGCGACTTCGGTGAGTGGGTGGAGCCGTACCGCGAACGCGTGCGAGCGCAGTTCCTCTCCCTGTTGGCCCAGGCGATCCCCCTGGCGGCGTCCTGCGGCGACGTGGAACGGGCGCTGGCGTACTGCCGGCGTGCCGTGGAGGTGGAGCCGCTCGCGGAGGCGTTTCAGGTGGCGCTGCTCACGGCCTACGGTCGCCTGGGTCGCCGCCATGACGCCCTCTACCAGTACCGCGACTACCGACGCCTGCTGGCGCGCGAAATGTCGCTGCGCCCGTCCTCGGTGGTGGAGCGCGCATTCCGCCAGTCCATGGGCTGGGCAAGCGAGGAGCAGGAGCCTCGGTCCGCATGATCACGGAAGCGCCGCCAGACGTCGTCGAGCGCGCGTGCGCGGAGACCGCGAGCCACCACGGGCGCCTCTGCCCCAGGCAGGTGCTGGGGGTGCGGATGGGTCTCGCGGGCGTGGAGGCGCTGGGGCTCGAGGCTCCGTACGGGAAGCGCCTGATCGCCCTGGCCGAGACGGACGGTTGCTTCGTGGACGGCGTGGTGGCGGCCACGGGCTGCACGGTGGGCCACCGCACCCTTCGAGTGGTGGACTACGGCCGCGTCGCGGTCACGCTCGTGGACGCCGACACCTCCGAGGCGGTCCGCATCTCACCGCAGCCCGGAGTCCGAGGCCGTGCAGCCGGCTACGCACCGGGCGAGCCGCGCCGGTACTACCAACAACTCCAGGGCTACCAGCGCATGCCGGCATCGGAACTGCTGCGCCTGGAGCCGGTGGCGCTCACGCTGGACCTGCGCGCGCTCGTCGGCGAACGCGGCGTCCGCGTGGACTGCGCCCGTTGCGGCGAGGAAGTCCTCAACCGCCGCGAGGTGACTACGGACGCCGGTCCGCTGTGCCTCGCGTGCGCCTCCCCGGCGTACTACTGCTCTCCGTCCGGCGGGGCTGCCCGGGGCTAGGCACAGATGACGATGCTCGGGCTCATGGGGCCCGTGCCCTTCCATTTGGAAGCCCTCATCGCCTGTTCGAGCGATCCAATCGATGAGACAGCCGTCGGAACCGCTCGCGGACCCAGGCGCGGCCCCGGGTGTCGTTGGCAGCATCGCTGTGTTCGGCGAGCGGCGCGGCCATCGCGAGGAGCGACGCGGGGTGCAGCGGCTTCGTCAGCACATGGGACACGGACAGCCGCCCAAGTTGCCGAGCCTGCTCCGCCGAGACTGTCTCCGCCATGACGATGAGGCGCGCCCTGGAGAAGGACGATGCCGCTGCTCGTACCGTCGCCATGACGCCTGCATCGGGAGTCTCACAGTCGATGATCACGACACCTGGCGCGATGCCTGAACCGGAGATTCTGGAGAGGTCGGACGCACACTCCATCGAGTCGCCCAGACGGCGCGCGGCGCACGCGATGACGTGACCAAGGAGTGGGTCCGGAGTCAGCATGAGGATTTGCATCGGTAGCCTGTCGATTACCACCGCCCGGTAGGGCTGGCATTATCCTCGACGAGTAGCGTCACACCGGTGTTACAGCGAAGCGGGACATCTGCTCAAGTCAATGATCTGATTCAGGGCGTTGTGTCCGTGGATGAGCGAACTGATCGTCTCTCTTCCGAGTGATGATGTGGTGACACGGCCTAGCGAGCATGGAGAAGCTCGAAAGGTGAGCCCCCATGTCCATGCCCCTCCATTTGACGAGACTGAGATATGGGCTCCGCGTAGTGGCGCTCGCCGGCCACCATCGCTGGCGTTGGTTTCGCGGCGAGTCTGGCGGCGCCTGCCGCGACACCAGCCACGACCACATCGTTGCTTCCGATCGCCGGGCAAGCCATGGGCGATCTGCCCGCTGCGCCAACCTCGAATGCCACCGATGCCCGCAGGTCCCCGCCTGGCGGGCTGAACGTGGCCCCGCACCTGATCCTGTTCGTGACCAGCGTCGTTGCTGTTGCCATGAGTGGCCGGACACCCGGGACTACGCCACGGAGGCCTGCCGACGGAGGAACACGCCAGGTCCGTCGAGGGGGCCCTCAGCGTTCATGCCGCGGTGAGTAGGCCCCGCCGATCTCGCCCGGATCTCCCCGGCATCTCCTTAGTCGATGGTCAGATCGCTGCCCGTACTTTCGCGTGCTTCCCACGAGGCGCCGCCGGGCGAGGAGCGCCGTTCGCGCTCTCGCACCAGCCGGGCGCCCCGGGCGTGGGCGATAACAGGGCCGAGCCAAGAGTGGATTGGAGCGTGCGCAACCACTGGTTCAGGTCTTTCGACTTCCGAGGCACGGTGACGCGGTTGTGACGGTGAGGGGGTGAGCATCTAGACGTCGCGGAAAGGTTTGTCATGTTCACTTCACCCCACATCCCCTCAATGTTTACTCGACGCGCATGGTGGGTAGTCCCCCTCGTGCTTGTCCTTGCTGCTGCAATACTGCTCACCGCCAGTGAGAGACCTGCTTCGGCGGCAAACGCAGGTGTTGCGCCTCCATTGGTGGAGCAGTGCAACGACAGCGGTGCGACGGCTGGCCAGGAGCTCCGCTGCACGATCGAGGTGGTCAACTACCTCAACGCAGACGGCACGATCGCTTCTGGGCCTGCCTCGACCGTCACGGTCACGATCTGCGAGGGCGCTGCGTCGGGCGGAGCGGTCCCCTGCGCGCCGCCGGTCACAACGGTCTCACTGGTGCCGGTCACGACCGCTCGGCAGTGCAACTTCGCCTACCAGGGCGGGGGCAGTTGGATCGAGTGCGACGTCTCATTCGTCAATCACTGGGCAAGCGACCCGCTGCCAACGCCTGCCACCATCTTTCAGTGCACCAACTCGCCTATCACGGGACCGGGCGCTCCCGGCGTCTGCGACCCGGTCGTGGGCGATAACACGGCGCCCTCAACGGCTGCTGCGACTATCGGACAGTGCAACGACTCGGGATACGGAGGGACCACACCGCTCGACGGCTTCATCTGCACGATCACGCCTTCCACGACCACGACGCTGCTGCCGATCCACGTGGACCAGTGCAACAACACTGGGTATGGGGGTGGCACCACGGTGCGTTGTACGACAAGCGTCCTCAATCAGGTGATTCCCGCGCCACCGCCGCCGCCCCCGACTGCGACGCCGACCTCGGCACCGACCGCGACGACAACGGCAACGCCAACCGCGACGCCAACGACAACGCCGACCGCGGCGCCAACGACAACGCCGACCGCGACCGCGACCGCTACGCCAACCGGAACGCCGACCGCGCCGCCGGCACCTCCGGTCACCCCGCCCAGCGCGCCGCCTCCCTCTCAGACAGGGAGCGCCGGCCCGGTTCCGAGCAGCACCGTCTCGCAAGTGGCGGCGCTGGGAGCGCTGGGCATCGTCGCGGTGACTGCGATCTTCGCTCGATGGCTCACCAGGCGGCGGTCGCTACTCGCCGTTGACGACCACGACGCGTAGGCGCGGGGCCGCTTCGATGACGAGGGCAAGTTCGGACTGCGGGAGGGTTCACCGCCACATGGAGGCGCGCCGCCGGAGAGGATGCTGAAGGCGCGGCCTCGGCCGTGGACTGACACCCGGGCGGTGCCTCGGAGCGGATCCGGTGTCACTGCAACGGGTTGTCCACGCCGCGCGTCGGCAACGGTCTGACGGCAGTCGTAGCATGGGGTTCGTGTCAAGGAGGGCACCATGGCATCTGATCCACCCCCCGTTGACTACGGCAGGATCACCGAGGGACAGCGAGCGACCTGGGCGCAGGGTGACTTCAACGCCATCGCGCGCAAGGTCATGCCGATGAGCGAAGCCCTCTGTGACGCAGCCGGCCTGCACGCCAATCAGCGGGTTTTGGATGTGGCGTGCGGCACGGGGAATGCGGCCCTGGTGGCCGCGCGACGGGACTGCGCGGTCACCGGCCTGGACTACGTTCCCGGCCTGATCGACCGGGCCATGGTGCGCGCAGATGCCGAGGGGAGCGTGATCGACTTCCAGGTGGGCGATGCACAAGCACTGCCGTTCCCGGACGCGACCTTCGACGTTGTGCTCTCGGCCATCGGCGTGATGTTCGCACCGGACCAGGAGCGGGCAGCAAGCGAATTGGCGCGGGTCTGCCGGCCGGGCGGGACGATCGCGCTGGCCTCCTGGACGCCGGACCAGTTCGGAGGCGACTTCTTCGCCGCTCACGGCCGCTATGCGCCTCCACCCCCGGGCCTCGCTCCCCCGAGCAGGTGGGGCACCGAAGCCGGCCTCGACAAGCTACTGGGCGCGGCCACCAGCGGCATCTCCAGTGAGCGCCGGGTGATGTTTGCCTACTACCCGTCTGTGGATGAGGCCGTGGAGTTCCACCGGATGTACTTCGGCCCCACGATCCGCGTCTTCGAGGCCACGGACGAGTCCCAGCACGACGAGGTGAGCCGCGTCATCGGCGAGGTCTTCGAGCGGTACAACCGCGCAGACGACGGCACCGTCGCCCTGGAGGCCGAGTACCTGCTGACTATCGCCACGCGCGCCTAGGCAGGGGAGTGCCGCAGTCGCGCGACGTACGGTGGGTGATGGTTCGAGAGGCCCATCTGCCGTTTCGGGAGGCCTGAAGTGTGGCGCGGACCGTTGGGAGTGGGCACGAGCGTGCGCTATTTCCAACCCGGCACGCGTGCCGCCTGTTCGATCCACTTCCGGACTTCCGGACTTCCGGACTTCCGGCGCCTTCGCCTCGTCCAGGCTTGTCACCTTGACGTGGCGGGACCTCCCCGTGTCCCCCAACGGCGGGGGTGAGTCGAACTCGGCACCGCCGTGGAAGACGAGGTTCACCGACACGTCGTAGGCCACCATCTCGATGAGCCATCCGAGGTCCGGCAGTCCGTAGTACACCTTCTTCCACTTGATGGCGTACTGCAGCCCGGGGATCGTGTCGCGGATTACCTTGTCGAAGTGCTGGACGATGGGCTGCAGGTCCGGCATGACCCGTCGCATCCAATCGTCGATGTCGGCATGGCCCTCTAGCGGTACAGGTGGCTTCTGAGTGGTACCGGCTTTTCGTGACTTCCCCATGGGGACCTCCTCACTCCACGTAGCGTACCTGCCGCCCGGCGAGGCTAGACCTCGCCCGGCGTTGGGAACGAGGCACGAGAGCGTCACGCCGGAGCGGCGTCGTGGGGCCGGTGGAAGAGGTGTCCGAGCGGGCTGAGCGGACCGGACCGGCATCCGGGCGGTGCTGCCTCGCCCCCAATACCGACCGCTGCTCGCGGTGGTGGGAAATGGTCGGGGAGGCGGGATTTGAACCCACGACCCCCAGTCCCCCAGACTGGTGCGCTGCCAGACTGCGCCACTCCCCGACCGTGGGCATCGATGGTAGCAGGGACGCCGCTTGAGGGCGTCCCGCGCCCGGTCTACCTCGGCACGACTTCTCGCCATGCACGGACGTTATACACTCGCGGCTGGCTCGGCCCGCTTGCGAGCGGGGGTGTGGAGGTGTGCCATGACGAACGAGGGACAGGCGGGCGGCGTACAGGGGATCGGCGATGCCATCCAGCGGCTGGGGCTGGGTGAGCGGCTGGCGGTCCTGGGCGCGGCGGGGGTGTTCCTGGTCTGGCTCGTGTTCGGGTTGCTGACGCAGGACTACGGCGTGGGGCAACTCCCCTTCCTGCTGGCGGTAGGCACGCTGGTCCTGGCCTACCGCTTCCACGTGCGGAAGGCCGGCGACTGGCCGGTTGCCTATGGCGCGGCCGTGCTGATCCTGGCCGGCGCGCTGGGGTTGATCGGCGTCCGCGAACTCTTGCTGGACCTGCGGTACGAGATCTTCGATATCGGCGGCGCCACGGTGGTGGGGGCGATCCTGTTCTGGATCGCCGCGATCACGGCGGGGGTGGGCGCGGTGCAGATGGCCCTGGCGCGCGAGTAGCGGGGCCGGTTAGCCCCAGAAGGCCGCGAAGTCGCTGCTACGCCAGGCCGGCCACCCTCGCCGCAACGACCAGCCCGAGGCCGGCCGCGGCGATCCCGCCGTACTCCACCGAGATCGCCCACGAGAAGGCGCGCGTGACGTGTGAATGCAGCAGGCCCGTGGCCAGGTAGAAGGCCAGGAGCAGGGTGAGGCCCGCCAGGTAGGTCTCCAGCGGCACGTAGTAGAGCAGCAGCCGCGCCTCCGCCATGATCACGCCGGTGACCACCGCGAAGCCCAGCGTCTCCTGCGGGTCGATCTCACCCTCCCGGAGCACCTCCACCGCGAGCATGGTGCTTGCGAGGCCCACCGCGAGGATGGCGGTCGAGAGGTTCACGTCGAAGACGTAGGTCAACGAGAAGACGGCGAAGCCCGCCAGGTACGTGCCGGCGGTGACCAGCACCCGCCCCAGGTCGTAGTCCCGCGCCATCGCACGGACGCTGGCCGTCTCCGCCCACGCGAGGGCGCCGAACCCGAGGCCGGCGAGCAGCCCTACCGGCAGCACGAGTTCACCCGGGACGTTGTGCTCGATGAGCACGGGCACGGCGAGCATGTAGAGCGCGGGGACGAACAGGAACGGCGCCGTCTCCGCACCCGCTGAGAACGGCAGCCGCCAGGTGTGCCGCAGCGTACCGTCCAGCCCGATCACCACCGCCCCGGCGCCGAGGAGCAGCACCCACCGTGGTGACGGTTCGATGAGCAGGAACGCCATGACGACGATGGTCGCCAGCGCGGTCAGGATGACGAGGTGAGCGGAGATCCCCGCGCGGCGCTGGCGGACACGAGGCTCCTCGGCCACCTGGGCGGCTCCGGCGGGTAGCGGCTCCCCAGGTTCATCGTCAGTTTCGTCGTCGAGCGCATCATCCGCAGCGGGATCGTCCGCCGCCTCGAGCGGCCACTCGTCCTCGACCTCATCGAGGGCGAGCGCCTGTGGAGCGGCATTGCCGCCGGCCTCGTCCTGCTCGGGCCCGGTGGCGACCGGGGGCTCCTCGAGGGCGTCCAGGTCACCGGGAGGTGCGGCGGGTACCTCCAATGCTGGGGAGGACTCGGCACCCTCGTCCGAGGAGGCGTCCTCGTGCCCGGCTGTGTCGTCCTGGGCGACGTCGTCAGTGTTGCGTGCGTCGCTCGGCGCTGGGCGTGCCGGGCGGAGTTCCGCCTCCGGGGTGAGTTCGAACGCACCGGTGAGCGCGGTCTCGTCCTCGAGGGGCGGCTGTGAGCGGCCCCGCCGGAAGCGTCCGAAGAAGCCACGACCGCGGCCCTGGGGCGGGGTGACGACGGCGTCCCGGTCAGCCTCGCGAGGCTGGTCGTCCGGCGTGGGGCTCTCGCTGGGTGCTTCCTCCGACACGCGGTCCTATTCCCCCGCGAAGACCGGTTGCTCGAGGCCGAAGATCTCGGCCGCGTTCTGGTAGCGGATCCGGTGCTGTTGGTCTTCGTCCAGGCCCACCGTGTCGAAGATGCGCTCCAGGTTGACCACGTGCTGGGCGATCTCGTCGTTGCCGCAGTCGGATCCCCAGGTCAGTTTCTCCACGCCGATCTCGTAGCCCACCAGCCGCCGCTCCACCGCGTGGCGCTCGATGGTGTCGCCCCCGGACATGTCCAGGTAGACGTTGTGGCGCCAGCGCGTGACGGAGGCGGCCTCGTCGTAGTTGCCGGTGCCGCCCATGTGCGCGCCGATGAGTTTCAGGCTGGGGAAGTTGTTGGCGATGGTGTCCATGTGGAAGGGACGCATGCGCATGGCAGACACGTCCCGGCCGGCGGCGCGCGGCCCCTCCACCCAGCGGCGATAGTTCTCGGACGCCTTCGGGTCCCGCCGGGGGTGGGTGATCGAGTAGTCGATGCCGCCGCCGATGACCCCCATGTGCATGAGGATCGGCATGTCGAGTTCCTCGGCCACCTGGTAGACGCCGAAGTACCTGTAGTCGTCGTAGGGGCGGCGCACGCCGATCATCTTCAGGCCGCGGTAGCCCAGGCCGTGAAGGCGGCGCACCTCGCGTCCCGTGATCTCCTCCGGGTCCACCATCGCCGAGGGCACGAACAGGTCCTCGTGCCGGCGGGCGTACTCCAAAGACTCCTCGTAGCCGAGGCCGAAGCGCCCGCCGCAGAGCAGCGAGGCCTTCACCACGCCCACGGCGCGGAGCGCCTCTGCGCGCTCGTCCACGGCCCTAGCGTGGTCCTGGTCATCCGGGTTCTCGAAGTTGCGCGGGAAGTGGCAGTGGACGTCCCAGATCGGCGGCTTCACGATGTCGTCCCCCTCGATGCTGCGCCCTCCCCATGCGGGCGAGCCGGAGCGTCAATCCTACTGCGCGAGGTGCCCAGCCGCCTGCCGGGATGGGCGCCCCGTGTCGCCCCGATCATGGCCTGCGAGCCGTCACCACGTTTCGGACCTCGAAGCCCATTGCCTGCCAGAAGGCCAGCGCAGGTTCGTTGCGTACGAGGATCCCCGCCTCTACCTCGAACGTACCGCGCTCGCGATGCTCCGCGAGTAGCGCCTCGATGGCGGCTCGCCCGGCGCCGCGGCGGCGGAAGGGCGGGGCGATGTAGAACTCAGCGATGGAGGCGACGTCCCGGCTCTCATCCGGCCAGTCCGGCAGCACCCGCACCATCAGGAAGCCCGCGCGTTCCCCGTCCACGAGCACCCAGGAGATCTCCCGCCCGCCGGAGTCGGGGAGGGCCAGGTCCTCCTCGATGGCTCGGCGGTGCACCTCGGGATCCCAGTCCGCCGAGTGCGCGTCGTACTGGTCGAGTTCAGCCTGGTACGTGGCCAGCATCGCGAAGAAGGCGTCGCGCTCCTCGGGCGGGATGGGGGCCAGGGTCACGGCCACTGGAGGGGCACCTCCAGCAGCGACCGGATGACGCGGGTGCCTGCTGGTGGGGTGTTGTCGCCCTCTCGGTCCAGCAGCACGCCATGGATGCCGAGTCGCTCCGCCCCTTCCACGTCGTGACGGTAGGAGTCGCCCACCATCACGGTCTCCTCGGGCGGGATGCCGGTGAGGCGGAGGGCGGCGCGGTACAGGTTGGGGTGGGGCTTCCGGTAGCCGACGTGCGCGGAGTTCACGACACCCTCGAACTTCGCGCCCAACCCCAGGTCGCGCACGATCTCGTGGAGCCGCCAGATGTGGTTGGAGACCACGACGCTCTGCACGCCCATCCGCCCCAGCGCTTCGAGGGCGGGAAGCACGTCCGCGAACAACTCGTACCGGCTGCTCTCCGCCTCCAGTTCGTCGATCCGCCGGCCGATGCTGTCCGCGAGGTCGCCGGTGATGCCCGCCTTCGCGAGGCGGCGGCGGTGTACCGCGATGCGCACTTGCTGGAACGACTCAGCATCGCGGGAGCCCTCCGGGTGCGCCGGGCCCTCCGGCGTCTGGAAGTCACCCCAGGCCTCCTCCGTGGGGAGGACCACCGACTGCGGTTCAATCTCGATGCCGTGCTCGCGGGCGGCCTGCACGTAGAGGCCGTAGGCGGAGTTCCACGCCCCGTCCCGGAAGCGGGCGACGGTGTCCTGGAAGTCGAAGAACACGGCGCGGATCCGGGTTGGGCCGCCCTCGGTGGCGGTGGTGGGCTCCATGCGCGGTGTGGTCATGCGGGCACGATAGAAGCGCCGGGCGCGGGGAGCGAGGGGACTAAACCCTCACCGGCTCGCGCGCCGGCGCGCCACCGATGAGGCGCACCAGCGCTTCCACCGGCGGCAACCACGACTCGCCGAGGGCGCGCTGGCCCAGCCGCACCTGGGTGCGGCCCACCCGGACGTCCCGGGGGAGCGCCGGCATGGTGCGCGCGTAGAACGGGCGCGCCTCCGAGGACGTCAGCACCACGTCCCCGTCCTCCAGCCGCACCGAGGCCAGCGAGGCGTCCCGCGCCGCGATGCGGATACGCACCAGCGCGAGGAGGTTCGTGAGCGCCTCTGGGAGCGGGCCTAGGCGGTCCTCCGTCTCTTTCGCCAGTTCGTCCGCGTCCTCCAGCGTGCGCAACGCGGAGATGCGCTGGTAGAGGGCGAGGCGGCCCTCGATGTCCGGGACATAAGACTCCGGGATGTGCGCGGCCACCGGCAGGTCGATGAGCACCTTGCGGAGCAGGTCGCGCTCCTCATGGGGGAGCACGTCGCGCGGGCGCTGCTCGGCGTTGGACTTCAGGTCCTCCACCGCCTCCGCCAACATCTCCGTGTAGAGGTCGAACCCCACCGAGGCGATGTGGCCGCTCTGCTCCGCGCCCAGCAGGTTCCCGGCGCCGCGGATCTCCAGGTCACGCAGTGCCACCTGGAAGCCGGCGCCCAGTTCGCTCGCCTCGAAGATTGTGGCCAGGCGGGCCTGTGCGGTCTCGTGCAGGACGCGGTTCTTGGGGTGGAAGAGGTAGGCGTAGGCCTGGTTCTCGCCGCGCCCCACGCGGCCGCGCAACTGGTACATCTGCGCGAGGCCCAGCATGTCCGCGCGGTCCACTATCAGCGTGTTGGCGTTGGGGATGTCGATGCCGGACTCGATGATCGTGGTGCAGACCAGCACGTCGAACTCGCCGTCCGCGAACTTCTCCATCACCTGGCGCAGCAGGCCCTCCGGCATCTGCCCGTGGCCGATGACCACCCGCGCCTCCGGCACCAGCGCGCGGACCTGGTCCGCGAATCGGTCGATGCTTTGGACGCGGTTGTGGACGATGAAGACCTGGCCGCCGCGCTCCACCTCGTGCAGGATCGCGTCCCGCGCCACGGATTCGTCCCACTCCATGACGTAGGTCTGGACGGCCTGGCGCCCCTCAGGCGCGGTCTCGATGAGCGACATGTCGCGGATGCCCGTGAGCGCCATGTGCAGCGTGCGGGGAATGGGCGTGGCGGACAGCGTGAGGACGTCCACCTCCAGGCGCATGCGCTTCAGGCGCTCCTTGTGCGTCACGCCGAACCGCTGTTCCTCGTCGATGATCACCAGGCCCAGGTTCTTGAACTCCGTGTTCGCCTCGATCAGCCGGTGCGTACCGATGAGGATGTCGATGTCCCCGGCGCGCGCCCGCTGGACGATCTCGCGCGACTCCTGGTCCGTCCGGAAGCGCGAGAGCACGTCGATGCTCACGGGGAAGCCGGCGAGGCGCTCCCGGAACGTCCGCAGGTGCTGCTGCGCCAGCACGGTGGTGGGGACCAGCACGGCGACCTGGAAGCCCTCCTGCACGGCCTTGAAGGCGGCGCGCACGGCGACCTCCGTCTTGCCGAAGCCCACGTCCCCGCAGATCACGCGGTCCATGGGGCGCTCTGACTCCATGTCGCCCTTCACGGCAGCGATGGCCTGGACCTGGTCCTCCGTCTCCTCGTAGGGGAAGGACTCCTCCAGTTCGTGCTGCCAGGGGGTGTCCGGGCCGTACTGGTGGCCGGGCAGCAACTGCCGTGCCGCGTACAGTCGGAGCAGGTCCTGGGCCACGATCTGCACGGCCTCGCGCACCTTCGAGCGTGCTCGAGTCCACTCCTGCGTCCCCAGCCGGGTGAGGCGCGGGATGTGGCCGCCGGGGCCGTTGTAGCGGGTGACGCGGTCCACCTGCTCCACCGGGACGTACAGGCGGTCATCCCCCGCGTAGCGCAGTTCCAGGTAGTCGCGGCCTTCGCCGTCCACCTCGCGCCGGACGATGCCGCCGAAACGGGCGATGCCGTGGTCCGAGTGCACCACGAAGTCGCCGGGCGAGACCTCCGCGAGGAAGCGCGAGCGGTGGGAGGCGCTGCGCTGACGGAGCGTGCGCCGGCGCTTCACGAAGCCGAAGAGTTCACGGTCCGTCTGCAGCGAGACGATGCCGCTGGGCGTCTGGACGGTCCAGCCCTCGGGGAGCGCCCCCTGCACCAGTGCCACGGCGCCTCGGTCAGGCCGCTCCGGCGCCGTCCGGAGCACGGGCAGGTCCATGCCCTCCTCCGCCAGCACCTCGCGGTAGCGCTGGGCCTGCTGGCTCACCACCACCACGCGGTCGCCGCGCTGCTGCTGGCGGTGGAGGTCGCGGGCCGCGTCGCCCAGGCGGCCGGCGTAGGCGTCCGCCTGCCGGAAGGGGAGGCGCTGTGCCCCTACCTCCGTGCCCGTCAGCCAGCGACCGAGTTCGGCACGGTGCGGGTGTCCGTCCAGCGCGGCGCGCACGGTGTCTCGAGGGCCATGGGGCAGCGGAGCGCGCGGGTCGATCTCGCCCTTCTGGGCCAGTTCCTGCCGGCGCTCCGTGGCGATCTCGTCCAGGTCCGCGAGGGCCGCGTCCACCGCCTCCCGCTCGTCCACGATGATCAGCGCGTCGCGCCGCAGGTGGTCCAGGATCGTGCCGTCCACCGCCAGCGGGCCGTACAGGTCCGGCGAGGGCAACTCGCCGGCGCGCAGCGCGCGCAGTTCCTCGCGCGCGGTGGCGTCACGGACGTCGTCCAGGTGGTCCGCCAGGCTGTTCAACTCCGTGCGGCTGGGAAACCACTCGCTGGCGGGGCCGATGCGCGCCTCGTCCACCTGGCCGGTGGTGCGCTGGGTGTCCGGGTCGAACTGGCGGATGGACTCCACCTCCGGACCGAAGAACTCGATGCGGAGCGCGTGTTCCTCGCCCGGCGGGAAGACGTCGACCAGGCCGCCGCGCCGCGCCGCCTGTCCGGGCGCCTCCACCAGCGAGGTGATCTCGTAGCCCGCGTCCACCAGGTCGCGGGCAAAGCCCTCCAGGTCGCGACGGTCGCCGCGCGCCACCACGCCGGGGCCGCGGCCCAGGTCGCTCGGCCGCAGCGTGTGCTCCGCCACCGCTGCCGCGGAGGCGACGATGAGCGGCGGCTCCTCCACCGATGCCCGCGCGATCCTCGCCAGGACGGCCATCCGCCGCCACGCGATGGCGGAGTCGTGGCCGGTCCGGGAGTAGGGGAGGGCGTGACGCGCGGGGAAGTGCATGGCGGCGTCGCCGACCCACGCTGCCAGTTCCTCCACGACGCCCTGGGCGTCGCTCTCGCGGGGGACGATGAAGAGCACCGGGCGGCGCACCCGCCGCCAGAGCAGCGCCGCGGTGACGGCCTTGGCGGCGTCCGTCACGCCCACCCGCACGGGGTGGCCCTGGTCCAACCGCGAGTGCGTCTCCACCAGCGCGTCCAGGGTCCCCAGTACCGGGAGCAAGGAGTCGAGCCGCACCGTCATCTGCCATCCCCCCAGCGCACCGTCACCGCAGCGACCGCCCACGCGCGAACGGGGCCGCCCGCGCTGGGGTGGCCCTCGAAAGGGTGAGCCTGGTGACCCGCTCAGTGTATCGCGGGGGGTGCGCCTAGGACTTCCCCCGCGTGGGATCGCCCGCGTGCAGGTGGTGCATGGCTACCTCGTAGCCGTCGCTCACCGCCTGCTCCACGGCGGCCAGGGCGCGCTCCACCGCGTCGTCCAGCAGGCGCTTGTGCTCCGGCGAGGGGCGCGAGAGCACCCACGCCGCCACGCGCTCCGGGTCGCGCACGGGCGCGCCGTGATCGTACGGCCGGTCGATGCCGATACGGATGCGCGCGAACTCCTGGCTGCCCAGCGCGCCGATGATCGACTTCATGCCGTTGTTGCCGCCGCTGGAGCCTTTCAGGCGCATGCGGGTGGCGCCCACCGGCAGGTCCAACTCGTCGTACAGCACCAGCACCTGCCGGGCGTTGGCCTTTAGCCGGCGCGCCTCCTGGGCGATGGGCGGGCCGCTTTCGTTCATGTAGGACCGAGGGCGCGCGATCCACAGCGGCCGCCCGTCCACCTCGATGCGGGCGGTGTTCACCCGGCCCTCGCGCTTCAGTTCCACGTGGTGGCGGCGGGCGAGTTCCGCGATGCACCACGCGCCCACGTTGTGGCGCGTCTGCGCGTAGCGGTCGTCCGGGTTGCCCAGGCCAAAGACCACCAGCGGGCGGTCCAGGTCCGCGAGGGCCTCCTGGGAGAGTTCAGGCTCCGCCTCGCGTCGCGGGGCGGCCTTCCGGAACTGGGTGAAGCGCTTCATCAGTGCCATGGGAGCCATCGTGCGGAGCGGGACGCGGCAGCGCAAGCGGTTATCCACGCGGGAAGGGGAGATGCGAACGCGCACGCGCACGGTTGTGCGTGCGCTGTTCGTCAGTGGGTGGATAACACGCATTGTGGCCCGCCGCCGAGCCGTAGATTGAACAGGACCTGGCGGGGGCATCCAGAACACCGGCTCTACACCGGCCTCTGGATGGGTAGAGACCCTAAAGGTAAGGAAGCGCGCTCCGGTCGATCGCCGGAGCGCGCTTCCGCCTTTCTGTGCCGATTCTCGGGAGGACGCCCGCGCCGCGCGTTGCTGTTGCGGCCCCGGTGATCCCGCCAATACGATGCCCCCGCTCGGCACCCCAGAGCCCTGAGACCGTAGCCAGCCACAGTCCGAGCCCTGTGCATCTACCAGAACGGAGATGACTGATGGCGGACGTCATCGCCTCCGCGCGCGCCGAAGGGCGCACGCTCCTCAACGAGGTCGAGTCCAAGCAACTCCTGGCGGAGGCCGGCATCCCGGTCGCCCTTGCGCACCTCGCCCGCACGGCGGACGAGGCCGTGCAGGTATCGGACGGCCTGGGCTACCCGGTGGTCATGAAGATCGTCTCGCCGGACATCGCCCACAAGTCTGACGTGGGCGGCGTGGCGGTGGGCCTCGCGGATGCGGACGCCGTGCGCGCGGCCCACGCGGACATGCTGGCCCGCGTGGCGGAGGCGGCGCCCAGCGCCCGCATCGAGGGCGTGGCGGTGCAGGCGATGGCGCCGCAGGGTACCGAGGTCATCGTGGGCGCCACCACGGACCCGCAGTTCGGGCCGGTGATGATGTTCGGCCTGGGCGGCGTCTTCGTGGAGGTCCTGAAAGACGTGGCCTTCCGCATCGTGCCGCTGGAGGCGCGGGACGCGCACCAGATGGTCCACGAGATCAAGGGCCTGCCGATCCTGCAGGGGGTGCGCGGCCAGGCGCCGGCGGACATCGCCGCGCTGGAGGCGCTGATCCTGAGCGTCTCGGAGTTCGTGGCGGCCCACCCGGAAGTGGCGGAACTGGACCTGAACCCCGTGTTCGCCTACGCGGAAGGTGTGCTGGCGGTGGACGCGCGCATCGTCCTCACGGACGTCGCGGAGATGGCCGCTGCCGGGGAGGCCCGTTAGTGAACGTGGACCGCGCCCGGCTGGACCGCGCCCTGAACCCCCGCACCGTGGTGGTGGTGGGGGACAAGGGGCCCAACTACCAGTGGCTCTCCAACCTCAGCGAGTTCGAGGGGCAGGTCTACTCCGTCCAACTGGACGAGAAGGAGATCCCCGGCATCGTCGAGAAGGGCATCGAGAACTTCCAGTCGCTCACGGAGATCCCCGGGGAAGTGGACCTGGTGGTCTGCGCCGTGCCGCGGCAGGTGACCCCGTACATCGTGGCGGACGCCGTGAAGAAGGGCGTGGGCGGCGTGGCGATGTTCACGTCCGGCTTCGTGGAGACGGGCGAGGAACTCGGCCGGCAGTTGCAGGACAAGATCGTGGGCATGGCCCGCGAGGGCGGCCTGCCGCTGGTGGGGCCCAACTGCATGGGCGTCTACAACCGCCGCCTGGGCGTGAAATTCGGCCAGGGACAGGACAAGGCGGCGGAGGGCGAACGCGGGGACCTTTCGATCATCTCGCAGAGCGGCACGCACGGGATCTCGCTGACGGCCGGCGCGCAGGTGCTGGGCATCCACGTCACGCGCACCATTTCCATCGGCAACGCCGCCGTCCTGAACGAGGCGGACTACCTGGAGTACCTCCGCGACGACCCGGACACCCCGGCGATCGTGATGTACCTGGAGGGCGTCCGCGACGGTCGCCGCTTTGCGCGGCTGCTGCGCGAGGTCACCCGCCAGAAGCCCGTGGTGATCTGGCGCGGCGGGCGCACCGGCGCGGGCGCGAAGGCGGCCGCCTCCCACACGGCGTCGCTGGCCTCGGACGACGCGGTCTGGGACGCGCTGCTGCGCCAGGCAGGCGCGATCTCCGCGGACTCGCAGGAGGAGGCGCTGGACGTGGCGCAGGCGCTGGTGCGCCTGCCGCGGACTGACAAGCAGAACCTGGCCCTCATCGCGATGACGGGCGGCCAGTCCGTCGCCATCACGGACCAGTTCGCGAAGGCCGGCTTCGAGGTCCCCGAGCTCTCCCAGAAGTCGTACGACCGCCTGTCCGAGTTCTTCGTGACCATCGGCGGCTCCTACCGCAACCCCTTCGACGCTGCCTCCACCATCGGCCGGGAGACGGACAACCTGGCCAAGATCCTGGACATCCTGGCGGACGACCCGGTCATCGAGGGCGTCGCGGTGGAGATGCAGGCTCGGGACTTCGAGAAGGGCACGGAGCGCCTGGACGGGATGATCGACGTCCTGCGTGCGTACCGCGAGCGCACCGGCCAGCCCATCGTCGCGATCCTGCCGGAGGGCGGGTTTGGCGCGGCCACCCCGGGGATCCTGGCGGACGCGCGCGTGCACGTGGGCAAGGCGGGGTTCGCCGTGTATCCCTCGTTCGCGCGAGCGGCGATCGCGTTCGGTCGTGCGCGGCGGTTCTGGGCATGGCGCACGGAGGTGGGGGCGTAGCCTCAGGACGGGGGTAGCGCGCTCACCATGAGTAACCCGCATACCCCCGTGGGGTGTACCCTCCGCGTATGACCTCCGACCCCGCGTCCCACGTCCCCGGTGGAGTCGTGTACCTGGACTCCGCGGCTGCCGCCGCGCTGCGCCCGGAGGCCCTGGAGGCCATGCTCCCGTACCTCACGGGCGAGTTCGCCAATCCCTCCGCCCATCACGAGCACGGCCGCCGCGCGCACGACGCCATCGAGGCCGCGCGTGACGGCGTGGCAGCGATCCTCGGGGCCATCCCGGAGGAGATCGTCTTCACCTCCGGCGGCACGGAGAGCATCAACGCCGCCATCAAGGGCGTGGCGCTCGCGCAGTCCGAGGCCGGCGTCGGGCGCCACATCCTGACCACGGAGATCGAACATCACGCCGTCCTGCACTCCGTGCAGTACCTGGAGCGCTTCGGTTTCGACGTGGAACTCCTGCCCGTGGACGAGTTCGGTCGGGTGACGCCGGCGCAGGTGGCGCAGGCCGTGCGTCCGGACACGGCACTGGTCTCCGTGGGCTACGCCAACAACGAGGTGGGCACGGTCCAGCCGCTGGCGGAGATCGCCTCGGCGGTGCGGGTGCGTGCGCAGTCGCTCGGACGGCGAGTGCCGCTGCACACGGACGCGGTGCAGGTGGCGAACACCCACTCACTGGACGTGGACACGCTGGGCGTGGACCTGCTGTCGCTCTCCGGACACAAGTTCGGCGGTCCCAAGGGGAGCGGTGTGCTCTACCTGCGCCGAGGCGTGCCCTTCCTGGAGCAGATTTCCGGCGGCGGGCAGGAGCGCCAGCGACGCTCCGGCACGGAGAACGTGCCCGGCGCCGTTGGCTTCGCCACCGCGTTGCGCCTGGCGCAGGACGAGCGGGAGGCGTTCGCGGCCCGCACGGCTGCCCTGCGCGACCGCCTGCTCGCCGGGGTGCTGGCCGCCTGCCCGGACGCGCGCGTGAACGGCCATCCCACGGAGCGCTTGCCGCACAACCTGCACGTCTGCTTCTCCCAACTGGAGGGCGAGATGCTGGTGGCCGCGCTGGACGCCCGCGGCATCGAGTGCTCGGCCGGGGCGGCCTGCACCTCCGCCACGTGGGAGCCCTCCCACGTGCTGCTGGCGATGGGCGTGCCCATTGACCTGGCGATCGGGTCGCTGCGCATGACGATGTGGCCCACCCTCACCGAGGAGCAGGTGGACTACGTCGCACGGGAGCTGCCCTCCGCCGTCCAGCAGTCCCGCCAGGCGGCCGTCCCCGCTCCATAGCCCTCCCGCGCTCTGCCAGTCGGAAGTTGTCCACAGCCGGATCCGTCGCCCGGGCTATCTGTCTATGCGGTGAAACAGATCGCTTTACATATCTGCTTTCGGCATCTATCGTGTCAGCGGTTGATCCATTAAGCCGACTGGATGGACACACCGTGCCAGACTCCCCTTTCGACGACTACCTCGACCTGGTCGAGGCGGCTCGAGAACTGGGTATCCATCCCCAGAGCCTCCGCCGTCTCATCAAGCAGGGGCGCGTCCCGGCGACGTTGTTCGCGGGGAAGTACCTCATCGAGCGCGACAAACTCGACATCTTCAAGTCGAGTTATGACCCGCGCCCGGGCCGGAAACCGATCCGCCGGCTGCTCTAGCGCACATCTCGGCAGGTCCGCGCACTCCATGGGCACAGCGAAGCCCGGCCGGGAGGCCGGGCTTCGTGCGTTCCTGCTGCGTTCGAGGTGGGGCCGGCGCTAGACCGGAGGGTCGATCGCGATCTGGCTGTTGATGTCGGTGACGTCCATCTCCAGCCGAAGGATCTCGGTCCCGGCGCCGTCCACGCCGACGATCAGCATCCGCACCGGCACGCCCAGGTCCTCCGCCAGCCAGATGTCCGCCGTGAACGTGGCGTCGATGTCCGCCGGCAGCACGGCCTCGTCCGTCTCGAAGGTGCTGTAGAACTCTTCCTCCGTGAAGGAGTAGTGGCGCGCGCGGACGCCGTTGACCTCCTCGTCCTTCCACCCGTGCTCCTCCAGGCGCGCCGTAAGCGCCTCGTAGTCGAAGTCCGCGGAGGTCGTGAAGATCGAGGCCGGGGAGAAGTCGGCGTCAAAGAGCGCCTCCGCGCCCTCGCCGGAGGTGGAGGCGCTCCACGCACCCTGTCCGGCACGCGTCCACTCCTGGTCGCCCACGCGCACCGTCTCCGTGGAGAGGGTCAGGAAGCCGATGTCGATAGCGGTGGAGGTGTGCTCGCGGTCTGGGTTCACCACCGCACCCTCCAGGCCCAGGGTGAGGTTGCCGTCCAGGTCCAGCCCGGTAGGCGCCTCGGAGTCGTCCAGCGCCTCCGCGGCCACGGTCACGTTGACCCGGTATCGGTAGGACTGGAGATCCTGCGGGGACTGCGCGGCGAACTGCGGCGTGCTCTCTGCGGTCGCCGTCGCCGCGGCCGGCGTAACCTGCGCAGCGGTGGTCCCGGTGGGCGTGGGATCGGTCTCTTCGCCGCCGCTGCAGGCGATGAGCGCGAACGTCGCCAGGGCGAGCGCGGGCATCAGCAGCCAGCGTCTGGGCAGAGTCATCGAGCCTCCTTGTGGCGGTGGGGGCGACCGGCCATTGCCGCGAGGCGGTCGCTTCTACCTGGTGAAACGACCGATCAGGGTTGGACGTTCGGTGGTGCAACCGTGCGATCCAGCGTACGGCGGGCCGCCAGATGGGGCGACTTGCCCCGGGCGACCGCGGGGCGGCGAGGAAGCCTAGTCGAACTCGGAGCGCGGTTCGCCCTCGCGGCGGAGGTAGGCCGTGGAGCGGTCGTAGTCCACGCGGCTCAGGTGTCCGGCGGAGTGGAGGTAGGTCAGCATCACCTCCAGCGTGAGCACGGAGTGGACGTGGACGCCCATGGCCTCCAGGCGTCGGGCCGCGCCCTGCTCTCGGTCCACCAGGACCACCACGTTGTTCACCATCAGCCCGGCCTCGCGCAGGCCTTCCACGGTCTCCACCAGTGAGCCGCCGCCGGCCGCCAGGTCGTCCACGATCAGCACGCGCTGACCGGGGCGGTAGATGCCCTCCACGTTCGGGGACATCACCTCTTCCGGTGAGCGGGGCGGGCGCAGGTAGAGCAGCGGTCGGTCCATCTGCAGCGCCAGCGCGGTGGCGATGTGCAGCCCGCCAATGGGCACGCCGGCGATGGCGTCGAACGGCTCCACCAGTCGGTTCCGCATTGCCATGCCGAGTTCCAGTTCCTCCTGGATGAGACGGACGGTGCGCTTGAGTGCATCCGGGCGGGAGATCAGCAGTTTCGCGTTGACGTACACGGGCGAGTTCCGCACGGTGCGCCCCAGCGAGAAGTCGCCGAACTGGATGGCGCCCAGCCGCCACAACGTCTCTGCCAGCCACAGCCGTCCCTGTGCGTCCACTTCCGTCATTCCGCCCCTCGCTCCGAGGACGCCCTGAGTGCGTCCGGGTTCAACACGTCCGGGTTGACGAGGTGCCGCGGACGCTCGCCCGCCAGCCCGGCGAGCAGGCCGTCCACCGCCAGGTGCGCCATCCGGGTACGCGTCTCCAGCGTGGCGCTGCCCAGGTGCGGCGCCAGCACCAGTCGGGGCGCGCGGAGGAGCGGGGCGTCCGGCGGCAGCGGCTCCGGAGTCATCACGTCCAGCCCCGCCCCCGCGATGCGGCCCCGCTCCAGCGCCTCGATGAGCGCCGGCTGGTCCACCACCGGACCGCGCGAGGTGTTCACGAATACCGCGTGCGCCTGCATCCGGCCGAAGAACTCGGCGTCGCACATGCCGTGCGTCTCTGGCGTAAGCGGGACGTGGACGGAGACGAAGTCCGCCCGCGCCAGGAGTTCATCCAGCGGCACGAACTCGCCGGGGAAGTCCGGCTTGGCGGAGCGTCCCGCGTACAGCACGCGCATCTCGAACCCCTGCGCGCGCCGCGCCACTGCGGCGCCGATGCGCCCCGGTCCAACGATGCCCAGCGTCCGCCCGGTCACCTCGCTGCCCAGCAGCCAGGTGGGGTGCCACGGCCCCCACGTGCCGCCCTCGATGGCCGCACGGCCCTCAGGGAGGCGGCGGGCGGCGGCCAGGAGGAGCGCCCAGGTCATGTCCGCCGTGGCGTCGGTCAGCACGCCGGGGGTGTTGGTCACCAGGACGCCGCGCTGCGTGCAGGCGGGGACATCGATGTTGTCGTAGCCCACCGCCATGTTGGCCACTACCCGGATCGAAGGGCGCGCGTCAAGCAGGGCGGCGTCCACGCGCTCGGTGAGCATGGTCAGCAGGCCGTCACAGTGCAGCGAGCGGTCCAGCAGTGCCTCCGTGGAGGGCGGCGCGTCGACCTCCCAGGCGTCCACCTCCATGGCGGCCCGCAGGCGAGCCAGGGGGGAGCCTTCGGCCGAGCCGCCCGGCAGGGTGCGCGTCACCAGGACGCGGCTCACCGGGAGGCCGGGTGACAGGCAGGCTGGGTCATGGCCCGATTGTAACGGGCACCGGCGCGTGGGCGGCCTCGATCTCACGCACGCGCGGCCGTGCCGGTCCAATCTCGCGATCGGTCGGGCAGGATCAGCGGGACAGGTACGCCCGGGCCCATCACTTCTGCCGCGCCCTCCAGGTAGAGGTGGGCCGTGAGGGCGCAGGTGACCGCGTCCAGTTCGTCGTGCGAGATCCGTCGCCGGGGCAGGCCTCGCACGCCTGCCCGCTTCAGGCCGCGCCGCAGGCCGTCCAGGCCCCCGCGCTTGCGAGGCAGGCCCAGCACGTCCTGGCTCATCCCCGGGTAGACCTCGATGACCTCGTAGCCCTCGATCTCCAGTCGCTCGCGCAGGGCGATGCCGCGGAGCGTCATCTGCACCATGGAGGGCAGGAGCGTGGGGAAGGGGCGATAGCCCGCCGCCGCGCACTCGCGGTCCACCTGGCGCATGATGCCGGCCGCGGCGCAGTCGCAGTCCGTGCGCGCACAGCAACGCCCCTCCGGCAGCGCCAGCGGCGCGTCGATGGCGATCACGCGCGGGGCCGCGTCGTGGACCGCCGCGGCGATCTGCTCGTCGGTCCGCAGGACGCCCAGGTGCTGGACGCGGCGGTCTCCGGTCATCACGGCGATGCCCGTGGGGTAGCGCGCCACGGAGCGGAGGTCGATGCCGAGCGTCCGGACTTCCTCTGATAGACTCGACATTCCGACCGTTCCGGTACGAGACGACCCAACTCAGCCGCTGCCGGCAACCGATCCGGCGCGCATTTCCCTGGAGGATATCGGATGGCAGAGCAGCGCCCCGGCGAGCCGTTCAAGCGCATCGATGTGCACGAGGCCAAGGAGATGATCGACGCAGGCAACGTGCAGGTCATCGACTCGCGCGAGCCGCACGAACACGCGGAGGGCCACGTCCCCGGCTCGCTGCGCATCCAGCACATGGCCACGCTTACGCAGATGGACAAGATCGCTGACGACCGGCCGGTGCTCTTCATCTGCAAGTCCGGCCAGCGCTCCGCCGTGGCGGCAGAGTTCGCCGCCTCCATGGGCCGCACGGACCTCTACAACGTGGAGGGCGGCCATGACGCGTGGGCCGCGGCGGGCTACCCGATGGAGACGGGCGACTAACCGCTCCCCCGCGCCGAGGCGCCAAGACACAGACGGCCCCGCGGGGGGCCGTCTTCGCGTCTTGCTGGACGCCTGCACGGCGTCCACGGCCGCCTGGACCACACGGGACGGTGGTCCCGGCCGGCACGGGACGGAGTGCCCTGAAGCAGTCTCGCGGAGGCGGGGAGGATAGTGCCGCTGAGGGAGGCTTCCGATGGACATCAACATCATTGCCCTGGTCACGGGCGGCATTCTGCTGGTGGGCGGGGGCGCGTTCGCCGTGTTCCTGGGCATCTCCTCCTCGCGCATCGAGGAGCGCCGCCACCAGGAGACATCCGGCCACTAGTTGGCTTGCGGTCGGGGTGCCTACGCCTGCAGGACGGCGCGGATCGCGTCCAGCAGTTGCTGCGTGGTGAACGGCTTCTCCAGGTAGTGCACCTGCTCGCGCTCCAGCGCGCGGCCCCCGCGGTCACCCTCGATGTCGCCGGTGACGAAGAGCACGCGGTCGCTCAGGTGCGGCCAGCGCTGCTCGATCTCGTGGTAGAGGTCCGCTCCGCCCATGCCGGGCATGCGCAGGTCCGTGATGACCATGCCGAAGGGGCCGCGCTCCAGCATGCGCAGCGCGGCGTGGCCGTTGTCCGCCGTGGCCACCTCGTACCCCTGGCCGGTGAGGATCTCCTGCGTCAGCGCCCGCACGGGCGCCTCGTCGTCCACCACCAGGATGCGCGTTCCACCCTCCGGGTGCGCCGGCAGGCCCTCCGAGGGCCGGTGCGTCCACGGGGCGCGGGTGCTCTGCTCCGGGGCGGGGGGCTCGTAGGAGCGCTCGGCGGCCTCGGCCAGCGGCAGTTCCACGATGAAGTTCGCCCCGCCGGAGGGGGACGGCTCCACCCAGGTGCGGCCGCCGTGGTTGGTGACCACGCCGTAGACGATGGAGAGGCCCATGCCCTCGCCGGCGCCCACGTCCCGCGTGGTGAAGAACGGCTCGAAGATCCGGGAGCGCACGCTCTCCGGCACGCCCGGGCCGTCGTCCGAGACGGAGACGTACACGGAGCCGTTGCGGGTCCACGTGCTGACCTGCACCTCGCCGCCGCGGCCTTGCAGCGCCTGGTGCGCGTTGCTGAGCAGGTTCAGGAACACCTGCTCGAACTGCCCCTCGTCCACGTGCACCGGCGGCACATGGCCAAACCGCGTGATCACATGGACGTCGTCCACCTCCAGCGAGTAGCGGCGGAGGTCAATGATGCGGCGCAACACCGCCTCCAGGTTCGTGGGCCGGCGCTCTCCCGGCCGCTGGCGGGCAAAGGACAGTAGGTTGCGGACGATGCGTGCCGCCCGCTGCGCCTCCGCCTCAATGGTGTGCAGGGCGTGGTCCCGCTCGCCGTCCTCCAGCGAGGAGACGATCTGCGCGTAGCCGAGGATCGCCGTGAGCGGGTTGTTCAGTTCGTGCGCTACCCCGGCCACGAGTTCGCCCAGCGACTCCAGCCGCGAGGCGGGCAGCGCACCCTCCGCGAGGCTCCCGGGCGCCGCCGGCCGGGCGACCGGGGACGGCGTGGCCAATGCGGTCGCGTCCTCCGCGGAGGTCGGCTCGCCCTCGGAGTGGTCTTCCAGGTCCTGGGCGGGGGACCAGCCGCCGGCGAAGGCCGCGCCGCCGGCGCGCAGGGCGCTCCCTAGGCGCCGGACGGTCCGTTCCGCGACGATGCCATCCGGAGCGCCGAAGCCGCGTGCCCCGGTGCGGTAGAGCACCATCACGCCGGCCACGTCCGTGCCGTCATGCAGCGGCAGGAGCAGGCGTGAGCGGAGGCCAAAGGAGCGCAGGCGGCCCAGCGGGGATCCGCCGTCCACGCCACCGGCAATGTCGCCCTCCAGGCAGGGTTCGCCGCTCCGGCGCACCGCTGCCTCCACGCTGCCCGCGGGGCTCCAGCGGAGGCCGGCGGCCACGCCGGCCATGGGCGAGGGGTAGGTTGCGGCCACCACTACGTCATCGCCCTGGAAGACCAGCACGGTGCCCCAGTCGAACGCCACGCCGCCGTGCAGCGCCTGCAGCACCGCGCGGGCGACGGCGCCAGGCTCGTGGAGGTCGCGCAGGGCCTCGTGCACGGCGAGTTGCGCCTCCAGGGCGCGCTCGTCCGCGCTCGGCACCGCTTCCGCGCGGGCCAGCGACTGCGACGACCGCGAGGGTTGCGGGTGCTGCAGCGTCGGCAGGGTTGCCGCGGCGCCGCCCGGTTCCAGGCTGATGACGGAGAGTTCCACTGAGCGCGTGACCGGCATGATCACCGTGTCCAGCGTGACCTCGTCCTGGGCGTAGCGGTAGGTCAGGCGGCCGCTCCACGTGCCCCCGGACACCAGGGCCATGCGGGCCTCCGGCGGGGCGCCTCGGTCGTAGGGGAGCAGCGAGGCCCAGTCGCGCCCCGCGAGCGCGTCCGCGTCCGGCGCGCCCAGCAGCGCGCAGGCACGACGCTCCGCCGTGACGACAGTGCCGTCACGGCGGACGATGAGCCATCCCGACGCCAGGTCGGGAGGTCCAGGAGCGCCTGAGCCCTCGTTCATGTTGCCCTGGGAACCCACGGCGGACGCACCCGTGCCATCGGCCGGGCCGGTCGGTCCGGAGCGCACGCCCTGCTCAGTCATGGAGTAATCGTCGGAGACTGCAAAGCCGCCGCGTACCCTTGTCGATGATTGTCGCAGCACGTGCAACGTGTGAACTGGTGCAGCGCCTGATCAGTTCCTGCGCTCCACGCGCGCCCAGCGCTGGGCCACCACGGCCTGCGCCTGCTGGTGGGTGGCGGTGATCGCGCCGGCGAGGACTTCCGAGGCCTGTTCCAGGCGCCGCCGCACGTCCAGGGTGGCCAGGACGCGCTGGAGCGTGCGTTCCGTGGCCAGCCCGCGCGCCTGGCCGCAGATCGCGTCCGCCAGGGCGCCCGGCCCCTCCGGCAGTGCGACTTCCCGGTGGTACTCGTTGGCGATGGTGTCCCGCAGCCGGCGCCACTGGACGAAGCGCTCGCGGGTCTCCTCCAGCAGTTCCGGGGACACTTCCGCCGCCTCGTCCACGGGGTACTCCACGCGGGCGCTCAGGTAGGGGAGGTCCGGGAAGGTCTCCAGGATGCGGAAGCGGCGGACTCCCACGGCCTCCAGCGCCAGCCGCCCGTCACGCCGAGGTGACACGCGCGTGATCCGTGCGGTGGTACCCATGGTGTGCGGGACGGCGTTGCCGCCGACCTCCGGACCGTCCTTGATCAGGGCCACGCCGAAGTCCTCGCGGGTCTCCAGGCACTCCGCGACCAGCAGGCGGTAGCGCTCCTCGAAGACCTGGAGCGCCAGGGGCGCGCCGGGGAAGAGGACGGTGCGCAACGGGAAGAGCCGCAGGCGTTCGGTCATGAGGGCGTTCGAGGCGGGCGCATCACGGCTCCATGCTAGGTGGCGCGCCCGCTACGAGAACGCCAGCCGCAGCAGCACGAACAGGGCCAGGCCGGCCACCGCGGCCGCGGAGCCCAGCAGGATGCCACGCGTGTCCACGGTCTGGCGCCGCCACGTCCGGCCCTCGCGCCCGTCCCAGCCAGCCTCCACCAGCGCGGCCAGCGCGCGCTCGCGATCGCTTCGGTGGACGACCAGCACGTGGACGAAGTCCAGGGGCATGGCGCCCAGCACGCCCACCAGCGGTGAGTTTCCCGGCTGCGCGACGTTGCGGTCCGTGATCTCCACGGAGGCCGGGATGCCCGCCTCCTCCAGCGCGCGCGCCCACGCCTCCACGCGCTCCGGGGACTTGCTCACCAGGAGTCCCAGGTACTCCCCGGGAGTGGTCTCGTGCGTCTGTCCGGCCATGAGGCTCAGGGTACCGCGCCAGAGGCCCGGTTCACGGCCGGGGCGCGTCCGCGTAGGCGGTCAGGCGGTCCGACCAGAGCGCCGGCGGCTCGCGGTCCCAGTCCGGCGGCAGCGCAGGGAGCGGCCAGTCCGCGGGCGGGCGCCACTCCACCCATTCCCCCGTGAACGGGGAGCGCCGCGCCTCCAGCGCCTGGATGGCGCGCTCCGCCTCCTGGCGGACGCGGGCGGCGAAGTCCGGGAAGTAGATGCCACCCTGCGCGCGCTGCTCCAGTTCTTCCGCGTCCTTCCAGGCCCACGACAGGTCGGGGGCGACGACGACGTCCAGCGCATGATCGTTCGTGTCCACGCCGATGCCCGTGCGCCGGTAAGGCTCCTCCAGGTTCACGTAGTACCCGTGGAACCGTCGCTCCTCCGCGCCCGGCCCGCCCTCGCGGTCCCATGAGAGCCAGATCGAGTGCGCGCGACCCGGGTACATCAGCCGGAGCGTGTCCCGACGCCACTCGCTGTCCACGAGCATGCGCGAGGCCGTCCCGTCCGCAGCGCGCGTGGGGCGCCACTGCTTGTAGGTGGCACCCTGTGGGATGAACAGCGCCAGCAGGTCGTCGCGGTCCTCCACGGCGCGGGCGGGCCAGGACATGCCGGGGCGGCCATCGCGCGTGAGGTAGCGGAGCACCACGGTCTCGCCCGGCTGCCAGCGGCGCGGGGCGGGCGGGGTCATCGAGGGCCCGCGAGCCTAGGCCGGCTGGAGCGCCCGCACCCGCACGGCCGCCACGCCCGCCGCCTGCCCGCCGAGCGGGAACAGTGCGAGCACGGCGCCGCCGTCGAAGTACTGCGGGACGTAGACCGTGCCCTGCGGGACGCCGTCGTCGAGTCGCACGCCGATGCGGACGGTGCCGGAGGCGCCCACCAGGTCCATCACGTCGCCCGTGCGCACGCGGGCGACCTCGGCGTCGCGAGGGTTCATCCACGCCTGCTCCTCGCGGTGGAGTTTGTCTGCCTCCTCCGAGCGGATCGAGGAACCCTCCCACGAGTGGTAGAGCGAGCGCCCGGTGATGACCGCCAGTTCGCCCTCGGCGCGCGTCGGCGCCGCGCCCACGGGCTGAGCCTGGGCCCTGGAGGCCGTGCCGGCCACGCGGGTGCCGCCGGGGGCGGTGCCCAGCGCGGAGGGCGAGGGGTAGCCGGACACGCGCCCGGCAATGGCCTCGGTGACGGCGGCCGGGGTCTCGTAAGTGAGCGTGCCGCCCATGCCGTTGGCGAGCGCCTGCAGCACCGCCAGGCCGGGCTGGGCCTCCGTACCGGCCGCGTTGTGGCGGAAGACGTGGAGGTCGGCGTTGGTCAGGGTGCCGGTGGCCGCGAAGAACGGCGCCTGCGGCAGCACCACGGTGGCGTGCTCGGCCACGGTGGAGCGCACGTCGTCGATGACGACCAGCGCGTCCAGGTTCTTGAGCGCCGCCTCGATGGCCGGGCCGCCCGGGGCGGTCAGGAGCGGGTTGTCGCCGTGCAGGACGATGGCCTTCACCTCGCCCGACTGGGCAGCCGCGATGACCTCCGCGAAGGACTTGCCGCCGGCGCCCGGGGCGATGCCCATGTCCGCCACGCCGCGCACGTTCGCCTCGGTCGGCATGTAGAGCAGGTGCTCCGCGGCAGCCTTGCCGCGCAGGGCGATGGCGAGGTTGGCGGCGGCCTTGGCCGCCTCGCCGGCGAGTGCGCCGTCGTGGTTGTTCGGGGCGTAGATGACCGTCGCGCGGGGCTCGGCGTTGGCCTTCGCGGAAGCGATGGCGGCCAGGGCGGCCTCCCACTGGGCGGCGTCCACGCCCGCGGGGGCGGTGGTGCCGCCCACGAGCGCCTGCGTCACAGCGGCCTCGTGGCCGGGCTGGACGCGGATCACGGCGTGCGCGAAGCCGTCCAGTTCGCTCCACATCGGCGAGACCAGCACCACCTTGGCGCGGCGCTTCACCACCGCGTCCCTGATGCGGAGCGACACGACCTGGTGGGACTCCTCCAGGTCACGGGCGATGGCGACGATGGTGTCGCTGTGCTCCACGTCCGCCATGCTGGCGGCCAGCCGGTCCGTGCCGAAGGCGCCCGCTAGTGCGGCCGAGACCGCCCGGTGTACCGCGCCGGAGGCGAAGTCCAGGTGCGGCGTGCCGATGGCGCGCGCCAGTTCCGCCAGCACGAAGGCCTCCTCGTTGGTGGCCATGGGCGAACCCAGGACGGCCACCGCGCCGGCGCCGGCGGACTGCTTCGCCGCGTTCACGGCTTCGACTGCGCGCGCTAGGGCGTCCTCGAAGGAGGCGGGCAGCAGGCGGTCGCCGGCGCGGACCAGCGCGCGGGAAAGGCGCTGCTTCTGCGGGACGGCGTCGTAGTGGAAGCGGCCGCGCACGCAAATCTGGTCGCGGGAGGTCGGGTTGATGCGGTCCGGCTTCACGATGGTGGGGCCGAAGTCGTCGTTGATGCCGTAGGAGATGGTGCAGCCCACGGAGCAGGAGTTGCAGACGGAGTTGGTCCAGTCGTCCGCGCGGCCCACCCACTTGTTGGGCTTCTCCATCAGGGTGGCAGTGGGGCACACGTCAATGCAGGCGCCGCAGAAGTCACAGTCGGACTCGTGCACCTGGCCGCCGGTACCGAAGGCGATCATCGTGGTGTGGCCCTTGCCGGAGAGCGTGACGGCGCCGGTGTGGCGTAGGTCGTCGCAGGCGCGGACGCAGCGGGTGCAGATGATGCACATCTGCGGGTCGAACTCCAGGTAGGGGTTGCCGCGGTCCGGCTCCGGGGGTGGCGTCTCGTAGTAGGAGCGCGCCTCGCCCACCCACGGCTCGTCAAAGTCGCCCTGGTCCACGTTCTCGCAGGAGGTCTGCAGTTCGCAGCGGTAGTTCTTGGAGCAGGTGAGGCAGCGGTGCGTGACCACGTCGTCCCGGAGGCAGATGTCGCCGGGCATGCAGTGGACGCGGCGGTGGCAGGTGAGGCAGCGGTCCGGGTGGTTCGCCAGGATCATGGACATGACGGACTGGCGCGTCCGCTTCACCTCTTCGGTGTCCGTGCGGATCACCATGCCCTCTGCCACCTGGGCCACGCAGGACAACTGCAGCGGGGTGGGGCGTCCGCCCTCGACCTCCACGATGCAGGTGCGGCAGCCGGCGTACGGCTCCAGGCCGTCGATGTAGCAGAGGTTGGTGATGGTGATGCCCTGTTCCTTGATCACCTCCACCAACCGGCGGCCCGGCTCGGCCTCCACGTTGTGGCCGTTGATGGTGATCTGGACCACGGTTCCCCACCCTCACCAGTCAGTGTCGCTAGCCGCGCACGGCCCGGCCGGGCCCGGCGCGGGTCAGTCGTGCTGTCCTACTTGGTCCCGTTCGCGTCGGACTCGGAGACGTGCCGCCCCGGCAGCCGCTGCGGGCCGAAGGCGCCACCGGTGCCGGCGACCTCCACGCGAGAACGGCCGGTCTTCATCTCCGTGCGCAGCGGGTTGTCGTCCTGCGTCTGGCCGTTCGGGTAGCGGCCGTCCGTGTTGCGCAGGTACTCCTGCGCCTCCCGCGTGAGCGACGCGCGGTCCCGGTACATGTTCTCGAAGACGTAGACGGCGTCGTTGTAGCGTCCGCCGGCCTGGATCGCCTGGTACGGGCAGGCCTCCGTGCAGAGGCCGCAGTACATGCAGATCCGGAAGTCGATCTCGTAGCGGTCGATGGCCAGCGTGCCGTCCTGCCGAGGGGACGTGGCTACCAGGATGCAGCCGTCCGGGCAGGCCTGGGCGCAGGTGGAGCAGCCGGTGCAGCGCTCCTCGAACCACAGCAGGTTCGTCCGAGCGCGCGCGGGGATGTCGCGCTGCTGCTCGGGGTAGTTCACCGTGATGGCCGGGCGGAAGACATGCTTCAGGGTGACGAGCATGCCCTTCGCGACGCCGATTCCGTACGCCACGAACCCCCGCTTCCCGTGTTCTCTGCTGCGTCCGGCAGCATACCGGACGCCCCGCGCGAGAGATACCCGCGCACTTCGTGCAGGCTATCACAAGCCACCGGCGAGGGAATCCCGTAGGCCCTGGACGTGCCGAGGTGACGAGGTCCGGGCGCCGCCTACGGCCGCATGCGGGCAAGGTCCATCTCCCCCGCCCGCCTAAACGTCAGACTGCGGATCCCCTTGTCCGGGAACTGCTCATGCCAGTGGTCACGGACGTACTCTTGCCACGCCCCCTGGTCCGCATTGGGGCTCTGTGCTGACCACACCACGTAGTAGAGCGCCTCATCGCCATTGCGAGGTTCCCGCATGCCAGGCGCTGCGTACCAGCGCCCTATGTCGTTGGCCGCCGCCTGGCGCGCCGCGTCGATGCGTCCCTGCTGGCCGGCCCAGGCCGCCTGCAGGGCGGCGTTTCGTGGATTCGCCTGCACGATCTGAGCCGCCCAGAGCGCGGCGTCCGCGGCGAAGGACTGCCCGCAACCCTGGCCGAAGTGCGACCGGAAGAACGTCAACAACGGGGCGTCCCGATTGATCACGCCGGCCGGTGCGCGGACGCACCCCTTGGCCGTCCGGAGGGTGTTGAAGTCTTCGTCGTTCAGCGTGGTGTAGTGCGCCGTCAGTTCAGCAGCAACGTCAGTGGCCTCGACCACGTCCAGCAGCCGGAACCCGGCATGCCCGGCGACGGCCATACGCGTGAGCGCCTCCACCGTGCTCACCTTGCATGCGCGCCGCCGCGCGATGACGGCCGCACTCTTGCGCTGAACGCCGGCGGGTGCGGCCGCCCCGTGGACGTCCACCTCCCTCAACAGCCGGGCGGTAGCCCGGTTGCCTGCGCTCCGTTGGAGCCGGAGGATCGCTGACGGCGTGGGCGCCTCGGACGTCCGAGAGAACGCCGTCGCTGGCCGCGCACTTCGCGCGACGAAGGGCGCGGGACGGTGCCGCTCAACCCCCACCACGACCTCCTTGGCAGACCGTTGCTCGGTGCGAGACTAACGAAACTGGCACCGGTCGTCTCGTTGCAGTCTCCCTGGTCCCGGTGCCCGTACGCTGTCGCCTCCTGTGATACGGAGGTAACAGCGTGCTTCCCGCGCTTCGCCCACCCCTACGGGTCGTGATGACAGCCCAACTCGCCTACTACGCGGTGGGCGGCCTGTGGCCGTTGGTCCACTACCGATCCTTCGAGGCGGTCTCTGGCAAGAAGGTGGACGCGTGGCTGGTGAAGACCGTGGCCGCCATGATCCTCGGCGTCGCCGCCACCCTGGCGAGGGCCCTCCGCCGTCCCGAGCCGCCCGAGGAGGCGCGGGTGGCGGGCGCCGGCGCCGCGATCGCGCTCGGCTGGTCCGCGACCTGGTATGCGCTGCGGGGGCGGATCTCAAAGGTCTACCTGCTGGACGCAGCGGCCGAGTTCGCCCTGCTGGCAGGCTTCCTCGCCGCCCGCCGCTGAGCGTGCGGTAGGGTGGGAGCGATACCCGGCAGCGCGCGGGCGCACGGAAGGATGGCCCCCCATGGCAGACGGACACACCTATCTCCGCACGCATGACCTCTCCGCGGAGCACCTGCTGATCGACATCGGCGAGGCACTGACCGAGGTCCACGCACGGGCGCGGGATGGCCAGGACCGTGGGGCGATCACGCTCGTGAAGCAGGGCGGGCTCGCCGTGGTGCTCACGCATCTCCACCAGGGCAGTTCCCTGGAGCAACACTCGGCGCCCGGCGCCACCACCGTGCAGGTGCTGGACGGCCACGTCCGGATGCGCGTGGGCGACGACACGCTGGACCTCCCGGCCGGCCGGGTGATCGCCTTCGACGCGCGCGTCGCCCACTCGGTGGAGGCCGTGGAGGAGTCCACGCTCCTGCTCACCCTGGCCACGCCCGGGTCGTAGAGGGGGCGCATACACCTCCGCCTCCGCGCCGTCACCAGGACACGCACTGGGCCTACGCCCCCAGCGCCGCCCGCGCGGCTTCGTACGCCTCCGGCGTGTCGAGGTCGAGGCCAACCGTGGGGTCCTCGATGGCTACGCGCTGCACGCGCCGTCCGGCGAGGACGCCCCGCAGGCCCTCGGTGGCCTCGGTCGCCTGGGCGAGGGCGGGGAGCAGCGAGCCCGCGAGGAGTACCGGGTGGCCGCCGTGCTCGCAGCCGTCCGAGTCCACGTAGGTGGGCTGGACGGCATCCGCGCCGCTCGACCGGAGTTCCGCCAGGAGCCGCGCGACCACCTCGACGGTGGTGGGCTGGTCCACGTTCTGCACCAGCACGGCGGCCGGTGGCTCGCCGCGCAGCAGTTCTCGCGCGCCCCGGGCGAGCGAGGTAGCGCGGCCGGATGCCCATCGAGGGTTGAACACCAGCGCGGCGGGGCTGATGGCGCGGCGGACTGCCTCGGCGCGTGCGCCTACGACGGCGACCACCGGGCTGGCGCTCGCCTCCCGAAGCGTCTCGAGTTCGTGCTGGAGGAGCGTGACGCCGTGCCATGGCAGGAGCGCCTTCGGCCGGCCCATCCGGGACGAGGCCCCGGCGGCGAGCACGATGGCGGCGAGGTCGCTCACGCTTGCGACTTCGCCTGGTACGCCTGCACGGCCTGCGTGACGGCGGCGGCGGCGAGGACGGAGCAGTGGACCTTGGCCTTCGGCAGCCCGCCCACGGCTGCGGCGTAGTCGTCCCGGCCCAGCGCCGCCGCTTCCTCTCCGGTGAGGCCGGCCAACATCTCGGTGGCGGCGGAGGAGGTGGCGATGGAGGCGGGACAGCCGGAGGACAGGAACGAGGCGTGCTGGATGCGCTGGTCCGGGCCGAACTTCAGGAAGATCCGCAGGGAGTCCCCGCAGACGGGGTTCGTGACGAACGCCTCGGCGTCCGCGTCCTCCATGGCGCCCGCGTTGCGCGGGTTCTGGAAGTGGTCGATCAGCGTGGCGCTGTAGACCTCGGGCGAGAGTTCTTCGGCCATGCGGTCATTCTCGCACGCGCGAGGGGCGGTCAGCGTCCCGGCCGCATCAGCGTCTCGATCGGCTGGAGGCAGCGCAGGCCCTCGAGGGGCACGCCTCGCGCAATCGCCAGCACGCGGATGCGGCCCAGGCCGCTGGGGTCGGTCAGCGTCTCGGCGGCGCGGCGCTCGGAGGCGTACCGCTGGGCGTCCTGGTGCGCGCGGGCAGCGGCCGCCTGGAGCGCTGCCGCGAGTCCCAGGACGCTGAGGGCTTCGGACTGCGCCACCGGCGACGCGGCTTCCCAGCCCTCTGCGGCCGCAGCCAGCGAGGTCAGGTCCACGTGGTACGTCAGGTCAGTGAGGCCGGGTAGCGCCAGCGGGTCTGGCTGCGGGCTGTGGCGGCGGAAGGCCATGAGCGTGCCCTGCTTGCGCCAGGGCGCGTACAACTCGGCGGCCGGGTAGCCGTAGTCGATGGTGAGCACGTAGCCGCGCTCCACCCGCGAGGTCAGCCGTCGCATCACCTCCACCGCGGCCAGGCCCACCTCGGCGCGGGCGCCGTCACCGGGGAGCAGCCCCAGGCGGTCGAAGTACGCCTCGATCTCCGGCGTGCTCGGTTCGCCCTCCACCAGTTGCAGGCCGCCGCCCCGCTCGTCCCGGGTCACGTACCACTCGATGAGCGTGTCGCCTCGCCGTTCCACGAGGTGGGCGGGGAGGGCGTCGAAGAACTCGTTGGAGATGACCATGCCGGTCACCTGGCCGGGACGTGCGAGCCACTCCTCCACCAGCGCGTGCTCCGCCTGGAAGCCCCGGGCCTGCGTGGCGCGCTGTTGCGCCTCGATGCGGTGGGGGTGGCCGTCCAGCAGCACGGGCCGGGCCGCCTGGAAGCAGTGGGGCGCCCGTGCGCGTAGCCACGTGAGCATCGCCCCCATGAAGGCGCCGGAGCCCGCGCCGGCTTCCACCAGCGTGAACTCCGAGGGCTCGCCGAGGCGCTCCCAGCACTCCAACACCTGGCGCGCCCAGAGGTACCCGAAGATTGGATGCACCTCCGGGCTGGTCTCGTAGTCGCCTTCCGCGCCCCAGCGGAGGTCGCGACGACTGTAGTAGCCGTGCTCGTGGTGGCCCAGCGCGAGCGCCATGAACTGCGCGAAGGTGATGCGCCCGCCGCCGGCGGTGATCGCCTCGTGCAGGTGGGGGACCAGCGGCGTGCTCTCCGCCGCTAGGCCGAACTCGTCCGCCAGCGCGAAGTCGTCCGCGTCGGGGCCGTCCGAGGGCGCAAGGTGCCGGTCGCCGGGCGCGTTGGTCATGCCTCGAATGGTACGGGGCGGGATCGGTACGGGGCCGGGTGCGGCTAGATGGCGTTGAGGACGGAGAGGCGGTTGCTGACCACCTGGTCGATGCCCCAGCGCTTTAGTTGCAGTGCGCGGTCCGCGTCGTCCACCGTCCAGGCGCCCACCCGACCGGCACGGGCGCGGATCTCCTGCAGCACGCCGGGCGTGCGCAGCATGGACTCGCGGATGGTGACGGGGGTGGGCTGGCGCTTGCCATCGTCCACGTCCGCCAGGAACTCGCGGAGTTGCTTCTCGTAGCGGATGGAGTAGGTCACATCCAGCGCGGGCAGCCATTCGCGGAGGCGGTCCGCGGTGATCCACGCCTCGCAGGTGACGTGGATGTGACTGAAATCGTCCACGTTGGCGGCCAGCGTCCGTGCCAGGGCGGGCGCCGGATCACCGAACCAGGACCGCAGGTCGATGATGAAGTGCGAGTGGTCCTTCACCGCCTCCAGGATCACCTCCAGCGGCACCCGGTCTGCCCCGCGCACCAGGCCCTGAGAACTGAAGAGGAACGGCCCTACCGGTCGCTCGTGGTGTGCCAGCAGGTTGCCCCGCACCAGCCAGATGTCCGCCTCGATGGCGTCCACGGCGGGATGCTGGGCCAGGTGCAGGAGTTCGTGGAAGTTGCCCGCGCGGTGCAGGATGCGCGTGGGTGGGGGCATGGGGACGAGGGCCGGCGGGGCCGCTATCCGCCCACGCCCAGCGCCTGGACGAACACCGTCCGAGGCCGCGCGTGGTCCAGTTCCACCAGGAAGATGCTCTGCCACTCGCCGATGTGCGCGGCGCCGTTGTGGACGGGCACGGTCTCGCTGGCGCCCAGGAACATGTGCTGGCAGTGGGCGTGGCCGTTGGCGCACTCCCGGTCCGTCATGTTGTGGGTGCGGATGGAGAAGTCGTTGTGCTCGTAGTAGTCGCCGGCGGGGGCCAGGCGGGAGAGCACGCGCGCCATGTCGTTCAGGAGCAGCGGCTCGTGCTCGTTGAGCACCACGGCCGCCGTGGTGTGATTGGACATCACCACCACCTGGCCGAACTTCACGCCGGACCGCGCGATCACGTTCTGGACGTCCGCGGTGATGTCGATGAATTCCAGCGCGTGCTGCGTGTCGTACTCGAGGGTCTCCGAGTAGGCCACGAAGGACGTGGCAGGGGTGACCGCCGAGTGCAGCGGGCGGACGGTAGGACGGGGGGCGCTTTCGACCATCGTGCTCTTTCGCGCTCGAGGGCGGCGTGCTCCGAGCGTACCAGCAGGGCAGGGGCCGCGCCACACGAGGTGGCCCGCCTCGTGTGGGCGTGACTCCTCCGCGAGGCTACTCCAGCGGGCCGTCCAGTTCGTCCGGGAGCCCGTCCGGCGCTTCGTCCGGCTGGACGTGGCGGCGGAGGGACTTCACGGTCTCCGCGACGGTCTGAATGTCGCGGGCGCCGGGGCGGAACTGGACGTACTGCTCCAGGTCGCTCAGGGCGGGGGCTACCTCGCCCAGGCGCTCGCGGAGCATGCCGCGGTCGCGGATTTCGTCCAGGTCCCAGGGGTAGAGCGCCAGCAGGAGGTCGATGACCTTCGCGGCGCGATCCTCGTCCCCGCGCTGGAGGTAGCCGGCCTTCAGGTTGTGCAGGAGCCGCTGCAGCACCTGGCGGGGCTGGAGGCTGGCCAGGTAGTGGTCCTTGAAGGCCACGCGCGAGCCAAAGATGTTGCGCACCAGGATCTGGCAGTCGCGGCGGGTCATCAGGCGCCCGAACGAGAAAACGTCCAGCAGCAGGTCGTCCGCGTCGCCCGGCACCACGTCCACGTCCGCCCCGTCCGGCCGGTAGCGGCAGACCACGTGCCCGGGGAGGCCCACCGCCTGTACGTCCAGGCCCACGCGCTGGCAGACCTCCGAGTAGACGATGGCCAGCGTGACGGGAATGCCTCGACGCTCCGAGAGCACGTAGTTCAGGTACAGGTTGCGAGGGTCGTCGTAGTGGTCGTTGTTCCCGCGGAAGCCCAGTTCGCGGTAGAGCAACTGGTTCACCGTGAGGATGGTCCGGCGCGGGTGTTCGCGGACGCCAGGGCGGGCCAGGTGCTGCTCCAGCGTCTCCGCCATGTCCTGCAGGCGCCGCTCGTAGGCGTCCACGTCCAGGTCCGGGTACTCCGCGCGCGCCGCCAGCAGCGCGGCACGCGCGAGCGGCACCTCCTCTGGAGGCCCGCTGACGGTGTTGCGGAACTCCTGGAGCACCTCGTCGAAGGTCATAGGTGCGTTACTTCGGGTACTTCGGGGGACGCGAGCGGGCTGGCGTGAACCCCTCGAACCGGATGATCTTCAGGGCCACCACGGTGAGCAGCAGGATCACGCCCAGCACCTTCACGTCCGGGTAGGACTGCGCGTACGCGAGCATGGGGACGGTGAGCAGGCCCACGACTCCGCCGAGGCGCTTGCTGCGGACCACCGCGAAGACCGCCACGGCCAGGAGCGCAGCCGGGAGTGCGGCCTCGGGCACCAGGGCAAACAGCCCGCCGACCGCAGCCGCGGTGCCGTTGCCGCCGTGGAAGCGAAGGAAGAGCGAGAAGTCGTGGCCCAGCACCGCCACGATGGCCAGCGTGACGGCCATGGGGTCGCCGAAGCCCATCCAGTAGGCGACGCCCACCGCGGCCATGCCCTTGCCGATGTCGCCCAGGCCCACCAGGATCGCCGGCCGCAGGCCTACGTTGTCCCAGACGTTCATCATGCCCGGGTTGCCGTTGCCAATCGTCCGAACGTCCCGGCCCGTGAAGAGGTGCACCACGATGTATGACGTGGGGATCGAGCCCAGCAGGTAGGCCACTGCGAGCGCCATGGCAACGGTCACGGACGGAACCTCCGGGGGAGTGCCCGGTCAGGGCGAGGCGTCCCGCCCGACCTCACGACTCGCCCGATGATAGCACCGCCCATGAGACGGGCACGCGGGCAAGCCCGCCCCCTCGCGGGCCTGCCCGGTGCCGCGCAGGCGGTCTAGTTGACGGTGATGGTCGCCGTCATGGTCGGGTGGACCTCGCAGAAGTAACTGAAGGTGCCCGCCTCCTCGAAGGTGTGACGGAACGTCTGATCGTTCAGGGTCCCCGAGTTGAACTCGCCGTCATCAGCGGTGGCGGTGTGCGGGACGCCATCCTGGTTGGACCAGATGACCGTGGTACCGCGGTCCACGGTCAGTGTGGGCAGTACGAATCCGCCGATGGGCGCCTGTACCTCCGGCCCGCTGCCCCCGGCGGCCGTGGCAGTGGGGGTGGCCGTTGGCGTTGACGTGGCCGCCGCGGTGGTGGCAGTAGCCGTCGCGGTCGCTGCTTCGGTCTCTGACGGCGCAGGTGTGGTAGCGGCCGGCGTCGGCGACGGGGAGTCATCCGAGCACGCGGCGGTGCCAAGGACGGCGCCCAACAGGACGACGCCCGCGAGCGCGCGGTGGAAGCGGTTCATGTATGCCCTCTCCCGCAGGTGGTAGGAGACTGCGGTAGCCCGCGATAACAGGCGGCATTCAGTTGTACGAACAACGAGTACGCATCGGATTCACGAACCCGCGCGGCCGGGCCCCTCGGCGCCCGTGCATGCATGCGACATAAACCTCTAGCGGACGGTGATGGTCCAGATTTCCGTCCCGCCGTCCACTACCAGGTCCCACACGCCGGGCTCGCGGAACCGGTGCTCGTACGTGTCACCGGGGGCGATCTCACCCGACTCCACGGCTTCACCGGTGCTGGTGATGGTGCCAATGGTGCGTATCCCTTCGTCCTGGTTCTGCCACGCCACGGTGCTGCCCACGGCGACGTCCAGATCCTCCAGCGCGCTACCTCGGATGGCGGAGCGGACCGTGGTGGGCACAGGCGTGGGGGTCGGGGACTCGGCTCCCGGAGTGGACACGGTGCCCGCCGGGGGCGCATCGCCCGCGCACGCCGACAGCCCCACGGCGAGCACGAGGGCCAGCGCGAGCGCCAGGGTGGGCGAGTGGCGCATCGTCAGTCCATTCCCGGACGTAGAGCCGCCCTCGAACCCGCGTCCGAGGGCGGCGGCGTCTCTGCCTTGCCGGGAGGGTGAGGTGCTAGTCGGTGACGTTCACCTCCACGAGTTCGGTGCCGTCGTCCACGGAGAACATCCACAGGCCACGCTGGTCGAACGTGTGCTCGAAGGTGCCACCCGGGGGGATCTCTCCGGACGTGATGCTCCCGTCGTCCGAGGCGATGACGCGCGGCTCGCTGTCCTCGTTCGTCCAGACCACCGTGTCGCCCACCTCGATGTCCTGGTCGTCGAAGGTGCCGTCCTCGATTGTGGCTTCCACGGTCTCTCCGTCGGCCGCTGCCGGGGTGGCCGTGCCGCTGTCCCCGTTGTCCGTGTCCAGTGGCGACGAAGCGCCTCCATTCGTACCGGTGTCCCCGTTGATGCCCAGGTCGCCGTCGCCGTTGTCGTCGGTACAGCCCGCGACCAGGGCGATGGCGAGAAATCCTGCGCCCAGTGCTAGACCAATGCGGTTCATGTGCTCCCCACTGTGTTGGTCCGCTACCCCTCTCAGCGTTTCGGAGGGCGCACGCGGCGGCGAGGCTCCGCGCGTGGCTGCTCGCGGAGCGCTCGTATCGGAGATGTTGCAAACAGGGAAAAATGCGCCGAAATCGCCGCGCGCGGCCGCCCCCAGGAGGTCGGCTCGGACCGCGGCGCCCGATGTCTAGCGGGACGGCTTCAGGCGCCCGGCGCGGGGTTCGCGGGCGGCGCCGGCCAGGGAGCGGGGCTCGCCGTCCCGGGGGGGACCCCGTCCGAGGGCGGCGCGGGTGGCATCCCGGCTGCCGGCCCTGCCTGGTCCCCATGCACGGCCTCCGGGGGCACCGTGAACTCGCCCTCGGTGTAGTCGACGCTCTCGTCGTCGCCGCCCAGGCCAAAGTCGCGGGCGTCCAGGCCGGCGAACTCGAACGCCGTGCGCTCTGCCTGGGCGCGGAAGCGTGCCAGGTCGCCGCCCAGCGCGCCCACGCCCAGGTTCACCGTGAAGGCGGCGAGCCAGGACGGGATGTGGAACCAGGACCACGGCGCGTCCTTCACGCGGAACGCGGCCACCAGGCCGGGGACCACGTCCTGGACGCGCAGGGTGATCTTGCTGGGATCAATGGCGGCGGGGGACTCCCCGGCCTCCATGCGCTTGCGCGCGTCCAGCGCCAGCCGGCCAAGCACGGCGCCCAGGCCCGCGGCCAGGAGGATGAACAGGAGTGAGCGCAGCCGGCGGACCATGGGGAGCCTCCGAGGGAACGTGCGGCGGGCCCAGCCGGCCCCACGAGACCCATCGACGGTACGTTTCCGGGCGTCCGCCGGTCAACGTGGGCGGCCCGTTCGGCCTCTGCGGGCCGCAGCGGTAGACTGGCCGCTCACCCGTCCCAGCGCGGCGAACCGAGGGCCCCCTGTCCGCTCCGTCCTCCACGCAACCCTCCACGGCCCGGCTTCCCGGCGGCGGGCGGTTCTTCTATGGCTGGTGGATCGTGGTGGCGGCGTTCTTCGCCACGTTCGGCTCCGTGGTCTTCTTCAATCCCGTCCTGGGCGTGTTCTCCCAACTGTTGGAAGAGGACTTCGGCTGGTCACGGGCGGAAGTGGCGGGCGCGATCTCGCTGGGCGGGCTGATGGCGGGCGTGGCCGCGCCGGCCATGGGAGTGGTGCTGGACCGCTGGGGCGGCCGCTGGGTGATCGTCGGCGCCGGCGTGACAATGGCCATCTGCGCGCTTGCGCTCTCCCAGATGAGTGCGCTGTGGCACCTGTTGGTCTTCTACTCGATCGGCCGGGCCGTATCCGTGGGCGCCATGACGCCGGCGGGCTTCGTGGCCACCGCCAACTGGTTCGTCCGGCGTCGGGCGGCCGTGGCGGGGATCGTGGCGGTGGGGGCTCGCGTCGGGATGGCGCTGTTCCCGCTGGTGGTGGCCGTGGCCATCCAGGTGTTCGGCGGTTGGCGGGCCGGGTGGGTAGTGCTGGGGGTCATTGCGCTGGCGGTGACCGTGCCTTCGCTCATCTTCATGCGCCGGCGGCCAGAGGACATGGGCCTCCGGCCGGACGGCGACCCCGTCCCGGTAGACCTCGAGGGGCTGCCGTCCGCAGCGGGGCCGCGCGACTTCACGCTGCGGGAGGCCGTCCGCACCCGCGCGTACTGGCTGCTGGGCTTCTCGCTGGCGGTGATGTCCTTCTGCGGTGGGGCCGTCAACTTCCACCAGATCCCGCACCTGGTGGACCAGGGGCTGCCCCGCACGGAGGCGGCGCTGGTGGTGACGGTGTTCTCCGGCACCGGCATCTTGGCCGCCGTGCTGGGCGGGCTGCTGGCACAGCGGATCACCATGCGCTGGACCATGGTGCTGGCGTTGGCGGGGATGTCCGGGGCGATCCTGCTGCTCCTGAACTCGACGTCGCTAGTCACCGCGTTGACCTACGCCGTGACCTACGGTCTGTTCTTCGGCGTCCACATCTCGCTCATGCAGGTGGTGTACGCGGACTACTTCGGCCGCACTTCGCTGGGCAGGATCCGAGGTTCATTCGAGCCGGTGCACATGATGACCAACGCAGCCGGCCCCTTCGTGGTGGGGCTGTGGTTCGAGCGCGTGGGTTCCTACGACGCGCCGTTCACGGGGTTTGCCATCGCCTTTGCCGCGGCGGCACTGCTGATGGCGCTGGCGCGCTACCCCGACTCACCCGATGCCCGTGCCATGGGGGCGGATGCAGCGGTGGTCAGCGGCAGAGCGTAAAGACGCTGCGCTGAGGGTTGGCGCTGCCGTAGTCCCAGAACGAGACGTACAGCGCCTGGAACGACTCGATGTATTGCTCCGCCGCGGAGCAGGCCTCGCCCGGAGTGGCGCCGCCGTCCAGCGCCTGGAGGTACTGCAGGGCGATGCTGCCGTGCATGGAGCCGGCGTACTCCGTCGCCACGCGGCCCAGCAGCATGAGCGACTGCGCCGTGTCCCCGCTGCGCTCCGCCGCCAGCGCGGCGCGGAACATCGAGTAGGCCTGCAACTCGCCTCGGCCGGCCGCCTGCCCCACCTCCGCCTTCCAGTCCGGCAGCGTGCTGTTGCGGGCGGCGTCCAGGTACAGCGTCTGTGCGGCCGAGTAGTCCGCGGCGGCAAAGGCCTTGTCCGCGTCGTTCACCTGGTGCACCAGGTAGGTTGCCTCGCCCGACTCGGTCTCCAGGCGGAAGCGGGAGCCGGCCCAGGAGATGACGTGGGTGGCGCCGCGCTGCGGCCCCGCGCCCACGGAGGCCACCATCCCGCCCTCCATGCTGACCGTCCGTCCGTCGAAGTCGAACTCCACCAGGGACTCGATGAAGGCGTCCGCCGGGGCCAGGTCTTCCAGTGCGCCGTTGTGGTGGGTGGCGACCATCAGGTGGGTGACGCAGGTGGAGGCACCGCACTCCTCCCACGTGGCCACGATCTCCGCGGCGTCGTCGCCGGTGATGTCCTCCACGGCGCGGACGTGCAGGCCCGCGGTGGACGCGTTGGCCAGTGCACGGCCGGAGTTGAAGAAGCGCCAGGCGTCGCCCCGCCTCTGGAAGAACCAAAGGTCAGACGGATTGGGCCCGGAGTTGGCGGCGAACGAGATCAGGAAGGCGTACTCGTCCGTCCCGTCACCGTCGATGTCCACGCTGAAACAGCGCGGGCCGTCCACCTCCATTGCCAGTCCCCACGTCCGGACGACGTCCTGCAGGCAGCCCTCCAGGTCTGGCTGGCCACCGGAGAGGTAGGCCTCCAGGTCCCGACCGGCGGCGAAGGGGTTCTCCGGGCGGGGTGGGACGGGGATGAGCGCCGCGCCCCCCGCGCCGCTGAGCACGCTCATGGGCGTCGGTGTCGGGGTGCCCTCGCCGGGTGTAGCGGTGATCGCGCTGATGCGGATGCTGTCCCCCCCGCACGCGGCAAGCAACAGCGCGGCGCCGGCTGCGAGGGTGAATACGGTGCGTTGCGGAGTGAGCCAGCCCACGGCGGGGAGCCTAGCACCGCCGCGGCGGAGGTTCTTGTGGTTGGCCGCCGCCACGAGAGGCGGCGGCGCAGGGTTGCCTTCAGAATGTGGAAAACTCAATCTGATCAAGCGCATTGACTTGTATGCTGTTTCATGGTTCTATCTGGCGGTCGAAGGCTGATGCGGATCGCGCTGAGCGGTCCGGCGGGAGGGGTTCCGTGGGCGCGACGATTGACCCTCGGAAGTTGCTTGCCGAAGCCATCGGCGTATTCACGCTGGTCTTCGCTGGCGTGGGCTCAGCGATGATGTTCGCGACCAACGCCCGGGTGGGCATCGTGGAAGTGGCGCTCGCCCACGGCTTGGCCATCGGCCTGATGGTGTTGGCCTTCGGGCACATCAGCGGCGGGCACTTCAACCCTGCGGTGACGGCCGGGTTCTGGGTCACGCGCCGCATCGACAGCCTGCTGGCGCTCGGCTACGTGCTGGCGCAACTGGCGGGGGGCATCGTGGGGGCGCTGGCGCTCTCGCTGCTGTTCCCGGGCGGGTTCCAGGACGCCGCGAACTTGGGCGTGCCGGGCCTGAGCCCGGAGGTGACCTTCGGGATGGGCGTCGGCATCGAGGTCATCCTGACCTTCTTCCTGGTGACGGTGATCTTCGGGACGGCGGTGGACCGGCGCGGGCCGAACCTCATCGCCGGCCTGGCGATTGGCCTGACGATCACGCTGGACATCCTGGCGGCCGGTGCGCTCACCGGCGCCGTAATGAACCCTGCCCGGGCCCTGGGGCCGGCACTGGTGCAGGGCGACTGGACGAGCCACCTGGTGTGGTGGATCGGGCCCCTCATCGGCGGCGTGCTCGCCGCGCTGATGTACCACTACGTGTTCGCGGAGCCGCCGCAGGTCGTCGAGGAGACCACGCGACTCTAGTCCCGCGCGGGCAGGGCCCGCGCAGCGTTCAGAAGCCGCATCTGTCGAGAATCAGTACCCCCGCCGCACGGCAGATGTTGGTGAGAGAGCGGGCCTTCGGGCCCGCTCTCGCCTTGTCCGGAGAGTTCCGCGAGACAATGCCGGTGGGGCGCCCCTAGCGCCCCGTGGAGCCGTGGCCGCCCGCCCCGCGCGCCGTCTCCTCCAGCGAGTCCACCTCGCTCCATTCCACGGGGGCCAGGCGAGACACCACCAACTGGGCGATGCGGTCGCCGTCCTGCACGGTGTGCGGAGGAGCATCCGACAGGCGGTAGAGCGTGACCATCAACTCACCCCGATAGTCCGCGTCCACCGTGCCGAACACCGCCATCACCCCACGCGCCGAGAGCCCGGAGCGCGGCCGCACCTGCACGTCCGCCTCCGGCGGCGCGGCCATGGCGATGCCGCAGGGGACGCGCACCGGCGTGCTGCCCACCTCGATGGGCGCGTCCAGGGATGCGTGCAGGTCGAACCCGCTCGCGTGCTCCGTCTGGCGAGAGGGCACGCGCGCACCGGGACGGAGGCGGGTGAAGCGCAGGGGGAGCGGGGCGTCCTCGGGCGGGTCGAAGGGCATGGCGGGCCGTTCCAGGTCTCGCAAGCGGCATCTCGCAGGTGGGGAGGCGACAGCATAGACAGGGGCTCCACGAAGCGCCCACACGCTCCGGCTCAGCCCCCGGCCAGGCCCTTCCGGAAGGTCTCCAGGTCGAAGTAGTCCCGCCAGGCGTGGATCAGGCCGTCCCGCACCTCGAAGACCCCGGCCACCGGGAGGTCCACGCTGCCACTCGCGGTGCGCGTGCGGTCCACGCGCTCTGCGAGCACGGTGCCGCCGTCCACTGCCAGGTTCAGGATCTCCCACTCGGTCGACTGCCAGGAGGCGGTGAACCGCTCGATGCTGGCGCGGATGGCGTCCCGCCCCTGGACCGGCTGGCCGGGCATGTTGTGGTAGACGGCGTCTTCCGCGAAATAGGAGAGCAGTTCGTCCAGGTCCAGGCGCGCCCACGCCTCGCAGAAGTCGCGGACCAGTTGCTCGGGGCTCCGTGACATGGGGGCTCCCTCCTGCAGGTTGCTACTCGGTGTTACTCCGCCGCGAACTCCCGCATGAAGCGGGCGAGCACGCGCGCGAGCGGATCCGGAACCTGGGCGTTGGGGAAGTGGCCCACGCCGTGGAAGACGTGCAGGTGGCGGCGGGTGGGATCGAGTTCCAGGTACCCGCGCACGGCCGTCTCGGGCGGCACCACGTCATCCGCGTCGCCCAGGATGACCAGCGTGTGCACGGGGATGCGGGCGGCTTCGCCCTCCAGCCCCGACCACGGGGACGCCTGTCCCTCCGTGCGCTGGGGCGGGTTGGCGCGGATGTCTCGCCAGAGGGCCGCGCGGGTCTCCTCGCTCAGGCCCTGGTGCTGCTCCAGCCACGAGTCCGCGGGCGCCTCCGGGGCGGCGGCGCCGGCGCGGGTCGCGCGGCGGGCACGTTCCTCGGCGGAGAGTGCTTGCCTCGCCGGGTCAGGGCCGGCCATGAGCGCGAGGGCCTGCACGCGCTCCGCGTGGTCGCGGACGTAGTACCGCGAGACCAGCGTGCCCAGCGAGTGCCCCACGAGCGTGAAGCGGCGCAGCCCGAGCGCGTCCAGCGCCGCCGCCAGGTCCCGGGCGTAGGAGGCGGGGGCGTACCGGCCGAGGTCCTCCGGGGCGCTGGAGGCGCCGGCGCCCAGCGTGGAGATCGCGTAGGTGTGGATGCCCGCCTCCGCCATGCGCTGCTGCACCGTGTCCCAGATGCGGGACGATGAGGAGGCGCCGTGCACGAGCACGGCCGCGCGGTCGCCTTCGCCCGCCTCGAAGTACTCCAGGTCAACGTCGCCGGCGCGCACCAGTGGCATGGGGACTCCTCTGCGGTCAGGGCGTGTGCTTGCGGGAGGATAGCCCGAGTCCGCGAGGGGGAGGAGCCTCACGGGACGCGGACACGAAACAGCCCCGCTCTCGCGGGGCTGTGCGCTACTTCGGCAGATCGACCTAGGCGTTGGCAGTGGCCTTCTGGAGGCCCTTCCCCTTCTTCGGGGTCAGGATCTCCACCGGGTAAACCTTCTTCTTCAGCATCTCCCGCGGCGGGTCGATGTAGATGGCGGACCAGCCGCACGCCTGCTCGCAGAGGCGGCAGCCCACGCACTTCTTCGGGTCCACTGCGGCCATGCCGTAGAAGTCGTGGTGGTTAGGCGCGTCCTGCAGGCTTAGGGCCTCGAAGGGACAGATGTTGATGCAGAGTTCGCACCCGGAGCCGATGCAGTTCTCCTCCACGATCTTCGCCAGCGGGAGTTCGCGGCGGGGGAACGTGCGGCAGATGTCGCCGACCTCGTCCAGGATCGCTTCGGGGGGGCAGACGGCGCCGCAGGCGCCGCAGTCGATGCAGACCTCGGGGTCAATGATGTGAAGTTCGTTGCGGAGCCCGGAGATCGCCTCCACGGGGCACTTCTTCACGCAGGCCGTGCAGCCGATGCAGGTCTCGATGATCGTGTACGCCAAGACAGGACCTTCCGTGGCCGCCAGCGCCATGCCTGCGGCGCTGGGCCGTACAGTCCGAACGGTAGCACCGGCCCTGACTGCCATCAACAATCGAGCAGGCGCATACACCATTCCTGTGGCAGGCATGGTGGATTTGGGCGGCGTCCTCGGATCCGTCGAGGGGTCAGGCAGGGGGCTGGAGGCAGGCCACCAGCGCGTTGACGTCCACGGGCAGCGGCAGCAGTTCGATGCCCATCGCGCCAAGGTCACCCTCGCGCAGCCGGCGGTCCGCCAGGACCAGCACTCGCGCGTCCGATGCCGCCTCCCGCAGCCGCGAGGCGAACCCCACCGTGGACACGGCGGGCCCGGCAGCCAGGATGACGTCGTAGCGGGCGCGGCGGAGCCAGCGCAGCGCATAGCCGGGCTCGGAGCCCAGGTCCACGGTGTAGCCCATCTCCTGCAGGATCAGCGTGGCCGCAACCGCCGCGCGAGGATCCGACACCAGCACCAGCGCCGTGTTCGCGGCCATGCCTTCCGAGCGGGGCAGCGGGGCGAACCAGCCATCGATGTTGGACACGCATCGCCCCTTCCGCCGCGAATCTCGGGCGCCCCAGGGCCCTCCATGGTTATCGGTCGGGTCAGGGTTCTCCCGTAGGGACTGGTACCCTGTCCGCGATGTCCCCAGTGCCCATCGCCCGCCTCCAAGTCCGCCCCGCACGTCTCCTGGAGGCGCCCGCGGTAGGCGCGGCGGCGCTCGATGGCCCGGTGCTGAAGGCGCAGCTGCGAGGGGTGGTGTGCGGCGTCTGTGCCGCCCGCTCCCGTCGCGCGCTGGAGGGCATCCCCGGCGTGGAGGCGGCCTCGGTCGACCTCGACAGCGGACGGGCAACGTTGCGCCTCTCCCCGGGCGCGGTGGTGGACCAGGAACACCTGCGGCGGGCACTGGAGCGCGCCGTGGTGGCCATGCCGGTGCGGCGCCTCATCGAGCGCATCGCGCGGCGACGAAGGGGATCAGGATGAGCGCACCAGCCAGGACAGGTCGGATCCAGGTGGGCGGCCACGTCTCCGCCTCGGGCGGCCTCTACCGCGCCATCGAGCGCGCCGTGGAGCGCGAGATGGAGACGGTGCAGTTGTTCGTCAGCGCGCCGCAGACCTGGCGCGCGACGAAGCACTCGGACGAGGACTGCGCCCGCTTCCGGGAAGCCCACGCTGCCTCCGGCATCGGCGAGGTGTGGATCCACAACATCTACCTGGCGAACCTCGCCACGGAGACGGACGAGCAACTGGAGAAGTCCATCGGCTCCGTGGTGAACGCCCTACAGGTGGCGGACCGCATCGGCGCCAACGGCGTGGTGCTACACACGGGGTCGCACCGTGGCCAGGGGCTGGAGGCGGTGCAGGACCAGGTGGTGGCGGCGCTGAAGTTCATCCTGGAACAGGCGCCCGGTGAGCCGGTACTCGCCCTGGAGACCATGGCCGGGCAGGGCGGCGCCATTGGCACCCGGTTCGAGGAACTCGGCGCGCTGATCCGCGCCGTGGGCTCGCCCCGGCTGCAGACCTGCCTGGACACGGCGCATTCGTTCGCGGCCGGCTACGCCATCCACACGACGGACGGCCTGGAAGCGGCGATGAGGGAGTTCGACCAGCACATCGGCCTGGACCTACTGGCCGTGGTGCACGCCAACGACTCCAAGATTCCGCTGGGTGGCTGCCGCGACCGCCACGAGAACATCGGCGAGGGGCACATCGGCAACTCGGGCTTCGAGGCGATCCTGGCCCACCCCGCCTTCCAGGGCCGTGCGTTCCAACTGGAGGTGCCGGGCTTCCCCTCGGAGGCGCACCCGAAGGGTGACGGCCCGGACGTGGAGAATGTCCGCCGCCTGAAGGCGATCCGGGACGCGGTGGCCGGCGGCGGCAAGTCCCCCAAGGCGAAGCGCGCAGCGAAGGTGTAGCGCCCGGCGGGCTAGGAGGGGCGCACCTCGCGAGGGGCGCCGGCCATGGCCCGGAACTCGTCCTCCCAGTGGAGGATCTCCCGCACGATGAAGTCGGAGACGGCGCCCTCCTGGGTGGGGACCTCCGGATCCTCGCGGAAGATCTCCATGATCCGCTGGGTCATCTGGGCGTGGTCCATCAACTCGTCGCCGGTCTCAGCGCGGATCTTCAGTTCAGTCTCGATCACCAGGTCGCAGAGTTCGGCCGGGATGAACCCGCCCAACTCCTCGCTGACCATCTCAGCGATCCAGTCCGCGCCTTCTTCCAGCGTCTTCCGGTCGAGCGTCATCAGGCCCCCGTCTCTCCAGCGGTCATTCGGAGGGTACGAAACAAGGGGAGGTTCGCTCCACCCCCGCGTTGCGATGTCACGGGGGGGGACGTCAGCGGAGCACGTCCTCCGCGATCAGTCGCCCGATCTCATCCGGAGACAGCCCCAGCACCTCGGTGGCCACCTCAAAGGTGTGCTCGCCCAGCAGGGGGGCGGCGCCGCGGACCTCGTGCGGGCTCTTCGAGAGCCGGAAGCCGGGGCCGTCATAGGCGCGCGGGCCGGCCTCGGGGTGGTCCGGATACGCGTAGTAGCCGCGTTCCTCCAGGTGTGGGTCGTGCAGCACCTCGGTGGCATCCAGCACCAGGCCGGACGGCACGCCGGCTGCCTGCAAGGCCCGCAGCGCCGAGGGCCCGTGTTGCCCGGCAGCCCATTCCGCGATGAGCGCGTCCAGCGCATCCTCGTTGGCCTTGCGCGCCGCGGTGGAGGCGAAGCGGGCGTCGTCCGCCCACTCCGGGTGGCTCATCGCCCCGGCGGCGGCGCGCCACTCGGCGTCCGACAGGCAGGCGATGGCCAGCCAGCGGTCCGGGCGGTCGCCCTCCTCGGAGGTGCGGTAGGCGCCGTGCGGGGCGGCGTAGGGCACGCGGTTGCCCTGGCGGACGTACTCGACGCCGGCGTTGTCCCGGGCGAAGACGGGGCCGCTCAGGACGGCTGCGGAGGATTCCAACTGCGACATGTCGATCAACTGGCCCTGGCCGGTGCGGCGCTGGTGGCGGATGGCCGCCATCATGGCGATCACGCCGTGGCCCGGGTTCACCACGTAGTCCGGGTAGTTCGTTCCCACGCCAATGGGGCGGTTGCGCTCGTAGCCGGCCAGGTAGTTCAGGCCGCACAGCGCGGAGAGCACGGCGCCGAAGCCCATGTATTCCGTGTGCGGGCCGGTGAGGCCCTGCATCGGCTCGTAGAGGCCGATGATCCGCGGGTTTGCCTCTCGCACCTGGTCCCAGGTCATGCCGGTCTGGCGCACTGCGCGGTTGGTCATGTTCGTCATGAACAGGTCCGCCCACTGCACCAGCCGCAGGCCCAGGGCGTGCCCCTCCGGTTGCGTGAGGTCGATGGCGATCGAGCGCTTCTCCGAGTTGAAGTTGTTGTAGTAGCCGGAGACGTTGAGGCTGTTGTTCCCCACCGGCTTGGGGCCCACCACGCGCAGCCCGTCCGGCCGCTTCTCCGTCTCGATGCGGACCACGTCCGCGCCCAGGTTGGCCATGATGCGCGTGGCAATCGGCCCCGCGCCGAACCACGTCAGGTCCAGTACCCTCAGGCCGTCCAACGGGCGAGGGCGCTGCGTGTCCGTTTGCGCGGTCGCGCTGGTCATCGTGCCACCCCCGCCTCCAGCAGCGCGTCCACCATGCCGCCCTCGATGCCCGCCTCCGCCAGCACCTCGCGCGTGTGCTCGCCCAGGAGGGGGGCGGGCCGGCGCAGACTGGCCGGGGTGCCTTCCAGCATCCACGGGGGCCCGGGGTAGCGCAGCGAGCGGCCGCGGCCGGGATCCTCGATGGTGCGGAACCAGCCGCGCGCTGCCAGTTGCTCGCTCTCGGAGATGTCCTGCGGTGAGTTCACCGGGCCCAGCAGCACGCGCAGTTCCTGTCCGCGCTGGTAGATGCGCTGCGTGGGGTGTCGCTTGAAGAAGTCCACGGCGATCGCGTCTACCCGCCGGAGGGTCCCCAGGATGTCGCTGGCGCCCTCCGGGTCTTGCATGGCCTGCATCAGCAACTGGGTGTTCATGCGCTCCTGGACGAAGGAGGACAGCGGCTCCTGGTGGATCTCGCCAGGGCCGTCAAACTCGCGCATCAACTCCACCAACCCCTGGAAGCCGGAGCCGGCGTTGCCCGTGCACATCGAGTAGAGCGCGCCGTCCGCGGTCTCGTAGACGCCCAGGCCGGGCATCTTGAAGCCGGTGGCGCCGCCGCCGCCGGTGCGCTGACGGTTGACGCCCAGGATGTCCGCGGACTGCATGGCGGTTTCTTCCGCGGTCAGGAGGGACTCCTGCATGGAGACCTCCACGCGCTGGCCCTCGCCGGATGCGTCGCGGTGGAGGATGGCCGCCATCACGCCTGCGGCCGCGTTGATGGAGGCGCAGTGGTAGCCCTGGTGGTCCGGGAGTTGCTCCGGTGGGCCGTCCGGGAACCCGGCCAGGTTCATCACCCCGGACATGGCGCACGCCACGATGTCCGCGTACGCCCAGTCGGCGTAGGGGCCGGTCAGCCCCCAGCCCGTCACGGAGGTGTGGATGAGCGCGGGGTTGGCCGCCTCGATCACGTCCGGCGTCAGGCTCAGACGCTCGGCCTCAGCGGGCGACCACGACTCCAGGAGGACGTCCGCAGTGGCCAGCAGGCGCAGGAACGCGTCGCGCCCCTCGGGCCGCTCGAGGTCCAGCACGGCGCCGCGCTTGTTGGCATTCAGCAGGATGAACTGCAGTCCGGACTCCGGCTCCGGCGTGTCCGGGAGCAGCGGAGCCCAGCGGCGGGCCGGGTCGCCCTCCGGGGCCTCGAGCTTGACCACGTCCGCCCCCAGGTCTGCGAGGAGGTAGCCGGCGTAGTGGCCGATCGGCCCCGAGGCGTCAATGACGCGGATGTCGTCCAGTGCTCCCGGCATGGCGGTCCCCTCTACCGGATGCGTCGCGAAGGCGTGGGCCGATTCAAGGGGGAGTGGCACCGGCTGTCAACGCATGCCGGCAGTAGGCATGCATCCCAGGCAGCCCGGAGACGACCCGGGTGCGACCCTGACGTTGACGGTAGGGTTTAGCGAAACATACGATCCGTATCTCGGCCCAGCCGGCACCCGGGTTCCCCGGTGCTACCCAACCGACGTCATCGCAGCCCGCCGCGCTCGGTGGCCCTGCGTAACCCCCGCAGTGAGGTCACCATGGCAGGTCCGGGCATGATGGGCGCCCCCGGCGGCGCTCCGGCTGGCGGGCCGATGGGCGGGCCAATGGGCCCGGGATCCAACCGCCCGTCCCTGCGCAAGGCGATGTTCGTCTTCCAGTACAAGTACTACCGCCTGCTGTGGATCTCCTCCGCGTTCTCGTTCACCGGCATGCAGATGCAGCAGGTGGCGCGCGCGCTGCTGGCGTGGCAACTCACCGAGTCCTACGGCGCCGTCGGCGTGATCTCGCTCTCGTTCGGCCTGCCCATGCTGCTGTTCTCGCTCATCGGCGGTGCCCTGTCTGACCGCATGGAGAAGCGCAACCTGGTGCTGGCCACGCAGGTGTTGAACGCCGTGCTTGCCATTGCGCACGCAGTCCCGGTGGCCATGGGCACCATGAACATGGAACTGCTCTTCGTCCTGGGGCTGCTGCAGGGGACGGGCTTCGCGCTGGGCATGCCGGCGCGCACGCCGCTGATGGCGGACGCCGTGGGGCCGCAGAACATGATGGCGGCCATCGCCATGTCCAACGCCGCCATGAACGCCACGCGCCTGTTCGGCCCGGCGCTGGCAGGCCTGATGATCGCGTCCTGGGGCATCGAGTCCGCGTACTTCGCGCAGGCGGGCCTGAACACCATCTCCGCGACCGTGGTGCTCTTCGTCCCCACGGGGTTGGCGGCGCTCACCGGCGCTCGACGCATGGGCGGCCCGCGCGTCCACGGGAGCATGTTCGTGGAGATCGGACGTGGCCTGCGCTACGTGGCCACCGAGCCGCGCCTGCGGCTGCTCATGGGGATGATGTTCGTGGTCTCGCTCTTCGCGATGCCCTACGTCATGCTCCTGGCCGGCTACGTCCAGGAGGACCTGGGCCAGGGCGAAGAGGCCTACGGCTGGCTGCAGTCCGTCTCCGGCGTGGGCGCCATCGTTGCTTCCATCGCGGTGGCTGCGTTCACGGACTTCGATCGCAAGCCCATGATCATGTGGATCGCCGGGATCCTGAGCGGGCTGTCGCTGGTGATGCTGGGCGCGGCGGCCGGGGTGGCTGGCTACCCCGCGGCGATCTTCGCGGTGGTCATGCTGGGCCTGTGGCTCACGGCGTACCAGACGCTGAACAACACCATGCTCATGAACGAGGCGGACCCGGACTTCTACGGCCGCGTCATGAGCGTGAACATGCTGACCTTCTCCGTGATGCCGCTCATGGCGGTCCCCCTGGGGGCCATCGCGGACTTCATTGGCGCGTCCGAGATGTTCGCGATCATGGGCGCGATCGTGATGGGCTTCGTCCTCTTGAGCGGCGTCCTGAACTCGCGCTACACCTTCGGCCGCCAGGAACGCCGTGAGCAGGCGGAGCCTCGTCTTCCCGGTGCGCCCGGGATGGGTGCGGGCATGCCGCCCGGACCGGCGGCAGGCTCCATGGGCATGGGCCCCGGCGGTGGCGGTGGCGGCGGCGGCGGCGGGTAGCGCCGAGCCCCGAGGGCCTTCTCCTGGCGCCTTCTCACTGCCTTGCACCACCTCCATACCATCGGGGCAACACCACGTTCGTGTTGTCGTCCGTGTTGGTATGGGAGGCGATGGCCGTGGATTCGCAGCAGGAGTACCAGCGCCGTCTCGTCTCGTTCGAGGAAGCCGCCGCCCTGGTGCAGGCGGGAGACATCCTCTACACGCCCATCGGCGGTGACGCCCGCTCCTTCATGGGAGCGCTTTTCACGCGGGCCATGGAACTGGACTTCAACCTGCGCGTCCGTGCCTGCGCCCCCACCGCGCAGGACTGGTTCGACGAGGCGTACGCGGACCTTCCCTGGGACCTGGCCGTGGACATCTACGGCGGCCCGCGCTCGCGGGAGGCCCTGGCCGGCCGGCGCGCGGACTTCTACCCGCAGTTGTTCTCCAACCAGTTCAACCTCTTCGACTCCCGGGACGACCAGGAGCCGATCGACGTCTTCACCACCTACTGCACACCGCCGGACGAGGACGGCTACGTCACGTTCGGCGGTCAGCCCTGGCACAAGGGCGACTTCACCCGCCGCGCGCGCACCTCGATCCTGGAGGTCTCGCCGTGGGCGCCCAACGTGCGCACCACGGAGCGGCTGCACGTCACGGAGGTCACGGCCTTCGTCATGACCACGCTGGAGGCGCGGCCAGAGGTAGCCACGAGCGTCCCGCCGCCGGAGACCTCCATCATCGCGGGCTTCGTGAACGAGGTGCTGGAGGACGGGGACACGATCCAGATCGGCGCCGGGCGCACCGCCACCCGCCTCGTGACGGAGGGCGCCTTCCGAGGCAAGCACGACCTGGGCTGGCATTCCGAGATCACGCCCGTGGGCGTGCTGGCGGAGATGATGTCCGGGGTGGTGAACAACTCCCTCAAGACCGTGGACCGCGGGCTGGGCGTCACCACGTCAGTCAGCCCTCGCACGCCGGAGGAGGAGCGGTGGCTGGTGGAGGAGGGGCTGCTGGAGACGCGCCCCGTCCGCGAGGTCAACGCGATCCCGGCGGTGGCGGCGCAGGAGCGCATGGTCTCCATCAACAACGCCTTCCAGGTGGACCTGACGGGGCAGATCTGCTCGGAGGCCCTCGGCACCACGGTCTACAACGGCACGGGCGGGCAGCCGGAGTTCCACATCGGCGCGTTCATCGCGCCCAGGGGCAAGGCGATCACCGTGCTGCCGTCCTCCGCCGCCAACGGCCACATCACGCGCATCATCCCCCGCATCGAGGACGGCTCGTTCGTCACGGTCACCCGTTCCTTCGCGGACTACGTGATCACGGAGCACGGAGTCGCCCGCCTGGCCGGCCGCAGCCAGCGCCAGCGCGCGGAGAACCTCATCGCCATCGCCCACCCCGACCATCGAGGTGAACTGCGGCGTGCGATGAAGACGTTCTTCTACCCGGGCTTCCCGGAGTCCATCGCCGACGAGGCGGACGGCGAAGCCGCCGAGTAGACGCGCTTGGGGCGGGTTCCGGTCGTGTTGCCCTCGTTGTACGGTCGATCCCGTGAAGGTCACGTTCACCCGCACCGGCGACCGGCGATATCGCGTGCTCGCGGAGCGCGCGGGCGCCCCCGTGGTGGCCATCGAGCCCGCGCCGGGCTTCGACGCGTACCTCCCACATGACCTGGTGCACTTCCTGGTCGAGCGCCACTGGAGGTTGCAGGAAGGCATCTTCGGCGACCTGTCAGCAGGCGGGACGGCCGGGACCTTCCTGCCGCTGGAGGGCACGCGCGACCGGCGCTGGGCGAAGAAGCACGGCGGCCTGGCCACGTCCGGGCGGGACATGGACCGGTCGGAGGCCCTGGCTGCGGCTGCGTTCGCAGCGTGGCAGGGCCACGTCGGGACTGTCCCGGCGGGCTCGCAGTACGCCCGCGACACGGCGAGGGCGGCCGGCGTGACTCCCGAGGAGATCGCCGGGGTGCTGCCAGCGCTGGACGAGGCCTCCGCACGCTGGAGGACGCTGCGCGTCGGCGAGTCGATGACCCTCGAGTTGTCGCCGGCGCCCGCGCGAGCAGGCCGGCGCGAGGGGCGGATGGGACCGGTGTAGACCGCCTCGAAGGCGGTGCCGGGGACGGTCTTCAACTGGTTGAGGTCGTCGTCGTCCCAGCGGCTGTCCGTGGCGCCGCTGATGTACCAGTTGGACCCGTTGTCGGCCACGATCATCCCGTATCGCCGCAGCGCCTCCAGGATCACGCGCGCGTCCCCGCTGTAGCCGGAGATGTCGAAGTCCGCGCGCAGCCGCAGGCGGAGGCCCGTGGGCGGTGCATTGGGATCCGTGATGCTGCTGGCGTAGTGCGTGGCGGGGTGGATGTACGCGCGCTGGGTGCGGGAGAACGTCACGCGGAGCGCGTGCTCGATGCGCCCGGTCTGCACCTCGTCGAACCTCGCGAGGCCGGCGAGGATCGGCAGGCCCGCGGCGTCCGCGGAGGTCCACCCGTCCGGGCGCAAGGCGTTGGACTCCAGGTCGAAGATCGCGCCGGAGCCGGCGTGCCAGCCCGTGCCTGACATCTCCGCGGCAAACAACTCGTAGAGCACGCAGTCACCGTCCTGCACCACCAGGATGTGCCGGTCGTTGCCGGACTCGAAGGGCGCGTCCGGCGGGATCGGGTACGGGCCGGGGTCGCTCTCGTCGTCGTAGTCGAACGTCACGGGCACCCTCGGCTGGTCCGAGGGCACCACGACTCAGGGGATGCCGTACGTGGGGTCCTCGCCGAAGTCGGCGTGCAGGAAGCGGTTGCCGGAGAGGCCCGCCAGGTAGCCCATGTAGCCCGCGGAGTTCGGGTGCACCGGCAGCGTGTCCACGCGCTGCGCCCAGGGGTTGTCGTCCGGGAAGAGCATGCAAGCAGTGCCCTCGATGGCTCGGGCGCTGCTCGGCTCCGGGGCGCAGACCACGATCACCGGCATCGAGGGCATGGTGCCGCCGGGGAAGAGGTCCAGGAACGCGCGGTTCACCACCTCCGGCGCGCCGGCGATGTAGCCGCGCAGCCGCCCCGCGTCCGTGACCCACGCCGAGCGCATCGCGCAGCCCTCGACGGCGGCGTCCGTGAGCGCCGAGGGCGTCCCGCCGCCCCAGGACACGAGCGCGAAGCCGCCGGGAGCGAGCGAGCCGGAGATCGCGCCGGACGGCGCCTGGGCGTGGGCGCCCGGGGCGTCGGTGGCGAGCATGGCGGCGAGCAGGAGGGCGGTCAGGAGCAGGGGACGGAGCAGGGGACGGAGGAGAGGCCGAGAGATGGTGGGCACGGGGCGTGGTCTCCGGTGGATGCACTGGATGAGGCCGCCCGCGCGGGAGCGTAGCGCCTGTGTGCCCGGCGTGTCCGCTACGACGCCAGCAGGCTACGGATGTGGTCCGCGTGCTCGCGGTAGTGGCCGAAGGTGTTGCCCGCCACGTGGCCTCCCACCTGCACTGGTTCCAGGGTCGACCAGGGTGTCACCCGGAGCCGGTTCACGAGGTCCGCGTGGGACGAGTGCAGGCGCTCCAGCGTCTGTGCCGGCGTCAGGCGGTGATCCTGCTCATGGAACCAGTCGTTGAGGCCGGTCTCGGCGCGCATGTGCTCTGTCGCGCGCGAGGTCGCCTCGTCCATCCCAGCCGCCTCCGCGAAGGTGCGTCCCTCGAGGTACACCACCAGCGCCACCTGCTCCCAGCGTGTGACGTGGGCGATGTGGTCCTTCACGGACCAGCCCTCCGGGCCGGGCCTCACAAGCGTCGCCTCGTCGATGCCCTCGAACGAGGCGAGGAGTTCCTCCCACGCCCCGGCGATGATCGCGACCAACTCCTCGATGCTGCGTGGCCGTTGGCGCTCAGGGGTGGCCACGAGGTCAGTCGCGGCCGAGCAGCGCCATCAGTTCGCGCCACTCACCGGCGGACATGCCCACGTCCTTCGCGCTGACGTCCTCGCCTGCCAGGAGGCGGCGGACGGCCTCCATGCCCTTCTGGGAGATCTGGGCGCCGCCCAGCCGATAGTCCACGAAGGCGCGGTGGGTCATGGGCGTCCAGCGCTCCAGCACGCCGTTCATCACGTCCGCGTAGGCGCGGATCTCGTACTGGGCGTGGGCGTCCGCGCGCAGGCGCAGGAAGTGCATGAGGTTGTGGAGGTCTGTCTTCCAGTACCACTGGGTGTAGAAGTTCAGGCTCAGGTTCATGCGCGCCAGTTCGCGAGCCACGGAGGGCGCGTCCGGGTCGCGAGGTTCGCCGTCCGGTCCCTCGTTCAGCAGGCCCTCGTAGTGCGCATAGGAGCGCAGGGCGTCGTCGCGCAGGATCTCCTGCACGCGCGCGGCGGCCTCCTGGTCCAGCACGTCGCCGCGGCCCTGGCGGTTGGTGGAGGACTGCACGGCAATGTGCTCCGGCGCGGGGATGTAGAACTCGTTGTCCAGGATGGAGTAGCGGGCGCTGTACTCGTTCACGTTCGCCGTGCGGTGCCGGATCCACTGGCGCGCGACGAAGATGGGCAACTTCACGTGGAGTTTGATCTCGCACATCTCGAAGGGCGAGGTGTGCCAGTTCCGCATGAGGTAGTTGATCAGCCCCTGGTCGTCGCGCTGGCGCTTGGTGCCGCGGCCGTAGGAGACGCGTGCCGCCTGCACCACCGCGGAGTCGTCCCCCATGTAGTCGATGACCCGCACGAAGCCGTGGTCCAGTACGGGCAGGGGCTCGTAGAGGATTTCCTCCAGCGCCTCCACCGTGGCGCGGCGGGTGGGGGAGGAGGTGGCGCGCTGCGCCTCGATCTCCGCGCGCTGCTCGTCCGTGACGGCACTGGCGGTGCGGGGGCGTTCTTCCATGGTGGTCATCGCGCTTCCCTCGTCTCGCGCGCGGGTGGCGCGCTGGTGGACGGGGTGCGAGGGGCGGGCGGCTGGAGCCGTCTGGGGAGACGCTCGGTTCCCGGTGGTGTTCGGTGGAGGATACCGCGCGCGTGGGGCGGCGTCGAAGCGGAAGTGTCGCTAGCGGGCCATCCGCGCCTCCCGGGCGCGCGCCTGCTCGTTGGGATCCCAGAGGCGGCAGTCCGTCTCCACGTCGTCCAGGAACGGGCCCACGCAGTCCGCGCCGTCACGAATGATGTGCGTGCACAGCATCACGTACGGGTCGGGGCGCGACGTCTCGATGGTGCGCCGCAGCCACTGACACTCGAAGGCCATCCGGGGGGAGTCGTTCCGCATCTCCCCGAGTCTACGGGTGGAACCGTTTGCGGGCGACATCCACACGAGACCGGAGCGGCTTGGTCCGCGAACCGGGCCCTGAACGTCGAGAATTCACGCGGCTCCACCTTTTGAAGACGTAAGTGAAGCGAAGGTAACCGCTCACGCCCGGTCGCACTCCACTTTCACGACACCGCAACAGTCCGGCAATGGCCGCTCAACACCCGGAACCCACGATGCGCTCATCCCTCGATGTGGGGGGCGGACGCACGAGGAGGACCGGATGGAACAGCCGATTGCCGTGGGCGCGTGCACGCGTTGCCGGGGCGCCCTGACCCGCGTGGACGACATCGGTGAGACGTACCGGTCCTGCGTGCAGTGCGGCCACGTGGTCTATGGCAGCCGGTTCGAGGTAGCGCCGGGGTCGGCGCGCCGGGCCACGGAGCAGTCGTCGCGGTGGCGCCCACGCCAGGCCGCCGACCGCTCCGCGGTCCGGCGGCGTCAAATCGCCCGTGCGCGGGCGCGGGCGCGAGCCGGACTTCCGGAGGACGCCGTCGCGTAGCGGCCCGCCCGGCGCTTCAGGCGAGGGGCGTCAGGCGTAGCGGCGGAAGACCGCCGTGGCGTTCTGGCCGCCCAGGCCGAAGGAGTTGGACATCACCACGTCCATGGCGTGTTCCACGGCCACGTTGGGCGTGATGTCCAGGTCGCAGTCCGGGTCCGGCTCTTCGTAGTTGATGGTGGGCGGCACCACGCCGTGGTGAAGCGCCAGGACGGACGCCACGCCCTCGATGCCCCCGGCGCCCGCGGCCAGGTGGCCGGTCATGGACTTGGTGGACGAGACCTTGAGGGTGCCCGCGGCCTCGCCCATCGCCAGTTTGATGGCCTGCGTCTCCGTGCGGTCGTTGTACTGGGTGCTGGTGCCGTGGGCGTTCAGGTAGTCCACCTGCTGCGGCGAGATGTCCGCGTCCTTCATGGCCCGCCTCATCGCCAGGGCCTGGCCTTCCGGGTCCGGAGCGGTGTCGTCCGTGGCATCGAAGGACCAGCCCACGCCGGCCAGCTCGCAGTAGATGCGGGCGCCGCGCGCCAGCGCGTGCTCCTCTGACTCCAGCAGCAGCACGCCGGCGCCCTCGCCCAGGATGAAGCCGTCGCGCTTTGCATCGAAGGGGCGGCTGGCGTGCTCGGGGTCCTCGTTGTTCTTGGAGAGCGCGCCCAGGCGGCCCATGGAGGACAGTGCCAGCGGGGTGACCATCGCCTCCGCACCGCCTGCGAGCAGGGCCTTGGCGTGGCCTAGCCGGATCATGCTCAGCGCGTGGCCCAGCGCGTCCGTGCCGGAGGCGCAGGCAGTGTTGATGGTGGTGTTGGGGCCGCGCACGCCGATCTGGCGCCCCAGTCGCCCGGCGCCCATGTGCTGCCCCATGCGGGTGACGATGAACGGATCCACTCCGCGTGAGCCGCGCTGGAGGTAGACCTCCCACTCCGGCCCCATGGCGAACGAGTCGCCGGAGGTGGCCATGATCACGCCGATGTCGTCGCGGTTGTCGTCCGTGACCTCCAGGGCACCGTCCTCCAGCGCCTGCACGCCTGCGGCAAGGGCGAACTGGGCGAAGCGGCCCGTGCGCCGGGCGACCTTGCGCTCCAGGTACTGCTCCACGTCGAAGCCTTTGACCTCTCCGGCGATCTGGACGATGAGGTCGGACGGGTCGAACTCCTGGACGCGCGCCACGCCCCCGCGCCCCGCGCGCAGGCCGTCCCAGAACTCCGCCGTGGTGTTGCCAATGGGCGTCACCGCCCCCAGCCCCGTGACCACCACGCGATGGATCTCTCGTTGCATCGCCGCGCTCCGCTCGCCGCACGCCCCGGATGGTTCCAGGTGCGTCCCCCGCCGTCCGTTGATCGTACCGGGTCGCGCACGCTGGCTCGATGCTCCCGCACGGCGGGAGGCGCTCGACGGGGCGTGCGAGAATGCGGGCGATCGGGCGCCTGGGGGAATCGGCGTCCGTGTCAGGGCTCTGGTGAGCGGGAGGGAACCATGCCGCAACTGCCCCTGGAGGGCTTCCGCATCCTGGACCTGTCAGTCTGGCAGCAGGGCACCTATGCCACGGCGATGCTGGCGGACATGGGCGCGGACGTCATCAAGATCGAGTCCTACGCCAACGTGGACCCCGGGCGGGGGATGGCCTCTGCCAGCGGCGGCGGCAACCCGTACTTCAACACGCTGAACCGCGGGAAGCGCTCCCTGGTGCTGGACCTCAAGAGCGAGGCCGGCCAGGAGGTGTTCTGGAAACTGATTGAGACCGCGGACGTCTTCCACAACAACATGCGCTACGGCGTCATGGAACGACTGGGCGTCACGTTCCAGAAGATCCAGCAGGTCAACCCTCGGTGCATCCTCTCCAACGCCACCGGCTGGGGGCACCAGGGGCCGGACGCGTACCGCGGCGCCATGGACACGCTGGCGCAGGCGCGCGGGGGCTTCATGTCCGTGACCGGGGAGGGCGAGGAGTCCCCGCCCACCATGGCCGGCTTCCCGCAGGCGGACCACGTGGGCTCCATCGTCTCGGGCTACGGCATCCTGCTGGCGCTGATGCACCGCGAGCGCACGGGCGAGGCGCAGGAGGTCAACACCTCCCTCTACGGCTCGCAGTTGTGCATCCAGTCCTACAACATCACTGGCGCCATGTGGACCGGCGAAGTCATTGGCCGGCGCAAGCACAACGAGCGGCGCCCCACCTGGAACCACTTCCAGGCCGGGGACGGCAAGTGGCTGATGATCGGCGCGCTGCCGCCGGACAAGTGGTGGCCCCGCATCTGCGAGGTGATGGGCATCCAGGACCTGGCGCAGGGCGACTACGCGACCTCCGAGAAGCGCTGGGAGCGCAACGAGGAAGTCATCGCCCGTATGGACGAGGTCTTCCTGACCCGCACGCGGGACGAGTGGGTGCAGGCGTTCCACGAGGCGGACATGCTGGTGGAGCCGGTGCTGGACTACCTGGAGATCGGCCAGGATCCTCAGGCGTGGGCCAACGACTACATCGTGAAGGTGCCGCACCCCGAGACGGGTGAGGTGCTGCCGATGGTCGGCTCGCCCGTCCACCTCTCGCGGACGCCCGCGCGCATCGAGAAGATGGCGCCGGCGTTCGGGCAGCACACGGAGGAAGTGCTCCTGGAGTCCGGCTTCACGTGGGACGACATCACCGCGCTGCAGGACCGGGGCGCCTTCGGCTCACCGCCCGCGTAACGGGGAGCCCCTAGCCTCGGTGGGGTGAGCAGAACACAGCCAACGAGCGGGCCGCCGCCGCCCCCCGAGCCGCGCTACGGCTTCCCTCGCGCGTGGGTACTCGGCTGGCTGGCCTCCATGCTGCTCGGGCGCCCTCGCAATGCCGGCGCGGACGGCCTGCGGCTCCTGCGAGGGCGCGCCATCAGGTTCGAGGGCGTGGAGTACCTGCCCCGCTCCCGCCGCTTCCTGCTGGTGATGAACCACTACGAGCGCCCGGGCATGAACGTGTGGTGGCCTGCCTTCGCCGTCAGTGCCGCGGCGTGGGAGGCACAGGGCCGCCCGGCGCTGCCGCTGCGCTGGATCATCACGGACCGGTTCTACCGCTACCGGCTCTGGCGCATCCCGATCCCGCAGGCGCTCGTCTCCTGGTTCCTCGCGCGTGTCGCCGCCCGCTATGGGCTGGTGCTGGTCGCGCGGAGCCCGGAGGCGGCGGCCTCGCGCGCCGTCACCCTGCGGCGCATGCGCTGCTCGCTGGAGGCGCCCGACCCGGTGCCGGTGGCCAGCACGCCCGAGGGCGAGCGAGCGGGCGGGCGCACCCTGGGCGAGCCGATCCCCAGTGCCGGCAAGTCGCTGGCGTGGCTCTCCCGCGGCGAGACGCCGGTGGTGCCCGTGGTCGCCTTCGAGGAGGCCGGCACCCTGGTGGTGCGCTTCGGCGCCGCGTTCGTCCTCGACTGGCCGGGGCTCGCGGAGGCGCGCCGGCAGGAGGAGCCGCTGGCCCGGCAGGTGATGGACGCGCTGGCGGCACTCCTGCCGCCGGGGGCGCGGGGGCGGTTCGGGCCGTGACGCTCATGGACGACCGCCCACCGCAGGGTGGCAGCGTCCCGCGGAGGGTGCGGCTGACCTACGCCGCCCTGAGCCTGCCCACGAACGCGATCTCGCAGGCGTGGGGGCTCTGGCTGATCTACTTCTACGCGCCCCCCGGAGATGCCTCCATTGGCCCGCGCGTGGAGGGCGCCTTCGGGCTGGACGCGCGAGTGCTCCTGGGCGCGGTGCTCACGCTGGGCCGGGTGCTGGAGGCCCTGGACGACCCACTGGTGGGGTACTGGTCTGACCGCACGCGCTCGCGGTGGGGGCGGCGCATCCCCTTCGTCCTGCTGGGGACGCCGCTCTGGGGCGTGCTGTTCGTGCTGCTGTTCCTGCCGCCCTCGGAGGGCGCGTCCCACCTCAACCTGGGGTTCCTGTTCGTAGTGGCGGTGTCCTTCTACCTGTTCAGCAACCTCTCCGGCGCGCCGCTGGAGGCGCTGCTCCCCACCATGGCCAGGCGCAACCAGGATCGCCTGTCCATTGCCTCGTGGCAGGTGGTGTTCGGCGTGCTGGGGGCGGTGGTGGGGCTCTCCGTGAGCGCGCTCCTGCAGGGACTCTTCGGCTTCACGGTGATGGCCGTGACCATTGCCGCGGTGGCCGTCGCGGTGCGCTACCTCGCGCTGTTCGGCTGCTGGCAGTACGCACTGGCGGACGACCAGCCGGCACGGCCGGGCTTCCGCCGGTCCGTGGGAGAGATCTTCCGCAACCCGCAGTTCCGGGCTTACCTCCCTTCCTTCGTGTTCTTCCAGGTGGCGCTGCAGATGCTCATCGCCGCCCTCCCCTTCTTCGTGGACACGGTGTTCCGCGAAGCGTCCCTGCTGGGCTGGACAGCGCGCGAGGACACGGGGCAGTTCACGTTCATCCTCACGGCGGCGGTCATCGGCGGGATGCTGGTGGCGGTGCCCTTCTTCCGGCAATGGGCGGCGCGCGCCGGCAAGGCCCGTGTGTTCCGGGCCGCCATGCTGGGGGCGGCCGCCTACTTCCCGGCGCTGGCGCTGGCGGGCCTGGTGCCGGGGCTGCCGGTGGGAGTGCAGGCCGTGGGGGCGGTGTTCCTCGCCGGGCTGCCCACGGCGGGCGTGTTCCTCTTCCCGGGCATCATCACCGCGGACATCGTGGACGAGGATGCGCGGCGCTCCGGCGACCGTCGCGAGGCGATGTACTACGGCGCGCAGAACACGCTGGAGAAGATGGCCACGGCCCTGGCGCCCCTGCTCTTCGCGCTGGTGCTCCTGGCGGGGGACACGGCGGACGATCCGTTGGGTGTGCGCCTGGTGGGGCCGGTGGCCGGGGGCATGGCGCTGTTGGCGTTCCTGTCATTCCGCCGCTACTCGCTGCCGGACCAGGCGGACGCGGCCAGCGATGGCGAGGCTCCAGCCGAGGGTGACGCTCGCTAGTCGCGGCGCTCGACCGTGTCCAGCAGGTCCGCCACGAACGCGGCGAAGCGCGATGCCTCGGACGCTGCGGACAGCGGGCCCAGCCGGCCCGCCTCCGAGCGCTTGGTGTGCCCCATCAGCCGGGTGACCAGGAGGCGGCGGCGTGCCGCCTCCGGGACCTCCTCCCAGAGCAACCGGGACTCCGAGGCCGGGATCAGTCGGTCGCCATAGCCGTGCAGGACAAACGCCGGCGCGGCCAACCCGGCGAGGCGCCCGCCCGGGTCCAGCATGGGCTCCACGCGTTCTCCCGCGGTGGCCAGCGCGGATGCGAGCAGACGCGCCGGGATGCGGTCGGGGGCCGGGCCTCCCCCCGGCACCGCCAGGAGGTCCCAGGTCTGCCTGGCACCGGGCGAGAGGTCTCGGCGGAGGTCCGCGATGAGCGGGTCGTAGACCGGGCTGGCCGCACCGGCGCCATGCCTGCCGGCGGTGACTGCCAGGCGACGCAGGGCGTCCGCGGCCGCGCGTCGATCTGCCTCGGTGCCCCAGGCTGCGCCCTCCACCTCCGGGAGCAGGGAGGCGCCCATCACCCAGGAGCCGTAAGGATCAGGTGGCGAGGGTGGTGGACTGTCGTGCGTGCCGGCGATGAGCCACATCAGCGCGCTGTGGAGGTCTCGGTAGCCGCCCATGCTGGCCACGGTGGCGAATCGGTCGCGCAGGTCGCCGGCGGCGACCTCCAGCGCCCACGTCCCCGCCACGCTGAACCCCATCAGGCCCACGCGGTTGCGGTCCACGCGCGGCCAGCGCGGGAGCGCCTCCAGGGCGTCGTGGACCGCCGGGGCGGTGTCCGCGGGCGTGACGCGCAAGGCGGACCAGGCGGGCACCTCCGGCACCAGCGCCAGGTGGCCCGCTGCAGACAGGGCGCCCGCCATCCGCACCAGCGCGGCGTGGTGGCGCCCCGGCACCGTGATGCCGTGCAGCAGGATCCAGGCGGGTACGGATCGGCCGCCGGCCGGTTCTCGCGGGAGGTAGACCGTGGCGTGGCGGCCGCCCAGCAGCACCTCCTGCGTCACCGGCTCGCGAGGCAGGGCGAATCGCGCGAGGAAACGTGTACTTGAGCCGGCACCCATGGGCGACACAATCGACGAGCGCGGGCGGACAGCGGTTACGATGCGGTCAGCAGTCGGTGAGCGCGTGAGCGCTCGGCACCACCTCGAGCCCGTCCATGCCAGACCCCACCTATGTCCTGCTGCACAGCCCGCTGGTGGGGCCGGCTTCCTGGGCGCCGGTGCAGGAGGAACTCCACCTGCTGGGGTTCCGGGCGGTGGCGCCCCTCGTCCAGGAACGTCGCGACCCCTCGGAGGGCGCGGTCACCTGCTGGCGCGCCTACGTGGACGCCGCCGTGGAGGCGATCACGGACCTGGGTGCGGACGACGTGGTGCTGGTGCCGCACTCCGGCGCCGGCGCGCTGGCGGCGGTGATCGCGGACATGAGCGTCGTGCCGGTCTCGTCCATCGTGTTCGTGGACGCCACGTTGCCGAACGACGGCTGGACGCGGCTGGACGAGATGGAAGCGCACGATGCGGAGTTCGCCCGAGGCGTCCGCGCGGCGCTGGAGGATGGCGCGCGCTTCCCGGACTGGACCAGCGACCAGTTGGCGGCGCTGATCCCCGACCAGGTCCGGCGAGACACAATGCTGGCCGAGGTTCAGCCGCGCGCGCTGGACTTCTTCACGGAGCCCATCCCCGCGCCGAACTGGCCCCCTGACGGGATGGATCCCGCCTCGCCACGCTGCTCCTACCTGCACTTCTCGCCGCCGTACGCCCACGCCGCCCGCGCGGCGGAGGACCTCGGCTGGCAGGTGGGACACATCGATGCGGGCCACTTCCACGCGCTGGTGAACCCGGAGGTGGTCGCAGCGGTGATCGTGCGGCTCAGCGAGGGACAGTAGGGGTCTCAGCCCCGGGGCGCGCGTACACGATGATGGCGACCCCGATCAGGCACGCGCCCGCACCGCCCAGGTCAATGCGGTCCGGCCGGTAGCCGTCCAACACCACGCCCGAGGGCCGCGGTCCGGCCACGCGGCTGCCGCCGTACGCCGCGCCAGCCCTGCAAACAGACGACGCAAACAGACCGACGCAAACAGACAGGGCGCCCGGAGGCGCCCTGTCGTGACCGTGGCCCAGCGCAACGCCTAGATGGCGGCGATGCTCTGCAGGAACTCGCGGATGTTCAGGGCCAGGCTCGCCGGCTGGTCGCTGGGCACGTTGTGCCCGGCGTCCTCGATGAGCGAGACGCGCGAGCCCGCCACGCGGCGGTGCAGGCGCTGGATGGCCTCCGGCGTCAGCATGTCCGTGTCCTGGCCGCGCACGATCATCGTGGGGCACTGGATGCGGTCCGCGCTGTCCCACAGGTCGGACAGGCGGCGCTGGCCGGGGTCCGGGTCCGGCGGGCGGATGGAGGGGTCGCGGAAGGCCTCGTCGAAGTCCCACGTCCAGCGGCCGTCTTCGGTCTGCGCGATCGCGCTCCGGACGCGGCGCTCCAACTGCTCGCTGCTCATGGGCGGGAGGTGGGCGCGCATCTGCTCCATGGCCTCTTCCAGCGTGTCCCAGGACTCGCCGGAGGTGAGGAGGCGGCGCAGGCCCTCGATGCCGGAGCGCAGCACTTCCGGCGCGGCCTCCACGATCACCAGGGCGCTCACGACCTCCGGGTGCTCAGCCGCGTAGCAGAGTGCCAGCGCGCCACCCATGGAGTGCCCCACCAGCGTGACCGAGCGCAGCCCGATCGCGTCGACAATGGCTTCCAGGTCCTCCAGTTGGGAGGCGCGCGTGTAGTCCATGTCCTCCGCGCGGTCGCTCTGCCCGTAGCCACGCTGGTCGATGGCGATGACGCGGAACTCGCGGGCCAGGTCCGCTGCCACGTCCGACCAGATCTCAGAGGTGGAGGCGTAGCCGTGGAGCATCAGCAGCGCGTGGCGGCTGCGCGTGTCTCCCCACTCGCGGTAGTGGAAGCGGAGGCCGTTGACCTCCACGAACTCGTCGCGGGCCTTGGTGGGGTTCGCCATGCGGGTCTCCATCATCAGCAGGTGGCCGTCAGTGGGCGGGGCGGCTCGGTGCGTCCGGTCGCCAGCGCCGCATCCGTCGCAACGAGCGCGAAGGGGACGCCTTCGCTCGGACGGGGTGCGGGGCTGGTCAAATCTGGGTGACAGGCTCGGATGGGAGCCTGTGCCTGAATGTAACAGCAGGCCCCGGTACGCGCCCTGTTTCTATTACATAATTGATGAACAATCCCGAAGCGGACGCTACGGGGCGCCTCGGAGGGGGCTGCGCGCGACTAGAGCGACGCGGTGATCGCGTTCGCGACCGGCAGTCCCTCCGTGAGGGCGAGCCAGTTCTTACCGCGGTCGTGGGAGGCCCACAACTTGTCGCCGGCGGCCACGAAGGCCACATCCTCCCAGTCCCAGGGGCGCGTCACGCATGGCACGCGGGCCCACTCGTCATCGCCCTCCAGCATCACGCGCGCCCAGGAGACGCCGCCGTTGGGCGAGCGGAACACGGCGCCCTCGGTCGCGGCGCCGCCCGGCTCGGTGGGGGCGTGGCGCGCCATGGAGAGGATGAGCGCGTCCGGCGCGCCCGGCATCACCGCCAGCGAGCCGCCCCACGAGCGGTCTAGCCCGCCGAGGGACTGGAGCCAGGAGAAGCCCTCGTCCTCCGAGCGGTACACGCCGGCGTCGCCCGTGGCGTACAGGCGGTCTCGGTGTTCCGGGTGTGCCCAGATGCCGTGCGTCTTGGGGTCCAGGCCGTCCGCGCGACGGATCCAGGTGGCGCCGTTGTCTCGCGTGTGCCACGCCCCGCCGCCGCCGATGGCGAGGACGATGCCCTCCTCCACCTGCGCGACCCCGCGCACGAAGCAGCGGGACTCCCCGCGCGGCGGGACGAAGTTGTTGCCGTGCTTGATGACGTTCATCACGCCCTCGAGTTCGGCCCACGTCTCGCCCAGGTCCGTGGAGCGCAGCAGGCGACCGTCGCCCAGGCCGATGTAGAAGTCCCCGTTGGGGAGCACGGACACGGAGCGGGCGTTCCCGGCCCAGGCGTGGTTCCAGCGCTTGCCGGTGTGTACCCACACCCCGACCTCTGGCGCGCCGGCGATCGCGTGGCCGTCGTAGTAGTCCACGGTGGTGAAGCGGTGGCCCGTGACAACCTCCTCCGGATCCCCGCCGGGGACCACGGTGGAGAGGCCGTCGTCATGTGCCAGGATGATGCCCAGTGGCTCGTAGGTGCGGCGGCGGATTACCACGCGCGCGTGCCCTGGCTCACCGGCAGTGCGTTCGACATCATTCCCCCGCCTCCCCGTGATCCACGCCCTGTGCCTGCAGTGCGCGGATCTCCTCCACGATGGCCGGCAGCGCCGCCCCGGAGGGCGCGCGGACCACTACGTCCGCCACGGCGCTCAGCGGCGTCTCTTCCGGATTCACCTCGATGAGCGGTATCCCTCGTCGGACGGCGTCCAGGGGGTACTGCGCGGCGGGGTAGACCACGGCGGAGGTGCCGATCGTCATGAAACAGTCGGCGCGCCGGGTCTCCTCGGCACAGCGCAGGAGCGCTTCGCCGGGAATGGGCTCGCCAAACATCACGGTGTCGCTCTTCACGATGCCCTGACAGCCGGGGGAAGCGCAACGTGGGGGCAGGGCGTCCGGCTCCACCACGAACTCCGCCTTGGGCCAGCGGGCTCCGCAGTGCATGCAACGCATCCAGTGCCGGTTGCCGTGGATCTCCGTGATCGAGGTCTGCCCGGCGCGGCGGTGGAGGTCATCGATGTTCTGGGTGATCAGGTGGCGGACCGCGCCGATCGCCTCCAGTTCCGCCAGGGCGACGTGGCCGGCGTTGGGCTGCGCGGCGTCGATGGCCGTGGCAAACCCGGAGCCGGCGTCAGGACGGGCGGCCTCCTCCAGGCGGCGCTCCCACCATCGACGCGGGTCGGCGGCGAAGGTCTGGAACTGGTCCAGGGGCGGCTCACCGTTCACGGTCCACAGGCCGCCCTCGCCCCGGAAGGTGGGGATGCCGGACTCCTTGCTCATCCCCGCACCCGCCAGCACCACCGTGTGCGTGGCGGCCGCGAGGAGCGAGGCCCCGCGCTGGATAGCGCGGGCGAGCGGAGCATCCGAGTGCGGCGCGGGGGTGTCGGAGGTCACGATGCCCATCCTACAGATGGGCATCGCGCCGGAGTAGGGCGGTCTCCGGTCCGCGCGTGGACGGCAGGGACGCACCATTCGACCTGACCACGCCCACCCCCCGCGCGTACACTCCGCGCCAGGTCCGATGCCCGGCCCTCGGTTGCGGCGCGATGAGACAGGTCCTTGGGTGCAGGTTGACTTTGCCTTCTTGTGCGACGCCGCCACGGAGAGCGGCGGCAAGGTCCATGCCATTGGCATTGGCTTTGAGCGCATCAACGTGCGCGCGCTGCCCGTGGTGCATCCTCGCGCGGTGGCCGTCGTGCGCTTCGGGTTCACACGCGGCGATGCCGGCGACCACTACTTCCGGGTGCGCGTCTCGGACGGCGATGGCCGGGACATCGCCCCCCCGGTGGAGGGCCAGGTCAGCCTGCAGGTGGGCGAGGAGTCCAGCGGCGGCAAGGCCAACATGATCGTGGACCTGGTCCAGTTGGACCTCCGCACCCAGGGGCCCCACGAGGTCAACGTCACGATCGACGGCCAGGAACTGGTCAGCCTGCCATTCGAGGTGGTCCAGGGGTGACATCGCCGGGCTCCCGGGAGGCCGTGGACTTGTCGACGGAGGTGCTCCGCACCGCCCGCCTGGACCTGCTCCCCCTTTCCCTTCCATTCTGCGAGGCGATCCTCGCGGGTGACCGTGCGGCGGCCTCCCGCATCCTCGGCTTCGAGGTAGGCGCGTGGCCGGAGGGCGGCGAACTGGAGTTCGCATTCCCGGCGTACGCGCGCAACCTGGCACGAGACCCCTCGCTCGCGGCATGGCAGGGCCGCGCCATCGTCGTGCGGGATGCGGGCGTGGTGGCGGGCTCCGTGAACCTGAAGGGCCCTCCTCGGAACGGCCGCGTGGAGGTGGGCTACGGGCTGGTGGAGACCCATCGCGGCCGAGGCTATGCCCGCGAAGCGGCCGCTGCGGTGGTTGCCCGTGCCTTCCGAGACCCCGCCACCCGCGAGGTGACCGCAGTCATCGACCCCGAAAACGCCCCCTCCATCCGCATCGCCGAGTCGCTCGGGATGCGCCGCACCGGTGAGTTGTCCTCGGAGCATGCGGGTGCGTACGTGTGGGTGATCTCTCGAGACGCTTGGGAGGCCAGGGAGGGCCTCTCGGCGGCCCCCTAGTCCCTCAGCAGCCCGTGGCCTTCGAGGTGTGCCTGCAACTGCGAGGCGGTGTCCCCGGCGTGGTCGATGACCTCCGCACGCCAGCCTCGGGCCTGGGCGGCGGCCACATTCTCCTCCAGGTCGTCGAAGAACAGGATGTCGCTCGCCGCGAAGCCGGTGGCGCCCTCGAAGGCGCCGTAGATCGCCGGGTCGGGCTTCGCCAGGCGCAGCAGGTGGCTGGCGTGCGCGTGCCGCAGTCGCGCCACGGTGGGGAAGCGGGGCGCGCTGGCCGCGCCGCTGACGTCCGGGCGCAGCACGGCCCAGTGCGCCGCGTTGGTGTTGGAGAGCGCGCCCGTCTCCGCACCGGCGTCCTCGATGGCGGTGACCACGGCGTCCACGCCGGGGTACTCCTCGGACTGCCACGCCGTGAGGATCGCCTCGGCGTGTTCGGCGGTGTACGCGCCCCGGGAGACGCGGGCGATGCCGGCGTAGTACTCGGAGGGGGTGATCGCCCCCACCTGGTGTGCCTGCGCCAGTTCGCGGCGGGCCCGGTCGAACGCCTCCGCCTCGCAGATCGAGTGTGGCGGTAGGCCCGCTGCCGCGTGGGCCTCCGTCCACGAGCGCACGATGCGCACCAGCACCCCGCCGAGGTCGAACACCACGATGCGTGGTGGCGCGGGGGAGGGCACGGCTACACCGCCCGCGTCGCGCCGGACTCGCGGAGGGCGGCGACCTCGTCCCAGGTGAAGCCAGAGGCCAGCAGCACCTCCTCCGTGTGCTGGCCCAACTCCGGGCCGCCGCCCTGGATCCGGGAGGGTGTCTCGCTCAGGCGCACGGGCGGGCCGGGGACGCGCATGCGGCCCAGGTTGGGGGTCTCGATCTCCTGCAGGTAGCCGTTCTCCCAGAACTGCGGGTGCTCCGCCACGCCGGCGTAGTCCAGCACTGGGGCGTTGGGGACGTCCGCCGCCGTCAGGCGCTCGCACCACTCGGCGGCGGGGCGGGTGCGGAAGTGCTCCTCCAGCGCCGTCACCAGCGCGTCCTTGTGCTCCGCGCGGCCGAAGGGGCCGGCGAAGCGCTCGTCTGCCTTGAGGTCCGGGCGCTCCAGTGCGTCACACAGGCGCTCCCAGAACGCCTGCGTGTTCGCCGCGATGGCGACGTACCGGCCGTCCGATGCCTCGTAGTGCGTGTAGGTGGCGGCGCGACGCTCCTCGAAGCCGATCTGCTGACCGGTGCGCAGGAAGCGCGTGATCGGCATTGCCTGAAGGGCCGTCATGGCGCCGATGAGCGAGACGTCCACGTGCTGGCCCACGCCCTGGCGCTCCCGCGCGACCAGCGCGGAGGACACGCCGTAGGCCAGCAGCATTGCCCCGATCTGGTCCGCGAACCCGCCGATGAGCGCGTGCGGCACGGCTTCCGGGCCGCCTCCCTGTTCCACCATCACTCCGGAGAGCGCCTGCCCCACGTGGTCGTAGCCGGGTCGGCTGCCCCACGGCCCCAGCCGGCCCCAGGAGGAGCCGGACGCCAGGATGATGTCCGGCTTCTCCGCCTTCAGGTCGTCGTAGCCCAGGCCCCAGCGTTCCATCACGCCGGGGCGGAAGTTCTCCACCACCACGTCGAAGCCGGTGCCCTGGTACTCCCGCACCAGGCGGCGCACGGCCTGGCGGGCGGGCTCCTGGCGGAGATCCAGCGTCACGCTCTTCTTGCCGCGGTTGTGGGCCTCGAAGTAGGCCGAGAAGCCATCCTTACCCCGGCCAATGGCCCGCCCCGGCTCGCCGCCGGGCTCCTCCACCTTCACCACTTCTGCGCCCAGGTCAGAGAGGAAGACGGTGGCCATGGGGCCTTGCTGGTAGCGGGTGAAGTCCAGCACGCGGATGCCGGACAGAGCGCCCGGGCGGGTGTCGTGCGCGTCAGCCATAGGTGAACCTCCACCCCGTGCGCCACGCGCGCTGCTCCGCGGCCACCTCCGCCAGCGGCCGCCCGGCGGCGAGGTGCTCCAGCGCCATCCACGAGGCGTAGCAGCCCACGAGGAGCACCGTGCCGCCGGGGTGCTCCACCGCGACCTCGTCCAGCAGTGCTCGATGGCGCTCCATGGCCTGCGCGTAGGACTCGCCGCCGGGGTGCGCCTCGTGGACGCGGCTCACGCGCTGGCCATCGATCTCCGCCCGTGGGCGCTGGGTCAGGAGGCCGTAGTCCACCTCGCGCAGCCGCGGGTCCAGGCGCACGGGAAGCCGATGGCCGAAGGCCACCTCCGCGGTGCGGCGGGTGCGAAGCAGGTCAGCGGCGTAGACCGCGTCCAGGGTGGTCGTCGCCCAGCGGTCGCGCACCTCGAGTGCCTGGCGCTCGCCCGTGGGCGAGAGGGGCGTGTCGAACCAGCCGGAGGCCACGCCGGCCTCGTTGTCCTGGCTGGTGCTGTGGGTGATGAAGATGACCTCGACGCTCACGCGCGCGAGTGTACGATGCGGCTCGAGCCGGTCGCGCCTCGAAGACCCCGCCAGCCAGGGCCCTGCCGGACCAGGAGCGCAATGTCAGCACAGTCAGCACTGCGTCATCGCGCCGCCATCGTCGGCGCTGCCGAGACGGACTACTCCACCAACTCCGGCCGCTCTGAACTGGTGCTCGCGCTCCAGGCGATCACCGCCGCCCTGGAGGACGCCGGCATCGAGCGCTCCGAGGTGGACGGCCTGATGAAGTGGTCCGTGGACACCTCCTCGGAGGCGGAGATCGCCTCCAACCTCGGCGTGCGTGACCTCGCATGGTTCGGGGAGGTCAACCAGGCGGGGAACGTGGGCGCGGCGCTGGTGGCGCACGCCGCCGCGGCCATCGCCACGGGGCTGGCGAACGTGGTGGTGATCTACCGCGGCGTGAACGGCCGCTCCGGTCGCCGCTACGGGCGCGGCGACGTCACGGGACGTCGAGGCCAGGGCGGGGCTGCCTTCACGGAGCCGTTCGGCCTGATGACGCCCCAGCACTCGCTCGCCATGACCACGCGGCGCCGGATGCACGAGTTCGGCACCACCAGCCGCCAGTTCGGCTTCGTCGCCGTCTCCGAGCGCGAGCACGCCAACCGCAACCCGCGCGCCACGTTCCATGACAAGCCCCTGACCATCGAGGACCACCAGGAGTCGCGCCTGATCGTTGACCCGTTCCACCTGTACGACTGCTGCCTGGAGACGGACGGGGGCGGGGCGATCGTGCTCACGAGTGCGGAGCGCGCTCGCGACCTCAAGCAGCCGCCCGCGCTGGTCCGAGCAGCTGCGCAGTACGGTGGGGGGCGGGGGCGCGCCTACGTGGACACCGCCGCCGCCGGGCTGACGCCGCGCTTCTGGGCGCAGGCGCAGGTGGACCCCGGCGAGGTGGACGTGGCGCAGATCTATGACCACTTCGCGCCCTACGTGATCTTCGCGCTGGAGGACTACGGCTTCGTGGAGCGCGGCGAGGGCGGCCCCTTCGTGGAGTCCGGCGGCATCCGCTGGGAGGGCGGCACGCTGCCCGTGAACACCTCCGGCGGGCACCTCTCGGAGGCCTACATGCAGGGCATGAACCACCTCATCGAGGCCACCCGCCAGGTGCGTGGCCAGTCCACGAGCCAGGTGGAGGACTGCCACCTCTCCTTCGTGGACACCGGCATCGGAACCGGGGCCGTGTTGCTGGAGGCTGCGTCATGACCCTCGATGCGGCGAGCGGGCGCCCGCCGTTCCCGCCGCCCGTCCCTTCCGAGGAGAACCAGCCGTTCTGGGACGCCCTGAAGCGCGGCGAACTGGTGCTGCAGGAGTGCAGCGCCTGCGGCGCGCTCGCGCACCCACCTCGAGCGATGTGCGCGGACTGCGGCTCCTTCGAGCGCGGCTGGCGTTGGGCGAGCGGTCGAGGGACGGTCTACTCCTACGTGGTCACGCACCAGGCGATCCATCCTGCCTTCCAGGGCCACACGCCGTTCGCGACGGTGCTGGTGCAACTGGAGGAAGGGCCTCGAATGGTCTCGAACCTGGTGGACGTGGCGCCTGAGGAGATCGAAATCGGGATGGCAGTGGAGGTCGTGTTCCACTCGCTGGACGAGGTGACGCTACCGCTGTTCCGGCGGGCGTGAGCCGGTGGATGAGGAGGACGCAGCACGCTGCGCCACTCCGAGAGAAGCGGGACGCAGCCTGGAAGCACGTCTGCGACCGCTGCTTCTGACCCCCTCCCCCCTTGAAGGGGAGGGCTGGGGAGGGGGGCGCCCCCTTCACCAGTCCGTGGGGGCAAACACGGACGCGCATCCCGTGTAAGATGCCGCGCGGGGATCGAACAAGAGGTCGATACCCGGGGGACGAGGGGGAGAGAGCCGCATGGCAGAGATCGACGGACAGACCATTATTTCCCGCGCGCTGAAGACGCAGGGCGTCGACCACATGTTCGGCGTGGTGGGCATCCCCGTGCAGGGCATTGCCGGCGTCGCGCAGCGCCACGGGATCAACTACATCGGCATGCGTCACGAGATGCCGGCCACGTACGCGGCCCAAGCCGTGTCCTACCTCGGCGGGCGCATCAGCGCCGCGCTGGCGGTCTCCGGGCCGGGCGTCCTGAACGCCGTGGGCGCGTACTCCAACGCCTGGTCCAACCGCTGGCCCATGCTGCTGCTGGGCGGCTCCTACGAGCAGGCGGGCCACCTGAGCGGGTTCTTCCAGGAGGCGGACCAACTCACGCCGCTGCTCCCGTTCTCCAAGTTCGCCGCCCGCGTGGAGCGCATCGAGCGGCTCCCCATCTACATCGCGGAGGCCGTGAAGAAGTCCCTGTACGGCGTCCCCGGCCCCTCCTACCTGGACCTCCCGGGCGACATCATCGCCGGCAAGGTGGACGAGGACCTGGTCCAGTGGGCGCCGCGCGTCCCGGACCCCAAGCGCGTCCTGTCTGACCCCGCGGATGTGGAGGCGGCCATCGCCGCCCTCAAGACCGCGGAGCAGCCGCTGATCATCTTCGGCAAGGGCGTGGCCTACTCCCGCGCCGAGCAGGAGATGCGCACCTTCGTCGAGAAGACCGGCATCCCCTACCTGGCGATGCCGATGGCCAAGGGCATCATCCCGGACACGCACGACCAGTCCGCCGCCGCGGCGCGCTCGTTCGTGCTCCAGAATTCCGACCTGATCTTCCTGGTGGGCGCCCGCCTGAACTGGATGCTCCACTTCGGCCTGCCGCCGCGCTTCCGCCCGGACGTGCGCGTGGTCCAGTTGGACTTCAACCCGGAGGAGATCGGCGTCAACGTGCCCGCCGAGGTGGGCATGATCGGCGACGCGAAGGCCACCCTGCAGCAGTTGCTGGACGTCCTGGATGAGGACGGCTGGCAGTTCCCGCAGGACTCCGAGTGGCTGCAGACCGTCCGCTCCGAGGCGCGCCAGAACGCCGATGCCGTGACGGCGATGATGCAGGAGGAGACCAGCCCGCTGGGCTACTACCGCGCCCTGCGCTCCATCAACGAGGTGCTCCCGAAGGACGCGATCTTCGTGTCCGAAGGCGCCTCCACCATGGACATCTCCCGCACGGTGATCGACCAGCACCTGCCGCGCACGCGCCTGGACGCCGGCTCGTTCGGCTCCATGGGCCTGGGCCACGGCTTCGCCATTGGTGCGGTGGTGTCCAACCCGGGCAAACGCGTGGTGTGTCTGCAGGGTGACGCCGCCTTCGGCTTCGCCGGCACCGAGTGCGAGGTGGCGGTTCGCTACAACCTGCCCATTACGTGGATCGTGTTCAACAACGGCGGCATCGGCGGCCACAAGCGGGAACTGTTCGAGAAGGAGCAGAAGCCCGTGGCCGGCATGAGCCTGGACGCGCGCTACGACATCATGATGCAGGGCCTGGGCGGGGCGGCGTTCAACGCCAACAACTCCGAGGAACTGGACGCCTGCCTGAAGCAGGCCCTGGCCCTGGACGGCCCGTCGCTGATCAACGTCCCGTTGGACCCGGAGGCGAAGCGCAAGCCGCAGAAGTTCGGCTGGCTCACCACCACCCGCGGCCGCTAGGACGCGGGCCAGGTACGGAACATCGAGGGGGCGTCGCGAGACGCCCCCTCTTCGCGATCAAGGCTCAGCACCGCAGAAGGAGCCCACATGCCGGACACTGCCCCCTACGCCGACCGCCTGCCGCCGGGGATCCGCTCCCGCTTCGTGGAGGGCGTGAACGGCCTGCGAATGCACGTCCTGGAGGCCAGCCCGGATGGGGGCCCGGAGGGCGCGCCGGTGGTCCTGCTGCTGCACGGCTTCCCGGAACTCGCGTACTCCTGGCGGAAGGTGATGCCGGCCCTGGCTGAGGCGGGCTACCGCGTCCTTGCCCCCGACCAGCGCGGCTACGGCCAGACCACGGGCTGGCCGGCGGAGTACGAGACGGACCTGCGGCCCTTCGCCATGCTGAACCTGGTGCGAGACCAGGTAGCGCTGCTGGGACGCCTCGGTGTGCGTGAGGTGGCATCGGTGGTAGGGCACGACTTCGGCTCCAGCGTGGCGGGGTGGTGCGCGGTGGTGCGCCCGGACGTGTTCCGACGCGCCGCGATGATGAGCGCGCCCTTTGGCGGGCCGGCGCCGTGGCCCTTGCCCGGGGGCAGCGGCGGCGAGCGCGGCGACATCCACGCGGACCTGCTCGCCCTCGACCCGCCAAGGAAGCACTACCAGCGCTACTACTCCACGCCGCAGGCGAACCCTGAGATGTGGCGCGCACCGCAGGGCCTGCATGCCTTCCTACGGGGCTACTACCACCACAAGAGCGCGGACTGGCCCGGCAACCAACCGTTCCCCCTCGCGGCGTGGACGGCCGAGCAGGCTGCGCTGATGCCCACGTACTACGTGATGCGGGCGGACCAAACCATGGCGGAGACGGTCGCGGAGGTGATGCCCTCGGAGGCGGAGGTCGCCGCCTGCACGTGGCTGCCGGAGGACGAACTCGCCGTCTACAGCAGCGAGTACGGGCGCACCGGGTTCCAGGGCGGCCTCAACTGGTACCGGGTCGGCAGCAGCGGCGTGACGGCGCAGGAGATGTCCGTGTTCGCCGGCCGGACGCTGGATGTGCCCAGCACGTTCATCTCCGGCGCCCAGGATTGGGGCATCCACCAGCGCCCCGGTGGCCTGGAGGGCATGGCCCGCCACCCGCAGTTCCGCGGCACCCACCTCATCGAGGGCGCCGGCCACTGGGTGCAGCAGGAGCAGCCGGACGCTGTGGTGGAGCGGCTGCTGGCGTTCCTCGGGCAGTAGGAGGCCCGCCCGGCCACTCCTATACTCGCTGTCCCATGACGCAACACCACCCCGCTGCCCATTCCCCGGCAACGCAGCCGTGGGCTGCCGTGGAGGGCGAACCGGCCCTGCTGGACGCGCTCACCGTCACCGGCGAGGGGCCGGCGTTGCCCTCGGCGTACCGGGTGACCGAACTCGCCGCGGGGTCCATCGGCGCAGCCACGCTGGCCGCGGCGGCGCTCTGGCACGACCGCGGCGGGCCGGAACCGCGGGCCTCCGTGGGGCGGCAGGAGGCGGCGGTGGCGTTCCGCAGCGAGCGCTACCTGCGCCAGCGGGGCGAGACTCCGGCCGACCTGTGGGGCCCGCTCGCCGGGGACTACCGCGCGGCGGACCGCTGGGTGCGCATCCACGCGAACTTCGACCACCACCGTGACGCAGCGCTGCGTGCGCTGGGACTGAGCCCCGGCAGCGACGTCACGCGCACCGAGGTGGAGGCTGCCGTCGCCGGCTTCGAGGCCGCCGACCTGGTGGAGCGGATCATGACGGAGGGCGGCGCGGCCTCCTCGTGGCGGACCGTGGAGGAGTGGCGACGCCACCCCCAGGGCGCCGCCCTGCAGGACCTCCCGCTCATCGCGCTGCGACGGCTCGACGATGCGCCGCCTCATCCGCTGCCACCGGCGGCGCGCCCGCTGGAAGGCGTGCGCGTGCTGGATCTCTCGCGCGTCCTCGCCGGCCCCGTGTGCGGGCGGTTCCTCGCGGCGCACGGCGCGGACGTGCTGCGTGTCTCCGGGCCGCACCTGCCCACGTTCCCGGCGCTGGACCTGGACACCGGCTTCGGCAAGCGCTCTTGCTTCGTGGACCTCCGCGACGATGCCGGCCGCGAGGCGCTCCGCGCGCTCATCCGCGAAGCGGACGTGTTCGTGCAGGCATACCGGCCGGGCGCGCTGGCTGCGCTGGGCTTCTCGCTGGAGGAGATGGCCTCCCTGAACCCCAACCTCGTCACCGTGCACCTCTCCGCGTATGGCCAGGCAGGCCCGTGGCGCGAGCGCCGTGGCTTCGACTCGCTGGTGCAGATGGCCTCCGGCATCGTGGCCACGGAGACCGCCGCCGCGGGGGGTGACGACGCGCCGCCCGATTCGCCGGAGCGCCCTCGAGCGCTGCCCGCGCAGGCGCTGGACCACGGCACCGGCTACCTGGCCGCGCTGGGAGCCATCGCGGCACTGCGCCGCCGACACGCCGAGGGCGGTGCGTGGGCCGTGGAGGTGTCGCTGGCGCGCACCGGGAAGTGGCTAGAGGACCTGGGCCGCGAGCCGGACGGCCTCGCAGTGCCCGAGCCTGATCCCGCGCCCTACCTCGACGTCACGGGGGACCTCACCCACGTCCGCCCGCCCGGTCGGATCCCGGACGCGCGCCCACGCTGGGACGCAGGCCCGCCGGTCATGGGGGCGCACGAAGCCGCCTGGTGATGCGCGCTTCCTAGGCTGCGAGCGCCTCAACCATCGAGGTCACCAGATCCGCGGCCGCGCGCGGATCCAGGTTTGCATCGGCCGCCGCCTGCCACGCGCGGAAGTCGAGCGCGATCCGCAGTGCCGGGGCAACGCGGTGGTGCGCCTCCGGCGGCCATGGCTCCAGCAGCGAGGCGTGCATGGCCTCGACCTGCGCGCGCATCAACTCGCCGACGAAGGCGGGCATGACCTGCATGTCCCGGTAGGAGTTGGCCAGCATCGCCTCGTTGCGCGCGTAGAACTCGTAGGTCTCGGTCAGGCCGTGGCTCAGGCGCTCCCGGGCGCCGGGGAACGCACTCCATGCGTCCGGCCGCGGCCACGGGTTGGCCGCCAGCCAGTGGCTGGTGCAGGCGCCGAACAGCGCCTCCTCGTCCTCGAAGTGCCGGTAGACCGTGGAGCGCTGGACGCCCGCTTCTTCCGCGACGGCCGAGATGGTCGTCCGCGCGGGCCCAACGGTGCCGTGCAGGCGCACCGCGGCCTCCACGATGCGGTGGCGAGTCTGCTCGATGTCCTCGCGGCGCTTGCGCATCCGGTAGGGGCGAGTGCTGTCTGTCATGGCTTCATAGTACACGACTGTGCCGGGAACCAGGGACTTCCCAGGCCGACGGTCCACGGGAGCGCGGGAGTCTGCAGCGCCGCGGGGGATCCCTGGCCTCAAATCGTCCGACAATGACGTTCGATGAATGTTGACAGGGGTACTGACCTGGCAGTAGGTTGTATTAAACGAACAGAGACGTGCGATGAAAGAAGGAGGCGCAGGGCGAAGAGCGAGTGCGGGCAGGGCCCGCGATCCCCAACAACCACTACGCGACCAGGACAGAGCAAGACCATCAGCCGGCCGATGAGCCGGCCCAGGGAGAGAGAGCAATGACCACTCAGTTCGTCGACACCGAGGCCGCCGTGCAGTTCAACACTGGTGACCTCATCTACCGCTTCGAAGGGCAGCTCGCGGATATGTACCCGGTGGGCGTCTTCTCGGAGGGGCTGCGCTTTCACAACGACTTCGAGGGCAAGGTCGTCGCCGGCCCGTTCGCCGGGGCCCGCATCTTCGGCCTGGATCCGTTCCTGCTGCGCCACGACGGCGTGGGCGTGATCGAGGCGCCGGAGATCATCGACACCGGCCTCGAGCGAGTGGCCCTTCACGTGCGCGGCTATGTCGTGCCGCCCGCGGGGATGGAGGTCCCGCCGCTGGACGTGGTGACGTCCCCGGACTTCGCCTTCCCGCCCGTGGACTTCCGTGTCACCGGTTCCGCCACGATCCGCACGGCTGCTCCGAAGTACCGCGCGCTCAACCACACCATCGCGGTCGTGGAGGGCACGGTGAACCTCGCGACGGGGCGACTGGTGGTGGAGGCGCGCGCCGCCTGATCGCCGCCGCGCATGCTTCCCCGCGCACGGCGCCGCCCACTCGGGCGGCGCCGTGTTGCCGGGAGCGCCGGGAGGTCCTGGACGGGCGGTCCAAGGAACACATTCGGCTTGTGCACTGGATACCCGACCGTCGCCGCTTCTGTTACGATCTCGATAAGCAACACGACCGCGTCGTGCCCGGAGCCCGTACGCGGTGGGCGAAGGAGAAACACCATGGACCTCGGCGACAGCCCGCAGGAAGCCGCCTTCCGCGAGGAAGTCCGCGCCTTTGTCCGTGAGCACGGCCACAAGGCCCGCGGCGGCGGGGGTGGTGGCGGCGGCGAGGGCGAAGGCATCCCGGATCCGTCCGAGATGCGCTCGCGCATGGCCGGCATGCAGGCCTGGCGGCAGGCGCTGGTGGAGAAGGGCTGGATCGCCCCGGCCTGGCCCAAGGAGTACGGCGGCGCCGGCCTGGGCGTGCTGGAACAGTTCGTCCTGAACGAGGAACTTGCCGAGCACGGCCTGAGCGCCGGGATGTTCGGCGGCATGGGCGTCATGATGCTCGGCCCCACCCTGCTCACCCACGGCACGGAGGACCAGAAGAAGGAACACATTCCGCGCATCCTGAGCGGGGAGGCGCGCTGGGCGCAGGGCTACTCGGAGCCGGGCGCCGGCTCGGACCTCGCCTCGCTGCAGACCCGCGCGGTGCGTGACGGCGACGAGTTCGTCATCAACGGCCAAAAGATCTGGTCCACGGCCGCCCAGTTCTCCAACTGGATCTTCATGCTGGCGCGCACGGACCCGGACGCGCCCAAGCACCGAGGCATCACCTACTTCCTGGTGGACCGCAAGACCCCGGGCATCGAGATCCGCCCGCTGACCACCATGGCCAACCAGGAGACCTTCAACGAGATGTTCTTCGAGGACGTGCGCGTCCCCATCAAGAACGTCGTGGGCGAGGTGGACCGCGGCTGGTACGTGGGCGCCACCACGCTGGACTTCGAGCGCAGCGGCATCGGCAGCGCGGTGGGCACCATGCGCGGCCTGAAGAACATGCTGGAGCGCGGGCAGGCCTCCTCCGAGGCGAAGTACGCCACCACGCAGTCGCCCACCTGGCGGCTGGACTACGCGGACCGCGTGGTGGAGGCGAACATCGCCCGGCAGTTGTCCAACCGCGTCATCACCCTGCAGGCACGGGGGATGATCCCGAACTACGAGGCGTCCATCTCCAAGTTGTTCACCACGGAACTTCGCCAGCGCATCGCGCGGACGCACCTGAAGATGTACGGCCTGTACGGGACGCTCTGGGACAAGAACCGGCCGGAAGCGGAGAAGGGGCGCGCTGCCACGGGCTACCTGGACAGCATCTCCTCCACGCTGGCGGGCGGCACCAGCGAGATTCAGCGCAACGTCATCGCCACCCGCGGACTGGGCCTGCCGCGCGGGTAGCCCTCACTGAGCCCAGCAAGCGCAGCCTTCCGGTCCCCTCCGAGGCAGCGTTACAGGACGGCGGGTCGCAAGGCCCGCCGTCCGCCTGTGTCCGGTGCTAGCGATCGGCTAGGGGGCGAGCGCCAGCGGCATCCCCGCGCAGCCCTCGCCCTCCGCATGGTGCGCCATGGGGTGAGCGGCGTCCGTCTCCTCCATGAAGGAGACCAGGCCGCCCCGGACGGGCTCCAGGTCCACGGGGAGCGGGAGGTGCTGCGTCGTGGGATCCGGCGTGGTGACATCGTCGCCGTCGTCCATCAGCGCCAGCGCCGCGAACGCGAGGGCCACCACGACCACGATCAGCACGAGCGTCCCCACGATGCGTCCCCAGAGGATGCCCCGCGAGCGGTGCCCCGGCGGTGCCGGCGGGTGCGGAGCCTGGTTGCTGCTGGTGAGGCGTGGTTCTCGTGCCATGTTCCCAACCTACCGCTGCCCCCGCCCGCCGCCGGGCGATTCGCCCGGGTTCCGGTGCGCTGCGAGGCGGGGTGATCGGCGCTTGCGAGGCGGGGTGGGGCCGCGTCTACGGCCACGCAAGGGGCCGACCGCGGTGCGGCGCGGTGTTGACGCCCTGATCGGCGGGCCGATATCCTCCCCGGCACCTACATACGACCTGTATGTATTCATCCTGCTAATAAGCAGGCGACCAAGCATCGAGGGCGCCGCCGACCCTCACTGACCGGAGCCACGCATGACCGCCTACGTGCCCGCCGAACTGCCCCACGGCATCAACCTGGGTGACGTCACCCTCTTCCAGCAGGAACAGGCGCACGAGGCGTTCCGCCTCCTGCGGCGCGACGCGCCGGTGCACTGGAACCCCGGCACGGAGCGGATGAACGGCTTCTGGTCGCTCACGAAGTACGACGACATCATGTTCGTCTCCCGTAATCCGGAGACGTTCATCTCCTCCAAGGGCATCGCCGGCTCCGGACTGCGGAACCCGGACCCCTCGCAATTCATGCGGCCGGGGGTCGGCAACGCCAGCATCATCACCATGGACCCGCCGCGGCACGTCCAGATGCGCCGCCTGGTGAACAAGGGCTTCACCCCGCGCGCCGTGAACGCCATGGAACCGAAGATCCGCGAGGTGACCCGCGAGATCCTGGCGGAGGTGGGCGACCGCAAGGAGGGCGACTTCGTCCTGGAGGTCGCCAGCCAACTGCCGCTGGCCGTGATCTGCGGAATGATGGGCTTGGAGAAGGACGTCTGGCCGCTGATGTTCGAGTTGACCAACTCGATCCTCGGCAGTGGCGACCCGGAGTACCAGGCGCAGAACGTGGAGTCGGACAAGGTCGGCACCGCGGAGGGCGCCCAGGCCACGGCGGCCACCGGCATGATGCGCATGATCGGCTACTTTCGCGAGCAACTGGAGGACCGCCGCCAGAACCCTCGCGAGGACGACCTGGTCAGCATCCTGCTGGAGTCCGAGATCGACGGCGAGCGCCTGTCCGAGGGCGACATCCTGGCGTTCTGCTTCCTGCTGGTGGTGGCCGGCAACGAGACCACCCGCAACGCCATCTCTGGCGGGCTGGTGGCGCTGGCGCAGCACCCGGAGGAGCGCGCGCGGCTCCAGGAGGCGATCGCCCGGGGCGACTCCGCGCTGGTGGACTCCGCCGTCGAGGAGATCGTGCGCTGGACCTCGCCGCTGCACCACATGACGCGCGAGGCCACGCAGGACGTGGAGATCCGGGGCGAGACCATCCGCACCGGCGAGAAGGTCATCATGTGGTACCCGTCCGCCAACCGCGACGAGGACTACTTCCCCGATCCGTACCGTTTCGACATCGGCCGCACGCCCAACGACCACCTGGCGTTCGGCATCGGTGAGCACTTCTGCCTGGGCGCCGGCTTCGCCCGCAAGGAGGTGCGCGTGATGTTCGAGGAGCTGTTCACGCGCTTCCCGGACATCCAGGTGACGGGCGCGCCGGACCGCCTGCGCTCCAACTTCATCAACGGCATCAAGCACCTGCCGGTCGTCTACCAGTAGGCCCAGCAGAGCCAGGACGAGCGATGACTGACGCTGCCAGCACCCCCACGGAGGCCGCCGCGCCGCGCGCCGTCACCGTGGACGAACTCTCCTGCGAGGGCCACGGCCGCTGCGAGAACGCGGCGCCCGAGGTCTTCCAACTGGACGAGGACGACATCTCCCGCGTGATCCTGGACCCGGTGCCTCCCGCACTCCAGGACAAGGTGGCGCGCGCCGTGCGCCTCTGCCCCCGCCAGGCCGTGCGCTGGGCGGACGAGTAGCGCCCAGCGCCGCATGCCCTCGCACGGCCGGGGGTAACCTGACCGGTATCGGGGTCGGCGCACGGAGGGTGCCAGCATGGCCGAACGGACGCGACACGAGGTAGAGGCGGAACTGGCGGAGGCGCGCGCCGACCTGCTGCGCACCTGGCCCTCGGAACGGCCGACATTCCGCCTGAAGGACGCGCCCAGCCACGAGGCAAAGGAAGCGCTCCAACGGGTGATGCGCCTGCAGAATGAACTGGACTCTACTGCCTGAACGGGGAGCGAGCCGTGGGGCCCACCTGACCCGGCGTATGGGGCCCGGCCTGCGGAGGTGCGGAACCGCGCCCAGCTCGAGGCCGTGGCCGCCGAGTGCGGTGGGCGGCGGATCAAGGCCATGCAGCCGCAGCCCGTGGGTCAGAGTTCGTCCGGTAGCGGTTGACATCCCGGCACTACAATGCGCTTCACGCCAGTTTGCATTCAGCTCATTCCCCCAAGGGCATGAGGCAGGGGGCGCCCATGGGCGCCGAGTCTCAGGACCTGGCTCTCGCGATCCTGGATGCCGCTCCCAACGGCATCCTCGTGATTGATGAGTCCGGCCGTATCCGGCTGGTGAATCGCTCTGTGACCCGGTTGCTCGGGTACGAGGAGGCGGACCTGCTTGGGCGGCCCGTCGAACTGCTCATTCCGGACTCCCTCCGCGCGGACCATGTCTCCCATCGCGCCTCGTATGCGGTTCAGCCGGTGCCCCGTGCTATGGGGGACGCCCTGCCGGTGGTCGCTCTGCACAAGGACGGCCGGGAGGTGCCGGTCGAGGTCAGTCTGAGCCCCCTCGAGTCATCAGCATTCGGACGGGCGACAATTGCGATCGTGCGGGATGTGTCCCAGCAGCGCGCGCTACTGGAGGAACTCCGGGAGAGCGAGGCGCGCGCGACCCACCTGGCGGACGAGGCGCGGATCGCACAAAGCCACCTGGCCGCGCTCCTGGAGATATCACCCATCGGCATCGTAAACGTGGGCCTCGGCGGCGGGATCCTGCTGATGAACGAGGCGGCCCGCGAGATCTGCGGCGTCAGCGCCCCGGTGAGCCTGGCCGAGGCCGAGGTGTCCATTGAGTATCGCCGTCCGGGTGGCGTGCCCTACGCGCCTGGCGAGATGCCGCTGCAGCGGACCCTTGCCACGGGGAAGGACATCCTCAGGGAGCAGGTGGAGTTCGGCGACCCGGACAACGGAGGGCGTGTCGCACTGGTCTCGTCCGCCATGGTGGCAGACGACGGTGGTGAGCCGATCGGCGCGGTCGCCATCATCCAGGACATCAGCGATCTGTCGCACGCTCAGGCCGAGCGGGATGCCTTCGTCTCGATGATCCGGCACGAGGTGGCGAACCCGCTGACCGTGATCCTCGGCCTCGCGCAGCGCGCCCTCCGGCGCATGGACGGCGGCTCCTCCGAGTACGCCCATGCGGTGCGGGACATCGAGCAGCACGCGAAGGTCGTCGGCCGGCTCATCGACGGGCTTGGTGAGTACGAGGGGGTACGACGCTCTCGCTTCGAAGTGGAGATGGAGACTCTGCCCTTGCAGTCCTTTTTGCTCGGCGTCCACGGCGAGTTCGCCCTGCTCTCTGCGCGGGCGTCGGACGTGGAGCTTCGCCTGGCGCTGGATCTCGGGGAGGCGAGTGCCGATCCATTCCGGCTGCAGCAGGTCCTGCTCAACCTGCTGGGGAACGCCGCCAAGTTCTCACCGGACGGCTCGCCCATTGTCCTGTCGGCCGTGGGCGACGGGGAGTGGGTGCGGGTCGCCGTTGCCGACCAGGGGACTGGGCAGGACCAGGAGAGCCTCAGACGGCTGTTCACGCCGTTCACGCGGTTCCATCCCGACGTGCCGGGCACCGGCCTGGGCCTCGCGATCTCTCGCGAGATCGTCCGGGCCCACGGCGGCGAACTGACGGGTGATAGCGACGGGCCCGGCCTCGGCGCCACATTCAGCTTCACTCTGCGGCGGGCACTTGAGCCTGCTGTCGCTGCCGTGGTGTGACGCGCGCCCCCTCGGCCGCGGAGACGGCGCCCCGGCCAACCGGCCCATGCAATCTGTATGCCAGCGCGATACCATGCCGGACGCGCGACAGGCACTCCCGTGGGGAACGGGACGCCATCGCAGCAGGCGTAGCACTCGAGGCGTAGAGGGCATCGAGGCCGCCGAGTAGGAGGGAACCCCATGGACCTGACCGACGGCCCCGCAGAGGCCACGTTCCGCACCGAGGTACGGGCGTTCATCAAGGAGCACGGCAGCAAGTTCCCGCAGGGGGGCGGCTGGAACGAGGGCGGCGAGGAACCCGGCGCGGAGAGCCCGGAGGACCGCATGAAGGCCTGGCGCGAGGCGATCGTCTCCAAGGGCTGGATCGCGCCGCACTGGCCGAAGGAGTACGGCGGCGCCGGGCTCTCGGCCAAGGAGCAGTTCATCCTGAACGAGGAGTTCGCGGAGAACGGCCTGAGCAACGTGGGCGGCTTCGGGGTGATGATGATCGGCCCCACGCTCATGGTGCACGGCACGGACGAGCAGAAGAAGGAACACCTCACCAAGATCCTGGGTGGCGAGCGCAACTGGGCGCAGGGCTGGTCCGAGCCGGGCGCCGGGTCTGACCTGGCCTCGCTGCAGACGCGCGCCATCCGCGACGGCGACGAGTACGTGGTCAACGGCCAGAAGATCTGGACCTCCGGCGCCCACCGCGCCGACTGGATCTACATGCTGGCCCGCACGGACCCGGACGCCCCCAAGCACCGAGGCATCTCGCTGCTGATGTTCGACATGAAGTCCCAGGGCGTCAGCGTGCGCCCGCTGATCAACATGGCGAACGGCCACGCCTTCAACGAGGTGTTCTTCGAGGACGTGCGCGTCCCGGTGAAGAACCGCCTGGGCGAGGAGAACCGCGGCTGGTACGTGGGCATGACGCTCACGGACTTCGAGCGCAGCGGCATCGGCAACGCCGTGGGGACGCAGCGCCGGCTGCGCATCCTGCTGGGCCAGGCGCAGGACCTGCCGGAGCACCAGACGCGCAACGCGCGGTCCAAGTCCGGCACCTGGCGGCTCGCCTTCGCGGACCGCTGGATCGAGGCGGACATCGCCAAGTTGTTCTCGTACCTGAACATGAGCCTGCAGGACCGGAACATGATTCCGAACCACGAGGCGTCCATGTCCAAGCTGTACACCACGGAACTGAACCAGCGCATCGCGGCCACCACGCTGAAGTTGTTCGGCCTGTACGGCAACCTCTGGGACCGCAACCGCGACGAGGCCCTGAAGGGCGCCGCCGCCGGCGGCTACCTGGGCGCCGTCTCCAGCACGATCGCGGGCGGCACGTCCGAGATCCAGCGCAACATCATCGCCACCCGCGGCCTCGGCCTGCCTCGCGGCTAGCCCGCTCGGGCCGCCCTCGCGGCGGCGGTACGCACGCAACCGCCCCGGTCGAAAGACCGGGGCGGTGTTTGTTCTCACACAGACTCAGTCGAAGAGCGATGCATTCCGGCCCTCATCAAGATCGTGCCTTGCGCCGGCCTAGCCTTGGTCTTGCCAGCCCATCCCGAGGCGAGTCGGTCGAACTCGCCTTCCCCGATTCGCGCTCGAACCTGTGCCTCGGACGCGGCAAGGACCACCGACACCAGCAGGCGGAGGTGATTGAGGAAGCTCCATGCGCCGAGCTCGACTGCCGCAGCCTCGGTGTAGACACTCGCATCAACGTAGTTCGCGCCGATCCGTAGGCGGTACAGGAAATCGATCAGAGTCACCGGACGAAGCGCATCTCGCCGGCGCTGCGTCTCATCTTTCGACAAGCGCGAACTGGCGGCGAACTCTGGACGCTTTCGCGGCTTGTGGCCTCTCGCTACTCGCGCCTGCTCTTCGCGTTCCCAGCCGTTCCGCTTCGCGCGCGCCTTTCTGCGGCGTTCCGATTTCAGCTCTTCATCTAGGGCGTGATTGAACGTTGTACGCAACGCGAGTTCCACGAACTCATAGCAATTATCCCTAGTCACGGTGCCCAGGTTGTGGACCGAGGTGCCTTCAAGTCGAGGGGAGTTGGTGAGGCCTTCAGCCCCGCTGTACCGGAGGCAGAATGGGCTGAGCCTCATCGAGCCCTGCGTCCAGTGGTTCTCGAAGAATCGCTGAACAGTGGTGTGAGATTGAAGCTCACTGGCACTGTTCGTCGCTAAAGCAACGGCGCGGGTCGCCTGATACGTGACGTAGTACGCCTGCACCACGGCCCACTGGGCTGAAATTGGGAGCGCATCGTCTGGTACGGACTCATGCAGTACGGCGAGGACGGCTTCCGTTGCCCAAGCATTAGTTAGGCTCCGCTTGATCGCCGATAGGTCTCCCGGAGCGCCCCGCCTCTCCAGTTTCGGATAGGCCTGGTGAGTCCTGATAGTTCGAATCAGCGGGGCCACGATGGTGGCTTCTGTACCCACACCCCAAGCGAAGTCCTCCGGATATTCCCCGTACTCCCGATCACAGACGTAGGCGAATGCCTCGACGTAATTCGCGTAGGTGCGAAACGACTTCCCGGCGTCTTTTTGGTCGTTCATCACACTGAGTATCGCCGATTCCCTCCGACAGGTGCGGGAAGCAGACTGTCCTGCGCTCCCATTACCCTTCCCCATGCCCATCCAAGCCATCCTGCCCCTCGCGCTGATCGTCCTCGCGTTCGTGGGGTTCTGCCTGAACGACCTGCGAGGGGCCTCGGTGCGGCATTTGCCGAAGTGGGCGTGGGCGGTGGCGATCGTGGTGTCGGTGCCCCTCGGCGGGATCGTGTACCTGGCGGTGGGGCGGGAGCAGCGATGAGTCCCGCCTCGGAGGCGGCGGCGGGCGTGGCGGCCGATGGCCGGCCTGTGCTGGTGACGGCTCGCGGCGTGCGGAAGATGTACGGCGAGCACGCCGCCCTCGATGGCGTGGACGTCACCGTCGCGGAGGGCATGGTGTACGGGCTGGTGGGGCCGAACGGCTCCGGGAAGACCACGCTGCTCTCGATCATCGCGGGCGTGCGCCGCGCGACCGACGGCGACCTGGCGCTGGGGCTGCCCCGATCGCGCATGGCGCTGCTGCCGGACACGCCCGAGTTCGAGCCGTGGCTCACCGCCCACGAGGTCGTCGACCTGGCGCGCCACCTGGTGGACCCGAGCATCCCTCGAGAGCGCGTGGGCGAGGTACTGGTGGACGCGGGCATCGGTGAGTCGATGCACCGGCGGTGCGGGGGGTTCTCGCGCGGGATGCTGCAGCGCCTGGGCGTGGCGGCCACCCTGGTGGGCGAGCCTGAACTGCTGCTCATGGACGAGCCAGCGTCCGCCCTGGACCCCGCGGGACGCCGAGAGGTGCTGAACCCGATCGCGCGGCAGCGCGGGCGCCGCACGGTGATCTTCTCCAGCCACATCCTGGCGGACGTGCAGGAGGTCTGCGACACCATTGGCATCATGCAGCGCGGCCGCGTGATCTACGAAGGCTCGCTGGAGGAACTGCTGATCGGCCAGGCCGTCCCCACCTACTACGTGCGGCTGCGCGGCGACGAGTCCCGCGCCCGCGCCGAGTTCGAGCGCGAGCCGTGGGTCACGGGCGTGGAGGTGGTGGCGCCGGGCGAACTGCGCCTGAGCGTGAGCGACCTGCCGGCGGCGGAGCAGGGCATCGCGGGCGCCCTCGCGAGGGCGGGGGCCTCGGTGGTGCGGGTGTACGTGGAGGAGGCGTCGCTGGAGCGGGCGTTCCTGGAGTTGACGTCGTGAGCCGCGCGGACGGGGCGCCGCAGTGAGCCTGTGGAAACTGGAACTGCTGCGCCTGCGCCGCACCTGGCGCGGCCCCGGGCTGACCGTGGTCTTCCTGCTCTTCGGCGTGATCGGCCCGCTGACCGCGCGTTACATCGAGGAGATCCTGGGCGGGCTCGGCACCGGCGGGGTGGAGATCGTGGTGCCGCCGCCGGTGCCGGCTGACGGGATGGCGCAGTACCTGGGCAACGCGCAGCAGGTGGGGCTGTTGGCCGTGATCGCCGTGGCCGCGGGCGCGCTGTCCTTCGATGGCACGGCGGACATCGCGATCTTCCTGCGGACGCGGGTGTCCTCCATGGCGCGGTTGGTGCTGACGCGGTACGCCGTCTACGCGGGCGTGTCCGCGGCGGCGTGGGCGGCCGGGTCGCTGCTCGCGTGGTACGAGACGTGGGCGCTCATCGGCGGGCTGCCGGCGGACCGCGTGCTGCTGGGGACGTTCCTGGGCGGCGTCTACTTCGCCTTCGTGGTGGCCATGGTGGTGCTGGCCTCGGCGGTGACGCGCGGCGCGGTAGGGACGATGTTTCTGGCGTTTGGCATCGTGGTGGTGCCGCAGATCACGGTGGGCCTCGTGGGTGGGGTGGGCGAGTGGCTGCCCGGCCACCTGGCGGCGTCGCTGGGTGCGCTGACGGCGGAGGCGACGGACGCAGGCGACTACGTGCGTTCCACGCTGGTCACGGTGGGCCTGTCCGCTGCCGCGCTGGCCGCGGCGGTCCCCCTCCTGGACCGCCGCGAGGTCTGACCCTCTCACATTCGCCGACGCGCCTTCGAGGCTGCGAGCCGCCCGCCCCCGGGCGGCTGCGCGTGGCGCTCGGTGCTCCCGAGTCCGCTAGCGGTTCACGTCCGCGACGATGTTGAGGCGCGTGATCTCCGGGCGGCTGGCCGCCACGTCCCGCATCGCCATGCCCAGGGCCTTCATGTGGTCCGTGGTGTTGTGGCCCTGCAGGGCGGAGTCGTCCGCGTACTGCTCGTAGAAGTAGAACGTGCCCGGCTGGCCCTCCACGGTGTGCAGTCGGTACGTCGCCACGCCCGGCTCCTTGCCGTCGACGTCCGCCACCATCTTTTCGAGGGCGGCCTGCATCTCGGCTTCCTTGCCCGGCTGGGCGGTCAACTTGGCGAGCACGGTGATCACGGTTCGGTCCTCTCGGTCATGGGCCTGTGTTTGAGTGGGGCGGCCCTCGGCGGATGTTAGCGGGGGAGTGGCGCTGAGGGCGCCCCCGAGCCTCCCACCCTTCCCCACAGAGGGGGGAGGGGGCCAGAAGTCCGGCGCGATCGCTTCCAGGGTGGGGGCAAGATCCCGCTCACCCTGAGCCCGTCGAAGGGGGAGCGCGTTCCACCTCGACGTCCCAGTGAGCAGAACCCCCTCTCCCCAACCCTCTCCTTCCCTCTGTGGGAAGGAGAGGGGGCCGGTCTGCCGCCGTGTCCGTCCTGGCGTGTCCCGCGCGGTCGGGGCGCCTCCCCCTGTAGGGGCACAGCGTGCTGCGCCCTCGGTTGCCCTCGATGGTTCCGTCGGGACGGCGGGGCATCGAGGGCGCATGACTTCCCCCTCCCCGCCCTCCTCCGCGAGGGGGGAGGGCGGCCAGAGGCGGAGGGCTACACTTTCTGTGCCCGCCCGGACGGCGGGGCGAGGAGGGGGAACGCATGGACGAGCAGGGGCGCATCACCGTCGGGGTGCTCCACCCGGGGGCGATGGGTGCCGCCGTGGGCGGGGCGGCGGTGGCGGCCGGAGCGCACGTCCTGTGGACCTCGGAGGACAGGTCGGCCGCCACGAGGGCGCGGGCGGAGCGGTTCGGGCTGGACGACGTGGCCTGGCTGAACGCGGTGGTGAACCAGTCCGACATCATCCTGAGCATCTGCCCCCCGCACGCGGCTCGCGAGGTGGGCGATGACGTGCGCAACCTGGGCTTCCAGGGCGTCTACGTGGACGCCAACGCCGTGAGCCCGGACACCACCCGCGCGGTCTGCGAGGTGGTGGAGGGCGTGGGCGCGACGTTCGTTGACGGCGGCATCATCGGCGGGCCGCCGGAGCGGCCGGGCAACGGGACGCGGCTGTTCCTCTCCGGCCCGGAAGCCCCTCGGGTGGCGCGGGCCTTCGAGGGTGGTCCGCTGGAGGTCGTGGTGCTGGACGCGCCGGTGGGCGCCGCCAGCGCGCTGAAGATGGCCTACGCCGCCTGGACGAAGGGTACGAGCGCGCTGCTGGCGAACGTGCTGGCGCTAGCCGCTCGCGAGCAGGTGCTGGAGCCGCTGCAGGCCCAGTGGGACGCCTCACTGCTCCGTCGCGCCGAGGGCCTGGGCGGCGCCGCCGCGAAGGCGTGGCGCTGGGTAGGCGAGATGGAGGAGATCGCCTCGACGTTTGAGGCCGCCGGACTCCCGGGCGGCTTCCACGAGGCCGCCGCCGAGGTCTACCGCCGACTGGAGCAGTTCAAGGACGACCCGGAAGCCCCCGGTGGCGCGGAACTCGCGCGCCACCTGCTGAGGGACTGACCCGGAGGACTGAGAGGACTGATGCGCTCGCCTCGCGCCCTGCTGTTTGCGGTAGCCCTCGCGGCGTTCGGGGTGTCGGGCGTGCTGCTGCTGGCGGTGTTCGTGGTGCCGGAGCGGCCGATCACGGGAGATCCTGCCGTGGCTTCCAGAGTTCGAGTACAACGGCCAGCGCGGCTGGTTCCGCGACCACTGCCACGGTGAGACGTTCTCCATGGACGGCACGCGTGTCTTCGGGCCTTCGCCACGGGACATGGACCGCTACGAGATCCGGATCCAGTCCGGACGGGTGTTGGTGGACCTGCGGCGCCTGCGCGAGGGGGAGCGTCCCCCTCGATGGGCCAACGGCACGCCGACGCCGGCCTCCGGGACGCCCTGGCCGACGGCCCTCGCGACCCAGTCGCCCGGCTAGGCCGCCGGCGGAGGCGCAGCCTCCCGGGGCCCGCGGACGCGGTCCACCGAGCGGCGGATGCCCTCGCGGAACCCGGGCCGTTCGAGGGCGAACGAGAGCGCGAGGGCGAGCGCGGCCAGGACGAACCACCCGGCGGCCCGCCACTGCATGCCGCCCACGAAGTCACTGACCACCTCGCGCAGGGTGTCCAGCACCTGGTGGCGCACCACCTCCGGGAGCGGGCTCTCGGAGTCGGCGCGTTGCTCCTCGATCCACGTGTCCACGCGGTCTGACGCAGCCACGGCGTACACCGGCGTGGTGATCACGAGCGACAGCAGCGAGGCGAGGAGCACTGCGGAGGCGCCCCAGCGCAGCCGCCCGGTCCACCCGCGCCCGCCGAGGAACGCGACGATCAGCACCAGGAGGCCCACGAGCAACGTTGCCCCCCAGGTGGCCGCCAGGCGCGCGTTGCGGACCAGGCTCCGCTGGTCCTGCAGGTCCAGGGGCGCGTCGTCCGGGTTGCCCTGGGCGGCGGCGCGCTCGCGCTGCTCGTCGATGCGCACCTGCAGGTCGTCCTCGGTCCAGGTGGCGCCGCCGGGGCGGAAGAGGGCGAGCGCGTTGTCGATGTCCGCCTGCGTCAGGTCGTCGGTCTCGGCCAGGCGGCGGCGGAGTTCGGTGCTGCTGAAGGCCCATCCCTGGCGCTCCAGCGTGGGAGCATCCGTCTGGAGCGGCCCTTCGAAGGCGTACGCCAGCGCGGGGTAGTCGGCGAAGTCGATGCTGACGTCGAAGTCCGGGGAGTCGCCCAGCAGGTAGGGGAGCATGGCGTCGATGACGCCGAAGAACTGCCGGTCCCACCACGCCGCCGCGCCCTCCACGTCCTCGGCGAGGATGGCGGCCAGGCCGGGCCGGTCGCCCTCGTCCGTAGCGGCCGGGCCATCCGAGCCAGACGTGGAGGCGATGACGGCCCGGTCGCCCTCATCATCCAGGGCGTTGCTGGCGAAGCCGCGGATCAGGCGCTCGCTGAAATCCAGGTCCAGCCAGGCGTCCTGGAATGCGGAGCGCTCGCCGGCCGCGTGCCCGAAGGTCTCGCGCAATGGCTCGTAGAGGCTGACGTTCACCTCGAAGCCCGGTTCCTTGCCGGCGAGGTAGGGGAGCACCCCGCCCAGGATGCCCTCCGTGACGTCCTCCAGGAACTCGGGCGGCACCAGAGTCTGTACCACCTCGGTAATGCGGGCGCGCGCCTCGGCGTCCGTGGGTAGGTTGGCGCCGCGCAGGTTGTCCGGGAGACGCTCCTCCTGGCCCGCGACATAACTGTCAACCCAGGCGGGGATGCCCTCGTCGTGGATGGCCTCGTAGAGGTTGGCCTCGCGCGCGTGTTCCAGCACGAAGTCCGGGTTCAGCAGCGTGGCGTCCACCCGCCCCGCGAAGAGCGCGACGAAGAACAGCACGCCCAGGAACGGCAGCAGCAGCAGCGCGAAGAAGCGCCGGACGACGATCACTGAGCCCCCAGACCCGACTACCTCGCGTGAAGGTAGCGCGGCCGCGCCGTTGCGTCCCTGCGGGACTCCCCGAGGTGCTGCTCGGATGCAGCGAACCCCGGCGCGATGGCCGGGGTCCGCTGTGGGTCACACCCGAGGGCAGGGCCCTACCACTGCTGGCCGATGCCGCCGCGGCCGCCGTAGAAGCCCACGGGCCAGTTGCGCCCTGCCACCATCGCGCGGTCGATGTCCTCGCGAGTGGCGATGCCGTCCTCCACCAGGCGGTCCGCCTCGCGGCGGGCGGCGGCGTAGATGCGGTTCACGATGAAGCCGTAGGTGCCGGGCATGTCCTTCACGATCGAGACGACCTTGCCGGCCTTCTCCGCCACGCCGCGCACCGCCTCCACCGTGTCCTGCGAGGTCTGCGGCGTGTGGATGACCTCCACCGCCTTCATCACCGGGACGGGGTTGAAGAAGTGCATGCCCGCGAACAGTTGCTTGCGGGACTCCAGCACGTCCTTCGCGATCTCCTCGATGACGAAGCCGGAGGTGTTGCTGGTGAAGATCGCCTCGGGCTTCACGATCTCGTCGAGCTCGGCGAAGACCTGCTGCTTGAGTTCCAGTTTCTCCGGGACGGCCTCGATGACCATGTCCACGTCCGCCAGGTCCTTCAGTTCCGTGGTGAAGGAGACGCGCTGCATGGCCTCGTAGCACTTGTCGAACTCGAGTTTGCCCACCTCCACGGCGCGCTTCATGCCCCACTTGCTCTCGAAGATGGCGTCCCGCGTCTGCTCGTTGATCTCGTCGGTGAGGTCGCGGACCACCACGTCGTAGCCGGCAATCGCGAGGACCTGGGCGATGCCCCCGCCCATCACGCCGCCGCCGAGCACGCCGATCTTCTTCACGTCCTGGAACTTCACGATGTCTCCTCGCGTCAGGCTGGCTTCATCCCGCTCGATCGGTTGTCCGACCCGTGGCCGGCCAGGCGGCTGGCTGTCTCGTCCGGCGGCAGTCTACCCGCAGATGCCCCTGACCGTGTGATGGAGGATCTGCATCCCCAGCCGCAGGTTCTCGATGGACACGCGCTCGTCGTTGCCGTGCACGCGCCCCTGGTCCTGCGGGCCGGTGAGCGTGGGGACGAAGCCGTAGGAAGTCACCCCGCGCCGCCGGAAGACGCGCGAGTCCGTGAAGCCGGTGGAGACCCCCGGGACCACCACGGCGTCCTCCACGGCGCGCTTCGCCTCCCGCGTCATCACCTCGTACAACTCCGTGTCCAGGCGCGAGGGGGGCGTGCTGGAGGCGAAGACCTGCTCCACGTCCACCTTCTCGTCGTCGATGACCTCGGTGATCTCGCGGATGAACTGGTCCGGGTCGTAGCCGGGGACCAGGCGGATGTCCAGAGTGGCCTCCGCCATGGCCGGGATGACGTTGTGTTTCACGCCGGCGGTGAGCGTGGTGAGCGAGATGGAATTCATCTGCACGGAGCGCATGCGCGGGTTGCTCTCCGCGAACTCCGCCAGCACCTCGTCCGTGGGCTCCTGCTCGATCACGCCGGCCTCGTACAACTGCTGGAAGTACTCGCGCACCTCCGGCGCCGGCTCCAGCGGCCGCTGCCACTCCTGGATGCGGTGCAGCGCGCGGACCAGGCGGTCAGCCGCGTTGTCCTCGTGCGGGACGGAGCCGTGGCCCGGACGGCCGTGTGCGCGCAGCGTGAGCCACAGCGGCCCCTTCTCCGACACGCCGATGTTGAACGTGTTGCGCTGCTTGCCCAGCACCTCCGTGGACCCGCCGCCTCCCTCGTTGATGACGTACTCGCAGTCCAGCAGTTCGGGATGGTCGCGGTCCAGGAACTCCACGCCGAACTCGGAGCCGGCCTCCTCGTCGGCCACGGCCATGAAGACCAGGTCACGCTTCAGGGGGAGGTTGTGGCGCTTGTGCAGCAGGAAGGTGACCAGTTCCATGATCCCCATCCCCTTCATGTCCTGCGCGCCCCGGCCCCAGATGTAGCCCTCGCTGACCTCGCCGCCCAGCGGCTCCTTGGTCCAGTGGCTGCGCTCGAAGGGCACCACGTCCGTGTGGTTCAGGAGGATGACCGCCTTGCCGCGGGAGCCGTCTCCCGGGAGGCGGGCCACCAGCGTCTGGCGGGACTCGTCGCCCATGGGGGTGTAGGTCTCGTACGAGATGCCCTCCGCGTCCAGGATGCGGCCCAGCCACTCCACGGCGCGGGTCTCGTTCCCCGGCGGGTTCACGGTGTCCACGCGGATGTAGTCCGACAACCAGGCCGTCGCCTGCTCCGTCCAGGCGTCCCAATCGATCGCCGGCTCGGTCATCTGCGTCTCCTCGCCCGTGGTGCGCTGCTCGCCGCGTGGAAGGTCGCGGCTAGGCGCGGTTCGCGTCGTCCCAGCAGTCCTTGAAGTCCTCGATGGCCTCGATGTGGTCTGCGGCCGTCCAGAAGTCGCGGCCGATCGTGCTGACGTTGAGGTGCGTGGCCCCGGCTTCCTCCCAGGCGAGGGCGCGCTCCACGTCGCGCTGGTGTTCGCCGGAGAGGCGCAGGGTGGGGCAGATGCCGATGGCAGCGGCGTCCCGCCCGGCGGCCTCCGCCGCAGCGCGGATGCGGTAGATGTGCGGGGGGAGTTCCGCGGGGTCGCGCAGCAGCGGGAACCAACCGTCCGCGAGGCGTCCCACCCGGTCCAGGACGGCGTCCGCGCGGCCCCCCATCCAGATCGGGATGGGGCTGCGGGGGCGAGGCTTGATGCCGGCCAGCGGGACGCGGTCGAACCGGCCCTCGAAGTCCACGGCCTCCTCGTTGAAGAGGCGGCGGAGGAGCGTCACTTGCTCCTCGATGCGGCGCCCGCGCATGTGGAAGTCCTGGCCCAGAGCCTCGTACTCCACCGCGTTCCAGCCGATGCCGACGCCGAGGCCGAACCGTCCGCGCGAGAGCAGCGCCACGTCCGCCGCCTGCTTGGCGACCAGCGCGGTCTGCCGCTGCGGGAGGATGATCACCCCGGTCACGAGGTCCATGTGGTTGGTCACCGCCGCGAGGTGGGCGAACAGGACGAACGGATCCGTGAACGGCGTCTCGTGGTCGTAAGGCCCCGTGAACCCACCGGGACGGTCGCGCACGGCGCCCAGGACGTGGTCGTAGGCGACGTAATGCGAGTAACCGGCGGCCTCCACGGCCTGCGCGTGCGCGCGGATGGCGATGGGCTCGCCACTGAGGTCCGCGTGCGGGAAGACGACGCCAATCCGCACGCAGGGCGCTCCTCTCCGGTGCTCGCGCCGAGTGGCGCGGGCCGTCGCAACGTTCGCGACCGCACGCCCGCCTGTCAACCATGACTACCGGGAGCCCTCCGGTGCTAGCCTCCCGGCTGCCGAGACGTTCCGAGACGGGGAGACAGATGACCACGCGCCACCTGCTGGTGCTGGGCCTAGGCGTGCTGGGGGTGGCATGGGCCGCGCCCTTCATCCGCCTGGCCTCGGAGGCGGGTGCCGCCGCGCTCGCCATCGCCGCGCTGCGGCTTGCCTTCTCGGCGCCGCCCATGCTGGGTGCCGCCGCCTGGTCGGGCGCGCGGGACCTGCGGCCGCTGAGTCGCAGGCAGTGGGGGCTGCTGGCGCTGTCCGCGGTGGCGCTCGCGTTCCACTTCGGCATGTGGGTGGCTTCGCTGGAACGCACCTCCGTGGCCACCAGCGTGGTGCTGGTCACCACCCAGCCCGTGTTCGTCGCGCTGGGCGCGTGGCTCTTCCTGCGGGAGCGACCCTCGAGGGCGGTCGCCCTCGGCGCCACGGTGGCGTTCGCGGGGGCCGTGCTGATGGTGGCCGACGACTGGGACGACGGCGGGACGATGGCCGGCAACCTGCTGGCGCTGGGTGGCGCTGCGGCCGTGAGCGTCTACGTGATCGTGGGGCGGGACGCGCGCCAGCGGCTCTCGCTCGCCTCGTATGGCGCGGTCGTCTACTCGCTGACGGCCGTGATGCTGCTGGCGGCCGCCCTGGTGGCCGGTACGCGCCTGGGTGGCCTGGGCGCCGAGGCGTACCTGTGGATCGCCGCGATGGCGGTGGTCTCGCAACTGATAGGACATAACGCGATCAACTGGTCGCTCGCGGCGCTGCCGGCGGCCGTCGTGTCGGTCGCCATCCTCGGGGAGCCCGTGCTGACCTCTGTGATCGCCGCGTTCGTGCTGGATGAGATGCCTACACTGCTGGAGGCCTGCGGAGGCGCGGTGGTGCTGGCCGGGGTGTACGTGGCCCTGCGAGGTGAGCGCCGGAGGGCGCCGGAACTCCCGGACCTCGTCGAGCCCTCGCCGGTGTAGCGCCTGCCGGACGCTGGACCCGCCGCCGCGCCGCACGCGTACTGACAGAAGGGCACGCACATGCCGCCGCTACCGACCGCCGGGCCGCTCCAGGGGATCCGGGTGCTGGACCTCACCTGGGTGCTCTCAGGGCCCTTCTGCACGCTCACGCTGTGCGACCTGGGCGCGGATGTGATCAAGGTGGAGCGCCCTCCGTACGGCGACGTCTCCCGCACCACCGGCCCGCTGGTGGACGGCGAGTCCGGCTACTTCTTCTCCGTGAACCGCGGCAAGCGCTCGATGGCGCTGGACCTCACCTCGGAGGAGGGGAAGGCGATCTTCCTGCGCCTGGTGGAGCAGGCGGACGTGGTGGTGGAGAACTTCACGCCCGGAAAGATGGACGCGCTGGGCCTGGGCCATCGCGACCTGGCGCAGGTGAACCCGCGCCTGATCTACGCCGCCATCTCCGGCTACGGTCAGACGGGGCCGATGTCCTCCAAGCCCGCGCTGGACGTGATCGTGCAGGGGGCGGGCGGCGTGATGTCCGTGACGGGCTACCCGGACGGGGACCCGGCGCGGCCCGGCCTCTCGCTGGGAGACGTGGCGGCGGGCCTGTACTGCGCGATTGGCGTGCTGGCGGCGCTGCAGGAGCGCGAGCGCTCCGGGGCGGGGCAGATGGTGGACATCTCCATGCTGGACTGCCAGATCGCCATCCAGGAGAACGCCTACATGCGCTACCACCTCACTGGCGAGGTGCCCCAGCGCCTGGGCACCCGCCATCCGAGCGCCGTCCCGTTCCAGGCCTTCCCCACGGCGGACGGGTGGATGGTGCTGGCACTGGCGTGGAGCGTGCCGAACCAGTGGGCGCTCCTCTGCGCCGAACTGGGCACGCCGGAACTCATCGATGACCCCCGGTTTCACTCGGCGGCGGCGCGCGCCCGCAACCACGGGGCGCTGGAGCCGCTGCTGCAGGCGGCGTTCAAGCGGAAGACCACCGGGGAGTGGGTGGCGGCGCTGGAGCAGTACGGCATCCCGTGCGGGCCGCTGAATAGCATCGCGGAGGCCGCCGCCATGGAGCAGGTGGCGGAGCGGGAGATGCTGCCGGAGGTGCCGCACCACACCTTCGGCAAGGTCCGGCTGGCGAATAGCCCGGTCAAACTCTCCCGCACGCCTGCCGGCATCCGCGGGACCTCGCCGGACATGGGCCAGCACAGCCGGGAGGTGCTCTCCGAGGTGCTGTCCCTGGACGCGGACGCGCTGGAGGACCTGGTGGCCCGCCAGGTGGTGTGGGAGCAGCGGCCCGAGGTGGAACTGGGCTAGCCCACTCCTGGCTCGCCCCGTCCTCGCGGTGTCGGGGAAGGGCAGTGCACCACCCCCACGTGACAACTGTGTTGCGGGAGTGTGTGCAAGGCGTAACGAATCGGGTATAGTGCCCGCACCTTGTGACAAAAGGCGCAAACTTCGCAAACGCAGCGCACCGGCCCATGGGGGCTGCGCTAAGATGAGCGTTCTCCTTTCGACCCGGGGAACCAGCAAGGAACGCAGCGTGACGCTGACCGACTCAGAGACCCTCCGCCCCGCCGTTTTCACGGGGCCGGCCTCTTCGAAGCCGGCCCTGCTCGTCTCGCGCGAGGACCACGTGGACGCCTGCGGTACCGGCTTCGTGGCCGAGACCAGTGGCGAACGCACCCGGCGCGTGGTGGAGATGGCCGTGCGCGCGGTGGACGCGCTCACGCACCGCGGCGCGGTGAACGCCGACCCCCTGACGGGGGACGGCACCGGTGTCTCCATCCAGATCCCGTATGAACTGCTCCATGACGACCTGGTCGCGCTGGGCGGGGACGTCCCGTCCGCGGACGACCTGGCCGTCGCCATGGTCTTCCTGCCCCACGAGGAGGGAGCCCGCGCGGGCGCGCGCGCGATCCTGGAGGCGGAGTGCCGCCGGGTGGGCATCGAGGTGATCGGCTGGCGTGTGGTCCCCACGGACCTCTCGCAGTTGGGGCCGCAGGCGCTGGAGTCAGTCCCCGGCTTCGAGCAACTGCTGCTGCGGCGGCCCACGGACCAGCAGGGGCCACACTTCGACCGCTCGCTGTACCTGGCCCGCCGCCGCGCGGAGCGCCAGTTCGCGGACCAGGGGATGGACTGCTACGTGGTGTCCATGTCCTCCACCATGGTGGTCTACAAGGGCATGATGGTCGCCAGCCGGCTGGCCCAGTTCTACCCGGACCTGCAGGACGAGCGCGTGGTCTCCGCCATGGCGCTGTACCACCAGCGGTTCGCCACCAACACGCTCCCGTCCTGGGAACTGGCGCAGCCCTTCCGGATGACCGCCCACAACGGCGAGTTCAACACGCTGCTGGGCAACCGGAACTGGATGCTCGCCCGCGAGCCGGAACTGGCCTCTCCCGTGTGGGACGAGGACGTGAAGGACCTGGCGCCGGTCATCCAGCCCATCGGCTCCGACACGGCCTCCTTCGACGAGGCGCTGGAACTGCTGGTGCTTTCCGGCCGTGACCTGCTGCACTCCGTGATGATGTTGATCCCCCAGGCGTGGGAGAACATGCCCAACCTGGACCCGGCGCTGCGCGCCTTCTACGAGTACCACGCCTGCCTGACCGAGCCGTGGGACGGCCCCGCAGCCATCGCCGTGTCCAACGGCGTGCAGGTGGCGGCGATCATGGACCGCAACGGCCTGCGGCCCGCGCGCTACCAGGTGACCTCGGACGGCCTCGTGGTGATGGGGTCAGAGGTGGGCCTGGTGGAACTGGATCCCGCCCGCGTGGTGGAGTCTGGCCGCCTGGGCCCCGGCGAGATGATCGCCGTGGACACCACGCGCCGCCAGTTCCTGCACAACAACGAGATCAAGCGGGAGGTGGCCAGCCGCCGCCCGTACGGCGACTGGGTGCGGCGCAACATCATGTCGCTGCGCACGGACTCCTCCAACGGCCACCACGGTGCGCTGGAGCATGACGTCCTGACGCTGCAGCAGTTGCACGGCTACACCCATGAGGAACTCGAGTACGTCATCAAGCCCATGGCGGAGGACGGCAAAGAGGCCGTGGGCTCCATGGGCGACGACACGCCGCTGTCCGTCCTGCAGGACGAGCCGCGCATCCTCTACACCTACTTCAAGCAGAAGTTCGCCCAGGTCACCAACCCGGCCATCGACTCCGTCCGCGAAGAGATCGTGATGTCGCTGGACACTTACCTGGGCCGGCGGCGCTCGCTGCTGGAGTCCGTGCCGGAGGCCGCACGCGTCCTGCACCTGACGAGCCCGCTGCTGGACGACTCCGAACTGGCCGCCCTGCGCAAGACCCAGAACGAGGACATCCGCGTGGCCACGCTGCACGCCCGCTTCCGGGTGGACGGCGGCCCGGAGGCGCTGGAGCGCGCGCTGGACGACCTCTGTACCGCCGCCGTCATGGCCGCGGACGAGGGCCACACGGTGCTGGTGATCAGCGACCGCCTCGTGGACCCGGAGTGGGCGCCCATCCCGATGCTGCTGGCGGTGGCCAGCGTCCACCACCACCTGATCCGCGCGGGGCGGCGCATGAAGACCAGCCTGGTCGCGGAGACCGGCGATGCGCGAGACGTGCACCACTTCGCCTCGCTGATCGCATTCGGCGCCAGCGCCATCAACCCGTACCTGGCCTTCGCCACGCTGCGCCACGCGCAGGCGGAGGGCGAGTTCGGCGAGCGCTCGCCGGAGGATGTGCTGAAGTCCTACGCCAAGGCGATCGACACCGGCATCCTGAAGATCATGTCCAAGATGGGCATCTCCGCCGTGTCCTCCTACCACGGCGCGCAGATCTTCGAGGCGCTGGGCATTGCCCAGCACGTGGTGGATAAGTCCTTCAGCGGCACCACCTGCCGCATTGGCGGCATCGGGTACGAGGAGATCGCCTCGGACATCTACGACCGCCACCAGAAGTCCTTCCCGCAGACGGACAAACTGGCGCACGGCGGCTGGTACAAGTACCGCCGCGACGGCGAGTACCACGCCTACAACCCGAACATGTGGCGCGCCCTGCAGAAGATGGCCGGGACCGGGTTGGAGCACCTGGAGGACGAGGGCGACGCCGCCTACCGCGAGTACCTGGAGGTCCTGGGCGACGCCCCGGCGGGCGCGCTGCGCGACCTGCTGCGCTTCAAGTCAGACCGCCAGCCCGTGCCGCTGGCGGAAGTGGAGCCCGTGGACGCCATCACCCGCCGCTTCGTGACGGGCGCGATGTCGCTGGGCGCGCTCTCCCCGGAGGCGCACGAGGACATCGCCCGGGCCATGAACCGCCTGGGCGGCCGCTCCAACACTGGCGAGGGCGGCGAGGACCCGCGCCGCTACAACCCGGACGGCGACAAGCGCGACGCCAACTCCAAGATCAAGCAGGTGGCCTCCGGCCGCTTCGGTGTGACGCCCGCCTACCTGGCGGCGGCGGAGGAACTGGAGATCAAGATCTCGCAGGGCTCCAAGCCCGGCGAGGGCGGGCAGTTGCCCGGCGCGAAGGTCAACCCCTACATCGCGCGGCTGCGCCACGTGATGCCGGGCACGCCGCTGATCTCGCCGCCGCCGCACCACGACATCTACTCCATCGAAGACATCGCGCAGTTGATCTATGACCTGAAGACGATCAACGGGAACGCGCGCGTGTGCGTGAAGTTGGTCTCCACGGAGGGCGTGGGCGTGGTGGCTGCGGGCGTGGCCAAGGCCTACGCGGACATCATCCAGATCTCCGGCGCGGAGGGCGGCACGGGTGCCTCGCCCCTGTCCTCCGTGAAGTACGCGGGCTCGCCGTGGGAGATCGGCCTGGCGGAGACGCAGCAGGCACTGGTGCTGAACCGCCTGCGCGGGCGCGTGACGCTGCGCGTGGACGGCGGCTTCCGCTCCGGCCGGGACGTGGTGGTAGCGGCCCTGCTGGGTGCGGAGCAGTACGGCTTCGGCACCACGGCCATGATCGCCGTGGGCTGCAAGATGGCCCGCCAGTGCCACCTGAACACCTGCCCCGTGGGCGTGGCCACCCAGCGCGAGGACCTGCGCGCCAAGTACTGGGGCTCGCCGGAAATGCTGGTCACCTACCTCACCCACGTGGCGCGCCAGACTCGCGAGATCCTCGCGAGCCTGGGCTACCGGAGCCTGGACGAGGTCATCGGCCGGGCGGACCTGCTGGAGCAGATCGAGCCGGACGCCTCCCACCGCTGGCACCGCATCGACCTCTCGAGGGTGATCGCGCCGGTGGACCCGGAGTGCCGCGAGCCGCACAAGCGCGTGCAGGAGCGGAACGACCGCCCCGGCTGGGAGCGGCTGGACGACCGCATCCTGCAGGAGGTTCGGGACAACATCGACTCGCAGAAGCCGGTGTCGCTCGCGTACCCGATCAAGAACACGGACCGCACGGTGGGCGCGCGCATCTCGGGCGTCATCGCGGACCGCTACGGCGACGCCGGCCTGCCGTACGGCACGCTGGACCTCGCCTTCAAGGGCTCCGCGGGCCAGTCCTTTGGCGCGTTCCTGGCGCGTGGCGTGCGCCTGCACCTGGTGGGCGAGGCGAACGACTATGTCGGCAAGGGGATGGGCGGCGGTGAAATCACCATCCGGCCGATGCCGGAGACCACCTTCGAGCACGAGCCGGCCGTGCTGGTGGGCAACACCGTGCTGTACGGCGCCACCGGGGGAAACCTGTTCGTCGCCGGCGCCGCAGGCGAGCGCTTCGCCGTCCGCAACTCCGGCGCCCGCGCCGTGGTGGAGGGCATCGGCGACCACGGCTGCGAGTACATGACGGACGGCGTGGTGGCGGTGCTGGGCGAGACCGGCCGCAACTTCGGCGCCGGCATGTCCAACGGTGTCGCGTACATCCTGGACGAACGCGGTGACTTCCGTTCGCGCGTGAACCAGGAACTGGTCGGCCTCTCCCAGGTGACGGAGCCAGAGGACCTGGAACTGCTGGAGGCGCTGGTGCGCCGCCACGCGGAGGTCACGGGCTCCAGGCGCGCGCAGGAACTGCTGCGCGAGTGGCGGTTGGCCCTGCCCAAGTTCTGGAAGGTCGCCCCCAAGGTGAGCCCCACCGAGGAAGGCGCCCAGACGGTGGTGCGCCGCCACCTGACCGCGCTGGGCCGCTTCAAGCCGGTGGGCAGCCGCTAACACGGCCTCCTCCTCGGTACTCACAGAAGGGCCGCCCGAGAGGGCGGCCCTTCTCGTTTCCGCGAAGCTGAGGGCTACGCGCTATAGCGCAGCGCCTCCGCCACCGCCACCCGGGAGGCGCTCCTCGCGGGGATGAGCGTCATCAGCGCCGTGGCGAGGTAGGCGATGCCCACCACCAGGGCGATGGTCGCGATGGGGAAGGAGAAGTTGATGTCCTGCCCGTTCGTGAACTCCGGCGACGTCATCAGGTTGTACGAGAGTGCCCCGCCCAGGATGAGCCCCATCGCGATGCCCGTGACGGCGATGAAGGACGACTCCAGGAAGAAGGAGATCGCGACCAGCCGCCGGGTATAGCCGATGGCACGCATCATCCCGATCTGCTGGCGGCGCTCCGCCACCGTCCGGAACGCGATCACGCCCAGTGCGGCGATGCCCACGATCAAACCGAGGCTCATGAAGGCCACGAACAGGTTGGAGAAGGCGTTGGACTGCGCCGTGGAGTCCGCGATCAACTGGGCCAGGGAGTTCGCCTGCACCCCCCGCTCGAGCAGCGTGGACTCGATGCCGTTGGCCACCTCGAGCGCCGCGGCGTCGCCACCGGCGACCGTGTCCACGAAGTAGACCTCCAGGGGGTTCTCCAGCACGTCAGCAGCCAGGGACTCGTTGACGAAGATCGCCAACCACTGCGGGACAACACCGCTGATGATCGCGGAGTCCACGAACGCGATGATGTTGACGGTGACTTCCTCGCCCGTGTTCTCGTTCCGGATCACCAGCGGGATCGGTTCCCACGGCTCGTCCTGTAGCCGGGTGATGTTGCCCTGGATGCTGAAGACCGAGTCCGGGTCCATGAAGTTCTGGCGCTGCACAAAGTCCAGGACGGACTCATTGGCGACCGCCACCGTGGGGTCGTCCCGCAGCGCCTGGAGGACGGCCGCGTCGTCCTCGTAGCCGATGGCGGTGGTGCTCATCGGGAACGAGGCGGCGTCCACGAACTCGGTGTCCAGGCCGGAGAGCCGGTAGGTGTAGAACTCGTCGTCCTCGTTGGCCGGCTTCATCTGCACGCCGCCGGTCAGCAGGTGCCCTACGGCGCTGACGTTCCCCTCCACGTCATACCCGGACTCGGCGAGCGTCGTCCGCAGGTCGCCGATGGGGTTGTTGGGGTTCGCCGTGACCTGCACGTCGAATCCGCCCCGGGCATTGTCGCCCAGGAACAGTTGAGTGAAGTTGTGGTTCAGGGTGGCCATGACCACCAGGCTGAAGACCACCAGCGTGAACATGGCTAGGGTCAGGCCGGTCCGCAACTTCGCGGCCAGGGGGTAGGAGATCGCCGTACGGACGGCGGGCGTGATACTGCCCAGGACGCGCTGCAGGAGGCCCATGGCCCCCAGGAGACGCTCCGCGTTGAAGATCACGAACAGCGTGCTCGCCGCCGTGATCGCCACCCCGGAGACGAAGAACATCTCGATGTTCCCCACGATCTCCTTCGGCGCGAGCCCCACGAGGCCGGTCAGGCCGCCGAGGGGATCATTCCAGCCCTTGCCGTCCTCAAACAGCAGGGAGAAGGGGAGCGGAAGCAGCCAGTACCAGACCGTCAGGGTGGATGCGATGGCGAATGCCGGCCGGGCGGCCGCGCCGAAGTACACGGCCAACATCGCTACCGAGAGGATGATCAGGGTGGTGCCCGCGGTGTAGGCGAACGCCTGCCCGGCGACCCAGCCGCCCCACCACGTGGCCAGCACACCCACGATCAGCATCAGCAGCGCCCAGCCTCCGCTGTTGCGGTGCTCGTCCGCCCAGCGCTTCGTCCTCAGCAGGAAGAAGCCCAGGAGGGCGACCACGCTGAAGCCGACCCACCACGCGACGAGGCCGGCCAGGCGTTTCCGGGAGCGCTGGTGCCGCTGGACCGTCCGCAGGCCCCAGATGTACGCCGCGATCACCAGGCCTGCCGCCAGCAGCGGGATGCCGTACAGCGCGAGGCTGAAGATGAACGCCCAGAAGACGAGCAGTCCAGCCAACACCGCGACCAGGAACCACATCACGTACCAGGCGGCGCCCACGGTGGCCTTCAGGACGCCACTGATGGACGTGTCCTTGCCGCGCAGCGGCTCCGGCTCCGGAATGTCCCGGATGGCCCGGACGATGTTCAGGTTCGCCGCCCGCCAGGACGCGATGGCCACCGTGACGAAGGTGATCACCACGCCCAGGAAGTAGGAGATCAGGAACCCGGTGGGGTTCACGTGGAACGTGATCGCCAGGCCGAAGTCCTCCACCACCCCGCCCATCACCGTGATGAGCAGGTAGGCGACCCCGAGGCCCAGCAGCGCCCCCACGAACGCCGACCCGAGGTTGTAGGCCATTCCCTCCGCGATGAACGACTCAGTGAGATGGAGGCGCTTCATGCCCACGGCGCGGGCCATGCCCATCTCTGAGCGGCGCTCCGCGGCCAGCATCACGAAGGTCAGGAAGATCAGCATGATCCCCGCGGCCATGGAGAACAGGCCGAAGACCAGGAAGAACGTGACGAACACGGAGCCAATGATCTCCGCGAAGTTCACCGCCTCCGCCTTGGTGATGATCACCGTGACGGGGATGCCGGCCTGCTCCACGGCGGCTTCGAACCGCTCCTCGATGCCCTCGTTCAGGTCAAGCGTGTCGCGCACACCGCCGGTGGCGGACACCACAATGAGGTCCAGGCGCTCCGGCTCGCCCACGATCTCCCGCACCCGCTGCAGGGGCGCCACTACGCCGCCCGCGGGCTGACCGGTGGCGCTGTTCAGCGCCGTGGCTGCGGTGAGCGCGTTGTCCTGAACCACTCCAGCGACCACGAAGTCGTAGGGCTGGTTGTCGAAGAACACGCGGATCGAGTCGCCCTGCGCCAGCAGGATGTCGTCCGCCAGGCGGGTGGTGACGTACACCTCGTCCGGCCCCAGGTCCGCCACCAGAACGGAGTCGCCTTCCTCCGTGACGATCTGGGCCAGCGGGTCGGCGCTGGCCGCGTCCACGCCCACGAACTGGGCGATGGGCTCCGAGAGGCGGGCGCCCGGGTTCAGGGCCGGCACGGGCGTCTGAATGAAGCCCGTGATGCCGTCCACGTCCGGGTCACCCGCGAAGGCGTCGCGGATGACCTGGAGGTCGCTCTCCAGCAGGGCGTCGCGTTCGGTGGCCCCCTCGTGGTCCTCGTCCAGTGTGGCGACGATGTCCGCTGCGCCGAAGTCGTTGTAGACGGTGTTGGTGACGGAGTAGCCCACGGTGTCACCCGTGGCGAAGGCCGCGCTGATGATCAGCGTGGACAGCATCAGGCCCACCACGATGAGCCCGGTCTGCATCTTGCGGCGCGCCAGGTTGCGCAGGCCCATCCGGACCAGCAGCGGGTTTCGCCAGGCAATAAAGGCGAGCACACCGAAGATCACGCCGGACATCACCACCAGCGCGATCAGGATGTTGGTCAGCGGGACCCCGAAGAGGTTATCCATTCGGGCGCTCCTCGCTCTCGATCAGCCCGTCGCGCATGTGGACGATGCGGTGGCAGCGCTGGGCGATGCCCGGGTCGTGGGTGACGATCACGAAGGTCTGGCGCTGCTCGCGGTTCAGTTGCTGCATGAGCGCCATGATGTCGTCCGCCGTCTGCGAGTCCAGGTCACCGGTCGGCTCGTCCGCCCACACGATGGCCGGGTCGTTCACCAGCGCCCGGGCGATGGTGACGCGCTGCCGCTGGCCGCCGGACAACTGCGCGGGCTTGTGCGTGGCCCAGGCAGACAGCCCCACGCGCTCCAGCATCGCCATCGCGCGCTTGCGCGCGTCCGTAGGGGAGGTGCCGGAGACCAGCAGGGGGAGTTCCACGTTCTCCACGGCGGAGAGCACGGGGAGCAGGTTGTAGAACTGGAAGATGAAGCCCATCCGGCGAGCGCGGTACTCCGTCTTGCGGTCGTCGTTCATCGACGCCAGTTCGGAGCCTTCGATGAGGATCGAACCCGAGGTGGGTTCGTCGATGCCGGAGGCGCAGTTCAGCAGCGTGGTCTTGCCGCAGCCGGAGGGGCCCATGATGGCCACCATCTCGCCCGTGGGGACGTCCAGGTCCACGCCGCGCAGGGCCTGTACCTCCACCTCCCCGGTGCTGTAGGTCTTCACCAGTCCGCTCACGCGAATGATCTGCTCGGTCATGTGTCCTCTTTCGGGAGCGGAAGTGCTTCGCCCTGTGTCCTGCATGTCCACAACCTGCTCAAAACTAGGTGATCCACCTGAATACGAGTGCGTCTTCTGATCAAGCGCCTGAGTGTTAAACCACGGGTTAGGCCAGGGCCCGGTCACTGCGGGCAACCAGGTCACGGAGGACGCGCAGTTCCTCCTCGTAGGCCAGGCGACCGCCGGCTGTGGCCTCCACCCAGGTGCGCCCGCGTCCACCCTGCAGCACCTTGCTGGTGGCTACGTGACCAGCCTCCTCCAGCACGCGGAGGTGACGCGCCAGGTTGCCGTCCGTGACGCCCAGGGTGTCCCGCAGGTAGGTGAAGTCCGCCCGGTCCGCCTCGTTGAGGACGGCCAGGATGCCCAGGCGCACACGCTGGTGCACCACCTCGTCCAGGCGTTGCGTGGGATGGGACATGGAATCCTCCCCGGCGGTGGGGAAGCAGAGTGCGCCGCCGTCCAAGGGTACGCCCGCATTCCGCTACGCCCACCTCGCCAACGGCACCCCGGAACGAACCGCGGACACCGTGCCATCAGCCTCAGTTCCGCATGGGGCCGTGCCTCGTGCGTCCCCCGCGAGGGGGATTCCCGCGAGTGAGAGCGGTTCCCGCCGTACAATCCCCGGTACGACTGTTGTCGGCCGTGCAGGGGCGCCCCGGGGCGCCGAGGAGAGCGGGGACCGGATGGCGCTGGGCATCTTGCTCGTGGTGATCGGCGCGCTGCTGCTGCTGGACTCGCTCGACCTCATCGAGGGCGTCGGCTTCGCGGAGTTGTGGCCGGTGCTCCTGATCGCGGTGGGCGTAGCGATCATCTATGACCGCGTCCGTCGCACCTGGCGCCGCCGTGGTTAGACCGACCCGCGCCGGCGGATCCGGGAGCGCGAGGTGAGTTCGCGCCTGCGCGATGTACTGGGCCTGACCGTGGGCCTCTACCTGGTGGCGGTCGGCGGATTGTTCGCCCTGGACTCCACCGGTGTCCGCGACATCGGCGGAGGCGGCCTGGTGGAGGGCGCCATTGGCCTGGCGCTGATCGCGCTTGGCACCCTCTCCTGGCTGGCGGCAATGCGGGCCCGCAGGTTCGCGCGCCGCCTCTCGATGGCCATTGGCCACGTGAAGTCCGCCGGCGAATGGCGCGTGGACGACGCGGTGGTGCGCACCGTGATCGGGGACATCCACCTGGACCTGCGCTCCGCGCAACTGCCGGAGGGCGAGACCGAACTGACGCTACTGTGCTGGCTGGGCACGATCACCGTGCGAGTGCCCTCGCACGTGGGGGTGGACGTGGAGGCGCAGACCTTCGTGGGTACCGTGGACGCCCTGGGCGTGCGCGAGGAGGGTGTCATTCGCGACATCAGCGTGCGCAGCCCGGACTACGAGCGGGCCACCCACCGCCTCCGCCTGCGCGTCTCCACCGTGATCGGCGAGGTGCTCGTGGTACGTTCAGAGCGATGAGCGAACAAGAACGCCCCACCCCGCCGGCACTCAAGCCACTGGCCCTCCTCGATGATCTGGACGACCTCGAGGTGCCGGTGGGCGCGGCCTGTGACCCCAACGACCCGGACTGCGCGGCGCCGGCGGCGCCTGCCGCGGACGAGCCTTCCGAGGACGGCGGGGCTTCGACCTCTAGCGGATGAGCCCGCTCCGGTGGGTGGGGTAGTGCGGCGCCCAGCCCAGCAGGTCCTTCACCTTCGCGTTGCGCAGCCGGTTCGAGGGGAAGCCCAGTTGGCCCCCCGGCTCCGGCGGTGCCGCGCCCGCGAGCGCCGCGATGTAGTTGAAGAGGTCTCCCCAGCGCGGCGGATCGTCGTCCGCGACGATGAGCGCCTCCCGGGAGGGCCAGCGCTCGATCGTCTCCACCGTTGCCTCCGCCATGTCCGCGATGTGCACCAGCGACATGAACGCAGTGCCGTCACCCGGCATCCGTAGGCGGCCCGCGCGGGCGCGCTCGAACCAGCCGTCGTCGTAGCCCGTGCCCGGCCCGTAGAACAGGCCACCTCGCAGGATGAGCCAGTCGAGGGAGGACGCGCGCACCGCCTCCTCCATGGCGAACGTGGCCGCGAAGGCTGACGCGGCCGCTGTGCCTTCCTCCGCGGTCATGGCGTCTCGCTCGTCCGTCCAGGCATCCGTTCCGCTGCCGCAGATCATGCCGATGCTTTGCTGGAGCACGCGCGAGACTCCGGCGTCCTGGCAGGCGGCGAGGAAGACCGGCACGCCCTCCCTGCGCAGGCGGTCGTTGGCGGCGAAGTCCCCCTGCCCGAGGGCCGTCGCGAGGTTCACGGCGATGTCCGTGCCGGCCACACCAGCCCGCACTGACTCCGGATCGTAGATGTCCGCGGCGCGCACCTCGGCGCCGCACTGGGCCGCCACGGTTGCGGACTCGGGACGCCGCACCAGCGCCCGGATGTTGTGCCCGCGCGCCGCGAGGCGGGGGATCAGGTGACGCGCATACACGCCGTTGGCGCCGAGGATGCTGATCGAGAGCGGCACGCCGAACCTCCTCCACTATCCGCGGACGTACATATCACGGGCGAACGCTTGCTCCGAGGCCAACGGGGCAGCAGGTGGTGAGGTGCGGCTACGCCGGCTTGCGGGCCTTCAGGATCACCACGGGCATCGGCTCACCGGGGACGCGCGGGTGGCGCTCCTCGATGACCTCGAAGCCGCGTTCGATGAAGGCGCGGTGCGTCACGCGGTCCAGCCGGCAGCCGTCTGCCACCACGCCCCACGCGGGGTTGGCCCAGGACTGCAGGCGCGCCTTCCAGGGGGTGTCCGAGCGGACGTGCTCGAAGAGGCGGAGCGCACCGCCGGGCCGCAGCACGCGCCACGCCTCATCCACGGCGCGGTCCAGGTCGTCCACGGAGCACAGCACCAGCGTGGAGACGTACGCATCGAACGAGGCGTCCCGGAAGGGCAGTGCGGTCGCATCGGCGTGGTGGATCTCGATGACCGCGTGTGGCTCCTGCAGGCCCAGGAGCGTGCGGCGCGCCAGCGGCAGCATGTGCTCGTTGTAGTCCACGGCCGTGACGTGCGCGTCCGGGCGGTAGTGCCGGAAATTCGTCCCCGGCCCGCAGCCCACGTCCAGGACGTCGCCCTCGAGGTCGCCCACCAGGTCGCGCCGTGTCGGCGCGGTGGCGCGTCGCTGCATCCGGTCGATGGGCCCGTAGATCGCGGCGAACCAGCGCTTGCGGAGGCTCATGCGTCCTCCGCGCACACGGGGCAGTCCACACGCGGTGCTCGCGTCTCCACACCGAACGCGCGCAGCAGGCGCCGCAACTCGCCCAGCGGCAGGCCCACGACGTTGCAGCGACAGCCTTCGAAGGCCGCGACCGGCGCGAACGCCTCGTCCTGGATGGCGTAGCCGCCCGCCTTGTCGAACGGGGCACCCGAGGCGATGAACGCGTCCACCTCGTCGTCCGTGTACGCCCGCATGGTGACGGCCGTGCGGCCGTGCGCGGCAGCGGCGCGATCGCCCATGACCACCGCGATGCCGGTGACGACCTCGTGAGCGCGTCCGCGGAGCGCGCGCAGCATCGAGCGCGCCTCCTCCGGGTCGGCGGGCTTCGCGAGCAGGCGTCCATCGAGGTGCACCACGGTGTCGCTACCGATCACGAGCGCGCCCCCTGTCTCCGAGGCGACGGCGCGTGCCTTGCGCAGCGCCAGCCCCTCCGCGACGCGCACAGGGTCGGTCTCGGTGGTGTCCTCGTCCACGTCGGACGGGCGCACCTCGAACGGCAGGCCGAGGCCGGCCAGTAGTTCACGGCGGCGGGGCGATGCGGAGGCGAGCAGGATGCGGGGGACGGACACCGTGCCTACGCCTCGGCGGGGGCCCGGTCGAGGGTGGTGACGCACTCGATGTGCTGGGTGTGCGGGAACATGTCCACGGGCTGGATCTCTGCCACCGTGAAGCCGCCGTCCACGAACAGGCGCAGGTCGCGCGCCAGGGTGGCGGGATCGCAGGAGACGTAGACCACGCGCCGGGCGGCGGACTCCAGGATCGCCTCCACCACGCCGGGGAACAGGCCACTGCGGGGCGGGTCGATCACCACCACGTCCGGGGAGGGGGTCATGCCGGGGAGCGTGTCCTCCACCTTGCCGACGACGCGAGTGACGTTGTCGAAGGGTTTCAGGTTCACCTCGGCGTCAACGCCGGCGGCGGCGGACTCCTCGATGGTGACCACGTGCTTCACGGCGTGGGCGAGTTGCGCGGCGAAGGTGCCCACGCCGGCGTAGGCGTCCACCACCACGCGCGCCTTCGCGGCCAGCACGCGCTCTACCACCAGCGCCGTCAGGTGTTCCGCCTGGGGCGTGTTCACCTGGAAGAACGCCGGGCCGGAGACGCGGTAGGTCACGCCGTTGAGCGCCTCCGTGTAGTGCTGCTGGCCGGATGGGATGCGCGTGACGCGCTTCTCCTGGTTCGGCCGGCCGGGGCGGAACTGGAGGCGCGGCTGGACCATCTCGTCGCCGGTGTTCACACCCACGCGGACGGTCAACTGGCGCGCCTGCATGGTTCGGTCCTGGGCAGCCTGCAGCACCTCGTTCACGCGCGGGTGTGCAATCAGGCACTCCTCGATGCGCATGAAGCGGTGGGTGCCGCGCTGCATGAACCCGATCTCGCCGTCGCGGCGCACGGTAAAGCGGTTGTGGTTGCGGTAGCCCCACGGCTCGTCCATGCCGAGCATGGGCCGCACGAGGGCTTCCGCCTCGTCCTCGGAGAAGCGGCCGATGCGGCGCAACTGGTCGCGGACGATGCCGGCCTTCAGTTCCAGTTGCCTGGGGTAGGCGACGTGCTGCAACTGGCAGCCACCGCATTTCCCGAAGTAGCCACAGGGCGGCGCCACGCGGTCTTCCGAGGCGTCCAGCACCATCACCGCGGTGGCCTCGATGAAGTTGGTGTGGCTGTCCGTGATCTCGGCGATCACACGCTCCCCGGGCAGGGCGTACTCCACGAACACCACGCGGCCGTCCGGCGCGTGGCCCACGGCCTTGCCGCCGGCGGCGAAGCCGGTGAGCGTGACCTCAATGGGCTCCAGCGGGCGGTTGACCAGGCGCTTCCCCTTGCGCGAACGCGCAGCGGGGACGGGCTCCGGGACGACCGCAGCGGGGATGGCAGGCGTGGGGATGGGCATGCATCCATCGTACGCGGCATCCGCCGTAGCGGGCGGGTAGGATTGCGGCCATCGCCACCCGGCACCCTCGCTCGGCTCGGAGGTCCTGATGCCCGCTGCGCGCGCCCGATCCACCTCGAAGGTCCCGAAGGGGCTCGCGGACCTGGCGGTCGAATACGTCTCCATCCCCACTGCCTCGTTCAAGGAGCAGCGCGTCTACGCGTACCTCCGATGCTTCGCGGAGACTCGCGGCCTCGCCTACCGCGAGGACGGCCTGGGCAACGCGGTCATCGAGTACCGCAAGGGGCGCAAGACGCGGCCGCTGGTGCTGGGCGCGCACACGGACCACCCGGGGTTCGTGGTCACCGCCGTGAAGGGCCGCCGGCTGGAGTTGGAGTTCCGGGGCGGCATCTCCGGCGACTACGGCAAGGGCGAGCGCCTCCGCATCTTCGCGGGCGACGACGGTGACCCCGCAGCCCGGGGCGACTCGACGGCGGAGATCACCTCCACGGCCACGGCGCCGGGCGCGCTGCGGTTCTCGCGCCGGCTGCGCACCGCGCGCGCCACCCTGACGGCCGGTTCCTCGGCGCAGGTGGGGGATCTGGCGCTCTGGGCGCAGCCGATGGGGCGCGTGAAGGGCGAGATCCTGGAGGCGCTGCAACTGGACGACCTGGGCGGCGGCCTGGCGATCCTGTGGGCCTTCGAGCGCCTGCTGGAGGAGCGCCCGGACGCGCGCGTCCTGGGCCTGTTCACCCGCGCGGAGGAGGTGGGCCTGGTGGGTGCCGCCGCCGTCACCCAGACCGACCTGCTGCCGGAGGGCGCGCTCATCGTGGCCGTCGAGTGCTCCTCGATGGCCGGGGGCCGCGCGGAGCAGGGCGGCGGGCCGATCATCCGCGTGGGTGATCTGCAGCACATCTTCTCGCCACGGATCACGATGTGGATGACGCAGGTCGCGCGTGAACTACAGGCCGCCGACCCAAAGTTCCGCTACCAGCGGAAGTTGATGGACGGCGGCACCACGGAGGCGACCGCATACGACCTGCTGGGTTACGAGTCGGGCGCAGCCTGCCTGGCGCTGGGCAATTACCACAACGCCGGGCCCAACAACCGCATCGCCGCGGAGACGATCCACCTCGGCGACGTGGAAGGCCTCGCGCGCCTGTTCGTAGCGATGGGCCAGAACACCCGGCGCGTGGAGGAGGTGTACGCTACCTCCGTGAAGCGCTGGCGCGGCATCGCGAAGGACGCCGCGGCGCGGCTTCGGGCGGGACGGTAGCGCTTGCCCCTGCGCATCCAGCAAGGCTAGCGTTTCAGTCCTGCGCGGGCGGGGAGCGCGCCGGAAGGATCCGTCCTTGCCCAGCCACGCCCTGCGCCTCGCGCCACTGCGAGGCGTCACGCTTGCACTCCTCCTCGCTTCCCTCGCTGCCCTCGCCATGCTCACCGCACCCTCGACCGTCGGCGCCCAGACGCCGGCTTGGGTGGACACGGGCGGTGACTGCCTCCGCCTGCGTACCGAGCCCGGCCTGGCCGCCGGTGACCTGCTCTGCCTGGACCACGGCGACGAGGTGCTGCTGCTCGGTGGCGAGGTGCAGCAGGATGGCTTCACCTGGCTGCAGGTCCAGTTCGAACAGCACACCGGTTGGGTGGCTGGCTTCTACATCACCACCGACGCGGACGACGTCCAGGTGCTCTACGAGGCGCCGAGCGCCGCCGGCCTGGTGGAGCCGCCCCCCGGCGGGCTGACCGTGGGCCCGGCGGGCGCCGCGGACCTGGCGGCGCTGGTGGCCGCCCAGCCGTTCGAGGTGGTCAGCGTCTGGCACTTCGACATCGAGGGGCAGCGCCTCTTGCAGTACGTCCCGGGCGCGCCGGCGTTCGTGAGCACGCTCACCTCGATTGCCGCGAGCGACATCGTGATGGTGCGCCGGGCGGGGACGCTCTCGGCCCTGGAGGCGCTGCCGGACGCTTCGCTGACCGTGGCGGGGACGCCGAACGTGCTGCGGACGCCACCCATCGGTGGCATGACGGTGGGGATCGCGGGCACCACGGACCCGCGGTTCCTGGTGCAGGCGCAGGACTTCACGGTAGAGAGCGTCTCCTACTTCCACGTGCCCTCCCAGCAGTGGTTGGTCTACATCCCCGGCGCGCCGGACGTGGCCCAGACGCTGAAGCAGGGGCACTTGCGGGTGGACTCGGTGGTCTCCGTGCGCCGAGGGCCGGACGCCCCGAAGCCCCCGTCCTCCGAGGACAGCACGTACTTCGAGACCTCCATCACCTACTACTACTGCGTGCCCGGCGAGAACGAGGCGTCCCACGGAGACGGCGGCGGCTACTGCGGCGGGATGGCCAACGGCGAGGTGGTCCACGAGGGCGCCGCCGCCTGCAAGCCGGGACTCCTGGGCCAGCGCTTCCGCATCGAGGGCGACCCCACCACCCGCACCTACGAGTGCATGGACACCGGCGGATCGGTGCTACAGGACCACCGCGACATCTGGTTCATGAACAGCGACGACGGTTACGCGTGGTGGGTGGAGGTCGGCGACCGCGCCTTCATCGAGATCCTCGAATAGCGGAGTCGCCCGGCCTGCCGGCCTACTCGACGATCGCGCGTCGCGCGGCTGCGCTGAACAGCACCACACCGGCCAGCGCGCCCACCACGAGTAGCAGCGTGGTGGTGGGGAGGCCGCCGGACTCCTCCGATAGCCGCACCTCGACCGCTTCCTCCGGACGGGGCTCCGAGGGAGCCGGGTCCACGCTGGCGACGGATGCTCCGCCTTCGCCGTCGTCGGGGCGCACACTCGCCGCGTCCGCCTCCGCGTCATCCTGCCTCGGCCGCCGGTCAGTCGAGGCGGCTCGCGCCTCGGGCGATGCCGTGGCCGATGCCTCCTCGATGTCAGGGCGGGCGACCTCGGGCTCGGCGGTGGCCTCGTCCAGGGCGGCCTGGAACGCCGCCGCCGTCGCGTCCATCTCGGGGGTGGGTGAAATGGGTGCTGCTGAGGCGGTACCGGAGGGCGTGCTGTCCGCTCCGGTTGGCCGTGAGGCGGGGGTGCCTGACGCAGTCTCCGGGGTCGCGATCGGGCCTGCGCTCGCCGGACGGCCGAGTTCACCGCTGGGAGTGGTCACGGCAGTGGGGTCCGGGCCGGCAGATGTCGCCGGAGAGGGCGTGCTGGCTTCGGGCGTGCTGGCTTCGGGTGTGCTGGCTTCGGGTGTGCTGGCTTCGGGTGTGCTGGCTTCGGGCGTGCTGACCGCGGGTGTGCTGACCGCGGGTGTGCTGGCCTCGGGTGTGCTGGCCTCGGGTGTGCTGGCCTGCTCCTCGGTCGGTTCGGTCACCGAGGTGCCCGAGTCCTGATCCTCCCCGCGCCCGAGGATGCGGTCGAAGAGTCGCTCGAGGCGTTCCCGCATCCGGGAACTGCGGTCATCGCCTTCGCTGCGGTCGTCGTCGCGCTCGTCGTCGTCGTCGTCGTTTCCGCGGCCTCGGTTGCCACGCTCGTCGTCGTCGTCCTCGTGGTCGAAGGCGGCCGCGGGGTCGCGGTCCGGGAGGGGCTGCAGGGCGGGGGACGGCGCTGCGGCCGTGATGCCCACGGGCGACCCGGCCAGCGCGGCCGGCTCGTCAGCCGTCCCGGGGCCGACGAGGAAGGCGAAGGCGGCGAGCATGGAGGCGAATCCCATACCTCGACGCTAAGGGCGCCCTCCGGGCCCTCGGGTGGACGCGAGGTCGAGAGAAGGTTGTCGCCCCCTGGGAGGGACGGACGGCAGGCAGGAGTAGGCAGGCTTACTCGGCTGGGATGCCCTCGATCATCGCGCGCATCGCCGGGACGACCACCTCGGAGCGCGTCGCCGCGGCCGAGTGGTCGTCGTCGTCCAGTTCGATGACCCGCACATTGGGATTCAACGCGCGCGCGCGCAGGGCGCCGGCGTGCGGCGTGTCCGCCGTGCCGACATAGACCAAGATCGGCTGCGCCGCCACGCTCACTGCCTGCTCCGCACCGTTCCATCCGGCCAGCGAGTCACGGCACGCCTCGAGGGCCTCGACGTCGTGACGGCCGGCGTCGTAGGCGGCCTTCACCGCCTCGTTCCGCTTCAGGGCGCCCTCGTAGTACTCGCGGAAGGGGACGGCCATGCGCTGGGCACGGCGCTCCGGCTCGTACATCGGCTGGGCGCCCCCCAGGGTGTAGGAGAGGAAGCGCTGCGGTGCATAGATCATGGTGGAGAACCCGACCATCCCGCCCATCGAGTAGCCCAGGTAGTGCGCCTGCCGGACGTCGTTGGCATTCAGCACGGAGACCACGTCCATGACGCGGGTGCGGTGGTCATACGCCTCGGCGTCTCGGGGCTTGTCCGAGCGGCCGTGCCCCCGGGAGTCCATGAGGATGACCCGGAAGCGGTCGCGCAACAGGTCCACGAACCCGCGCTCCCGCCACGACTCCAGGTCCGCGAGGAACCCGTGGTGCATGACGATCGCAGGTGCGCCCTGGGTGCCCTCGGTCTCGAAGTAGATGCGGACGCCTTCGTTCTCGGCGTAGGGCATGGGTGGCCTCCTTGGTGCGGGGTGTGGACGGGGAGGTTCTACCACGCGGGAGGCTGCGGTGGGGTGAGCCGAGGGGCAGCTCCTGCTGGGCTATGGACCGGTCGAGCCACAGGCCCCAGACTCCCGCCGAGTGCTCGCGAAACCGCTCACCCTGAGCCTGTCGAAGGGCGAGCGGCGTCCGCCCCGCTGTCTCGCAACGCCGCCCAGTCCCCCGCGATCAGCGCCTCCTTCTTTCGCCGGGACCAGCCCTTCACCTGCCGCTCTCGCCCGAACGCGTCTTCTCGCGACGTGAAGCCCTCGCACCACACGAGCTCCACCGGGCGGCGCACCCGCGTGTAGCCAGGGAACACGCCTGCGTGGTGCGCGGCTAGGCGGGCCTCCAGGTCATCGGAATGGCCGACGTAGTAGGAGCCGTCGCGGCAACGGAGCATGTAGGTCCAGAAGGCCATCGCACCGCACGCGGTCACTCGGCTCCCCCTTCGACAGGCTCAGGGTGAGCGGGAAGGGAGGGCCGCTCGGCCCCGCCTCGAGAGGCTCAGGTGAGCGTGTTCGAACCCCGCTCGCTCTCCGTCAGTCCCCCAGGGCGGGGATGGTCTTGAGTTCCGCGATGATCTCGCTGATCTGGGCTTCCTCGTCCGGGTTGTGGGGCTCCGCGCCGAAGGAGATCTGGGTGTTGATGCCCGCGTACTTCTCGCGCATCTTCGCCGGCAGTTCGTCCCAAGTCCCGATGACGCAGAACTCCTCCATCATGTCGTCCGTGATCAGGCCGACCATGTCGTCCCACTTGCCCTCCACGGACATGCGGTGCAACTGCGCCGCCTCGTCCGCCCAGCCGTGGAGTTTCATGACGTTGGAGTAGGACCGGGTGGAGGCGTAGAAGGACAACTGGCGGCGGCTGCGCTCCTTGGTCCTGGCCACCTCCTCCTCCGTGCGGCCGGTGACGATGAAGCCGCCGCCCCGCACCTGCACCGTGCTCGGGTCCTTGCCGGCGCGGCGGGCACCCTCGTGGACCGCGGGGATCAGCACTTCGCGGATGTACTTGAAGGTGCTGAAGCCGTGGATGGCGATGCCGTCACAGACCTCGCCTGCCAGGCGGGCGTTGAAGGGGTTCACGGCTGAGATGACGATCGGGATGTCCGGGTGCTCGATGGGGCCGGGATTGAAGAACGGGCTGGTTAGTTTGTACTGGTAGTACTCGCCCTCGTAGTCCGGCTTGGTGCCGTTCTGCCAGGAGTCCCAGATGGCGCGCATGCAGTTGATGTAGTCGCGCAGGTGCGGCCCCGGCGGCGCCCAAGGCACGGAGAAGCGGCGCTCGTTGTGGCCCTTCACCTGCGTGCCCAACCCGAGCACGAAGCGCCCGCCCGAGTACGCCGAGAGGTCCCAGGCGATGTTCGCCGTGATGTGGGGCACCCGAGGGAAGGCGATGGCCACGGAGGAGCCGAACTTCATCCGCTCCGTGTGCTCCGCCACCAGCACCAGCGGCAGGAACGGGTTGTGCGAGGTCTCACCCACGGAGATCGAGTCGTACCCCAGGCGCTCCAGCATGCGGGCGCGCTCCGGCACGGCCTTCATGTCAGTCCCGATCCCGGTCCCCACGGTCATCGGCATGGCGTTAGCCCTCCCCAGTCGTCCGTCTCGTCGTCGTACATCGTGTCAGGCGCACGTGCGTGCACCGGCGTCCCGCGCTGACCGCTGCGGGCGCGCGGATGGTAGCACCGAGGCGGCTGGAGGCCGCGAGCCGGCGGGTCCGGAGACCTACCGCACGCGGGTGCCGTAGGGCAGGACCTCCAGGGCGAGGCGCGCATCGATGGCCGAGGCGCGGGAGGCGTCGAAGCGGCGGAGGTAGGCGCTCCAGGCGGCTGAGACGCGCGCGTGGATGTCCGCCTGCTCCTCCTCGTCGCCGGGGAAGTGCAGTTGCAGGATCACCCGGCCACGGTCGACCTCGCAGGTGAGGTCGGAGCCGAGGCGGGGTGGTGCGGCCTCGTCCATGATCGCGACCAGCGCCTCCAGCGCGGCCCAGGCGTCCGGCGATCCCACCAGGGCGGCCACCGCCTCCGGATCTGCGGGCACGCCCAGGCGCTGGCGCAGGCCCATGCGCCGGTCTTCCCGCACCCAGTGTTGGATCAGCAGGTAGACCGCCACGGCCACCAGCACGCTGCCCGGGAACCACAGGATGAACCCGGCCATGCCCTGGTCGCCCACGTCCGACCAGCCGAAGGGATGCGGGACGCCCCGGAAGGCGTCATACACGGGCTCAGTCGCGAAGACCCAGATGGCAGCCGGGAACTTGGGGAAGGCGAAGGGCAGGATCAGGTAGACCAGGCCGCCCAGGTAGGGGAGGCGCTCCCGCTCGGGCCCGGGGCCGACCAGCGGCCACCAGAACCACAACGCCGCCACCAGCCACGCCGACCGCACCGCTGCCTGGCCAGGCGCGCTCGCCTCAAGCCGGTCGATGGCGCCCGCGGTATGCGTGGTCCACACCGCCACGCCCAGGACCACGGCGCCCAGCAGCGCGGAACCCAGCGCTCGCTCGGCCACGCGCTGTGCGTGGCCGCGGCCGGTCGAGCGCCATCGCGGGACCGCGAGCAGGACGAGTGGCGCGGCGGCGAGGGTGACGGAGAGATACTGGACCGTGCGAAACGCCAGCGAGGCTCGCGCCATGTCCGCCAGCGGCCAGTTCAGGGCCAGCACCAGCAGGGCGGTACCGGCGAGCAGTCGCCGGCGGTGGCGCGCGCGGAGCGGGTAGCCTCGGCGCCGCGTGACGGCGAGGGTGACGGCCGCCGGCGCCAGGGCGATGAGGAGCGGGCCCAGGTACAGGGCCGGGGTCCACTGCCAGACACCCGCCGGCGCGGCCGGCCACCAGTCGACGGCCATGCGGGCATCATCCCACGGCGGGGGAGCGGCCAGCAGTGGTGGGGTTAAGAGCGCGTCCGGCCGAATGTCGACGCCGCCTACTCGGTCCGGCCCTCCAGGACGGCCCAGACGGCTTCTTCCGTGGCGGGCTCCACGCGGCCCTCGCGGAGCAGGCGCACCACCAGGCGGCTGTCGTAGCCGCGTTGCACCATCACCGCCCTCAGCGCCTGCACGCGCTGGTGGGCCCCCAGGCAGACGGCCAGGATGATCTCCCACTCCAGTGGCGTGCAGAGGACGGCCGCACCCCCGATGTCCACCCGTACGCGCGCGTCCCAGAGCGAGGGAATGTCGCGAGGCGAGAGTGACTCGTACGGGCCGTGGAAGATCGGGTCGCCGAAGACGAACACCGGGACGCCGTGGCGCATGAAGTGCAGGCGGTTCGCCGCCAGGTGCGCGCCCTGGCCCCAGTCCGAGGGGATTGCCAGCATCTCGCCCAGTGCGATGAGCGCCGGTTCCGTGGTCATGAACTCCAGGTTCGGCGAGTGCGCCTCGACGCCCTGCAGCCGGATGGCGGTAGCGCCGATGAGCGCCCACGGAGCGTCCGAGGCCGCCTCCTCGATGACGCGCACGAGGGGACCGAGGATCGATGCCTGGTGCGACTCGGGGTTGTGTCCCGGGTCGAAAGTCACGGGCCGCTCCCGGGGGACTGGACCGGGTCGCGCGTGGCGAGCGCCGGTGGGGGTGGGAGGCTGTCCACGCCCGGTGAGGTGCGCGGCGGCGGTATGCACAGACGCCGATGACGGGCAGCCGTGCCCACGAGGATACCGGCGGGCGCCTTTACATGCTTGATAACCGCCCGCGCACCGTGCAGCATCCCGGGCATGGAACCCGCTCCGATTCCGCGCCCCGGCGACCACGCACCGATACCCGGCCCCCATGACGTCTCCCTGCGCCCCGTCACGGAGGAGGACGTCCCAAACCTGCTGCGCTGGCTCTCGGATCCGGAGGTCATCCGCTTCTACGGGGCGTCGCCGGCATCGCTGGAGGAGTGCCGGCAGCACTACCTGGAGCCGGACGTCGATCCGTGCTGGCGATTCGTGGTCCAGTGGGACGGACGGGACGTGGGCGAGATCCAGTACGGCCACCGCTACCCCGGCAAGGATTGGGAGTGGGATGCCGGCGTGGACATCTTCATCGGCGAGCCGGACGCGCGAGGGCGAGGGGTGGGGCTGGAGGCGATCCGGACCATGCTGTGCTTTCTCTTCGAGGACCGCGGTGTGCACCGGGTGACCATCGACCCGGAGGTGGCCAACGAGCGCGCCATCCACGTCTACGGGCGCGCCGGCTTCCGGCTGGACGGCGTCCTGCGGCACCATGCCTTCGAGCATGGGGAGTACGTGGACACCCACTTCATGACCATGCTGGAGGACGAGTGGCCAGCGGCGAAGGCGCAGTGGCGCCGGGAGCGTGGTTAGAATTCCGGATGGCCCTCGCACCTGTCTCGCTTCGTCTCGACTCCTACATGGCACCCGGCCCGCCCCATGGATGACGTGCGGCTGGACCTCCTGCGCTTCACGTGGGAGGAGGAAGTCATCATGCTCATGCGCGTGCTGGTGGCGGCGGGCGCCGGCGCCCTGGTGGGCTTCGAGCGGTGGCACGCCCGCAAGCGCGTGGGCATCCGCACCGTCAGCATGGTCAGCACCGGCGCGGCGGTCTTCACCCTGGTCTCCATCTACGGCTTCGAGGGGCATGACACGTCCCGCGTGGCGGCGCAGGTGGCCAGCGGCATCGGGTTCCTCGGCGCGGGCACCATCCTTCGCCAGGGCGGAAGCATCCAGGGGCTGACCACGGCGGCCGCGATCTGGGTTGCCGCCGCCCTGGGGCTCGCGGCCGGGGCCGGGCTCTACATCCTCTCCGTGGGCGGAGCGATCCTGGCCGCCGGCGCCCTGAGCCTGCTCCCGCGCGAGTCCTCGGACGAACCGCCCGATGCTGCGACGGCGGCCGCGACGGACGAGTAGCACCGCTCCCCGCCCTCACCGCGGCTGGACTCAACCTCCGGTCAATCGTGGAGCACGTTCCGCCCGCCGCGTAACGATTTCATGACCAGACCCGAACGCGCGCCACCCCCCAGACGTTCCTTCGTCAGAAACGGGCGATCTCAGCCCTGTCGAAACAAGGATCCAGGGAGGTCGAATGCGTATCGCATTACCCGGATGGAAGCCGGCGGTGGCGCTTGCCGCTACGGGCGCGCTCTCGCTGGCGCTCATTGCGCCGGTTGGCGCACAGACGAACAACGCCCCTACGCCCGTCAATGACGTAGCCACCACGCCGGAGGACACCGCGGTCAACATCGCGGTGCTGGCGAACGACACGGACCCGGAGAGCAACACCCTGAGCATTGCCTCGGTGGGCACACCGCCCAACGGGACGGTGGCCATCAGCGGGAACTCCGTGATCTACACGCCCAAGGCGAACTTCAACGGTACGGACACCTTCTCCTACGCCGTCTCTGACGGCTCGCTGCTGGCGTCCGCGCAGGTCACGGTCACCGTGACCCCCGTGAACGACGCGCCCGTGGCGACGGACGACACCGTCAACGTCACGAAGAACCAGGCCAAGGTCATCGACGTCCGCGCCAACGACACGGACGTGGACGGCAACACGCTCACCCTTCAGACGGTGACCACGCCGGGGCACGGCACTGCCGTGATCGCGGACGGCAAGGTGACGTACACCCCGGCCACGGACTACGTGGGCACGGACACGTTCACCTATGTCATCTCGGATGGCTCGCTGACCGAGACGGGCGTGGTGAACATCACGGTGAAGGCGGCCACCTCGCCGGTGGGTGACCACAACGCGAAGGTCCTGGCGGCATGCACGGCCGCGGCTGGCCAGCCGGGGATCAGCACGTTGTGCAACCTGTACACCGAGCGCGATGACCTGCCGGTCTGGGCCCGCTACATCATCGGGAAGAACATCCTGAAGATCGCGGCTCGCTCCGGCGCTTCTGACCGCGTGCTGGAGGCCTGCGCCTCCGCGCCCGCGGGCAGTGCCGCCACCCAACTGTGCACCCTGTACCAGGCGGAGACCACACCGTCCTGGCTGCGGGCCCAGGTGGGCAAACTGATCCTGAAGTTGACCGGCAACGCCGGCGTCTCCTTCTTCCAGGATCGGGATGACGACGACCGCAAGGAGGGGAAGAACTCCTTCGCGGCTGCCATCCAGGCCGCCAAGGACAAGCACAAGAACTCGAGCCAGGCCGCCCTGAGCGTCTCGTTCAACGACGATGACGACGACGACAAGGACGACCGCCGTGGCCGCTGGTCGCGGTCCGACCGTGACGATGACGACCGCGACGACCGCCGCGGGAAGTCCAAGGGCCGGGGCTTCGGGTTCGCCTTCGGGCGGCGGTAGTCCCCCGAACGGACGAGACGCGCACCACCGACGAGGTGGGCGCAAGCACCCTGCCGGAAGCGCCCCGCGAAAGCGGGGCGCTTCCGCGTCCTTATTCGGCGCAGGCAATCGCGGTGCCGGGTGCGCGGTGCGCGGCGGGAACTGAAACCCCTCGTCCGGCGTCTTGTCCGGCGGGGTCAAATATCCGCGGCGAGGTCGCCGGGAAGGACACTGGGTTGCGTCTTCGTCTACGTCCGCAGGGATGGCCTGCAATGGGTTGGAAGGCCGTGGGTGCCACGCTTGTCACCGGCGCGCTGGCCTTGTCCGCTGTCAGCGGCGTGTCTGCGCAGGCGAACCTTGCGCCCACCGCGCAGCCGGATCACGCCTCCACCTTGGAGGACACACCGGTGGTGGTCAGCGTGCTCCCGAACGACACGGATCCGAACCCTGGAGCCGTGTTGAATGTCACTGCCGTGGGCAAGCCCGTGAACGGCAAGGTGCTGAACGCCGACAAGACCGTGACCTACACGCCGAAGGCAAACTTCAACGGCGTGGACTTCTTCACGTACACCATCAGCGACGGCGCCCTCACCGCCTCCGCCATGGTGGTGGTGACCGTGGTGGCCGTGAACGACGCGCCGGTCGCCAAGCCGGACGCCGCCACGCTCGTGGTGAACACCTCCAAGGCGCTGGACGTCCTGGCGAACGACTCGGACGTGGAGGGCAGTCCGCTCTCCCTGGTGGCGGTGACGCAGCCCTCTCACGGCACGGTCGCGATCACCCCGGACAAGAAGATCGCCTACACGCCCACGGCGAACTACACCGGCTCTGACTCCTTCACCTACACGATCAGCGACGGCCAGCACACGGCAGCCGCGGTGGTGAGCATCACGGTGAAGGCATATGGCGGCAGCGGCAGCACCGTGCACCAACAGGTGAAGTCCGCCTGCGGCAAGTGGGGATTGGGCTCCGACGTCCGTACGCTCTGCAAGGTGTACGTCAGCGGAAAGTTGCCGGCGGCCGCCCAGTCGGCAGTGGGGCAGGTCATCCTGCGCAGGATCGCCATGCCATCCCGTGCTGCGGCCATCTGCTCGACGGGCGGCCTGGACCTGTCCACCCAGCAATTGTGCAGCGTCTACCACGACTCCTCCGTGTCGAGCAGCATCCGCTCGGCCGTGGGGAAGATCATCGAGCGCTCCGTCCGTCGATAGTCGGGATGTGCAGGGGCCGGTCGAGTGACCGCCCCTGCACGTTCCTGTCACCGTTCGGAGGCAAGTAGTGTGATGATGACAGTGCGCTTCTAGGCACCGCTGGAGTAATCCGATATGGCCCCATCCACCCGCTGGCTTGCCGCCGTCGCCGCCGTCACCGGTGTACTGGTTGCCGTCAGCCTGGTGGTGGGGCTGGCATGGGACCGCGAGGCGGACCTGGACGCCGGTACGCCAGAAGGCACGGTGCAGGCATACCTCCGCGCCGTGGCGGACCGCGACGCCTCCGCTGCCCTGGGCTTCTACGCTCCGGCCCTACGTGACCGCTGCGAACTCTCCTACGTCCGCGACTCCCTGCGCTGGCGCACCAATGACTTCCGGGCCACGCTCGCCCATGTGAACCAGCAGGGCGAGGCCACGGAGGTGACCATCACCATCACCGAGGTCTACGGCAGCGGGCCGCTGGGCCGCAACGAGTCGACCTTCGACCAGGTCTTCCTGCTGGAGCAGGTGGACAGCGAGTGGAGGTTCGTGGAGCCGCCGTGGCCCACCTGGTGCCCGGTGGAGGCCCGCCCTGGCGTTGTGGTGCCAGACGCGACCGCCGAGGCGGCGCAGTGAGGCGGTTCGCATGGAGATGATGGGCGCTCTGGTCTCGTTGCTCGTGGGGCTGGCGATCCCGGCGGCGATTATCGCGATCCTGGTGCGCGCGCTCGGGCAGGCGCGGGCTGAGGAGGCCGAGCCCGCGGACCCCGGCATCGGTACGGTGCGGCGCATCTTCCTCTACGGGCTGGCGCTGGTGTCGCTGGGACTCGCCGGCTCCGGGCTGGCGCTGCTGCTGGGCGGCTTGATCGACGCGCTGTTTGGCGATCTCGTGATCGCCGAGAGCGACACGCAACTCGCGGTCTCGCTGTCGCTCACGGTGGTGGGACTTCCCGCCTGGCTGATCTTCACGTTGCTCGCGCAACGGTCCATCGAGCGCCACCCGGTGGAGGCGCGATCACTGGCGCGCTGGACCTATCTGCTGATCGTGCGCGCGGTCGCCCTCGGCGTGTCAATCGGCTTCGGGATCGCGGTGGGGCGGTTCCTGGTGGGCGCGGGCGAGTTCCACGGCGACCAGTGGGGCTGGCTCATCGTCGCGCTGGCCACCTGGGCCGGCCACCAGGCCATGGCAGCACAGCACCCCCCGGCCTCCGAGGCCACCCGATTCCTGGATCGGCTGTACCGCGGCTTCGGAGCCGTGGTCGGCCTCTGTGTGCTGGGCGTGGGGCTGGCGATGGCCGTCACCGAGCCCGCGATGCAGGTCTACGAAGATGCCTTCCGCGACCGCCTGGTGCGCGGGGATGCCTGGCACGAGGTGCTTCGCTGGGGCCTGGTGCAGGCGGCCGTGGGCGGCCTGGCCTGGTGGTGGCACTGGCTGGCCGGCCTCCGCCGCGAGGTGGAAAGCACCATCTGGCACGTGGTGGTGTTCCTGTTCGGCATCCTGGCCGGTCTCGCGCTCGCGGTGACTACGAGCGCCTTCATCCTCTACACGGTGCTTGCGTGGGTGCTGGGCGTCCCGGGGCTGCCGGTGGCCGCGGCTCACTTCCAGGACGTAGTCCCGGCCACGGGCTTCCTGCTGGTGGGCCTCGCCTCCTGGGGCTACCACCGCGCCGTCTTGGACGAGCGCGCTCCCGCCGAGGTTGGGCGCCGCTCCGACCCCGAGCGGTTGTACCGCTACCTGGTGGCGGCCGCGGGCCTGCTCGCGCTGGCCGGAGGGCTGGCGTCCGCGTTCGCGATGTTCGTAGACGCCGTGCTGCCGGAGGAGTTTCTTCGCGGAGCGGACTGGTGGCGCGACCAACTGGCCGTGACGCTGACCCTGCTGGCCGTGGGCGCGCCGCTCTGGACGCGGTACTGGTTCGGCGCGCAGCGCGCGGCCGAGGAGGGCGGGCGCGAGGAGCGCGAGGCACTGCCTCGACGGGCGTTCCTGTTCGTGATCTTCGGCGCGGCCGTGCTGGTGGTGCTGGTCAACCTGGCAATCCTCTTGTTCCAGGTCTTCGACTCCGCGCTGGACGGCACGTTCAGCACGGACACCATCCGCGACGTGCGCTGGAGCGTGGCGCTCCTGCTGACCGCGGGAGCCACCTCTGCCTACTACTGGTTCGTCCTTCGCGACGACCAGGCTGCCACCCCGGACGAGCCGTCCGCCGCGGCCCCGGCCCCCTCCCCGACCATGGCGCTCGGCGAGGCGGTGCTGGTGGCGGCGTCGGATACGGCCGGTGCGCTGGAGGCGGCGCTGCGAGGTCGAGGCGTGCGCGTGCGGCGCTGGGACCGGACGGACATCGCCGGCGTGGCGCTGGAGCCACAGGCACTGGACGCGCTCCTGCTGCGACTCGAGTCGCTGGAGGCCCGGAGCGCCGTGGTGGTCGTGGAGGCGGACGGCTCCGTCCGCGTGCTGCCGGCCGTCGCCGGCGGTACCTCCTAGCGCCGTCCGCCGCCCTTCTGCCCTCCGAGGGCTGACCCGCGATTCAGCGGGCCGGCATCGCAGGCGGCACCGGGACGGCCAGCACACGCCCCGGCATGAAGTGCGAGGGGTGCGTGATGTTGTTGGCCGCTGCCAGGGCGTTCGTCGCGACGCCGAAGCGCGCCGCCAGCCGCCACATGGTGTCGCCGTGCCGCACCTGGTAGAGGTGCGAGATCGCGGGACGCGCCGCCGCGGTGGGCTGCGAGGCGACGGCGCCCCCGGCGAGCGTGTCCGCGCGGGTGGCGCGGCCGGCCAGGTGCTCCAGTACCCCGCCCATGCCGCGCAGGTGCGACTCCAGGCCGGTGTCGTCCGGGCGGGCCATCTCGATGTCGAAGGCGGGGACGCCCAGGCGGTCCATGGCGTCGATCAACTCGCCGGTGATCTCGTAGAAGTCCCACCTCGGCAGGTAGTCGAAGCCTGCCGCCTCGCCGTATGCGTGCGCCAGGTCCACGGCGAGCGGCTGGCTGTTCGCCTCCACCAGCGACCCGCAGCAGTGCAGCACCACCACGGCCGAGGGCTGCGTGGTGCGCACGTACTCGAACAGTGCGCGCGTCTCCGGCTCGGACAGAGGGGCGGAGCCGCCGCTGACGGGGCCGGTCTCCGGGTGGTAGGCGTCCTGCTGCCAGTCGTCGGCCGGCCAGTTGCGGTTGAGGTCCACCCCGCGGGCGTTGGTGTGCAGGTCCTCCGCGATGCCATCCGGGTTCAGCACGGGCAGCACGCACAGCCGGGTGCCGTCCGGCAGCGAGAACTCCCCGCGCCAGGTCGCCTCCGCGAACTCCAGGGCGAGCGTGGTGGTGATCGCCTCGCCGCCGGTGTGGATTCCGGCCACCAGCAGCACCGTGGCGCTCGCCTCCGCGGCGGCGGGGCCGGCGCAGCCCACCTCGATGGGACGTCCGCGCACGGACTGGCCGATGACCGTGGAGTCCGAGGTGACCGGCGCCTGCGCGTACGCGGCGTCACGGCCGCCGGGCAGCGCGAGGGCAAGGGCGAGGGTGAGTGCGAGGACCGGTGCCAGCAGCACCAGGGCGCGGGTGGGCGGCGCGACCATGAGGCGTCCCGTCAGGGACCGGCGACCCTGCCCGCCCAGCAGGAAGCGGCCCGGTTGGGCCCCGCCACCTCAAGTATCGTCGATAACAGGCGATCCGGCTATGCGCGTTAGCGGTAGTTCCCAAAGTTCAGTTCGATGCCCCAGTCTTCCTCGCGCAGGGCGGCCATCACGGCCTGCAGGTCGTCCCGGCTGGGGCCGGAGACACGGACGGCGTCACCCTGTTGCTGGGCGGTGACCTTCTTCATCTTGCGGTCCCGGATGAACTTCGTGATCGACCTGGCGGTGTCAGAGTCGATGGCCTGGACCAGGGTGATCTCCTGGCGCACGGTGTCGCCGCCGGCGCGCTCCACCTCGCCGCGCTTCAGGTTCTTCACCGGTACCTTGCGGGCGATCAGGCGGCCCAGGAGCACGTCCCAGATAGCGTCCGCCTTGTACTCGTCGGAGGTGTGGACGTTGATCTTCGCGGCGGCGCGGTCGAACTCCACCTCCACCAGGATGCCCTTGAAGTCGAACCGCCCGGTGATCTCGCGCAGGGCCTGGTTCACCGCGTTGTCGACCTCCTGCAGGTCGGCGCCGGTGGTGATGTCGAACGACTCGTCCTTGGCCATGGGGCAGTCCTTCCTCGGGCGGTGCAGGTGCAGATGGTGCCCCGCGGGAGGGCGCGCGGTCTAGGGGCTGCGCCTCGGGGCAGGGGCTTCGAGGCCCCCGGGGCGGACCGCGCGAGGCTCGCGAGCGCCTTCGTCAGGAACACCATACCTGACCGACGAGAGCGTTTGAGAGCGATTGCGAGCGCCTGCGAGAGATCGAGGCGTCTCGCGGCCATCCTTGTCTCGGTAGGGTGTCGCGCGCTCCCCACGGGCCCACGCCACCCGCCTGCCGGCTCGCCTGAGGCTCGCCGGGCTGCAAGCATTTTCGTGTGAGGCGGGAACTTCTCTCATCTTTCCTTCAGGGCGCGCGTTTCGGCGCGTGGGTCTCGAGCCTGACGCTCGTGTCCGCGCTGCTCGTCGTCGCGGCCGTCCTGGCCGACGGCCGGGCCTCCGACCCGCGCTCGGCCGCCACGGCCTGGGCGGGCGGCCCCAGCGCCGAGGGCTCGGCGGTCGCTGAGGCTGCGCCGCGCTCGGTGCGGACCCCGGTGACGCCGGCGGCGGTGCTCCGGATCGACTGGCGGCTCCTCGAGGCCGCGGACGCCATCTCCAGCACGGTCCGCGAGCAGGCCTTCACGCTCTCCCGCCCCTTCACCGGCGAGGACCTGCAGCCCGGCCCGGACCAGCCCTCGCCGGACGCGCTGCCCCCCGTCCCACCCGAGGCGACCCCCACGCCCGAGCCGACCCCTCCGCCGACCCCTGCCCCCACCGTCGCTCCCGCCGTAGCCACGCCCGCCGCGACCCCCGCCCCCGTAGCCACTCCGGCCGCCGCCACTCAGCCGGCGCCTGCGCCGGTGATCGTGCCGGGAGACCGTCTCTACGCGCTGATCAGCGCCGCCTTCCCGGAAGACCCGGAGTATGCCTACCGCGTGGCAATGTGCGAGTCCTCCGGGTACGCCTCGATCAACACCGGCAACGGCTACTACGGGCTGTGGCAGTTCGACCTGCCGACGTGGCAGTCGGTGGGCGGCACCGGTCTCCCGAGCAACGCCTCGGTGGAGGAGCAGATCCGCCGCGCTCGCATGCTCTACGAGGCGCGGGGCTGGCAGCCCTGGGGCTGCGCCCGGTAGCCGCGCCCCTCGCCCCAGCACCTCGCAGGCCTACACCATCGAGGCGGCGCACAGCACGCCGAGGGCTAGACTCAGGCCCAGACTCTCGTGGGTGGGTGCGCTGAAGGAGTGCTGATGTCCCGCCGGCTCGCCCTCACCCTCGGTGGCGCGCTCCTCGTCCTCGCCGTCCTCGCCGCCGCCGTCCCACAGCCCGCCCTCGCCCAGGCTCCCGACGCCGACCCTGCCCCGGCCATCGAGGGCGCGCTGCCCGTCGAGGGCGGGACGGCGCTGGTGTCGGTGGGGGCGGACCTGGCGCCGGAGGCGCTGGTGGAGGCGGTGCGGGAGGCGGGGTGCCACCTGGAGTCGCTGGCCGTGGCGAGTGGCGGGCGGCTGGTGCCGTACGTGCCCGGGGCGCCGGCGTTCGTGAACGCGGGGTTCCCCTCGCCGGTTGCGGCGGGGACGGCGCTCGCGGTGCGCTGCGCGCGGCCGCCGCTGGACACGCCGGACCTGCACCTGCTCACGCTCGTCACCAAGGAGCACGCGCTCCCGGACGGCTTCGTCCCGGACGGTCTGCTCCCGCTCTCGGCCGACCTCGTGATGCCCGGTGGCGGCACCCCGTACCTCGTGGACGAGGCTGCCGAGGCGCTCCGCGAGATGCTGGAGGCCGCCAGCGCCGAGGGCCACACGCTGGCCGTGCGCTCGGCGTATCGCTCGCACGCGGAGCAGACGGCGACGTTCGGGTACTGGGTGGCGCTGCTGGGCGAGGAGGAGGCGAGCCGCCGCAGCGCTCGACCCGGCCACAGCGAGCACCAACTGGGCACGGTGGTGGACGTGACCTCGCCGGGCATGGGCTGGGAACTGGAGCCGGCGCTCGGCGATGCTCCCGAGGGCCAGTGGCTCGCCCGCCGCGCCTGGCGCTACGGCTTCGTGGAGTCCTACCCAGCCGAAGGGGAGGCCGTCACCGGCTACGCCTACGAGCCCTGGCACCTCCGCTACATCGGCACCACGCACGCCGCGTGGCTGCGCACCACGGGGCTGACGCTGACGGAGTACCTCGAGGAGTTGTGGGCCGACTGAGGGCGCCCGCGACGGGCGAGCCGGCTTACTCGACACCCCTATTCGAAGACGATGACGCCGCGGCCGTTCTCGCCGCGTTCCAGGTCGGCGAAGCCGTCGTTGATTCGGGCCAGCGGGTAGCGGCGCTGCACCACCTCGTCCACCAGCAGCGCGCCGCGCAGGTAGAGGTCCACCACCGAGCGGAAGGTCTCGTGCGGGCTGGCGCTGCCGTAGTAGGCGCCCACCACGCGCTTCTGCTTGCGCACCAGGTCCACCAGGTCGATGCCCGCGCGCTCGCCCACCGGCGCCAGGCCGGCGATCACGGCCACGCCGTTCTTGCCCAGGCTGTCCACCGCCTGCTGTGTGCTGACCGCGCTGCCGAAGGTGTCGAACGCGAAGTCCACCCCGCCGGTGCCGTGCGAGGCCACCAGGTCACGGATCGCCTCGACGGGGTCGACCGTCGAGGCGTCCACGCGGTCCGTCGCGCCGAACTGCGTCGCGAACTGCAACTTCGACTCCGCGACGTCCACGGCGATCACCCGCGAGGCGTTGAGGATGCGCGCCGCCTGCACCGCGTGCAGGCCCACCCCGCCGACTCCGAACACCGCCACGGTGGCCCCCGGCCGGATGCCCGGCGCGTGCGCGACCGTGCCGTAGCCGGTGGTCACGGAGCAGCCGATGAGCGCCGCCACGTCCATCGGCACGTCCTCCGGGATGGGGAAGCACGCCTGCGCCGGCACCACCGCCGAGTCCGCGAACACGCCGAGTTTGGACATCTGGAACACCTCGCCGCCGGAGGCGTCCCGCAGCCGCGAGGTGCCATCGAACTGTCGAGGGCCCGTGAGGGCATTGGTGTCACAGAGTTGCGGGCTGCCGGAGCGACACTGGCGACAGTGCCCGCAGTTGGAGACGAAGGACAGGATGCAGCGGTCGCCCGCCCGCAGCCCCGTCACCCCCGGCCCGACCTCCTCGACGATGCCCGCGCCCTCGTGCCCCAGGACGGCCGGCAGCGGCAGCAGGGCGGTGCCGTGGATGACGTGGTGGTCGGAGGCGCACACCCCTGCCGCCCCCATCCGCACCCGCACCTCGCCCGCCCTCGGCGGCTCGCCCTCGAGTGTCTCGACGCGTAACCCCTCGGTGGTGGAGCGCAGGACGGCGGCGGTGACGGTGGTCATGGGTGGGGCTCCTCTTTGGGATCGCGGCGAGTCCTGCCGCGGCTGCTATCAGGCCGCATCAGGCCTCGTACGGTGTCCCATCCTCGGCGACGGCCGTCCGGGGACGGGGCGCCACCTCGCGTTCAAGCCGGTCACCCAGGCGATCCCGCTCAACGTCCAGGTCGTACTGCGCCTGCAGGTTCAGCCAGAACCGCTCGGAGGTCCCGAAGTACCGGCCGAGGCGCAGCGCGGTGTCAGCGGAGATCCCTCGTGTCCTACGCACGATCTCGTTGATCCGGCGGGCCGGAACGCTGATGTCCTTCGCCACCCGGTACTGCGAGATCCCCATCGGCTCCAGGAACTCCTCGAGGAGCACCTCGCCCGGATGTACCGGCGCCTGCTTCCTGGCGGCCATGTCCGTCCTCGTCACCCGTGGTAGTCCACGATCTCCACGTCGTAGGCGTCGCCCTCGTGCCATCGAAAGCAGATCCGCCACTGGTCGTTGATCCGGATGCTGAAATGGCCCTCGCGGTCGCCCTTCAGCGCTTCCAGGGGGTTCCCCGGCGGCACGCGCAGGTCGTCCAGCCTCACCGCGGCATCGAGCATCCGCAGCTTCCGCAGTCCAACTCGCTGAAGGCCGGCCGGCCACCGTCGTACGCGCTCCCGCTCGGCGAGCCGTGCGGTGTCACGGTCGGCGAAACTCCGGATCACCCGGGAATGATAACGCGTCGCGTTATCAATGCAACGCGGTCACGAGGGGCGTGTGATCCGCCTCAACTACACCCACTCGCACAGATGAAGGACGCGCGGGCGCCTACGCGTTCGTCGCCTCGCTCATCCGGTAGTTCCGGACGCTCGAGGCGAAGACCGCGACGGCCAGCATGATGACCGCGGCGGTGCCGCTCATGACGATGGTGGCGGCCTGGACGTTCCAGATGTCGGCGACGATGCCGGCGAAGAGGGCGCCCACCGGCGAGAGCAGGATGCCCAGCGTCTGGACGCTGGTCGCTCGACCTCGCAGCTCGTCCGGGATCGACAGTTGGAGGAGCGTCATGTTCGTGCTGAGGTAGATGAGTTCCACGAACCCCGCGAGGGCCAGGAGTGGGAGCGCAACCCACAGGGTGCTGCTCAGCGCGAACCCGATCATCGAGGCGCACAGGACCAGGAAGGCGACGATCTGCAGCAGCCCCCGCCGGTCGAACCGGCCGAGCGAGGCGGTAAGCAGCCCACCGAAGATGCCGCCCACCCCGATCGCCGCCAGGAGGTAGCCCAGGACCTCGGGACCGCCGTGGAACACCTCCTTCGCGTAGATCGCAGGCAGCGCGCTGAAACTGGGGACGATGAAGATGGTCAGCAGCCACTGCAACAGGACGAATGTCCGCGTTGAAGGCGAGTGGATGACGAACTGGAAGCCGGCAAGGACCTCGCGGAGGCCGCCCTGCGCCCGGGCGGCGGTCGCCCTCGCCGGGAAGTTGATCTGGTAGACGGCCAGGATCAGCAGGGCGTGCGCCGCCGCCTGGATCAGGAAGTTCCCGTCCGCGCCGATCCACAGCAGCGTGAACCCGCCGATGCCGGGGCCCACCGAGCGCATCACCGCCCACGACGTCCGGTCGAGCGCCAGCGCGTTCGCCGCCATCGTCCGAGGGACGAGGTCCATGACCGCGTCCTGCCGCAACGGCATCTCGATGGCCATCCCCGCACCGCCGAGCCCGGCGAACAGGAACAGGTGCCAGATCTCGGCACGCCCCGCGATGAGCAGCACGCCGAGCCCCAGGCTGATGGCGACCAGGAAGTACTTCACCCAGACCATCAGGTCCCGACGGCTGTAGCGGTCCACCGCCGCTCCGGCGAGCGGCGCCACCAGCAGCGAGAAGACGGCCCGCATCATGTTGATGCTGCCCAGCGCCACGCCCGATCCGGTCAGGTCGTACACCAGCCACCCCATGGTGACCTGCTGCACCCACTGCGCCCCGTTCGAGAGGGAGTTGCCGACGAACAGCCACCGGTAGTTGCGGATGCGCAGGGAGGAGAAGGTGGTGATTCGGTCCTGGGTGTCGGGGGCCATCGGAGCCTTTGCTAGCGGGGGGCTGCCCCATGGGGCGGCCCCCCGCTGTTCAGGTTCGGTCAGGGCTCGATGGTGGCCGGCCGGGAACCAGGGAACGCACTCGGCCCGGCGCGGGAGTCATCGGACGTGGGTCGCCGGTCCCGGCCGGCACCGCAGGAGATTACCCCGCGGACGAGGCTGCGAAGTACAACGACTTCTCGGATGCCCGGTTCGTAGTGGTCGTGCGGAGCACCTCACCCGCCCTCGGCGGCTCGCTCGCGCGGAGGTCGACACGTAGGGCTTCGGTGGTGGAGCGGAGTACGGCGGCGGTGCCGGTGGTTACGGGGGTGGCTCCTGGGAACGTTGAGGTGGCGAGCCAAGGATTGGGTGCGTCAGTCTGGGCCAGTCGGCCGACTGTCAAGCAGGGTGGCGGCGTAGCCCGCCCTAGTCGTGATTGGGCATCCCCTATGCTGGCGGTATGATTGTGCGATGTTGATCGAGCACGTCGTGCCTCAGTTCGGGTATCGCGAAATACCGCTGAGGCCTCCAGCCGATGCCCTGTATAAACTCTTGGAGGAAGTGAAGGAGGTAAACCGCCTCAAAGGGCTGAGGCATCTGGGATCGGTTGCGCGGGCGATGAATGGCGTTAATCACTACCGCTGGGATTATACCGCCGCACTGCTGCTGTACGGGGACGAACTCAAGCTTCCGGGGTTCAACGCGCGATTTCGGATCGGCGACACGTCATTCAGCTCGACCAATGCGGCTCTCCAGTCGCTAGCGCTCATCTGGAATGTCGGACACTTGCCTGGTACGTACTCGGTTGAGAAGGGGCTTTTCCGGGCGATGGTCGCTCGCTCTCCTTCTGCACCGGCGGAGGAACTAGGGTGGCCCCGAGATGACGAGGCGGGCGTACGACGGATCATCGCGCGATCCAACGAGATCCTCCTTAAGAATGACTCGGTTGCACTCGCTCGTGTCCTGTCGGTTCGGAAGGCGCTGCTCTTCGCGCTCGATGACGACTGGCTCATGCCTCTCACTACGCAGTTTCTCGCCCCCATGATTCTCCGCTATGAAGGAGCGTCCTCGGGGCAGTGGCCAAAGCTCCGCCGAGCCTGGGAGGTGGTACGACACCTCTCATACCTGACGATGGACGGGCCCCTGAGCGGAGCAGCTTGGGCACCGAGCATCCGGCCGCTCGTTGAGGAGGAGGTTGCGCGGGAGACAGCCGATCTGGCCAGGCTGGCAGAGCGAACCGCTGATCTCCTAGGTCCCGTCCAGCGCATGACATATGAGCGGCTGTACCACCATCCAAAGGCCCAGGTCGAAGCTGCTCTGGCTGCTGCGTTCGCAGAGCGGAAAGCTGCCGCGTCCAACGACTTCCCCCGTCTGGTTGACGACTGGGCGGCCCATAGTCTGGAACGAGACCTCCGCCTTGACAGAAGGCCCCGCGCGAGCAGCGTGAAGCGAGTTGTTTCGCTTCGCCTTCGTGGCCATCGTGACGTACGACCATCGACCCTGGAGTCGCAGCTCGTGACGATGGGGTTCGAGTACCCGCTTGTTCAGTCGTTTGATGGCTGGCGCTCCGGCGATGAAAGTCAGGCTGAGCTCCTGATCGATGTCCTCTCGTCTCGCAGTCCTGACGGTCGATCCTTGGGAAGGGTCCTCACTTGGTTCTACTCGAACTTTGACAAGAGCATCACCTCCATTACCGAGACAGAGGGAGTCGCGGCCAAGCGCGTACTGGAAGTGAGCTACCGAGACCTTGTTGACGCGGCCGTCCGTCTCAAGTTCCCTGCGGCCTTCCTGAGGTTCGAACCATGGCCGCTCCGAGAATTCGGAATCGGGCACAGTTCGCCCGCGGTTTTTGCGTTCGGCCCAACGTTGGATGACCCTCTGCTCGGGTACGTCCTCCGAGACCGAACGGCGAAGGTCGACCCGGAGCTTCGAGAACGCTACGCGGAGGTTCGCGGTCTCTTTACCCTCCGCCGGCATCTCCGGCGGCGCTACCGCGGTGCTCGCCCACGTGCTCGGTGGTTGGCGTTGCTCGGGAGCATCCGCGTTGCGCGGCCCACTTCGGGGCAAGCGAGACATCGCGGTAGGGGCGTGACCGACGTTGCCGAGTTTGATGGCGGCTTCGTTCGCGTCTCCTCACGGAGCGGGCGCATCACCTTTTTCGGTCTGGAGACGAAGAGCGGGCAAGAACGTCCACTCCGCGCGCTGCGGAAGCGGCTCGGTGTGCTGGGAATAGAGGAGGGCGCAGTGAGCGAACTCAGCCGTGATCACGCCTACGCGGAGATCGACTTCTAAACAGCCCGGGGCAAAGGCGGGGGCCGCGGCTGAGTACGCCCCACGTGCCGGGCGCTTGCTCGATCCGCTGGTGCTAGGCCTTTTTCCACCCACCCTTAGTCAACGTCCGCGAGTAGAGGTCGAGATCGAGCAGTGGCCTCCTTGAGCGCTCGCGTTCGACGAAGTTCATCAAGTGAACGTAAAAGTCGAGGAAGATCCCTCTCGCTCCGTCCGAATCCTTATACATGCTGGCGCCGGTGTTGATGATTCCGCGGTCTAGGACCACTATTCGTTCAATCACATCGACATCTGCGGATGCCTTCTTCGCTGCAGATTTGACGCGCGACAACTCTTTCGGCCCCCATCCTGCCACCTGAAGATCTGATTGAAAGGCAAAAACAAGGTACATCAGTCGATGAGCTCCGTCACCAGCAGGTGCCCCGCCCTGCCGTGGCCCGAGAAAGGGCGCATCGAATGGTCGAAGTGCTCTCAGTTTTAGCCCGCTTGCGTACGCGGCCTGGATCTCGCTCGAGCGAAGCGTCGTCTTCACCTCGATTGCAGCGATGGCCATTTCACATGGGAGTAGGACATTCTCCTCGCCGGTGTAGAACGGTGCGGCGCGGGCCTCGTCATAGATCACGATATCGATTTGACCGGAACGCCCATCGCGAAAATCAACAAGCTCTCCTTTTAAGACGCCTAAGCCCTTGGGCAAGTGGCTTCGCAAGAATGTCGCGAGCGCGGCCGCTCGCTCATCGCCCTGGATACCTGCATGTTTGAACGCACCAGCGCCAGCCTTGGCGGAGAGTCCTATCTGGCGCTCTGCCTCAGCAAGGACTGCCTGAAAGACTTGACTGCCAGTCTTCCGGCTCATCTCGCCCGCCTAACTACAGCCGCTCGTGGCGCCGCAGTTCATGCACTTCAGGCAGGTGCCGTTCCGGACCATCATCAGCTGGCCACACTCGGTGCAGGGGTCGCCCTCGAAGCCCTTCTGGCGGGCTTCCTCGCGGGCGCTGGGCTGCGACGTGGGCTCCGCGAGGGCTACCGAGGCCGCGAGGGCGATCGGCTTCGCGGCGACGGCGGCGGGGGCCGCTGCCTGGGCCACGGGCGCAGGGGCCGGAGTGGCCGGTGCGACCGCGGCGGGGGCGACGGCTGCCGGGGCTGCGACTGCTGCCGCTACCGGGGCGGGGGAGTCCTCGACGGGGTCGGTGGTGGCCTGGAGTTCGTCCGCGGTGACGTGCGCCAGGTCGTCGCGGCCGAGGTAGGAGACGGCCAGTTCCCGGAAGATGTAGTCGATGATCGACGACGAGAACTTGATGCGGTCGTTCCCCTGGACCATGCCCATGGGCTCGAACTTGGTGAACACGAAGGTGTCCACGAACTTCTCCAGCGGCACGCCGTACTGCAGGCCCATGCTCACGGCGATGGCGAAGCAGTTCATCAGGCTGCGGAAGGCCGCGCCGTCCTTGGCGGTGTCGATGAAGACCTCGCCCAGGCGGGGGGCCTCGCCGGGGGCGCGCTTGAACTCGCCCGTGTGGATGTAGATGGTGTGGCCGCCCACGGCCGCCTTCTGGGTGTAGCCCGTGCGGCGGTCCGGCAGGCGCTCCCGCTCACCGCGAGGACGCACCACCACCTGCTGTGACTGCTGCGCGGCGATGAGCCGCTCCGCCGCGGCCAGGATGGCCGCCGTCTGGTCCGGGTCCGCGCCGTCGTCCTCGAAGTCCTCGATGTCCGCGAAGGCGGTGCCGGAGAGGGGCTGGCTCAACTTCGAGCCGTCCCGGTACAGGGCCAGGGCCTTCACGCCGGTGTCAGCGGCGGCCATGTAGACGTCCTTGACCTCCTGGACGGTGGCCTCCATGGGCATGTTGATCGTCTTGGAGATGGCGCCGGACAGGAACGGCTGCGCCGCGGCCAGGATGCGCACGTGCGCCATGGCCTGGATGAAGCGCGTGCCGTACTTGCCGCACTTGTTCGCGCAGTCGAAGACTGGCAGGTGCTCGTCTCGCAGGTGCGGGGCGCCCTCCACGGTCATGCGGCCCAGGATGTGGTCGTTGGCCGTCTCCACCTGCTCACGGCTGTAGCCGAGGTAGGCCAGCATGTCGAAGCCGGCGCGGGCGAGGGTGTCCTCGTCGATGCCCAGGACCTCGCTGCAGAACTCGTCGCCCAGGGTCCAGCGGTTGAAGACGAAGGAGATGTGGAAGGCGGTCTTGAGCGCCTCCTCCAGCGTGTCCAGCACCGGCTGGGTGAAGCCCTTCTGGGCGAGCGTGTTGCGGTTGATGTACGGGGCGCCGTCGAAGGTCTCCGTGCCCACGGCGTACTCGATGATCTCGCGGATCTGCTGGGTGGAGTAGCCCAGGCGCTTCAGGGCGGGCGGGACGCTCTCGTTGATGATGCGGAAGTAGCCGCCGCCGGCCAGTTTCTTGAACTTCACCAGCGCGAAGTCCGGCTCCACGCCGGTGGTGTCGCAGTCCATGAGCAGGCCGATGGTGCCCGTGGGGGCGATCAGCGTGGACTGGGCGTTGCGGTAGCCGTGCTTCTCGCCGAGTTCCAGTGCGCGGTCCCAGGCGCGGTGGGCGGCCTCCAGCAGCTCGGGCGGGCAAGCCTGCTGGTCGAGCGCCACCGGCAGCACCGTCAGCGCCTCGTACTCGTCGGCGGGGACGGCGTAGGCGGCGCGGCGGTGGTTCCGCATGACGCGCAGCATGTGCTCGCGGTTCTCCTCGTAGCGCGGGAAGGCGCCGAGTTCGGCGGCCATCTCCGCGGAGGCGGCGTAGGAGCGGCCGGTGAGGATGGCCGTGAGGCTGGCGGTCCAGGCCAGCGCCTGGTCCGAGTCGTAGGGGATGCCCTGCATCATCAGCACCGTGCCCAGGTTGGCGTAGCCCAGCCCGAGCGTGCGGTAGTCGTACGACAACTGCGCGATGGAGTCGCTGGGGAACTGCGCCATGGCCACGGAGATCTCGAGCACCACCGTCCACACGCGGATGGCGTGCTCGTACGCGGCGATGTCGAAGGCGCCGCTCTCCATGTCCGTGAAGGCGAGCAGGTTCAGGGACGCCAGGTTGCAGGCGGTGTCGTCCAGGAACATGTACTCGGAGCAGGGGTTGGAGCCGTTGATCGGGCCGCCGTTGGGGCAGGTGTGCCACTCGTTGATGGTGGTGTCGTACTGCAGGCCCGGGTCAGCGCTCTGCCACGCGGCCAGGGCGATGCGGTCCCAGAGGTCGTTGGCGCTGACGGTCTTGGCTACCTGGCCGTTGGTGCGGTTGGTGAGGTCCCACTGGCGGTTGTGGCGCACGGCGTCCAGGAACGCCGCGGTCACGCGCACGGAGTTGTTGGAGTTCTGGCCGGAGACGGTCTGGTAGGCCTCGCCCTGCCAGTCGGAGTCGAACTCCTGGAAGTCCAGGGTGGTGACGCCCTGCTCCACCAGTTGCAGCACGCGGACGATGAAGCCCTCCGTGACGCCGTCCTTGCGGGCGCGGGCCACGGCGCGGCGCAGGCTGCGGTTCTCGCGCGTGCTCGGGCCGCCCTCCTCGAGGTTGTGTGCGGCCTCGAAGATGGCGGCCAGGTGGCGGCGGGTGACGGCGGCACCGGTCACCAGGGCGGCGACCTTCTGCTCCTCCCGCACCTTCCAGTCGATGAACTGCTCCACGTCCGGGTGGTCCGCGTTCAGGATCACCATCTTGGCCGCGCGGCGGGTGGTCCCCCCGGACTTGATGGCGCCCGCGGCGCGGTCCCCGATCTTCAGGAAGGACATCAGGCCGGAGGACTTGCCGCCGCCGGACAGCCCCTCGTTCTCACCGCGCAGATTGGAGAAGTTGGAGCCGGTGCCGGAGCCGTACTTGAAGATGCGCGCCTCGCGCGTCCACAGGTCCATGATGCCGCCGGGGTTCACCAGGTCGTCTGCGACGGACTGGATGAAGCAGGCGTGGGGCTGAGGGCGCTCGTAGGCGTTGGTGGACTGCTCCAGGCGGCCGGTGGCGGCGTCCACGTAGGAGTGCCCCTGCGCCGGCCCGGCGATGCCGTAGGCCCAGTGCAGGCCGGTGTTGAACCACTGCGGGGAGTTGGGGGCGGCCATCTGGCGCGCCATCATGTGGCAGAGTTCGTCGTAGAAGGCGCGGGCGTCCTCCTCGGAGTCGAAGTAGCCGCCCTTCCAGCCCCAATAGGTCCAGGTGCCGGCCAGGCGGTGGAACGTCTGGCGCGCGTCCGCCTCGCCGCCCATGGTGGCGCCCGGCGCCGGCGCGCGGCGCTGCAGCCAGCCCGGGACGCCGGGTTCGTCCACGGCGACGGTGTCAGAGGGCACCCCGGCCTTCCGGAAGTACTTCTGCGCCATGATGTCCGTGGCCACCTGCGAGAACTGCGCCGGCATGTCGATGTCCCGCGCCTCGAAGACCACCGACCCGTCCGGGTTCACGATGCGCGAGGTGCGCTTGGCGAACGCGATGCCCTCGTACGGGTCGTGGTCGGCGGCGGTGAAGCGGCGGGCGATGCGCATGGTGGGAGCCTTCCTGCGGAGCGGTAACTGCCGTCTGGTGGTGAAGCGCCCGAGACCCTAGGTGTTGGGGCAGAAGTCGGACGGACCCACTAGATCTTGGGGTGAATTGTTCATGCGCTTGAGCATCTACTCGGAGGCGCATCGGCGATACTACGCCGCTGGCGGAGCGTGTCAAGCACCCGCTAGAACGCCTGAGCAGATGTGTTCGCTGAGCCCGTGATCAGTTCCACAGGGGCGCGCTGATCACACCGTCAACCCGCTCAACGACGCCAGTTTCATACGCAGGCGTAATGGCGCGGGGCGCTAGGGCGTGGCGCTGCCGGTGGGTCCGGGCGTCTCCTGGCCCGGCCACCGATGGTTCTCGAATGCCCACTCGATGAGGGCGATGGCGTCCTGGGCGCGGAGGCTCGTGTCCAGCAGGACGACGTACACGCGGTGGCCGTCCCGCTCCGCCGTCACGGTGAAGGTGCGCCCCGCCTCCTCCGTGAACCCGGTCTTGCCGCCGTCCACGCCGGGCGTGTAGTTCAGCAGCGGGTTGTGGTTGTAGAGGTCGTACTCCACCTCGGCGCCGTCGCGGGTGCCGGTGACCGTGATCTCCTCCGTGCCGACGATCTGGCGGAGGTCCGGGAAGCGCATCAGGTAGCGCGAGAGCAGGGCGAGGTCCCAGGCGCTGCTGTAGTGGTCCGGCGCGTACAGCCCGGAGGCGTTGGTGAAGTGCGTGTCCTGCAGCCCCAGGCGGAGCGCGAGTTCGTTCATCTCCCGCACGAACTGCTGCTCGCCCCCCGCGACATGTTCCGCGATGGCGATCGCGGCGTCGTTCCCGGACACCAGCATCAGGCCGTAGAGCATGTCCCGCAGGGTCAGGACGTCCCCGGTCTCCAGGCCCATGGTGGAGGAGTCGCCCGAGAGCGCGAGGTCCCAGTAGTGGACGGGCGCCACCACCTCTTCGTCCAGCCGCCGGTGCTCCAGCGCGACGATGGCCGTGGCGATCTTGGTGACGCTGGCAGGCGGGCGGCGCTCGAAGGCGTTCCTGTCCAGCAGCACCGCCAGCGAGGCGTCGTCCACCACGATCGCCGCCGACGCCGAGATCTCCGGCGCCGGGATGCCGAGGGCCATCGGCGTCGGCTCGGCGGGCACGGCAGGCTGGGGCGTGGCTCCGGTGGTGGCGCCTCGAGCGCTGCCCTCGCCCCCAGCGGGCGCGAGGGCAGCGGCCACGCCGTCCGTGGCGGTGGCCGCCCCGTCGGCCGCGGTGCCAGCCGCTGCTGGCGGGGCGGGGGGCAGGTCGTCGTCGCCGGAGCGGAAGAAGATCCAGGCGGAGACCAGCAGCGCGGGCGTGACGGCGATGGCCGCGAGCGCGGTGGCGGGGAGCCCTCGACGTCGCGCGCCGCGGAAGCCGCGTCCGGACGGGTCGAAGGGGGAGGTGTTCACGGCCGCCCGCTACCGCGAGCCCACCAGCGCTTCGAGGTCGTCCGGCGCGGACGGGATGCGCCCGGAGAGGTTGCGGTAGCCGTCCTTCGTCACCAGCACGTCGTCCTCGATGCGGATGCCGATGCCCTGCAGGCGCTTCGGCACGCCCTTCGTCCCCGGCGCGAAGTAGAGGCCGGGCTCCACCGTCAGCACCATGCCGGGCCGCAGAGGCAGGGACTTCTTGCCCTCGCGGTACTTGCCGGCGTCGTGTACGTCCAGGCCGAGCCAATGGCTCGTGGAGTGCATGTAGACGTGCCGGTAGGCGTCCTGCTCGATGAGCGAGTCCACGCTGCCCTTCAGCACCTTCAGGTCCACCAGCCCCTCCACCAGCACACGCACGGAGGCGTCGTGCACATCGTGGAAGGCCAGGCCGGGCTTGGCGCGCTCCATGCCCTTGCGCTGCGCCTCCAGCACCACCTGGTACACGTCGCGCTGAGGGCCGGTGAAGCGGCCGTTGGCGGGGTAGGTGCGGGTCACGTCCGCGGCGTACATGTCCCACTCCGCGCCGGTGTCCAGCAGCATCAGGTCGCCGTCCTGCAACTGCCGGCGGTTGTCCGTGTAGTGCAGGGTGCAGGAGTTCACGCCGGACGCGGCGATGGTGGGGAAGCCGTCCCGCACCGAGCCCTCGCGCCGGTAGACCTGCTCCAGCACCGCCTGGACCTCGTACTCGTGCATGCCCGGGCGCGTGGCCCGCATCGCCGCCTCCAGCCCGCGGCCCGTGACATCGATGGCGCGCTGCAGCGACCGCACCTCCGAGGGCGTCTTGATCAGCCGCATCTCGTCCACCAGCGGCTCCGGGTCGCGGACCGCCTCGATGGGGGTGGCGCCGCGCTGCGCGCCGGCGCGGCGCTCCCGCACGATGGTGGCGATGAGCCGCTCCACGTGGGAGTCGCCGCCCAGGGAGAACCAGAGCGTGCGCACGCCCTGCAGGAGTTCGCGCAGGCGCTGGTCGAGTTCCTCGATGGGGAAGGCCTGGTCCGCGCCGTGGCGCTCGCAGGCGCCCTCCACCCCCGCGCGAGGGCCCACCCAGACGGCCATCTGCGGGTCGTGGGGGCGGACGATCATGGTGTACGGGTGCTCGGCGCCCGGGCGGAGGACCACCACGCTGTCCGGCTCGCCGAAGCCGGTGAGGTAGTGGAAGGTGGAGTCCTGGCGGAAGGGGTAGTCCACGTCGCCGTTGCGGAGCACCTCGCGCGAGGAGATGAAGACCGCGGCGGCGTCCTTCCCCAGCAGGCGCATCAGTCGCTGTCGACGCCGTGAGAACTCGTCCGCCATGGCCCGTCCCGTCTCCGTTGCTCGGCGCCGCCTTGCCGCTCGCCCTGGGCGCGAGGATATCGTGCGCCGCTGCTAGAACGCGTCCCAGGCGGTGCGCAGCGCGATGAAGAACAGGCCGAGCGCCAGCATGCGGGTCAGGGGGCCCTCGCCCAGCCGGCGGCGCACGATTCGGCCCGCGGGGCTGCCGAGGACGCCGCCGAGCGCCAGCCACGGCACGTCCTGCATGGGGTCACCGGCGTGCCCGAGCCACAGGTGCATGCCCACCACCACGGCGGACTGCACGACGATCAGCGCGTGCATGGAGGTGGTGGCGATGACGTGGGGCACGCCCATGATCCGCGTCATGATCGGGATGCCGATGGGCCCGCCCCCGATGCCCGCCAGCGCTCCGAGGAAGGCCGTGGCGATGTTCGGCACCACGCTGGCGACCAGCGGGATGCGGTAGGTGTATCGAGTGCCCTCGCGGTCCACGAGTACGCGACGCCAGGCGCGGCGCGTGGTCTCCGCCACCGCGGCCACAGGCCGCGCCACGAGGTACGCGCCGATCCCGCCCAGGAGCACGGCGAAGCCGATGGCGAACGCCTCGCGAGGTACCAGGTCCGTGACCAGACCGCCGGCGAGCGCGGAGGGGATGGCGATCAGGAGCAGCACGCCCACCATGGGAAAGTCCACCAGCCGCTCCCGCGCCATGACGGCGGAAGACGAGACGGCGGAGACTAAGACGACGCTGAGCGAGGCGGTGGTCACCGCCACGGGGTCGGCGCCGGGGTAACGGATGAGCAGCAGCGGCGCGATCAGGAAGCCGCCGCCCGCGCCAATGGCGGTGGCGTACGTCCCGATCACGAACCCGATGGCAACGAGCGCGAGCGCCTCGACCGGCCCCATGACCCGAGCATGCGCCTGTTCGGGCGGACGCTCAAACGCGAGGCCCGGGCAGGTAGTTGGAGGCGCCCTGGGACGCTACTTCCAGGTGCGCGGGACCACGGACTCCGGGTGGCCAAAGCCCACCAGGCCTTTCGCCACCAGCGCGTCGTACTCCTCGCGGCTGTAGCCGAGCAGGTCGAGGTAGATCTCCTCGTTATGCTCCCCCAGCAGCGGCGGTGGCCGTCGGATCTGGTTCGGGGTGTTCGCCCACTGCGTCATCATGCCGGGGTACCGGTGCCGGCCCACGCCCGGCATGTCGAGTTCCTCGAAGAAACCGCGCGCGGCCAACTGCGGAGAGGCCAGCAGGTCCAGTTCATCGTGGACGGCGCCCGCGCAGACGCCGGCCGCCTGCAGCCGGTGGAAGAGTTCGTCCTTGTCCCACTGGCTCGTGCAGGGCGCCATCGCCTCGTCCAGCGCCGCGCGATGGTCCAGGCGGGCGGCGGCGGTGACGAAGCGCTCGTCCGTCGCCAGGTGCTCCGCGCCCAGGACGGTGCAGAGCGCCCGGAACTCCTCGTCCGTCCCCACGTCGATGGCGATCCACTGGTCGTCGCCGCGTGCGGGGTAGACGCCATGGGGGGCGTGGGAGCGGTGCAGGTTGCCCTGCGGCTGGGCCACGCGGCCGTTCATGGTGAAGTCCAGGATCCACTCGCCCAGGATGGGCAGGAAGGACTCCGCCAGCGGCATCTCGATCTGCTGCCCCACGCCCGAGCGCTCCCGGTGCGTTAGGGCGGCCGTGATCGCAAAGGCGCCCATGACGCCGGCGAGCGCGTCCGCCGTGAAGGCCTCGCCCGTCTCCTCCGGCGAGCCGTCCGGGTACCCGCGCAGCCAGTGGTGGCCGATCATGCCCTCCACGTGTGTCCCGAAGCCGCGGTAGTTCTTGTACGGCCCCCCCAGGCCGTACGCGGGCATCCGCAGCATGATCAGGCGCGGGTTGACCTCGCGCAGCACGTCGTAGGTGAGGTTGGCGCGCTCCACGGTGATGGGGACGTTGTTCTCCACCAGCACGTCCGTGTGCTCGATGAGGCGCAGGAAGGCCTCGCGGCCCTCTGGCGACATCACGTCGCAGGACATCGAGCGCTTGTTGCGCGCGTGGGCGTTGAAGGCCGGCGAGCGGTTCCACGGGTCGTCGCCGGGGTCGAAGTCCGGGAAGGCGCTGAGGAGTTGACCCTGCTCCGCGGAGCGACGCGAGACCTCGCTGCTGACCACGCGCTCGCCGCCCCGCGAGTACGGCTGCACGCGGTTGGTGGGTTCCACGCGGACCACGTCAGCGCCCCACTCTCCCAGCAGCTGCGTGACGTGTGGGCCCGCCCAGACCACCGTGACCTCGGCGACGCGGACGCCCTCCAGGGGCAGCGGGCGTTGCACGTCAGCCACGGGGTGCCTCCTGCCGCGCCTGGAGCGCCGCCAGCACCTCGCCGGTGTGCTCGCCGAGCAGGGGGGCGCGACGCGGGGCCTGCCGAGGCGTCTCCGACAGGATCAGTTGCCGGCCCGGGTACTCCACCGGGCCGGTGGCGGGGTGGTCGATGGTGTCCCACACGCCGCGGCCGCGATAGTGCGGGTCGCTGACCAGGTCCTCCGTGGTGAGGATCGCGCCGCCCAGCATGCCCAGGGCCTGGGTGTCCGCGACGGCTTCGCGCTTCGTGCGCTGGATCATCCACGCCATCCAAGACCCCTCCACCTCCGCGGCGAAGTCCTCCGACCACACGGCCATGGGCTTCTGCATGTCCGGGTGGTCCTTCAGATCCGGCCGGCCGATCATGTCCAGCGCGGCCGGGAAGTGCTTGGTGCCGCCCGCGTAGATGTTCGCGTAGCCATCGGCCGTCGGCCGCGCGCCCATAGCCGGGCGGGTGCCGGGGGGCTGCCGCTTCGACACCTTGCCCGTGTAGGAGGTGGCGGTGGTGTAGACCGTGCGCCGATCACGGAAGCCCGCCTGCGCCTCGTAGACGGCCTGGTCGATCCAGTCGCCGGCGCCGCCTCGGATCACGCGCAGGCGGGCCAGGGCGCACCCGTACGCGGCCGCCAGGCCGGCGTGGTAGTGCGCCACGTAGCCGCCGCTCTTGAGCGGGTAGCGCAGCCCGGAGCCGTTGAGGTGCAGCGGGCCGCCCAGCGCCTGCAGCGTCAGTTCAGACCCGCGGTAGTCACGCCACGGCCCGGACTGCCCGAACGGGGTGATCGAGGCCAACACGAGGTCCGGATGGTCGCGCGAGAGCACGTCGTAGCCGAGGCCCCACTCCGCCATCTGGCCGGGCTGGAAGTCCTCGATGACCACGTCCACGCGGTCGATGAGGCGGCGCAGCAGAGCGCGGCCGTCCTCCGCCTCCACGTCCAGGGTCACGGAGCGCTTGTTGGTGTTCAGGTGCAGGAAGAGCGCGGAGGCCTCGGGATTGGGGACGTCGTCCTTGTGCGGGCCTTCGTGGCGGGCGGGGTCGCCGCCGGGGGGCTCCACCTTGATCACGTCCGCGCCGTAGTCCGCGAAGAGTTTGCCCGCGAACGGCCCGGCCACGTGCCGAGCGAGTTCCAGGACCCGCAGACCCTCGAAGAGTTGCGCCACGAGGTTCTCCCCTCATGCCGCGCACGTCCGCGTCCCCGACCCCATGAGCGGATTCCGTGCGTGATGTTGCGGGAAGATAGCACGGCGGCGATAGCATGGAGTCCGGCCGTCCGTGAGACGCGGCGCGGCGGCAGGAGGCTCGCGAATGCCCCAGCCCGAGCGCATCAGCGAGGACATCGCGACACTCGAGGTGCAGACCCCGGCCGGTGAGCCGGTGGCCCTGGGCAGCCTGTGGGCGGAGCGGCCGGCGCTGTTGTTCCTGGTCCGGCACTACGGCTGTCAGTTCTGCCGCGCCCAACTCGCGGACCTCCGGAAGGTGGTCCCGGACATCGAGGCGGCCGGCGTCCAACCGGTGGTCATCGGCAATGGCACCGCCCTCATGGCGGAGGCGTTCGTGGAGGAGACGGGTCTGGCGGTGCCGCTGTACACGAATCCCGGCCGCGAGGTGTACCGCGCCCTGGGCACGAAACGCCCCGGCGCGCGCGCCCTGCTGAACCCGCGGCTCTGGTGGAACGGCCTGCGGGTCGCGCTGCGGGGCTTCTTCCCCGGCAAGGTGCAGGGGGACGCCGCGCAACTGGGCGGCGTGTTCCTGGTGCGCCCCGGTGGCGAGATGCCATACGCCTACCGCAGCGACCTGGCGGGTGACCACCCGAGCAACAAGGAACTGCTGCGCGTGGCGTCGCGGGAGGCCGGCGCTCCCGCCCGCTAGTCCGGGACGAGCGCTGCCAGCGTCCTTGGCGCCACCAGCCGGTAGGCGTCCCGGCAGAGCGCCTCTACCTCGCCCCAGTCCAGCGGGACGTCCAGGCGCACGCCGATCCATCCTCGATGCCCCACGTACGGGGGGCGGAAGAACAGCGTCGGGTCAGCCGCGATCAGTTCTTCCTGGGCGTCCAGGACGTTGGCCAGCCAGAGGTGCGGGAAGTCCTGCTGGTGATGGCCACCCTCCCAGAGCGCGGCGAACTGCTTCTTGTCGCGTACGAACCAGGCGGGCGCCGAGTGGCTGAGGCGCTCCGTGACCTCTGGTAGCGCCAGGCAGATCGCGCGCATCTGCTCCAGGTTCGACCGGGACGTTCGCCGTGCCATGCGCGGAGTATGGCCCATTCGCGGCGGACCTGTGGCGTGGCGTGTCACCCCTGGAGGGGGTGGGCGCCAGGTGGCCGAGGGAGAGGGTGAGTGGTGCCCCCGGAGAGATTCGAACTCCCGACGCGCGGCTTAGGACGCCGCCGCTCTATCCCCTGAGCTACGAGGGCACTCGGACGCGGGTGGCGTCCACCATCAGGTTCCCAGATCGCGGGCCGGGGCGGAAGCGGAGCGCCCCGCGAGGGCTACGCGGTCTTCTGGATCGGGCCGCCAGCCTCCTGCGTCAGTGCCGCCTCGAAGAGGGACACCTGCGGCGGGCCGGCCAGCACGCCGGCCATGGAGCCCTGCGCGTGGCCCTTCCGGAACGCCTCGCTCTGCGTCCACGCGATGAAGGCATCCCGGTTCTCCCAGGTGGAGTGCGAGATGTATTCGCCGTCCGCCTCGCCCCGGAGCAGCGCGAAGCGCACGAAGCCGGGTACCTGGTCCAGATACGTGTCGCGCTCAGCCCAGATGCGCTCGAAGTCGGCCTCGCGACCGGCGTTGACCTTGAACTGGTTCATGGCGATGAACATGGGCGTTCCTCCTCTGGCCGTCTCAGTAATGGTAGCCCGAGCGTCCGGGTGCCTCGCTAGCGCAGCGAGAACGGGGGGTAGCGGTCAGTCAGCAGGAGGAAGGCGTACGCCTGCACGCGCAGCCCCCAGCGGCCAACTCCCACCACGTAGTCGTGGATGCCACGCGGCAGCCGGCCCGTGATGAGGATTGCGAACCAGCCCAGGACCACAGCCACCAGCACGCCGATGGCGAGGAAGAACAGCACGATGTAGTGCGGGATGGCCAAGAGCCACTTCACCAGCGGTAGCCAGCGGTTGAGCCCTGTCACGTCCGGGTAGTCCAGGTCCAGGTGGACCGCCTGCTCCTCCTCAGTGGAGGGGTACTCGTCCCGGAGGAGGAAGGCGTACGCGCCCACCCGGCCGCCGAAGCGAGCGAACTCCCGCTGAAAGTCGAACCACCATCTTGGATAGCGCTGCCGGAAGATGATCATCAGCGCGGTCGCGGCGGTAATCCCCGCCGTGGTGGACGCGCCCGCGCGGGCCGCGTCGTCGCTCGCGTCGTAGATGATCGTGGCGCCCTGGAGGAAGGCGAGGAGGATGAGGATCGGAATGACCAGCAGGATCCGGAGAAAGACGGTCGCGCGGTCGCGTTGGTCTTGGTAGTCGACCTCAATCCTTGCCGCATATTCGTTTCCGATATTGCTTGTCACGGCCTGCACCCTTCCGCGCACCGGCTCCCAAGGCGAGAGCACGCGCATAATACGCGTTCATTCGCGCGCTCGTTCGGCGCCGCCGGCAAAACGGAAACCGGCCCAGGGGGCCGGTCCAGCATGGGTGCGGGGAAGGGGGGTGGTGGACCTGAGGGGAGTCGAACCCCTGACCTCTGCAGTGCGATTGCAGCGCTCTCCCAACTGAGCTACAGGCCCCCGGGACGGTGAACCTCCAGTGTAGAGATGCTCCCGCCTCAGCGGCAACGAGGCATCGGTGTCAGTCCAGCAGGCCGGGGATGGCTTCCACCACCATGCGGCCTGCCTCCAGGTCCACCCCCAGCAGCACGCCCTCCAGCGCCGGGATCAGGACGTCGCGCTCGCCCGGGCGGCGCACCACGTATACGTCGTTGGAGCCCGTCTTCAGCACGTCCTCCACCCGCCCCAGGTCCCGGCCGTCCGAGGTGCTGACCGATAGTCCCAGCAGGTCGTGGACGTAGTACTCGCCCTCCGGCAGCGGGGGCAGGGCCTCTTCGTCGACCTCGATCAGCGCGCCACGCAGCTCCTCCGCGGCGTCCGTGGTGGTGATGCCCTGGAACTGGATCACGGGGTAGCCGCGGGGGTAGCGGATGTCCTGGATGACCTGCAGGATGCCCGCCACGTAGACCCGAGCACCCTTCACCAGGCGCTCCGGGTTCTCCGTCATGGGAGTGACCTTCACGTGGCCGCGGATGCCCCACAGGGAGTTGATGCGGCCCACGGCCACGCGCTCACCCTCCGCAGAGGGCTCGTCCGGAGCGGGGCCGGGCGGCGGGGTCGGGGGCTGTGAGGAGTCCGGCACGGTGGGGCAGGCGGCCCGCCCGGCGGGTGCCGGGCGGGGGCGGTGCTACTCGATGCTCAGCGTGGCGCGTACGCCGGCGCGCACCGCGGCCACGTGCAGCAGCGAGCGGATGGCGTTCGCACAGCGGCCGTCCCGGCCGATGATGCGCCCCTTGTCCTCCTCGTTCACGTAGAGGTGGAGGATGACGCGGTCGCCATCGTGCTCCTCGGCCACGCGGACTTCGTCCGGGTGCTCGGCAAGGGCACGGGCCAGGTACTCAATGAGAGCCTTCACGCGGGGCCCCCGTTACTCGGCGCTGGTGTCGTCGTCGGGAGTGGCGTCCTCGTCCGGGGAGCCCTCCGCGGCGGCAGCGGCTTCGGCCTCCGCGTCGGCCTTCGCCTTGGCTTCGGCCTCCGCGGCGGTGGCAGCGCGGGCTTCCTCGGCGGCCTTCGCCGCAGCCACCTCGGCCTTGGAGGGCTTGGTGGGGCGCTTCGGCGGTTCGGTCTCGATCACGCCGCGGGCGTGGAGCAGGCGGTGCACGGTCTCCGTGGGCTGCGCGCCGTTCTTGATCCAGTGCTGGACGCGGTCAGCCTTGACCTCCAGCGTCACCGGCTCGGTGCGCGGGTTGTAGTGGCCCACGATTTCCAGGAAGCGGCCGTCACGCGGAGAGTCCTTGTCCGCGACCACGATGCGGTACGACGGTTGGTGCTTCTGTCCGGTGCGGCGCAGGCGAATCTTCAGCAAGGTAGGGAGTCCTCCAGCAGGGGTGCATGACAGTCGTTCAGGGCAGCCGGACAGGGCCGGACGTCAACAAAGGGTTGGGCGAGCACGGAATAGGCTTCAGCCGGTGCTACAGCCCCAGCATCTTCATGAGTCCACCGGCGCCCTTGCCGCTGGTCATGGCCTGCATCAGTTTGCGGGCATCTTTGAACTGGTTCAAGAGGCGGTTCACATCTGCCGGGCTGGTGCCGGAGCCCATGGCGATCCGCTTCCGTCGTGATCCGTTGATCATTTCCGGCTTTCGGCGCTCCTCCGGGGTCATGGACTGGATGATCGCCTCGCTCTGCTTGAAGTAGTCCTCCGACAGGTCGTTGGCCCCCAGTTGGGCTTTGATCTGGCCGGCGCCGGGCAGCATGTCCAGCAGGCCGGAGAGCGGGCCCATCTGCTTCATCTGCTGCATCTGCGCCAGGAAGTCCTCCAGGTCGAACTGGCCCTTCTGCATGCGCTTGGCGACATCCTTCATGTCGCGCTCGCCTACGGCGGCCTTGGCCTTCTCCACCAGCGAGACCACGTCGCCCATGCCAAGCACGCGCGAGGCGAACCGGTCCGGGTGGAACTCCTCCAGGGCCTCCAGGCGCTCGCCGGTGGTGATGAACTTCACGGGCAGTCCGGTGACCTCCCGGACGGAGAGCACGGCGCCACCTCGGGTGTCGGAGTCCACCTTGGTGACCACGATGCCGGTGCCTTCCAGCACCTCGTGGAGTTCCTTGGCGAGCGTCACGGCCTCCTGGCCGGTCATGGCGTCCACCACGATCAGGAGTTCCGTGGGGTCCACGGCGTCCGCGAGGGCGGCCAGGTCGTCCGCGACCTCGTCGTCGAAGTTCACGACGCCCACGGAGTCCACGATGACGGCGTTGGCGCCGATCTTCTGCGCGTGCTTCAGCCCGCGCGCGGCCACCTCGCCGGCGGGGGCCTCCTTCTCCTCCACGTAGGCGTCCACGCCGATGGAGGCGGCGAGCACCTGCAGTTGCTCGCTGGCGGCTACGCGCTCGAAGTCCGTGGAGACCAGCAGGGGCTTCAGGCCCTCTGCCTTGAACTTCAGCGCGAGGCGTCCCGCGAGCGTGGTCTTACCGCCGCCCTTGGTGCCGGTGACCATGACCTTGAGCGGTCCGGCCTCCGGGCGGAGCAGGGGGGCGTTGTCCCGCCCCAGCGTCTCCACCAGTTCGTCGTTGACGATGCCGATGACCTGCTGGGCGGGCGTGATGGACTTCAGGACCTCCTGGCCCAGCGCGCGTTCCCGCACGCGGGCGACGAAGTCCCGCACCACCTTGAAGTTGACGTCTGCCTCCAGCAGCGCCACGCGGACCTCGCGGAGCGCCTCGTCGAGTTCCTTCTCGCCGATGCGTCCCTTGGAGCCGAGGCGCTTGAACGTGCCCTGGAGGCGGTCAGAAAGAGAGTCGAGCATGGGACTTCGAGTGTACGGCCTGCCTCGCGGCGGGGCGAGCAGCGGAGGTTACGCCCCGGTCGCGGCCTCCGTGCCCCACGTCCGCACCTCGCGGTCGAGGTCCAGCGGGAGGACCACGGCCTCCTGCTCGAAGCGGCCCCACTGGCCGCGCGGGACGAGCCACATGATCTCGAACTCGTTCTCGTCCGGGTCCTTGCCGTAGAGGGACTTGGTGGCGCCGTGGTCGGATGCGCCGGTCAGGGCGTCCAGGTCCGTCAGCACGGCGGCCATGTCCCGCAGGTCCTCGATGCGCTCGACCTGCCAGGCCAGGTGGTAGAGGCCGGTGGCGCCGCGCGGTGGACGGGGCGCTTCCGGGCCGCGGGCAAAGAGGCCGAGGTCGTGGTGGTTGTCGCCGCCGGCGGCGCGGAGGAAGGCGGCCTGGCCGCCCATGCGCTGCACCATCTGGAAGCCAAAGGCGCGCTGGTAGAAGTCCACGGCGCGGTCCAGGTCGCGCACGTAGAGGACGGCGTGGTTCAGGCGGGCGATGTTGGGCATTGGGGGCTCCTTGGCGGCGGTGGTTGCACTGACCTTACCATTAGTAAGTGACCCGTGCAACGTGCCCCACTACCCCCGAAGTGAGCAGCGCGGGCGCCCGCTCGAGCCCACGCGGCGTCCGCGCTGCGGGGGTGGGCGCCGCGTCCGGGTTCCCCCGCCGACCA
>JAWLHV010000002.1:0-42320 GCA_041690175.1 Dehalococcoidia bacterium
GCCCCCCCCACTTCTGCGTCTGCGACGGGTGACGGGAGCGCGGGATGCCTGACCTGGTGAGGTGCGCGTGGGTGGGCGACGACCCGCTGATGGTGCGCTACCACGACGAGGAGTGGGGCGTCCCCGTGCGAGACGACGCCACCTTGTTCGAGTTCCTCACGCTGGAGGGCGCGCAGGCCGGCCTCTCCTGGCGCACGGCCCTCGGCCGGCGCGAGGGCTACCGGGCCGCGTTCCACGGCTGGGACATCGAGCGCATCGCCGCCATGGCCGAGGACGACCTCGAGCGGCTGTTGCAGGATCCGGGCATCATCCGCCACCGCCAGAAGATCGCCGCCACCATCTCCAACGCGCAGGCGGTGCTCCGCCTGCTGCCGCAGTGGGTGACCTTCGAGCGGTACGCCTGGCAGTTCGTGGACGAGGTGGTGGTGGTAGGGAACCGCCTTTCGCTTGGGGACGTGCCCACGGAGTCGGACCGCTCGAAGGTCATGAGCCGGCAGATGCAGCGGGACGGCTTCCGCTTCGTGGGCCCCACAATCGCGTACGCGTTCATGCAGGCCACCGGCATGGTGAACGACCACACCACGGACTGCTTCCGCTTTCGTCAGGTATAAGAGCCGCCTGGAGGCGGCTGATGGGCTCACGGTTCCTGGCACAGCAGACAGCGGCCGTGCGGGCGGCTCACGCCCGAGGCATCGGTTGCGACGTGGGCGCGTTCGAGGGCGAGTCGCTCACCCTGGTGGACCGGCCGCCCGACGCGCCGTGGCAGTACGTCGCCTTCGCCATGACCTTCGGGACAGGCACGGTGGTGAGCGTAGATCCGGAGTTCCGGGAGTTCGCTGCTGCCTATCCGCCGGACCGGCACTACCTCGCAGCGCACCCCGGGTACCTGCGGACGCTGATGGAGGAAGCCGCGCGCCGCGGGCGCGAGGTCATGGCCACGGCGCCCGGCATCGTGTTCGCGCTGGCCGAGCCTCCCGCGGAGGTGGCCCCGCCGCCGGGGTTGCACCTGCGGGAGGTGGACGCCGCCTGGATGAACGCGGAGCAGACGGCAGGACGCTTCGAGAACGGGGTGGGCGAGCCGGACCGGCACGGACGCGCGGAGCGCAATCGGTACGGCCTGGCGCTCTTCGACGAGGCCGGTGGGCCGGTCGCGGTGGGCGGCGTGTTCATCTCCTTCGGCCTGCACGAGATCGGCGTGGACGTGGTGCGGGCACGGCGCGGGGAGGGGCTGGGCCGGCTCGTGGTGGCCGCGGCCGCGCGCGCGGCACTGGAGCGCGGCGAGGTGCCGATCTACGGCTGCGCGGCCACGAACATCCGCTCCCAGCGCACGGCCCTCGCCAGCGGGTTTGTGCCGGTGATGTCGGACGCCTCCGCTTCCTGAGTGCTTCCGAGCCCCCTCCGATACTGGCGGTGAGGGCGTAACTTGGACGCAGGACCGTCTGCGATAGAATCGGCCCGCCGGGCTTCATCCAACTGAGGTCGCATCTCGCCCGGCTACCCAACCCCCGGCTCCCCGGCGCCTCACCGCGGGATCGCCTGAGACAGAAGGGACCGTTCCATGGCCTCCCTGGATAGTTTCGGCGCCCGCGACACGCTGGAGGTAGGCGGCCAGAGCCTGACCTACTACCGGCTGGATCGGGCTGCGGCAGCGCTGGGCGCAGACCTTGCCCACCTGCCGTTCACCCACCGCATCCTGCTGGAGAACCTCCTCCGCTACGAGGACGGCACCAGCGTGGACCGCGGACAGATCGAGTCCGTGGCGAAGTGGGATGCCACGCTGGAGCCGGACGTGGAGATCGCCTTCCGCCCCGGACGCGTGGTGCTGCAGGACTTCACGGGCGTCCCCTGCGTCGTGGACCTGGCCGCCATGCGCGACGCCATGGCTGAGATGGGCGGCGACCCCGCCAAGATCGAGCCGCTCCAGCCCGTGGATCTGGTGATCGACCACTCCGTGCAGGTGGACGTATTCGGCATCGAGGCTGCGGCGCTGCTGAACGTGGAGAAGGAGTACGAGCGCAACGGCGAGCGCTACCAACTCCTGAAGTGGGCGCAGCAGGCATTCAACACCTTCCGCGTGGTGCCGCCGGGCACGGGCATCGTGCACCAGGTCAACCTGGAGTACCTGGGCCAGGTGGTCTGGGAGGCGGACGGCGTGGCCTACCCGGACACGCTGGTCGGCACGGACTCGCACACCACGATGATCAACGGCCTGGGCATCGTCGGCTGGGGCGTGGGCGGCATCGAGGCGGAGGCGGCCATGCTCGGCCAGCCAGTCGCCATGCTGATCCCGCAGGTGGTCGGCGTGCGCCTGGTGGGCCGTCTGCCGGAAGGCGCGACCGGCACGGACCTGGTGCTGCGCGTCACCGAACTGCTGCGTTCCATGAACGTGGTGGGCAAGTTCGTGGAGTTCTTCGGCAGCGGCCTGAGCAGCCTGCCGTTGGCCGCGCGCGCCACCATCGCCAACATGTGCCCGGAGTACGGCGCCACCGTGGGCTTCTTCCCCGTGGACGACGAGACCCTGAAGTACATGCGCTTCACCAGCCGGCCAGAGGACGTGATCGCGCGGACGGAGGCGTACTGCAGGGTGAACGCCCTCTTCCGCACGGATGAGACACCGGACCCGACGTACTCCGAGGTAGTGGAACTCGACCTCTCGAGCGTGGAGCCCAGCATCGCGGGGCCGAAGCGCCCGCAGGACCGCATCCCACTATCCGCGGCCAAGGCGTCCGCGCAACAGGAGATCGCCTCCTGGGTGGGGCAGGGCTCAGCCGCCGACCCCATCGAGGTGCATGACGACGGCTCGACCTACGAGGTGCAGAACGGCTCCGTGGTGATCGCCGCGATCACGTCCTGCACCAACACCTCCAACCCGGAAGTGATGGTGGGCGCCGGCCTGCTGGCGCGGAAGGCCGTGGAGAAGGGGCTGACCACCAAGCCCTGGGTGAAGACCAGCCTGGCGCCCGGTTCCAAGGTGGTGACGGACTACCTGGCCCACGCCGGCCTGAACACCTACCTGGACGAACTCGGGTTCGAACTCGTCGGCTACGGCTGCACCACCTGCATCGGCAACTCCGGCCCGCTGCCGGAGCCCGTGGAGGCCGCGGTGGACCAGGGCAACCTGGCCGTGGCCGCCGTGCTCTCCGGCAACCGCAACTTCGAGGCGCGCGTCCACAATAAGGTGCGTTCCAACTACCTCGCCTCGCCGCCGCTGGTGGTGGCGTACGCGCTGGCGGGCACCACGGACATCGACCTCTACGCCGACCCGATCGGCCAGGGAGCGGACGGCCCGGTCTACCTGCGGGACATCTGGCCCACGCAGCAGGAGATCGCGGACGTCATCCAGAACTCTGTGCGGCAGGAGATGTTCGAGCGCCAGTACGCGGACGTCTTCAAGGGTGACGACCGCTGGCAGGCGCTGCCCGCGCCCACCGGCGACCGCTTCCAGTGGGACCCGCAGTCCACGTACGTCCGCCGACCACCGTTCTTCGACAACCTGCCCCGGCAGCCCAAGCCGGTGGGGGACATCGTGGAGGCGCGGGTTCTGGCGGTACTGGCCGACTCCGTGACCACGGACCACATCTCGCCGGCAGGGGCGATCGCCAAGAACTCCCCGGCGGCGCAGTACCTCACGGAGCACGAGGTGCTGCCGGAGGACTACAACCAGTACGGCTCGCGCCGCGGCAACCACGAGGTCATGATGCGCGGCACGTTCGCCAACGTGCGGCTCAAGAACGCCCTGGTGGAGCGCGACGGTGGCTACACGCGCCACCTGCCGGACGGCGAGGAGATGCCGATCTGGGACGCGGCGGAGAAATACCAGCGCGAAGGCGTCCCCTTGGTGATCCTGGCGGGCAAGGAGTATGGCTCCGGCTCCTCGCGAGACTGGGCGGCCAAGGGGCCGAACCTGCAGGGCGTGCACGCGGTGATTGCGCAGTCGTTCGAGCGCATCCACCGCAGCAACTTGGTGGGGATGGGCATCCTGCCGTTGGAGTTCATGTCGGGCGACTCCGCCGCCTCCCTGGGCCTCACCGGCCGGGAGCGCTACGACATCGTGGGCGTGGCAGAGGGCGTCTCGCCCCGCCAGGTCCTCACGGTGCGCGTGCTGGCGGACGACGGCGGCGAGCGGGAGTTCCAGGTGCGTTCGCGCATCGACACGCCGGTGGAGGTGGAGTACTACCGCCACGGAGGCATCCTGCAGTACGTGCTGCGGCAACTGCTGGAGTCCTAGGCACCGACTCAAGCGTCGACTTCAGGAGGGCCCCGCCGCCAGGCGGGGCCCTCCTTGCGTCGGCGGACCACACTTGGGGTACGGCTCGAGTGACGAATCCATAACATGCGTTGAGTTGATCTACCATCGCGGTCTTCGGTCATCGGTGGAGTTACGCATGGAGCAGCACACACCGGATCAGGTCCGCAACGTGGCCCTGGTGGGCCACTCGAAGTCGGGAAAGACCACCCTCGCGGAGGCCATGTTGCTCGCGGCCGGCGCGGTCAGCCGCCTGGGGCGGGTGGAGGACGGCTCCACGGTCTCCGACTTTGACGAAGAAGAGCACATCCACGGCTACTCCATTGGCACCACGCTGCTCACGCTGGACTGGGCCGGCCACCGCCTGCACGTCCTGGATGCCCCCGGCTATGGAGACTTCGAGGGCGAGGTGGTGAGCGCCGCCGCCGCCGCGGACATTGGCGTGGTGACCGTGGACGCCGTGTCTGGCGTGGAGGGCGGGACGGAGGCGGCCTGGGAGCGGCTCGACGCGGCCGGGGTGCCCTCGCGCTTCTTCGCGATCACGCGCACGGACCGGGAGCACGCGGACCCGGCGCGCGTGCTGCACGCCCTGCGCGAGCGCTACGGCCAGCGCGTGGTGCCGCTGGCGATGCCGCGCGAGGACGGGTCCGTCGCCACGCTGCTGGACGGGCCCGTGGACGCCAGTGCGGACGGCCTGGTGGAAGCGCGGGAGATGCTGCTGGAGGCGCTCGCCGAGACGGACGACGGCCTGCTGGAGCGCTACCTGGACGGCCAGGAGATCTCCCATGACGAATTGATGGAGGCCCTTCGCGCGGCCGCGCGCTCGGGGCATGTGTACCCGGTGTTGCCGGTCTGCGCGCCGGGTGGCCTGGGCGTCAGCGACCTGCTGAACCGCATCTGTGACCTGGGCGCGCCGCCGCGCGTGGGCAGCGCAGAGGGGCCGGCGCTCCTGCACGTGGTGAAGACCGCCTCCGACCCCTACGTGGGACACCTCTCCTACGTGAAGGTGCTCCGAGGCACGCTGAACCACGGCGACCGGCTCCACAACGCCGGGAGCGGGGCGGACGAGCGCGCTCCACGGCTGTTCTGCATGCGCGGCAAGGAACAGATCGAGACGCCCTCGCTGACAGCCGGGGACATCGGCGCGGTGCCGCGCCTGTCGCACACGGCCACCGGCGACGTGCTGGCGGCGGCGGGTGCAGAGCCGGATGGCCCGCCGATCCCGGAGATCGAGTTCCCTACCCCAACGTATCGCAGCGCCCTGCACCCCCGCAGCCGGGACGACCTGGACAAGATGCAGCAGGGCCTGGCGCGGCTGATGGAGCAGGACCCGTGCCTTCAGTTGGACCGGGAGGCAGGGACGGGCGAGATCGTGCTGCTGACCCTGGGAGACGTGCAGGCCGGCATCGTCGCGTCTCGCCTGCAGCGGGAGTATGGCGTAGCCGTGGACGTGACGGAGCCGCGTGTCCCGTACTGCGAGACCATCACGTCCTCCGTGCAGACGGAGTACCGTCACAAGAAGCAGACCGGGGGCCGCGGCCAGTTCGGGCACGTGGTCATCCGCGTGGACCCGCTTCCCCGCGGGGCCGGGTTCGAGTTCGCGGACCAGGTGACGGGCGGCCGGGTGCCCCGGCAGTACGTCCCGGCGGTGGAGGAGGGCGTCCGCGACGCGATGGGCGCGGGTCCGCTGACAAAGTCGCGGCTGGTGGACCTGAAGGTCACGCTACTGGACGGCTCCAGCCACTCGGTTGACTCCTCCGAGTTCGCATTCAAGATCGCCGGCGCGGAGGCGCTGCACCAGGCCGTGCTGGAGGCGCACCCTGTCCTCCTAGAGCCCGTAGTGCGGCTCCACATCGAAGTGCCGAGCGAAGTGATGGGTGACATCGCGAACGAACTCAGCGGCCGACGAGGGAGCGTCCTGGGCTTTGACTCGGGCGAGCGCGTCGCCGTGGTGGAGGCGCTGGCGCCACTGGCGGAGGTGCAGCGGTTCGGGCCGCAGTTGCGCAGCCTCACCCATGGTCGAGGGCGCTTCCGCATGGAGTTCGATCACCTCGCTGACGTGCCACCCTCGGTGCAGGAACGCCTCCTCGCGCAGGGCCAGGCGTCTACGCCGTCCCGCTAGCCCCGTTCACGTCCGAACGAGGCTGTCCCGGGGCGAGGAGGGGCTTTCTCGTGTGGCCGGCGCGTGGCAGGCTGCTGCCGCAGGGGTTGGGGATTGATGTGCAGTTGTCGTTCGAGCAGCAGCAGCAGGTCCGCGAGTTCGTGGAGGCCGGCTACAGCGACGAGCAGATCGCGCAGGCCATGGTGATCAGCGTGAAGCAGGTGCGGCCCATCCGCCTCGCGCTGGAAGCCTCGATGCGCCCTCGCTAGCGTCGCCTACGCCGGCGCGAGGTCGTCCCGCGGGGCTGGCGACTGCGAGGGCGGCGCGGGGCGCGAGGAGAGCATGAAGAACACGGAGCCCGCCGCCGCGAAGGCCGCGATGATCGTGAACCCGGACTCGTAGGAGCCGGTGCGGTCGTACAGGAAGCCCGCAATCACGGGCCCCGCGATCTGGCCGATCATCAGGATCACGGACGAGAAGCCCATGATCGACCCGAAGGAACTGCGTCCGAAGTAGTCCGCCCGGATGCCCTGCATGAGCGGCCCTCGGGTGCCCCATGCGAGGCCGTGGAGGACAGCGAAGCCCACCACCGCCGTCACGGATCCCAGGTGCGCCACCAGCAGCAGGCCCACGGCGTGCATGGCCATGCACGTGATGACGATGAGGCGCTTGCTGACCAGGTCGCCCAGCCAGCCGCCCGCCAACTGCCCCACGATCTGGAACGCCGTCATCAGGCCGATGAAGAACGCGGCCCGGCCGTTGGAGTACCCCAGGCTCTCCGTGAGGTGGGAGAACAGGTGGACCATCACAGCGCTGACGACGAAGAGCGCGGAGGTGTGCCCCAGCGAGATCGTCCAGAACGAGCGCGTGCGCATGGCCTGCCGGGCAGTGAAGTCCACCTCCGTGCTGTTGGACTTGCGGTGTCGTGCCAGGTCGTCCGCGCGGCGGCGTTGGACCTCCTCCACGCTCAGCCCGTCGACCCGCAGGCCCACGTCCTCCGGCCGCGAGATCATGAAGGACGTCAGCGGCAGGCCGACGAAGAGCACGATCAGCCCGGAGATGAACGCCGTCTGGCGCCAGCCGAAGTCCGTGATGGACAGGATGACCAGTGAGGCCGCGAGCCCGCCCACCGCGAAGCCCACGGAGGAGATGCCCAGCGCCATGGAGCGTGAGCGGTCGAACCAGTTGACCACGGCGACTGTGATGGGCATGAAGCCGGAGAGGCTGGAGCCCAGCGAGATCAGCAGGAAGAAGATGAAGAATGTGGGCAGCGACCACAACTGGCTGAACGCGAAGAACCCGAGCGCGAACAGCACCATGCCGATGCGCATGATGCGCTTCGGGCCCAGGCGGTCGGTCAGCCAGCCCTGGAGGGGGCCTAGCAGGCCGCTCTCCATGCGGGACATCGCGAAGCCCCAGGAGAGGGCGGTCTTGCTCCACCCGTACTCGGAGGACAGCACGGCCACGTAACCGCCGAAGGCGTTGTTGACCAGCGCACCCACCAGGAACTGGATGGTGGAGCCGGCCGCTACCAGGTACCAGCCGAAGAAGAAGCGCCCCCCGCGCGTGGGGACGCCAAGCACTCGGCGAGGCGGGCCGGAGGCCTCGCCGCCGGGCAGCGGGCGCGCGTCCACAGATGCTCCTGTCGGGCGGGGCCGCTGGTCCGGCTCCTCTGGCTGCGGCTCGGCGACGGCCACCTAGGACACCGCGAACTCTCGGCAGCGGATGGCGCGCTGGAGGTCGTCATTCGCCTCCAGCAGCTGCCGGCGCAGGGTGGGCAGACGCTCGCCGTGCTCGGCGAGCAGGCGCTGCGAGCGCTCCAGTAGACTCGGCTCCACGCGGTAGCCGGGCCAGAGGTTGTTGAAGAAGCGCTGCGCGAACTCGTTGTCACGGTGCTCGAAGATCTCGGGGAGGCGCTGGAAGTAGCGCTCCACGTACGGCTCCAGCAGGTCCGCCTGCGTCCACCAGTGGAAGCCGCCCATGGCGGCGGCAGTGAGGTGGAGCGAGCCGTAGCCCTTCTCGTCCTTGAACTTCTCCCAGGCGTCCTGCTTCACGTCCGGGTCTGGCTGCGAGACCTGGCAGCGGATCACGGCGCGCTGGCCGCGGTCTGACTTGTCGCGCTCGCGTTCGCGCTCCACGCGCGCCCAGGCGCCTTCCAGCCCCTGCGCCACGGCGGAGGCCGCCGCGCTCCAGCGCATGTCCTGGTCCACCGTGAGTCCGGGGACGGACCGCGTGCCGTCCGCCAGTTCGCAGGCGTGCACCAGGTCGTCCGGGTTGAGTGCCGTGGAGAACAGGGCGCGCGCCCAGATGATCTTCAGGTCCGGGTCCTCCTGGACCCGCTCCAGATTCTCCCAGGCGGTGGCGAACACGCGATGCGCGGCCGCGGCCTTCTGGTCCTCCGGCACGTAGCGGCTCACGGTGGCGGAGATGCGGGTGAGGATGGACTCCACCAGCGCGTTGTCCGTCTCGGTGCTCACCTTGGGCAGCGCCAGATCCAGGAAGTCCGTGGACTTCAACTGCTGGTCGCGCACCATGGTCCAGAGCGTCTGCCAGATCAACAGGCGCAGCAGCGGATCGTCGATGCGGTCCAGGTGCTCTCGCACAAAGTTCACGGAGCCCTGGTCCAGCGCGACCTTGAAGAAGCCGTGGTCGCGGTAGTTCGGGAACACCAGTTGCGGCGCCGGCTTGCCCACCGCCTCCGACACCACCGCCGAGGCGCCCTCGATGCGAGCCGGGACGGAGTCGACGCGCAGCGCTCCGCCCTCCTCCCGGACCAGGGCGACCTCCAGCGTGTGAGGGCGCAGGGTGGGGTACTCGGGCACCGAGGTCTGCTCCAGGCGCAGGTTCGCCACGCGCTCGCCGTCCGTCTCCACCGTGGCGGCGATGGTGTTCAGGGACGCGCGCTCCAGCCACGCCTCGGCCCACGGGTGCAGGTCCTGGCCCGCGCCCTGGCCCAGCGAGTCCAGCCAGTCGGAGAGCGTGGTGTTGCTGAAGGCGTGCTGCTTGAAGTAACCCTGCATGCCCTTGCGGAAGCCGTCCAGCCCGGTGGCCGCCACCAGTTGCTTGATCACGGACGCGCCCTTGCCGTAGGTGATGCCGTCAAAGTTCAGGAACGTCTCGTCCGTGTCGCGCACCACCCCGGAGATGGGGTGCGTGGTGACGCGCTGGTCCTCCGTGTAGGCCCAGTTCTTCATGCCGGAGTTGAAGTCCTGCCAGGCGTTCTTGAAGCGCGTGGCTTCCGTCAGTGCCAGGTACGACATGTAGGTGGCGAAGGACTCGTTGAGCCACAGGTCGTTCCACCAGCGCATGGTGACCAGGTTCCCGAACCACATGTGCGCCATCTCGTGCAGGATGATCTCCGCACGCTCCAGGCGCTGGTTATCCGTGGGCGGGTCGCGGAAGACGATGTGCTCCGTGTGGGTGACGGCGGCCACGTTCTCCATGGCGCCGGCGTTGAACTCCGGCACGAAGACCTGGTCGTACTTCTCGAACGGATAGCGGTAGTCGAAGAACCGCGAGTAGAAGTCCATGCCCTGCTGGGTGACCTGGAACAGTTCGTCCTGGTCCACGTGCGGCGCCAGCGACTTGCGCGCATAGAAGCCCAGCGGGATGTCCTCCCAGACCCCCCGGAAGACCTCGTACGGCCCCGCGATGAGGGCGAAGAGGTACGTGGAGAACGTCTTGGTGCGGACAAACTGGACGCGCTTGCGCTCGTCCGGCAGCCGCTCCACGGACTCTTCCCGGCCGTTGGCGATGAGTTTCCACGCCTCTGGCGCCGTCACGGAGAGGGTGTAGCGCCCCTTGATGTCCGGCTGGTCGAAGCAGGGGAAGAGCCAGTGGGCGTTGTACGGCTCCAGGTTGGTGTAGAGGTACTCCTCGCCGTCCTCGGGGTCGATGAACTGGTGGAAGCCGTCCCCGCCGTGGTTGTACTCATTCTCGTACACCACGCGGACGGAGTTTTCGCCGTCACGGAGGCCGTCCACGAAGAGGCGGTAGGCGTTCCAGCGCGGCTCCGGCACCAACGTCCCGTTCACCTCCAGGCGCTCGATGCGCGCCCCGGTGAAGTCCAGGAACGTGGAACCGCCGCCCGCGGCGTGGAACGTCACGGAGAGGTCGCCCCCATAGCGCTCCGCCTTCGGCTGCAGGTCCAGGTCCAGGCGGTACTCGGCCCGGGAGATGCGGGCGGCGCGCTCGGCCGCCTCTTCCTGGGTCAACACGTCACGAGTGGTGGGGGTGGGTGCGTCCATGTGTCTCGCTCGATGCTGGTCGCGCTACCGGAAGGTGGGGCGCGGGGCGGCAGGTGGGAAGCAGGCATGATACCGCCGCACCGCCGCACGCCCCAGCGGACGAGCGTGCCCGGCCCGGAGGCGTTGCCGGCGCGGCGTAGAGTACGCACGGCATGCGGTGCGTGATGGCGGCCTCCCGGCCGCGGCGCCCGTGCCCGCGTTGCCTACCGGGACGCGGTGGACCGGCGCGCAGCCGGCGTGGAGGGGGCAGGAATGGCTTCAGCGGACGAACTCCGCCAGCAGATCGCGCAGGCGCGGGAAGCGCTGCGAGCGGCAATGCAGGAGGTGGACGGCAGGTGGGAGCAGTCCTCGGGCAACGACGAGTGGACGCCACAGCGCGTGGCTCAGCACGCGATTGGCGCTGAGGTCTACTACGCGAACATCGTCTCCCGGGCCATGCTCGGCAAGCCGGCCGAGTGGGACCGCGCGGAGATGGTCTCGTCCCGTGACGCGCTGGCACGGCACGAGGCGGCCGCCGCCCTGGCCGACCGCGCCTACAAGTACGTGGAGGACCGTGACCTGGTGAAACCGGCCGAGGACGTGCCCGGTGCCACCGAGCACAACGTGGGCACGGCCATGGAGCAGGCCGCCGCGCACCTCCTGGAGCACGCCCAGCAACTCCGGGGCGGCTAGCCTCGAGTCGACTCCACCTCGGTCGGGGCGGCAGCCTGTCGGGCGGCCTGCCTCGACCGTCGTGGCACGACCACCAGCCGCGCCACCGCTGCTGCGACCAGCACCGCAGCGATGCCGAACCACGTCAGTGCGTATTCGATGTGCGGCGTGGTGTTGTGGAAGCGCTGCCACCCCTGCACGGGCAGCGCCTCCCCCTGGGCCGGCGCGCCCTCGCGCTCCTCGCCGGCGATGACCACCCACGGCGCGAGCGGGGCGCCTGACGCCTCCTGGATGGCGGACGGTGCCAATCCCGTCCACCGTGGCTGCGAGGACGCACCGTCCAGGCTGCGGCCGTCCACCCCGGAGAAGTCGCGCGCCAGGCCAGAGATGGTGGTCTCGCCTGGGGGGAGGGCGTCCGTGACCGTGAAGGCGTCCACGCCTGCCTGGTCACGCGCGGTGGGGATCCACCCGAGGTTCACGAGGACGTCCGGGCCACCGTCAGCGGGGCGAAACGGCACCACCACTTCCAGGCCCAGTGTGCCGGCACGGACGCGGTTCACCAGCGTGAGCGCGCCCTCCGGGAGCCAGTGGCCCTCCAGGGTCACGCGTCGGTAGTCCACCTCTTCCGGGTCCACGTCGGTGGACCCGCGCAATGCGAGCGGCGCGGCGTCCGTGCGCGCATGGCTGCGCTCCACGAGGTCCTGCTTCCACTCGTTGCGTTGCAGCTGCCACGTCCCCAGGCCGAGCAGCACCACGAGCGCGGCGCCAATGAGCCCCAGCAGGACGGGGACGGGAAGCCGCATGCGGAGGCCCCTTCACAGGGCGCTCGGCCTCGCGAGGTGGGAGCGCGAGGGGCGCCGACTCCAGTGTGTGAGCGGCGCCCCCCAGCGGCAAACCCTGCCGAGCGTCGCCGGCCTCAGCCGGCGTAGGACATGCCCGTGGCGCGCAGCGTGGTGGAGTCGCCCTCGCGGACGTCGCCGCCGATGACCTCGCCGAAGTAGACCACGTGGTCGCCGGGCGACTCGGTGGCCACCACGCGGCACTCGAACCACGCGACGGCGGCGTCCAGGACGGGTGTAACCGTCTCGAAGGCCTGGTAGCCCTCGCCCTCCAGGCGTCCCGCGCCGTGCGTGGACTTCTTCGTGAACTTCAGCGAGAGGTCCTTCGCGCCCTCGCCCAGCACGGAGACCGAGAACACCTGGGTGGCGTCGATGTTCTCGCGCGTGACGGCGCCTCGTTGCACCGCGACGGCGACGATGCGCGGGTCAAAGGAGACCTGTGTCAGCCAGTTGGCGGTCATCCCGTTCGGCTCGCCCTCCGATGAGCGGGAGCCGACGACTACCAGGGAGTAGTTCACCTTCTTGAGTGCGTTGCTGATGGGGTCGTCTGCCATGCTGGCCTTCCTCTCTCGCGTGTCGCCCCGGTCTACTGGCCGCTCGGCCAGCCTCGATGGTTACTTACCATACGTTAGTCACACTTACGATCAATAAGTACATGTTGCAGCACCGGCGTGAACCACAGGGCGAAGCGTGGTGTCCCGGCGTGAAATACGGCTGAAACGTGTAGTGCATATCGTGTGCGCATCGTTCGGAGGGAATGCCCGCGCGGCAACAGGCTGCCCGGGACGCGCGAAGGGCGGAGACGGACTGATGGCGTACAAGGCCGAGTACATCTGGATTGACGGCGCGGAGCCCACGCAGAAACTCCGCTCCAAGACCAAGATCCTTCCGGACGGCGCGGAGCCGCCGGTATGGGGCTTTGACGGCTCCAGCACGAACCAGGCGGAGGGCGAGACCTCCGACTGCGTCCTGAAGCCGGTCTACATCTGCCCGGACCCGATCCGCGGCGGCGCCAACAAGTTGGTCCTGTGTGAGGTTCTGCTCCCCGGCACCAACAAGCCGCACCCCACCAACCACCGCGCGCCCCTGGCGGCCGTGGCCAAGAAGTTCGCGAAGCACGAGTCCTGGTTCGGCATCGAGCAGGAGTACACGTTCTTCGACGGCCTCAAGCCGCTGGGCTGGCCGGACAATGGCTTCCCGGCCCCGCAGTTCGGCTACTACTGCGGCGTGGGCGCGGACGAGATCTTCGGACGCGAGATCGTGGAGGCGCACTCGGACGCCTGCATCGCCGCCGGCCTGACCATCTCCGGGACCAACGCGGAAGTCATGCCCGCACAGTGGGAGTTCCAGATCGGCCCGGCCGACCCGCTGAAGGCCTCCGACGAGATGTGGATCGCCCGCTGGCTGCTCTACCGCATCGCGGAGGACTTCGGCGTCTCCGCCACCCTGAACCCGAAGCCGGTCCCCGGCGACTGGAACGGGGCGGGTGCTCACACCAACTACTCTACGGTGGAGATGCGCGAGGCCGACAACGCCTGGGACTACATCGAACTCGCCTGCAAGGCGCTGGGCGAGAAGGCGATGGAGCACGTCAAGCACTACGGCGACGGCATTGAGCGCCGCCTGACCGGCAAGCACGAGACCGCCCCCTGGAACAAGTTCTCCTACGGCGTCTCCAACCGCGCCGCCTCCGTCCGCATCCCGTGGCAGGTGGGCGTGGACCGCAAGGGCTACATCGAGGACCGCCGTCCGAACGCCAACATGGACCCGTACGTGGTCACACGCATGATCACGGACACCATCTGCTCCGCCTTCGAGAAGTCCACCCCGAAGGCGAAGCCCGCGAAGGCGGCGAAGACCGCCACCCGCGTGCGCGCGGCGGCCGCCCGCACGTCGCCCCCGTGTTCCTCGAGATGCTGCCGGGGCGGCCGCGCGGCCGCCCCTTCTTGATCCTCGCCACTGCGGCGTGTCCGCACCGCGGAACCTACCCGCCGTAGTCCTGTGGCGGTGCCGCCTCCCCCGCCATGATCAGCGGGACCTGCATCTCGGCGTGCGAGAGCCCGGAGTGCCCCGAGCGCATCCGCCGGTACCCGGCGATGCCTGGGATGCCGGCAAACCGCATCGCGGCGCCACCCCGGGAGATGCTGACGTGCGTCCCGGCGCGCGCGAGCATCTCCTGGCTCCACGGTTCCGGGCCAAAGAGCCCCAGCGCCTCCGCACCCGCGGCTGCGAGCAGGAAGAAGTGCGCCCCAAAGCGCGCGCGGAAGTCGCGCACGAAGTCTTCCTCCGCGCCGGCCAGGACGTGCCAGAACTGCACCCGCATGTCGCCGGAGGGAGAGGCCGTAAGGTGCGCGAGCAGCGGATCGTGCTCCTCCACCTCCAGCCGAGGGTCCAGGTCCAGGTGCCCGTGGTCGGCGGTACCCACGATCCGCCAGGTGTCCGGGCCCTCCGCCAGCCCCACGGCCAGGGCGGCCGCCGCGGCATCCAACTGCTCCAGTGCGCGGAGCGCGCGTTCGCCTTCCGCGCCCTCGTCGTGTTCCTCCACATCGGGGGAGGGGGTGTACCAGTAGGTGAACGTCTTGCCGGCCGCCGTGCGAGGGCCGTCCAGAATGGCCTCGATCGCCTGCTGATGGCCGCGGTAGGGGACGCGCTCGCAGGAGCCGGCCATCCGCACGGTGTACGGCGAGTCGGCGATGCCCTCCGGCACCACCAGGCGCACCTGGCGCGCCATGCGGGGCAGCATGGGCATCGCGGGCGCCAGCGTCTCCGCCGTGATGCCAAGTTCGGCCAGCGAGCGGCCGTCCTCCGCACGGTCGTGCTGGAAGACCGTGGCAGGTGCGTTCAGGGCGGGCAGGTGGGTCCACCAGCCGGCCACGGCGTGCGCCGCCGGGTACTCCGCGGTCGAGAAGGAGGTCACGGCCGTGGTGGTGGTGGACGGGAACGGTGCGTGGATGGAGCGCTGCGTGTGGCGCCGGATCCAGGCCCCCCGGGGCAGCCGGTCCACCATGTTGATGCCCAGGCCGTCCGCGAGCAGGAAGACCAGGTGATCCACGTCTCGCAGATGGGAGGCCAGCGCGCGGCTGTGCTCGTTCAGGGACACGTCCACGCCGCTGACGTGGGCGACCGCACGGACGACGTCCACGAAGGACATATGGTCGGGCGAGGGCCGCACCAGGTCCCCTCGTCTGAAGGCGTCCAGTAACTGCTCTCGGTCGGACACGCCCCGCTGCACCTCGATCCGGGACAAGAAGTTCACGTCACTGTAACGAGTACGGGTAGATGGGTGGTGGAGAAGTCTGATTTCTGAACGCGCGTGGAGAGCGCAAGGGTGCGCAGGAAGCGGGCCGGAAATGCGCACTGCTAGGGGTATCGGTACTCCCGGATCGGGCGCCATACGCGCCACACCGTCAGGGTGGCGATGACCGCGATCACGCCCCCCATCACCATGGTGTTGCCCGGACCGATGGCCGCTGCCCAGAAGCCCACCCAGATCGTGCCGATGTTGTTGGCCGTCTGCGCCGCCAGGATCATGAAGGAGAACGCCCGGCCGCGGAGGTGGTCCGGCGTGGTCAGTTGCACAGTGGTCAGGCGCACCGCCACCGTGACCGCGTCCGCGCCGCCCAGGATGGCGATCATCACCATGCCCATCCAGAGGTGGTTGACGCTGCCGAAGCCGAAGAGCGCCACGGCGTAGACCAGCGTGGCGTACAGGACCAGCATCCCCTTGGCGCGGTATTCCGCGAAGAAGAGCGCGCCCATCGCGCCCAGGATCGCGCCGGCGGAGTTCGCGGCACCCAGCGCGCCGGTCCCGGCTGCGCCGGAGCGGAAGAGGCCGGCCGCCAGTGCCGGGAGGATCTCCCGGTAGAACGAGACCACGGTGTTGCCCGTGTCCAGCAGGAACAGCCCGGGCAGGATCGGATGGCGCACCACGAACCAGAAGCCCTCCCGGATCTGGGAGATGGTGGAGCCGCCGGTGCCACCCTCCGCGCGCCCGGCGGCGCGGATGAAGGTGGGCGCCAGCATGGCCGGCACGGCGATGATGGCGCCGGCGAAGAACGCCTCCGTCAGCCCGAAGACGCTGGCCACCACCGCGAACGTCAGCGGGCCCACGATGGCCGCCGCGTTCTGCGTGGCCGTGTCCGTCGTCACCGCCAGCATCAGGTAGCGCTGCGGCACGGTGGCGGGCGTGAGCGCGGAGCGGGCGGGGTTCACCATCATCTGCGCGCCGGCCGTGATGCCAATGCCCATGAAGACGGCCCACACGGTCAGGGAACCGGAGGCGTCCAGCAAGCCCAGCACCAGCAGCACCGTCAGTGAGACTGCGTTGGCCGTGGCCATCAGCCGCTTGCGGTCGATGCGGTCGGAGAGCGCGCCACCCCACAGCAGCGCCGGGATCTGCACCAGCAACTGCACGATGCCGACGATCCCGAGCATGGCCTCTGACCCGGTCTCCTCGAACAGCCACTGCGTGGTGACCAGGATGCGGATCCACATGAGCATCGTGGAGCAGAACGCGCCGGCCCACAGGAACCGGTAGTCCCGGAAGCGGAACGCCTCCCAGGGGCGCAGGCGGCGTGAGCCCTCGGTGGGCTCGGAAGTGGGGGCCGTCACCGGTCGAGTTGCTCGCGCAGCGCCTCGACCGTGCGGGCGGGCAGGTCGCAGACCATGTCCTCGCAGACGTACGCCGCGGCCCCTTCCGCCACGTCACGCCCCTCCAGTACGGGCAGGCCCTCGCCCCGCTCCGCCGGCGCCAGCAGCACCGTGGGCAGGTACCGACGTGCCACCTCGCGCTCGAGGGGCGCCCGCGCCTCCGCCGGGCCGACGATGGCGATCTCGCGAGGCGAGGCGATCAGCAGTTCCAGTACCTGCAGGGTGGCGCCAAAGCCGGTGGCGGCGGTGGCCAGTTGTCCCGCTACGAGGTGCACCACGTCGCGCGCCACCTGCTCCCACTCGGGGACGCCGTAGGCGCGCCCCAGCCAGAAGCCCAGCAGCGCCATGGAGGCGTTCCCGCTGGGGGTAGGGGAGTCGAAGAAGGGCTTCTGGCGGATGAGCAGGGCCTCCCCGTCGCTGGGCGCCTCGAAGAATGCGCCGTCCGCGTCTCGGAAGCGCTCCAGGGCCGCCCGGAAGAGTTCCCCCGCCCACTCGAGGTGCGCCAGGTCGCCAGTGGTCCGATAGACCTCCAGCAGGCCCACGGCCAGGTAGGCGTAGTCCTCCAGCAGGCCGTCCACCCGAGCCACGCCGGCCTTGTAGGTGTGCTGCAGGCGCTGCCCGTCCCACACGCGCTGCCGCAGGAACGCCGCGTTCGCCATCGCCACCTCGCGGTAGCGCGGCTCGTCCAGGACGCGGGCGCCCTCCGCGAACGCGGCCAGCGCGAGGCCGTTCCACGAGGTCAGGATCTTGTCGTCCAGCCCCGGATGCACGCGCTGCTCCCGTACCTCCAGTAGCCGCTGCCGCCAGCGCGGCAGTGCGGAGGCCACCTCGTCCGCGCTCCAGCCAATCTCCCGCGCGACCGCCTCCAGCGGGCGAGGGCGGCTCAGGACGTTGCGCCGGCCGAACTCAGGGTGGTGGGGGTCCTCGAAGTTCCCGCCTTCCGTCACGGCGTAGAGCGTGCGGAAGGCCAGGCCGTCGTCTTCGCCCAGCGCCTCGTCGATCTCGTCCGGGATCCAGACGAAGAACTTGCCCTCGATGCCCTCGGAGTCGGCGTCCTGCGCGGAGGTGAAGCCACCCTCCGGGTCGCGCATCTCACGGGCCAGGTAGTCCAGCGTCTCGCGCGCCACCGTGGCGAACGCCTCGTCCCCGGTCACCTGGACGACGTGCAGGTAGAAGCGCGCCAGCAGGGCGTTGTCGTAGAGCATCTTCTCGAAGTGGGGGACCAGCCAGCGCTGGTCCACGGAGTAGCGCGCGAAGCCACCCCCCAGGTGGTCGTACATGCCGCCCTGCGCCATGCGTCGCGCCGTGTGCACGGCCATCTCCGTGGCGCGCTCGTCCCCGGTGCGGGCACCGTACATCAGCAGGAATTCCAGGTTGGAGGAACTGGGGAACTTGGGCGCGCTGCCGAAGCCGCCCCACTCCGCGTCGTACACCCCGCGTAGCGCGGCCACGGCCTGATCCGCAGTCTCCGGTCCCGCTTCGCCCGCGCTGGGCATCGCCTGGGTGGCGCGCTCGGTGGCCTCGCGCACCTTCGAGGTGAGCGTGGACGCGGAGTCCAGCACACCCTGGCGGTTGTCCTGCCAGGCGTTCAGGACGCTCTCCAGCAGCCGGGGGAAGCCGGGTCGGCCGTACTGGTCCGTGGGCGGGAAGTACGTCCCCGCGTAGAAGGGCTCACGGTCCGGGGTGAGGAATACGGTCATCGGCCAGCCACCCTGGCCCGTCATCGCCTGGGTGAAGGTCATGTAGACGGAGTCGATGTCCGGGCGTTCCTCGCGGTCGACCTTCACGTTGACGAAGCCGCGGTTCATGATCGCGGCGATGCCCGGATCCTCGAAGGACTCGTGGGCCATCACATGGCACCAGTGGCAGGCGGAGTAGCCCACGGAGAGCAGGATCGGCTTCTCTTCCGCGCGGGCGCGCTCGAAGGCCTCCGGGCCCCAGGGGTACCAGTCCACCGGGTTCTCGGCGTGCTGGAGCAGGTACGGGCTGGTCTCGTTCGCGAGGCGGTTCATAGCGGAAGCGCTCTCAGCAGCAGGACGGGAGGCCGCCAGCGGGGCGGTTCCCCTCGCGGAGGGTCGCCGGGCAGGTCGAGGGTATCAGGTGCGCCGGATATCCTCCGGCGCATGGCTTCCACTCCTGCGACCATCCCCACCACCGTCCGCTGGGCCCGCCCGGAGGACGCCGAGACCATCATCGGCTTCGTCCGCGACCTCGCGGTCTTCGAGCACGAGCCGCCCGAGCGCGTCCGGCTGACCCCCGAGGCGATCCGTCGCGATGGCTTCGGTCCGCGCCCCCTGTTCGAGTGCGTGATCGCACAGCAGGGGGACGTCCCCGTGGGCTTCGCGCTCTTCTTCCCGCACTACTCCACCTGGGAGGGGACGGCCGGCCTGTACCTGGAGGACCTCTACGTTGCGGAGGCGGCCCGCGGTAGCGGCGCCGGCCGCGCGCTGGTGGGGGCGCTCGCGAGCATCGCGCTTGGGCGAGGCTGGCCGCGCCTGGACCTGTCCGTGCTGGAGTGGAACCCGGCGCGCGGCTTCTACGAGTCGCTGGGCATGGCGCACCAGGCGGAGTGGCTGCCGTACCGCATGGAGGCAGACGCCATCGCGCGACTCGCCTCGGGCGCCCCCGCCGTGGAGGGCGAGCCCGCCCCGCGCTAGAGGGTCTCGACGCTGCTAGGGGCGCGGATTGGCGAGGCGGGCCTGGATGGCGCGTCCGTACCGCGCCTCACGGTCGTACCAGATCGCCTCCACGTGGCCCACGCCGTCAATCTCGTCGCGCTGGTCCGCCTCCAGGCAGAGCCACTCGCCGCGCGGGTTGCGATCCAGGTACAGCGTGATGTCGCTGTTGATGTACGCCAGCGAGGAGATCGGCTGTCCCTCGCTGCTGCCCACCTGGTTGGCCACGGCATTGCCGAAGTCAGAGAGGGCGGCGGCGCGCGTCACCGGCGAGGTCTCTTCGCCCTCGATGAAGGGCATGGGGATGCGGATCCACAGCGTGGGCTTCGGCGCGCGGCGCTCGGACGCCCACGCCACCTCGATTGTTGTGTGGAATCCCTCCAGGCGCGGGCGCTCCGGCTCCGGTTCGCCCTCTTGCCGCGGTCGGCCCAGTCCCGACGCGACGGGCAGGCCGTCCGGGCCCGGCGGGGGCGGGTAGGGAAGGTTGCCCACGGGGGCGTCGCTGCGGCGCAGCAGAGCACCGTGGGCCCGCGTGACCTCCTGGCCGTCCGCGAAGATCGAGGCCTGCACAACATGGATGCGCCGACCCGCGCGCACGGACTCCACCTGCACGGAGAGCGGCTGCGCCGGCACGGAGCGGAACAGGTCCACCGTCAGGCGCGCGAGTTGCATCTCCGGGTCGTCGACGTAGTGCTCGATGGCGCGGGCGAGCAGGCCCGCCGGCGGGCCGCCGTGCAGGGCGTCCGCCGTCCAGGGGCTGGCGGCGAAACGGCTGGGGACAAAGAGGTCGCCGTCGCGGTGGAAGATCGCATCAGCCATGCGGCGGCAGGCCTCTCCAGGTCAGGGGGACCGGTACGTCAGGAAGTGGGGCCGCCGGTCGAGTCGGCCTGGGCCTGGCCCACGGGCGCCCAGCGCTTCATCTCGCGCGGAGTCTCCTCGGCAGGCGCGGGGCGAGCGAGCACGGCACGGACCTTGTTGTGGGCCACGCGCGCGAACGGCGCGGCGGCGCCCATCAGCGGGACCCAGATGTGGATGGGGCAGCCCATGGAGACTCCTCTGCATCACCCTGCTCTACGGACAGACGGGCGGCAGTGCCCCGAGCCTAGCAGAGCCTCCCGCGAGGCGGAACGCCCATCGCCCCGGCCGTCAGCCCTCGTAGCCCAGGGCACGCGCCTGGGCCAGCACGTCTTCCGGCGTGACGGTGCCGGGGCCGCTGCCTTCGCGCAGGACGCGCGCCGCGATGTCCTGCAGGGCGCGGTTCACCGGGGTGGGGACACTGTGCAGCCTGCCTTGCAGGATCACCTCCCCGTTGAGGTAGTCCGTCTCAATCGAGGTGCTGCCCCGCGCCAGGCTCTGCCAGGTAGAGCCGCGCTGCCCGCCCGGGAACACCTCCCCGCGGCGGAGGTCACGAGTGCGCTCCTGGAACTCCTCCGTTGACCACTCGATGCCGGCGGCCTCGTACACGCGCACCGTCTCCTCGCGGAGCGCGCGATGCAGGTCGCGCGAGTCGGCCTCCATGCCGCACACGGCCTGCACGGCGTTGCCCAGGTTCACGAACAACTTCGAGTGCTTGAGGCGCATCACCTCCGGGGTGGGCTCGGAGGCGAATCCGCTCGCCGTCAGCCCGGCACAGACCTCCTCGATGGTTGCGTCCGTGCCGGAGGGGTAGCAGCCGGCGTGGAGTACGCCGGACACGCCGGTGGCGTTCAGGATGACCTCGCCCGGCTCCAGGAACATGGCCGGCATCTGCACCAGCATCGCGTAGGGGCGGGCGAACCGCCGGGCGACGAAGCGCTCGTTTTCCACCCCGTTCTGCGCGCAGACCACGGGGACATCCGTGCCCGCGCTGGCGCGCAGGTCCTCCAGCGCCGCGAGGGTGTCCTGTGTCTTCATGGTGAGCAGCACCACCTCGTCGCCGCGCCAGTCCACCTCCCCGGGGGAGCCCACGGCGTCCACGGCCACGCGGAAGTCCTCGCCCGGGGCGCGCACGCGGAGGCCGTTCCGCTGCATTGCCCGGAGGTGCTCACCACGCGCGATCAGCACCACGTCATGGCGGTGCCGATCGCGATGCTGCACCAGTCGCCCGCCGATGCCGCCGCCGATCGCTCCCGCGCCGAAAATGACATAACGCATCGAAGGTGCCTCGAATCCATCGCCGGCGAGGGGTGGGTGCCGCAGGAGGCGCCGAGGTGCGCCGGCGAAGGCGTATCTTCACCGCGCCGCACGGGGCGTGTCGAGCGCCCTCGGCGGCAGGGGGAGGTGAGGGATGCCGACGCGTACCGGTCGAGAGTACGGGCCACCGCCTCAGATCAAGCCGAAGCGGCTGGGTGACTACCTGGAGGTGATGAGCAAGGCGGTCTTCCAGACCGGCATCTCCTGGGACGTGGTCAACGCCAAGTGGGACGGCATCCGGGACGCCTTCGACGGCTTCGACGCGCAGACCGTGGCGGACTACGACGGCGGCAAGATGGACGCGCTGATGGAGGACCGCCGGGTCATCCGCAACCGCAAGAAACTGGAGGCTATCGCCTCCAACGCCGCGCGGATGCTGGAACTGGAGCAGCAGCATGGCTCCTTCAAGAAGTTCCTGGGTGCGCAGGGTGACTTCGAAGGCAAGGTGAAGGCCCTGAAGAAGGAGTTCAAGTTCCTGGGCGAGACGGGTTCTTACGTCTTTCTCTACATCGTGGGCGAGCAGGTGCCCCCGCACGACGAGTGGAGCCGCTCCCGCGGCCGCGGGTAGGCCTCCGGCACTGGCGCGAGCGCCGTTCTTCCTCAAACATGGGGGCAATGCCGAAGATCACTGACCTCCTGGCACAGGGCCGCACGCTCTCCTTCGAGTTCTCCGCGCCGCGGGACCCGGAGGGCGAGGCGCGCCTGGAGCGCACGCTCCGCCGGCTGGCTCGGCTGCAGCCCTCGTTCATGTCCGTCACCTACGGGGCCGGCGGCTCCAGCCGAGGGCCTACTGCGGAGGTGGTGCACCACATCCAGCACGACCTGGGCGTGACGGCCATGCCGCACCTGGTCTGCGTGGCCCACACGCGCGACGAGGTCGCCGGCTTCGTGGACGGCTACCGGGACGACGGCATCCAGAACATCATCGCGCTCCACGGTGACCTGCCGGCGGGCAGCACCGAGGCGGTGGGCCACTTCCAGCGCGCGATTGACCTGGTGCGGTTCATCCGGGAGCGTGCGGACTTCGCCATCGCCGTGGCCGCGCACCCGGAGGGGCACCCGCGCGCGGCGAGCCTGGCCGATGACCGCAAGCACCAGGCGGAGAAGTTGCGCATGGCGGACCTGGGCATGACCCAGTTCTTCTTCCGCGCCGACTACTACGAGCGCTTCATCGAGGAGATGGCCGCGCGCGGCGTGGACACGCCCGTGATCCCCGGCGTGATGCCGCCCACGAACATCGAGGGTGTCGCCCGGATGTCCGCCCTCAACAACACGGAGTTCCCGCAGGAGGTCATCGACCGCCTGGAGGCGGCCGGGGACGACGTGGACGCGCGCCGCGAGGTGGGCGTGGAGGTGGCCACGCGCGTCAGCGAGGACCTGCTGAAGGCGGGCGCGCCCGGCCTGCACCTGTACACGATGAACTTCTCGCAGGCGGTGCTGGAGGTGGTGCGCAACCTGGGACTCCGCCCGGACGCGTAGCGCCGGTTGGTCGCGTCAGTCCAGCAACTTCCTCAGCGTGCGCAGGTTTCGCGTGGTGGTGACCGCCTTGAAGCGCGCCTTGCTGTTGTGCTTGCCGAACACGCTGTGGACCGTCTGCCCGGGCGTGACCTCCCAGTAGATCACGCCGTCCCCGCGGCTCACCTGCTCCACCGCCGGGTCCAGGTCCGCTTCCACGGCCAGGAGGTCGTCAGCGACGCCGGGTTCCGCGAGGAACATCACCCACGGCTGCTTCTCCGGGCGCTCCGAGAACGGGTAGCCCTCGATCACCTCGCGCAGGCTCTCCTGGCTGCGGAGGATGACCCACGCCTCGTAGCCGAAGGCCTCCGAGAGCGCGGCCTCAATGCGCTTCTTGAGGGCTGCATCCGCCTTCGGGGCGTTGAAGAGCACGTTGCCGCTGGCCAGCACGGTCTTCACGTCCTGCAGGCCGAGGTCACGGAAGACGCGCGCCAGGTCCGCGCTCTTGATGTTGATGCCGCCGACGTTGACGCCGCGGAGCAGGGCTGCGTGTCGTGCCATGACAGTCAGTATGACGCAGGCGTGCGCCCGCACAGGCGGCGGCCTGTCACCGCTTAGCGGCCGGGGACGTACCCCAGGTTCGGGGCGAGCCAGCGCTCCGCCTCCTCCAGTGTCCAGCCCTTGCGTGCCGCGTAGTCCTCGATCTGGTCGCGCAGGATGCGCCCCACACCGAAGTAGCGAGACTGCGGGTGGCTGAAGTACCAGCCGCTGACGGCCGAGCCGGGGGTCATGGCGTAGGACTCCGTGAGGTGGATGCCCGCACGCTCCTCAGCGCCCAGCAGGGCGAAGAGCGTGCCCTTCTCCGTGTGGTCAGGGCAGGCCGGGTAGCCGGGAGCGGGGCGGATGCCCTGGTACTGCTCCGCGATCAGGGCCTCGTTGTCCAGGGTCTCGTCAGCGGCGTAGCCCCAGTACTCCTTGCGGACGCGCTCGTGCATGTACTCCGCCAGCGCCTCCGCCAGCCGGTCCGCCAGCGCCTTCAGCATGATCGAGCGGTAGTCGTCGTGGTCGGCCTCGTACGCCGCCACCCGCTCCGCCTCGCCGATGCCGGCGGTGACCGCGAACCCGCCGATGTAGTCCGCGAGGCCGGAGTCCCTGGGCGCGATGAAGTCCGCCAGCGCGTAGTTCTCCGCCCGTCCGCGGCCGCGGCTGGTCTGCTGCCGCAGCGTATGCAGCACGGCCAGCACCTCCGAGCGGTCCTCGTCCGTGTAGACCTCGATGTCGTCGCCCACGCTGTTGGCGGGCCACAGGCCGATCACGGCGCGGGCGGTGAGCCACTGCTCCTCCACCAGGCGGTGCAGCATCTCCTGCGCGTCCGCCCACAGGGAGCGTGCGGTCTCGCCCACCACGGGGTCCTGGAGGATCTTCGGGTAGGTGCCGGACAGTTCCCACGTCTGGAAGAAGGGCGTCCAGTCGATGCGGTCCATCAGCGCAGTCAGTGGGACGTCCAGGGTGGTGATGCCGGGGACGCGCGGCACGGGGGGCTGGTAGTCGCTCCAGTCCACCGGCGCCGGCAGGGCGCGGGCCTCCTGGATCGGGTAGCGGTCCGTGGCCTCCTGGCGGCCCAGGTAGTCCTCCCGGATGCGGTCGTACTCCGCCCGGGTGGAGGTCGCGTAGCCCTCGCGCTGCGTGTCGGACAGGAGGCTGGACACGACGCCCACGGCGCGCGAGGCGTCCGCCACGTACACCACGGGCCCGCCGTAGTTCGGCGCGATCTTGACGGCGGTGTGCGCCTTGCTGGTGGTGGCCCCGCCGATCAGCAGCGGCAGCGAGAACTCCTGGCGCTCCATCTCCGCCGCCACGTAGGACATCTCGTCCAGGCTGGGTGTGATGAGGCCAGACAGGCCGATGACGTCCGCGCGCTCGCGGCGGGCGGCCTCCAGGATGGTGGCCGCAGGGACCATCACTCCCAGGTCCACCACGTCGTAGTTGTTGCACTGCAGCACCACGCCCACGATGTTCTTGCCGATGTCGTGGACGTCGCCCTTCACCGTGGCCATGACGATCTTGCCCTTGGCGCGGTTGTCCCCCTCCTTCTTGGCGGCCTCGATGTAGGGGATGAGGTGGGCCACGGCCTTCTTCATCACGCGGGCGCTCTTCACCACCTGGGGCAGGAACATCTTGCCGGCGCCGAAGAGGTCGCCCACCACGTTCATGCCGTCCATCAGGGGGCCTTCGATGACCTCCAGCGGCTCCGCGACCTCCAGGCGCAGCTCCTCCACGTCGTCCACCACGAACTCGTCGATGCCGTGGACCAGCGCGTGGGTGATGCGCTCGCGGGCGGGGGCGTTGCGCCACTCGGCGGTGGCCTTCTCCGCCACCGGACCGGAGTCGCGGTACTGCTCGGCCACTTCCAGCAGGCGCTCGGTGGCGTCCTCCCGGCGGTTGAGGATCACGTCCTCTACGCGCACCCGGAGGTCCTCCGGGATCTCGTCGTACACCGGCATCGCGCCGGCGTTGACGATGCCCATGTCCATCCCGGCCGCGATCGCGTGGTAGAGGAACACCGCGTGCATCGCCTCGCGCACGGGGTTGTTGCCGCGGAACGAGAAGGAGACGTTGGAGACGCCGCCGGACACCTTGGCGTGCGGCAGATGCTGCTTAATGGCACGCGTGGCATCGAAGTACGCCAGGGCGTAGCCGTTGTGTTCCTCGATGCCCGTGGCGATCGCGAAGATGTTGGGGTCAAAGATGATGTCTTCTGGCGGGAAGCCCACGCGGTCCACCAGCAGGCGGTAGGAGCGCTCGCAGATCTCGAACTTCCGCTCGGCGGTGTCGGCCTGGCCCTCCTCGTCGAAGGCCATCACCACCACGGCGGCGCCGTAGCGCCGCACCCTGCGCGCCTGCTCCAGGAAGGGGCCCTCCCCCTCCTTCAGGCTGATCGAGTTCACGATCGCCTTGCCCTGCACGCACTTCAGGCCAGCCTCGATGACCGACCACTTGGAGGAGTCGATCATCACGGGGATGCGGGCGATGTCCGGCTCCGAGCCGATGAGGTTCAGGAAGCGCACCATCGCCGCTTCAGAGTCCAGCATCCCCTCGTCCATGTTCACGTCGAGGATCTGGGCGCCGGCCTCCACCTGCTGGCGGGCGACCTCCAGGGCGGTGTCAAAGTCGCCGGCGACGATCAGGCGACGGAAGCGGGCGGAGCCGGTGATGTTGGTGCGCTCGCCGATGTTGACGAAGGACGCGACCCGCGCCTGCGTGCTCTCGCCGCCCTCCACGGGGCCGTCCGGGGCCTGTTGGTCGCCGACCACGGCTACGCCCCGACCTCCACGGCCTCGAGGCCGGCGAGCGTCAGGACGTGCTCCGCGTGTTCAGGGATCGCGCGGGGCTTCAAGCCGCGCACGGCCTCCGCCAGCAGGCGAGTGTGATCTGGCGTGCTGCCACAGCAGGTGCCCACGATGTTCAGCAGGCCGTCCCGCGTCCAGGAGCCCAGCGCCTGCGCCATGTCCTCCGGCCCCAGGTCGTAGCCGCCAAAGGCGTTGGGCAGGCCGGCGTTGGGGTGGGCCGCCACGGCCACGTCCGCCACGCGGGCGAGTTCCGCCACGTAGGGGCGCAACTGCTCCGGGCCCAGCGCGCAATTGAGGCCCACCACCGCCGGCCTGGCGTGCTTGATGGAGGTCCAGAACGCTTCCACGGTCTGACCGGACAGCGTCCGCCCGGACATGTCCGCGATGGTGCCGGAGATCCACACCGGCAGCGTCACGCCGCCCTCCTCGAACACCTCGTCGATCGCGAAGATGGCGGCCTTCGCGTTCAACGTGTCGAAGACGGTCTCCACCATGAGGATGTCCGAGCCACCGGCGATGAGGCCGCGAGTGGCCTCTCGGTAGGTCTCGCGCAGGTCGTCAAAGGTCACGGAGCGCGCGGCCGGGTCGTTCGCGTCCGGGGAGATCGAGGCGGTGCGGTTCGTGGGGCCGAGCGAGCCCGCCACCCAGCGCGGCCGGCCGTCCCGGGCCTGGAACTCGTCCGCCGCCTCGCGGGCCAGGCGCGCACCCGCCTCGTTGATCTCGAGGGCGAACGCCTCCAGGCCGTACTCGGACTGGGAGATCGCGGTGGCGGTGAAGGTGTTGGTGGTGGCGATGTCAGCCCCGGCCTCGAAGTACTCGCGGTGGATGCCGCGCACGAAGCCCGGGTTACTCAGGTTCAGGATGTCCGCATCGCCCTTGAGATCGCGGGGCCAGTCCGCGAAGCGAGCGCCGCGGAAGTCCGGCTCCTCCAGGCCACGGTTCTGGATCAGGACGCCCCAGGAGCCGTCCAACACCAGCACGCGCTCCAGGAGGGCTTCCTGGAGTTGGCGGGCACGTTCGGCGGACGTTGGATTCGTGGTCACAGTAGGCCCATCTTACCCCGGGAACCCGTACGCGCCGATCACGGTCGGGGTAGCCGGGTGGGGTACCCTCCCCCGCGATGCTTTCCCTCCAGGGCCTTCGCAAGCGGTACGGCGACGTCGTCGCGCTGGACGGCGCCTCGCTGGAGGTGCCTCCCGGCCGCATGGTGGGCTTCCTGGGCCCGAACGGCTCCGGCAAGACCACGGCCATGCGCTCGATCTTCGGGCTCGTACGCCTGGACGAGGGCCGAGCGCTCTGGGACGGCGCGCCGGTGGACGCCTCCGTGATGCGGCGCTTTGGCTACATGCCGGAGAGCCGCGGCCTGTACCCGAAGATGCGGGTGCGGGAGCAGGTGGAGTACTTCGCCACGCTGCACGGCGCAGACCGCGCCGCCGCCCGTCGGGACGCGGACCGCTGGCTGGAGCAACTGGACCTCGCAGACCGGGCAGACTCGCGGGTGGAGACGCTGTCCCACGGCAACCAGCAGCGCGTGCAACTGGCGGTGTCGCTGGCCTTCCGGTCTGACCTGCTGGTGCTGGACGAGCCGTTCTCCGGACTGGACCCGCTGGCCGTGCGCACCATGGGCGAGGTCATCCGCCAGGAGGCCGCCCGCGGCGCCGGCGTGCTGTTCTCGAGCCACCAACTGGACCTGGTGGAAGACCTCTGCGAAGACGTGGTGGTGATCGACCACGGCCGCGTGGTGCTGTCCGGCCCCCTAAAGGACGTGCGTTCCTCCTCGCCCCACCGCTACGTGGAGGTCAGCGGTGCTGCGGCCACGGGCGCGTGGTTCGCCGGCATCGAGGGCGCGGAGGTGGTGGAGCAGCGGGGGCGCACCATCCGCCTGCGGGTGGCGGCCGGCGCGGACCCGGGCGCGGTGCTGGAGGCCGCACGCGGTGCGGGCACCGTGGAAGGCTTCCGGTTCGAGCCGCCCTCCCTGTCTGACCTGTTCGTGGAAGCGGTGCGCCGATGACCGGGACGCGCGCCGTGTGGCTCATCGCCCGGCGCGAGATCACCACGCGCCTACGGTCGCGGGCCTACCGCCTGTCCACGCTGGCGCTGGTCGTGGTCGCCTTCCTCGGGGTGTTCGCCACGCAGGCGCTCCCCTCGATCTTCGACCGCGAGGCGATCCGGCTGGGCCTGGCGCCGGAGGCGGTGGCCTTACGGGACGGCCTGGCCTCCACGGCCGCGCTCTTCGACGAGCGCCTGGAGTTCGTCACGCTCGCGCCGGACGAGGATGCCGCGGCCGCCATCGAGGAGCATGACCTGGACGCCGTGGTTGCCGCGCCGGACCGCCTGGTGTTCGAGTCGGAGGCGGACGGCACCGTGCAGGCAATCGTCTCCCGGGCCGCCTACCAAGCAGCGCTGCCGGAACGCGCCGCCGCCCTGGGGCTGTCCGTGGAGGAGGCGCAGGGACTGCTCGCGCCGGTCGACGTGCGCTCGCAGGTGGTGGCGCCACCCGAGGACGATGCGCCCGGCGGGGAGGCGTTCGGCCTCGCCTCGCTCTCGGCGGTCGTGCTGCTGATGGCGCTTTCGTTCTACGGCCAGTGGGTGCTGGTGGGAGTGATCGAGGAGAAGGCCAACCGGGTGGTGGAGATCCTGCTGGGGACCGTGGCCCCCTGGCAACTGCTGACCGGCAAGGTGCTGGGCATCATGGCCCTCGCCGTGATGCAGATCGCCGCTGCCGTCGTCGCGCTCCTGCTGGCGATGACGGCCACCGATGAGATCACGCTGCCGGAGGCAGGCTTCCGGGCGATCACGATGTCCGTGACATGGCTGGTGCTGGGCTTGCTGCTCTACAACTTCGTCTACGCCGCGCTCGGCTCCACGGTCACGCGGCCGGAGGACGCCTCCAACGCGTCAATGCCGCTGATGGTGCTGCTATTGCCTGGCTACTTCGCGGGGCTGTTCTACGTGCCGGCGAACCCGGACACCCTGCTGACCCGGGTGCTGACCCTCTTCCCCGCCACCGCCCCGCTCACCATGCCGGGGCGCTTCATCACCGGCGGGGCCTCGCTGCTGGAGGTGGGGGTGGCGATGGTGGGGACGGTGGCGGCCATTGCGGCGGTGATCTGGCTGGGCAGCCGCATCTACACGGGCGCCATCCTGCAGACCCAGCGCGTGGGCATCCTGGCCGCGTTCCGTCGCGCCCGCGAGTAGGTCTGAGTGGGTCCTGGCGCCCCCGGGCGCGGCCCGGGACGCGGAAACGGCCCCGCGTGAGCGGGGCCGTCTGCATGGGCTGGGGTGATCCGAGGACTACCGGCGGCCGGCGGCCTCCAGGAAGGCGGTCTGCTTCTTCGCGTCCTCCGGGCACAGCACGGACTTGCGGCCGAAGGGGACGCCACCCTTGATGACGTAGGTGCCGCAGATCGCGCACTTTCCCTCCACGCCGTTCTCGCCGTACTTGTACGTCCCGGCGGGGGCGGCGCGCTTGGCGGGTGCCAGGGCGGGGCTGGGCGAGGAAGCGGTCTCCGCCGCGGCTGTCGCGTCCGTGGCGGCGGTGGCCACCGCTTCCGCCGTGGGGGAGGGCGCTTCCGCCGGGAGCGTCTGCTCGCCGGCCGGCGCCTCGGCTGCGGGAGTCGCGGCTGCGGGAGTCGCGGCAGCGGGAGCCTCTGCAGCGGGGGCTGCTGCCGGCGCCGCGGCCGGAGCGGCGCCGCCGCCGATCTTCGAGCGGGCCGCCGCGGCGTCCTGGTACCAGAGCGAGTTGATCTCGATGAACTTTGCCTGCGCCTCCGGGACGTCGCCCTCCGGGAAGATGGCGCTGACGGGGCAGGCGGGCTGGCATGCGCCGCAGTCGATGCACTCATCAGGGTTGATGTAGAGCATCTGGTCCGCGCCCTCGTCGAAGTGGATGCAGTCCACCGGGCAGACCGAGACGCAGGCCTGGTCCATCGTGCCGATACACGGGTCGGTGATGACGAAAGCCACCGCGAGCCTCCATTCGGGGCAGGTCGACGAGGCCGGCAGGTCTCCAGACGGAGTGAGTTGCCGACAACCCGAGACTACCGAAGCCCCCCCGTGGCGTCTACGCGAGCCGGGCCCGTGCCCCGGACTCGCGGTACCATTCCTCGCCCCGCCCGCCGCCCGCGTGACGGCACTTGTAATGGCACGCCGATGATCGCCCTGAGCCTGGTGGACGCGACGAAGTCCTACGGGGGCTACCCCGTGCTGGAGGACGTCTCCTGGGAGGTCCATGACGGCCAGGTGGTGGCCCTCGTGGGCGTGAACGGCGCGGGCAAGTCCACGCTGCTCCGCTGCCTGGCCGGCCTGGAGGACCTGGACAGCGGGGAACTGGTGCTGCGGCGCGGGGCCGTGGTGGCCTACGTCCCGCAGGAGCCGGACGTCGCCGAAGCCGAGACGCCGCTGGACGCCCTGCTGCGCTCCCACGAGCGCCTCGCGGCCGTGGAGCGCGAACTGCAGGCCGTGGAGGCGGAGATGGGCCGCCCGGAAGTCTACGACGACGATGCGCGCCTGGCCCGCGTGATGGAGCGCCAGGCGGAGATCCTGCAGCGCTTTGAGGACCTGGGCGGGCCGACCTTCGCCAGCCGCTGCGAGTCCACCCTGCTGGAACTCGGCCTGCCTCGGGAGGCGCTCTCGCAGGCGTCCCGGGAACTCAGTGGGGGGCAGCGCAAACTCGTCTGCCTGGCGCGCGCGCTGGTGCAGCGCCCGGACGTGCTGCTCCTGGACGAACCGGACAACCACCTGGACATGGCCGGCAAGACGCGCCTGGAACGCCTGATCGCGGACTTCGATGGCGCCGTGGTGCTGATCTCCCACGACCGCTACCTCATCGACGTGGTGGCGGACGTGATCGCGGAGGTGGAGCCGGCCGGCCGCCACCCGGGGCGCCCTCAGTTGATGCTCTACCCGGGCAACTACTCCGAGTACGCCTTCGAGAAGCGCCTGGGCCTGGAGCGCCAGCAGCAGGACTTCACCATCCAGCAGCGGGAGGTCTCCCGGCTGGAGCGCTCCATCCAGCGGCTGAAGGACTTCAGCCGCAACGGCTCCAACGAGAAGTTCGTCCGCCGCTGGAAGAGCATGCAGGGCCGGCTGGAACGGATGGAGAAGGTGGAGCGCCCCATGATGGAGCAGCCCCGCATGCGGCTGGCGCTGCAGTCCGCGCGCGGCTCCACGAGGGCGCTGGAGGTGAAGGCGCTCCGCCGCGTCTTCGGCGAGACGGCCGTGCTGGACGGCGCGGAGATGCTGGTCCTGCACGGCGAGCGCGTGGGCATCGTGGGCGAGAACGGCGCGGGCAAGTCCGTGCTGCTGCGCTGCCTGGCCGGGCAGGACACGCCTACCGAGGGCGAGGTCCGCGTTGGCCCGAGCAACACCGTGGCGACCTACACCCAGGAGCACGAGAGCCTGGACGGCTCGCTCAGCCCCATCGAGGCCGTCCGCCGCGCTGCGACCATCGACGAGGGGCAGGCGGTGGCGCTACTGAGCCGCTTCGCGCTGGACTACGACACCTGCCGCCGGCCCATCCGCCAGTTGAGCGGCGGGCAGAAGAGCCGCGTGCAACTCGCCTGCCTGATGCTGCGCAAGGCGAACATCCTGCTGTTGGACGAGCCGACCAACAACCTGGACGTGGCCTCCTCCGAGGTGCTGGAGGACGCGCTACTGGACTTCGAGGGCACCGTGGTGGCGATCTCCCACGACCGCTACTTCCTGGACCGCGTGGCGGGACGGGTGGTGGAGGTGCGCGACGGGCGCCTGCACTCGTTCGACGGCTCGTACGGGGAGTACCTGGCCGCCCTCGACGCACGTGAGGCCAGCGCACCCCGGTAGCCCTCCCACGGCGTGGCACAATGCTCCCGCCTGCCGACGGCTTGCGAGGGGGGACGGGTGCCGAGACTGACCGTGAACGGGACGGAGCGGGAGGCGCCGGGGGGCGACCGCAACCTGCTCTCCTACCTGCGCTTCGACCTGGGGCTGACCGGGAGCAAGTACGGCTGCGGCGAGGGCCTGTGCGGCGCCTGCACTGTGCTGGTGGACGGCCAGCCCCTCCGCGCCTGCATGACCACCGTGGGCGCCGTCTCCGGCGGCGACATCACCACCATCGAGGGCCTCGCCGGCGTCGAGGGCGCTCCCACGCTGGAGGACCTCCACCCCGTGCAGCGCGCCTTCGTGGAGGAGCAGGCGATGCAGTGTGGCTACTGCATCCCGGGCTTCGTGATGGGTGCGGTGGGCCTGCTCAACCGCGAGCCCAACCCGTCCGCGGGGCAGGTGCGCGAGGCGCTGGCGGAGCACATGTGTCGCTGCGGGACCTACCAGCGCATCGAGCGCGCGGTGCTGCGCGCGGCGGACGAGGGGGCCGCGCGATGAGCAGCCTCAGCATCGTCGGCGACGTCACCGTCGGCTTCCCCGCGTCCCGCACGGGCTACGGGCAGGCCACCTATGGCAACACGGCGCCTCAGACGGAGCGTGCTACCTGGATCACGGTGGGCGGGGACGGCCGCGTGACGGCGTTCGCCGGGAAGGTGGAGTACGGGCAGAACATCCGCACCGGCCTGGCGGTGGAGGTGGCGGACGAACTGCGCGTGCCGCTGGAGGCCGTGGACGTGGTCCTGGGGGACACGGCGCGGGTGCCCTGGGACATGGGCACCTTTGGCAGCCAGTCCACGGCGCGCGTCGGCTGGCAACTCCGCAAGGCGGCGGCCACCGCGCGAGAGGTGCTACTCACGCTGGCGGCGGACCGCCTGGACCTGCCGGTGGAGGACCTGGATGCGCGCGACGGCGCCGTAGTCTCGCGTGGTGACGCCTCGCGGTCGGTCGCCTACGGCGACCTGATCGGGGGCGCGGACATCGAGCGCGAGATCGCGGAGCGGCCCCCTGTGACCCGGCCGGAAGACTTCACGCAGATGGGCCGGTCGCACGCCCGCCGCGTGGACGGCATCGAGCGCGTGACCGGGGCGGCCGTCTACTCGCAGGACGTGCTGCCGCAGGATGTGCTCTACGCGGTCGTGCTGCGCCCGCCGGCGTACGGCGCCACGCTGCGCTCGGCGGACCTCGCGGCGGCGGAGGCGCTGCCGGGGGTGGCGCGGGTGGTCCACGAGGGCGACCTGCTGGCCGTGCTGGCCGAGGACGACGAGACCGCGGCGCTGGCCGCACGCCTGGCGCGGCTGGACTGGGACATCCCGCAGGGCCAGCCCGGGCGCTGGGACATGCCGACGTTGCTCCTGGAGAGCGCCCAGGACGGCTACGCGACACAGGAGGCCGGGGACCTGGAGCAGGGCTTCCGCGAGGCAGCGGACGTCATCGAGTCCACGTATTACATCCCCTACATCGCCCCGGCGCCCATGGAACCGCGAGCGGCCGTGGCCGCGTGGGAGGGCGACTCGCTCACGGTCTGGGCGGGGACGCAGCGACCGTTCGGCCTGCGCGCGGAACTGGCCTCGATCTTCGGGGTCGAGGAGGCGCGCGTGCGGGTGATCGCGCCGGAGATCGGCGGCGGGTTCGGGGCGAAGTCGCCCTACGGGCTGGCGCACGAGGCGGCGCGGCTGGCGAAGGCCGCGGGACGGCCGGTGCGCGTGGCGTACACGCGGGCGGAGGAGACCACGTGGTCCAACTTCCGCCCTGCTGCCCTGGTGCAGATCCGGGCTGGCGTGGCCTCGGGCGGCCGCCTGGTGGCCTGGGAGAGCAACGCCTACCACACCGGCGAACGCGTGATGATCGGCCGACGTGGCTCGGAGACGCCGTACGACGCGGGCAACATCCGCTCCATGGTCTACCGCTCGGACAGCCCGCTGCCGTCCGGCTCATACCGCTCGCTGGGCGCGGCCGTGAACCACTTCGCCCGCGAGGCGCACATGGACGAGATCGCTGAGCGCGTGGGGCGAGACCCGGTGGAGTACCGCCTGCAGCACCTCAGGGAGCCGCGCTTCCGGCGCGTGCTGGAGGCCACGGCGGAGGACTTCGGCTGGAGCGGCCCTCGGCTGGCCGACGGCCGCGGCGCCGGCATTGCCCTCGGCATCGACGTGGGCTCCTACGTGGCCACGGCCGCCGAGGTGTCCGTGAAGGAGCGCGAGGTGCGCGTGCATCGCGTCAGCGCGGCGCTGGACTGCGGGCTGGTGGTGAACCCGGAGGGCGCCCTGAACCAGATGGAGGGGGCGATCGTGATGGGCCTGGGCGGCGCACTCTACGAGGCAGCTGACTTCCAGGACGGCCGCCTGCTCAACGCGACCTTCGCCCGCTACCGCGTCCCGCGCATCGTGGACGCCCCGCCCATCGATGTGCGCTTCGTGGGCGACGACGCGACGCCCTCCACTGGGGCCGGGGAGCCAGGCATCGTGCCGATTGCTGCCGCCGTGGCGGGGGCCGTGTTCGGTGCCACGGGCCAGCGTCACCGGGAGTTGCCGATCCAGCGTCACCTGGGGTGACCTAGGGTGATCGGCCCCAGCACTTGATGGCGGTGTGATGCACCGCGCGTCACCGTGCCCTGTGGGCTGACACGCTTTTGCCATGCCGTCCGGGCGAGACAGACGGCAAGGCCCTCCCGGCGTGTGACACCATGCGCCACGTAGCGGGCGTGTCTGCTCGCCCACCGAGCGCGTGCGGGCGCCGGCGGAGGAGGAACGCGATGGCAAGCAGCATCAGCGGGATCGTGGGGCGCATCCCCGTCCCGGACGTCGCGCGGCTCGGAACGCGCGTGCGCTCGCTCGTGCGACCTCGACGCGCGGCCACCGCCACGACGCCGGAGGGCGATGAACAGCACATTGCGCCGCGTGACGGTGGATGGGCGGAGTTGTTCACGGCGGACGGACGCACGCGCATGGGCAGAGGGCACCTGATGATCTGGCCGTCCGTGGCCAGCGCCCAGAACGGTTCGGTCAGTGCGGGCCCGGCGGACGTCGACAAGGACGCGGGAGTCGCCCTGGGAGGGTCTGCGCCATCACTGAAGGGTGAGTTGCGCTCGTTCACCGTGGACGCCGGCCAGCCGGTCCCTGGTGACAGCCTAGCCGTCCGCCCGGAGCAGGAGCCGGACAGTTACCCGGTGGTGGTGACGGCGTACGACTCCAGGGACGAGGGCCACGTGGTGCACTTGGACTGGCCGGACGCGGAACTCCCCGCCTCGCTGCGGGAACTCGGCGGGCACTAACCAGCCCCCGGACTCAGTCTGGAGACGGAGATGACCGACAGCCTGCACGTCCATCACAAGCCACTCCCGGAGGGCCAGGTCACCGTCGTGTGCAGCCGTGGAACCCCCTCCAACCTCATGCGCAAGCCACCGGTGGAGCGCCTGGACCTGCGCGTGGAGGTGGGCGTGACCGGGGACGTCCACGCCGGCCCGGGCGACCGTCAGGTGGCCCTCGTGCGGTCGGAGGTCCTCCGGGACCTGGGCGCGGAGGGCCTGGCGGTGGAGCCGGGCGACATGGGCGAGAACGTGGTCCTCAGCGGCGTGGAGGCGGAAGCGCTCGCGCCCGGCGCGATCCTGGCGCTGGAGGGCGGGGCCGTGCTGCAGGTCACGGGCCAGCGCACCCCCTGCGTGGAACTCGAGGATGTCGCTCCTGGCCTGCTGAAGGCTGCGGTGGGGCGGTGCGGCTGCTTTGCGCGGGTGGTTCGGCCGGGCACGGTACGGGCCGGAGCCGCCGTGACCGTGCTGGAGGGCGCGCTTCCCTGAGCGGCGTCCCTCACACAAGCGAACCTCCATCCACACGGATCCGACACGACGCTGGGCGGCACTTCGGTGATCCGCAACCTTCCCGCTGATTACATCCTCCCTGGATCGAATCCCAGGGAGGGAGCATTCACTCATGGACGCGGAACAGGACCGCCAAGCCGCTGCCCGTATTCGGCTGTCCCGCCGACGCCTGCTTGCCGGCTCTGCAGCCGCAGCGGCCGGGCTGGCGTTTGCCAGGTATTCGCCGGCCGTCGCGCAGGCGCCCGACCCCAGCATCCCCGTCCCCGACGACCCGACTGGAACCGTGGGGCTCCCCTTCTCGGAGTACGGCATCCGTTCCCCGTTCGTGGAACTGCCGCGGACGTTCAGCAGTCAGGGCCTGTCCCAGTACGCCGGCAGTTCTCGGACACCACTGCAGGACCTGGACGGGATGATCACGCCTTCCGACCTGCACTTTCAGAGGAACCACGCTGGCACCACAGTCATCGACCCCGCCGAACACCGGCTGACCATCCATGGGATGGTGGAGCGTCCCAAGACGTACACGGTGGAGGAGATCATGCGTTTCCCGCGCCGGAGCCAGATCTACTTCGTCGAGTGTTCCGGCAACAGCGCCTCCGGGTTCACGGGGCCGTCGGACGACGCCACGGCACAGATTGTCCATGGCCTGGTCTCCACCAGCGAGTGGATCGGGGTGCCGGTGCGCGCGCTGATGGAGGACGTGGGCGTGGACGGCGGCGCGTCCTGGGCCCTGGCAGAGGGCGCGGACGGCGCCACGATGACCCGGTCCATCCCCACTGAGAAACTCCTGGACGACGCCATGATCGCGTTCATCCAGAACGGCGAGCCCATCCGTCCCGAACAAGGCTACCCCTTCCGGCTGCTCCTCCCCGGCTGGGAGGGTAACTCTCAGATCAAGTGGCTTCGTCGCCTGGAGTTCTGGGATGAACCGTTCCAGACGAAGGAGGAAACGAAGAATTACACGGACGTCATGGACGACGGCTCTATCCGTCAATTCACCTTCGTCATGGAGGCGAAGGGCCTCATCACCTTCCCCTCAGTTGGCCGCCCGCTGCCCGGCCCAGGCTTCTGGGAGATCCACGGCATGGCATGGTCCGGCCATGGGCGCGTGGAGCGCGTGGAGGTGAGCGTGGACGGCGGCGACACGTGGGAGGACGCACGCCTGGAGGAGCCCGTCTTTTCCAAGGCAGTCACGCGCTTCCGCTTCCCCTGGCGCTGGGATGGGCAGGAGACGGTCATCGTGAGCCGGACCACGGACGAGACAGGCTATGTCCAGCCCACCCAGCAGCAGCTCCTGGAGGACTCCGGCCGGTACGGCCCTCAGACGGTCTACCACTACAACGGCCAGCAGCCCTGGCGGCTGATGAGCGACGGGACGGTACTCAATGGCCTCGCTTCGTAGACCCGCACACGCTCCACTGACGCTCCGCCCCCTCACGTTCGGCCTCCTGCTGCTGCTGGCGGCAGCGATGCTGATGGTGGCCTGCGACGACGCCGAAGGCCAGGGGAGTGACGGCAGCCCGACACCCGGCGGCGGAACGGCCACCGCGATCCCCGGCGGCGGTTCCGACGGGGGCGACTCGGGCAGCAACGGCGGTTCCGGGAGCGGTAGCAGCGCCTCTTCCGGCGAGGGCTACGACAGCGCCCTGCAGATGGCGTTGGATGAGGACATGGGCTCGGACGTAGACCCGGCATACCTCGCTTCGATCGACATCGACGTGAAGCCCAACGGCGAGGGACTGCCGGACGGAAGCGGGATCGCCGAGCGTGGCGCACAGGTCTACGCGGAGCAGTGCGCCTCCTGCCACGGTGACAACGGCGAAGGCGGTGGCCCCGCCGGCGACGGCCCGCAGGTGATCATCGCGCCGGAGGACGCCACCGATGGGTGGCAGACGGGTGAGCCGAAGGTCATCGGCAACTACTGGCCGTACGCCACCACGGTCTGGGACTTCATCAACCGCGCGATGCCGTTCCTGACCCCGGGCACCCTCTCGCCGGACGACGTCTACGCGGTCACCGCGTACCTGCTCGCGGAGAACGGGGTCATCGACGCGGACGAGGAGATGAACCAGGACACGCTGGCGCAGGTGGAGATGCCGAACCGTGACAACTTCTTCTCCTGCTGGCCGGACGAGTGCCGTCCGGACGTGGACGGTGGCGAAGCCGACCAGCCGTCCGGCGACGGCAACGGTTCCGGCGGGGCTTCCTCGCCGACGCCGACGGGCACGGTCCCCGAGGACTACGACACTGACAACGGCACGGCCACGCCGGGAGCGGGTGGCCAGTGAGACACTTCTCGCTGGTCGCCCTCGTCAGCCTGCTCGCCCTGGCCCTGGTGGCGTGCGACGACGCCGAGGGCGAAGACAACGTCCCCACCCCACTCCTGGAGATCGAGGTGGGCGCGGACGAACTGGACCCTCGCCGCGTGGAAGTGCGCGCGCCCGACCGCTACCAGCTGGTCGTGACGAACCAGGGCTCGGAGGAGTGCCTGTTCAATCTCGGACCCTACGTGCGCGACCTGCCCGTGGCGCCCGGTGAGACGGGTGAGATCGACTTCCAGGTTCCGCCCGATGACCCTGAGGGCGAGTTGGAGATGGGGTGCAGCGGGACCCCCGACCGCACGGGCACCGTGATCGTGAGGACTGGCACCGCGCTCCCCTGACACAAGCGACCCATCGGGCGGCGTCGGAGGCCGTGCTACGGTCGGGGCGATGTCGACCCCACCCGTGTACGAGGGCGCGATCCTCTCCGCGATCGCCGACGCTGCGATCTACCCGCGCCCTGTCTGGCGCTCCGAGCGCGCATACGTGCTGGCGGCGATCGCGGGCGTGGTGGGCCTGGGCAACATCTGGCGCTTCCCGTACATGGCGGGGCTACACGGCGGTGGCGCATTCGTAACCGCCTACGTCACCTGCGTGCTGCTCATCGCGGTGCCGCTGGCCGTCCTGGAGAGCGGGGCGGGCAACCTGGTGCGACGCTCGCCGGTGGGGCTCTTTCGCCGCGCGGGAGGGCGCGCCGGCGCCGCGGTGGGCTGGGCTGTGATCGCGCTGACCGTGGCGATCATGTCCTACTACTTCGTGATCACCGGCTGGACACTCGGCTATGCCTTCAATGCGGTGCTGGACCGCCTGACCACGTTCCGGGAGTTCACGGCGGGGATGGCCTCACTCTGGCTGTTCGTGATCGTCGCCGCCCTGGTCTTCGTGCTGCTCCTCAGAGAAGTGGCGGCGATCGAGCGGGCCAGCCTGGTGCTGCTACCCATGCTGCTGCTGATCGTCTGCGGCATGGCGGTGTACGCCCAGACGTTGGACGGCGCCTCGGAGGCCCGTTCGTTCTACCTCGGGTTGGACGCGAGCGCGCTGGCGCAGGGCGACACCTGGCGGGCGGCGGCCGGGCAGGCGTTCTACTCGCTGGGTGTCGGGCAAGGTGTGTTGATTGCCTACGGGAGTTACGTACCAGCGGGCACCAACCTGGTCCGCTCCACCAGCATGATCGCCGCCACGAACTCCGGCATCTCGATCGTCGCCGGTCTCATGGTCTTCCCCATCGTCTTCACCTTCGGCATCGCCCCGGATGTGGGGAGTGAACTCTCGTTCACGGCCTTCCCGCGCGTCTTCGAGCAACTGGCCGGCGGCGCGTACCTGGCCATTGCGTTCTTTTTCCTGCTGTTCCTCGCGGGGTTCACCTCGTGCCTGGGAGGCGCGATCGTGGTGATGTCCGCGGTGCGGGACGAACTGGGGCTGACGCGGCGTCGGGCTGCCCAACTGACCACGGGGGTGATCGTGGTGCTGGGCATCCCCTCCGCCCTGTCGTTCACCCAGGTAGGCGTCACCCTGGGAGGACGCCCGTTCCTGGATCGGATGGACCAGGTGACGGGGGCCGGTGTTCTGGTAGTGCTGGGGCTGGGCGGCGCGGCGCTGCTGGCGCTGCGCCTGCCGAAGCGCCGGCTCATCGCCTCCTTCAACGCCCGCCCATTTCGGGTGGGCCGGCTGCGCGTCCACCCGGCCTGGATCGTGAACTGGGTGGCGGTGCTGCCGCTGCTGGCCGCCATCCTGTACTTCGCTACCACGTTCATCGGCTGACCCGAAGGGAGCCCACCAATGGGCATCACAGATCGAACACTCCGCACCGTTGTCAGCGGCGTGCGGGCGCACCCGAAGGCGGTCATTGCCGGGGCGGGATCGGCCGTGGCGGGCGTACTCGCCGTGGTCATGGGGCGACGAGCGGAGACCCTGCCGGAGTTGCCGGACCCGGGCACGCTGGCCGGGGCCACCGCTGCTTCCGTCTACAACGCCGCGAAGGGGGCGGTCATCGCCGCCGTACGGGAGGCTGATGAGCCCACCCGCGAGACTGCCCTGGAGGCTGTCCGCCGCGCCATCGTGGAGGCGGCCGCGGCCGGCGCGGACGTCACCGCGGCGGCGCTGGGAGGCGTGGACGGCGCCGTCGCGATCGCGGGCGACCTCGACGTGCCGGCCGTGCCCCTTGCCCGCGAGGCTGCAGAGGCGGCGCGTGTAGCCGCCGGGGGCGTCGGGCCCGCGGCTGCCGTGCGTATCCGAGACGCGCTGGCGCCGCTACTCGACGCCTGAGCGGCTGCGGGGGCGTCCCGCGTCAGTCGTTGCTCGTGACGATGCGGTAGTAGGGGCCGAAGTCCGCCTCCGTGCGCAGGCGCCCGAGTTTCTCGAACTCCCGGTCCAGGCCCCGGACGATGTCGTCCATGGTGATGGCGCGCTCGGCGTCCGCGGCCAGGAAGGCGGCGGTGGTGGCGGCGTTGCGGATATTGCCGCCGGTCACGCGGAAGCGCTGGGCCAGCCACGGCAAATCCAGGTCCTCCTGGGGCGCGCCCGGCGGGAACGAGAGTTGCCAGATCGCCAGGCGCTGCGCTTCGTCTGGCTCGCGGAAGTCCACCGCCACGTGGATGCGACGCAGGAACGCGTCGTCCATGTTGGCGCGCAGGTTCGTCGCCAGCACCACGATGCCCTCGTACGCCTCGATGCGCTGGAGGAGGTAGGCCACCTCGATGTTGGCGTAGCGGTCGTGGGAGTCGGCCACCTCCGAGCGCTTGCCGAAGAGCGCGTCCGCCTCGTCGAAGAACAGCACCACGTTTCCGGCGGACGCCGCCTCGAAGATGCGCTCCAGGTTCTTCTCTGTCTCACCGATGTACTTCGAGACCAGGGAGGAGAGGTCGATCTTGTAGACGTCCAGGCCCAGCGCCGTGCCCACGACCTCCGCGGAGAGCGTCTTGCCCGTGCCGCTGGGGCCCGCGAACAGCGCGACAATGCCGGAATTGCCCCCGAACCCCCAGCGGTCGAAGACCGTGGCTGAGTGGCGGTAGCGCGCCACCAGTTCGCGCAGTTGGCGCTCCTGCCGCCGGGGCAGCACCAGGCTGTCCCACCCGCGCCGCGAGGTGATGCGCGTGGCCAGTTCGTCCAGGGCGCCCGAGGCCAGGCGCCGCACGGCCCCGTCCACGTCCTGCAGGCCGTGGTAGGCCAGGCGCGCCAGGCGAAGCGCCTCCGGGTCCAGGCGATGGCCGCGTTCCGGCCGCTGGCCAAAGGCCTCTGCCCACTCCTCCGTGGTGGCCATCCGCGCCTCCAGGGCGCGCTCCACCCATGGCACCTCCGGCAGCGTGCGGATCTCCACGGGCGTGCCTGACGCCACCACCCACGAGAGGTGGTCCGCGCGCCGGATCCAGTGTGCTGCCGTCACCGGCAGGCGAGGCTCCTCCACCTCGAGGACGATCCCGGCGCCGCGCACCGTCGCCTCGCGGACGAGGGCGCGCCAACCCTCCTCGTTGGCAGGGACGGTGGTCACCAGCAGGGGCAGGCCCGTGCCGCGGCCGGCCTCGCCACGCCGCTGGGCGCGGTCGCCGCCGTAGACCAGGAGCAGGCGCGGCGGGGTGCCCTCGCGACGTTCGGTGGCGGGCTGCAGCGTGCAGCCGTGGGGGAGGGTCGGGTCCGGCGAGTCGTCGCCGGCCAGGGCCCACAGCACGCGGGGCGCCAGCGCCACCGGGCGGGTGGCCCATGCGCCCTCGCCCGTGACCTCCAGCAGTTCGCCCCGCCGCAGGTGGCTGTCCTCCGCCACCGCCAGGAGGCCGGGCGGTTCACCCGGGAATAGCCGGCCCACCGTGGCCACCCACGGGCGCGTGGCGGCGACGTCGTCCTGGGCGTAGGCCAGCAGGCGCTGCCGCGACGGGCTGCGCTCGATGGCGGCCAGGGTGGCCAGCACCTCCACCTCGCCGCGGGCCCGCGCGGCGCGCCGGGG